>NZ_RHNP01000019.1 GCF_003950295.1 Loigolactobacillus iwatensis
ATGTAAAAGACAAACCGATTTCTCAATTTCGAGAAGCCGGTTTGCCTTTTTTAAACGGTCGATTATTTACTGCTTACTGTCTGCCCAGTTTTTGCCCAGTTTGAATTGATAAACTTGCGGTTATTTGCATTAGCAAAAATAAAAAAATAGCCCAAATACCTGATATAAAGGCATCTAGACTATTTAAAGAACTACTTGCAGTTACTATCTATGCCTCAGGTGGGATTCGGACCCACGACCCATGGTTTAGAAGACCATTGCTCTATCCAGCTGAGCTACTGAGACAATAACACGCTTAATTATAAATAAGAAGAACTGGCGTGTCAACGACATTTCATTTTAATGACTGATTGCATCACTATTGTGCAACATCTTTATTTTACGTTCGGTCCAAGCTGCGTTTGATAAATCGCGATAAAATATCTGCGTACCACAAGAATGGCATTTTTTTGCGCCAAAAACTAACTCTTCTTGACAAACTGGACAAAAGAATTTCGTATCTGTTTTTTCAACGTTTATTTCTGAGGTAGCGTCATCGTTTTTTGATTCATGACTTGGCATTTAGTTCTCCTTTGGGGTGACATGTAACAGTGCGTAAAGCCGATCCAGACTTTCGAAGCGAGCGGCAACTAATTGTTCAGTAATACCATGCTTCATCAATGAGTATAAATTAACTGGTTCTTCCGCCCAAATCTCACTGATGAAATTTAATAATTCACCAACGGATAAAGTAGTCGGTTGGAAGTTAAGCCCAGCATCCTGCTTTATTGTTAGCCATTTTTTAGCGTAATGTTGACAAATCTCGGTTCGTTTCGGAAAATTCGTGACATAATGATCAAAATCAGTGACAATCGTTGGATCAACTGCCGTATAAGCCTGAATAAATTCAGATAAGAAATCCTGGTAACGAGGCCATTGCCAATTACCATCTGCGAGCTGTTTCATTTTTTACAACCTCTTTTAATTAAAATAACCTGCTCACAGTATAACAAATTGTTTGTAACTTGTCGGCCTATAATTAATCGACCAAATTTAAGGTACACAAAAAGAGGCCAAGACAAAAGTCCTGGTCTCTGACTATTTCTAATCATTACGGAACGTGCGCCAAAAGTCTGAGTTCACGTGCCTAATCCAAAATCAACTTTTGTCCCACTCCTTAAACAAAACCACCAAAAGTATTTTCAAAATCAACTTTTGGTTCTGGATTAACAACCACTAGCTCATTATTAACAAATTCATTAATTCCTAAATGACCAAGTTCACGGCCATACCCCGAATTTTTAACACCACCAAATGGCAATTCTGGCAACGTTCCAAAATACGTATTTACGAAAACTTGACCAGTTTCAATTTGTGACGCAATCTCTGCCCCATGCTTAGGATCGCCAGCAAAAACAACCCCACCTAAACCATAATCAGAATCGTTGGCTAATTTAATTGCAGCTGCATCATCTTTAACCTTATAAACCTGTGCAACTGGACCAAAAAATTCAGTGAAGTATGCTGGATTGTCCCGCGTAATATTAGTTAAAATAGTTGGCTCAAAAAAGTTCCCAGGATGATCAATTGGTTGGTTCCCGTATTCAAGTGTTGCACCCTTAGCAATAGCATCATCTACTTGCGTTTGAAGCTTTTCCTTAGCGCTAACTGTACAAAGTGGTGCCAAAGTTGTTGCATCATCCATTGGGTCGCCCCACTTAACTTGCGCGAAGCTCTTCTTTAAAGCAGCCAAAAATTCATCGTAATGATTTTCAGTAATAATAAAACGCTTAGATGATGTACAAACTTGCCCTGCGTTGTAAAGCCGCGCCGAAGTAGCAACTTTGTTGACTTCCTCTAGATTAGCATCTTCCGCGACGATAAATGCATCACTGCCACCTAATTCTAACGTGCTCTTTTTCAAGTTCTGTCCAGCCTCGGCGGCAACCTTTTTACCAGCCCTTTCGGAACCTGTCAAAGCCACGCCATGAATCCGCTTGTCGGCAATCACATTAGAAACCTGATCATAACTGATGAAAAGATTGGTACAACTGCCATCAGGTACCCCAGCATTACGAACTGCTTCTTCAAATGCTGCCGCAGAGGCTGGTGTATTGCTAGCGTGTTTATAAACAACTGGATTGCCTACCGCAAAATTAGGTGCGAAAACCCGCATTAACTGGTAGTATGGAAAATTCCACGGTTCAACCATCATTAACGTGCCAATTGGGTGTTTTTCTTCTCGCGCATCACCGGCTGAAGATTTAATTGTCTGTGGCCGCAGCATTTCTTCACCATGATCCGCATAATATTGCGCAATTGCGGCACAAATGGCTACTTCGCCTTTTGCTTCGCTAAGCCGTTTACCCATATCAATTGTAAGAATCTTTGCCAATTCATCCGTATGTGCCGTAAAATAGTCACTCACCGCGTGTAATAGAACAGTTCGTTCCTTAACCGGTTGATTGCGCCACTGATGATAAAGCGCATCGGCCTTACTGAGTACCTTTTCAACGTATGCGTCATCATGATTCGGGTACGTCTTTACCAATTCATTCGTATATGGGTTAATTGTTTTATATGCCATTTCTGAGTACCTCCTAATTGTACTTTAATTAATACTAATTCTTAGAGACTACTCTACCATTATTCACTCCTTTTTTGCAAGTGCTTTCATTAAACTGTTTATTGTTTAATTTTAAACTAGACCAATTTCAGGTACCGATACCGCGATTGCTTACAATCACATTTTTATTAAACGATTGTTACTGCCTCGATAAATTATTCGTTTTTAATGCTATTCTTACTTACTTTCTTAACTTGATTAGTGTCGCTTAATATTTGGTAAGACGATTACAGGTCGAATAACGTTAAATTATCTAGCAAACATCATTGCAAAATCTAGATAACCTTTTCAACTGCCCCTTTCGCTTTTATTTGCTTGTTACCATAATCTTAACCATTATTTTTGACTTCTACATTAATAGCCCCGTATACTAAAGTTATTAAGGTAAGCCTTTACAATAAGGAGGGTAAATGATGAAACAAACTTTTCTTGTCGCTGTCGATGGTTCAAAAGCAGCGTACACCGCATTTCAACGCGCAGTTGAATTGGCCAAGACCGTGCAAGCAACACTCACTATTCTTTACGTTGTTAATGACCGCGGTTACCTTGCCGAACGTTATCACGATACATTCTTACACTTAGTTGATCAGGAAACTAATCTGGCAACTGAACTGGTCGCAGATTATACAGAGGAGGCACAAAAGGTTGGCCTAGAACAGATTGAAACAAAGGTTGTTTACGGCTATCCAAAAGAACAAATCGTAACGTTAACTGAACAGTTGAAATTTGATTTATTATTTATTGGCGCTACCGGGAACAACGCCTTTGAATCTGGTAAATTAGGCTCGACTGCCACTTACATTGCCCAGAACGCCCACTGTAACGTCACAATTATTAAGGAGTGATATTATGGCCCACTGGCTAACGATTGGAATTAGCGTCTTAATTATTTGGTTCATTGCGTTTATTCTTTACCGAATTACCAGCACAACTGGCGCTAGGTACCTAATTTGGCTACTTGCTATCCTGTTACCCGTCCTCATTTATATATTTTTTCATTAAGGCGGATACTTTTGTGGACGGAAAAATTCTAACTACTTTTTTAAATATTTTCTAACATTGTTCAACCAAAAAATTTCGTAGGGGTACAACTCAGTTATGAACTATAATTGAGTTGTACCATTTTTTATTTTTAGAAAGAATTACTCGATTAGCATACAGGAGGCCTATGATGAAAATTAATCAGTTTGCTCAAATAACCGTTCCGCAAGAGACTATGGTACAGGAATTATTAGCGATTAAATTTATTGACGTTAATTTTTTTAAACATCCCTTACGCGATAATCTAATTCACTTTTTTAACCAAGTTTTTCCTGATTGCTATACGTTAACGACCAAAAAGGCGGCCCGTGCGAATCTATTAGCGACTTCAGCTTTCACAGTTGCTGCTCTATTGGACCAAGACAAACCATTTAATAACCAAATTTTTTATAATATCGCCTTACAACTCCTTGGTTTCCATCCAGAAACCGACTACAAACTCAACTCCCCACTTGAATTTATGCGCCGGACTCAACTGTCCTTTAATGAACCGGCTATTTTTGATAATCAGGCACTTTTAGCGAACAGCTATTTGTTATTGACTACCCACACTAAGTTTGGCGTTACTTTTCTTGACGACCTAGCTAACCGTGGCTATTTCAAAGATTTTCAATCAAAAGAAAACCCCCAACCAATGATTTTTAACGGTAAAATGCAGCCGGTTTTCGATCCTAACCAAGTCGTTAAGGAAGTTGTTTACGTTGAATCCAGTCTGGATACTGATCAGGATGGTCACCGCGATTTACTTGAGACAACTATTTTTCGGCCGCAAGAAACCAATCATGGCCTAAAAATGCCCGTTTTATACACTGCTAACCCTTACTACAAAGGAATGAACGATGTTACGGACTACCTGCACTCAGTTGATCAGAATATCAGTCCCAAAACACCTACTAAGACA
Organism: Loigolactobacillus iwatensis; assembly: GCF_003950295.1. GTDB lineage: Bacteria > Bacillota > Bacilli > Lactobacillales > Lactobacillaceae > Loigolactobacillus > Loigolactobacillus iwatensis. The sequence goes on from NZ_RHNP01000019.1 coordinate 4,548, forward strand.
ACTTATCCTGATATTAATTACAGCGAACCAACCACTAAATTGCCAGCTGAAAGAACTGTTAATAGTGAGAGCCAAACGGCAGAACGTTATGCCGATGAACCAAGTTTTTATTCATTAAATGATTATTTTTTGCCTCGGGGTTTCGTTAACGTTTACGCGGGTGGTATCGGCACACGTGGATCTGATGGCATTCGAACTTGTGGTTCCCCTGCCGAAACCGAATCCACCATCGCTATCATTCAGTGGCTGCATGATGATCGAAAGGCATTTACCAACAGAACTGATGGTATCGCAATCAAGGCCTGGTGGTGTAACGGTAACGTTGCAATGACGGGTAAGTCTTACCTGGGAACCTTAGCTACGGCGGCCGCAACCACTGGTGTTGCCGGACTTAAAACCGTTATTTCAGAGGCGGCCATTTCCAGTTGGTACGATTATTATCGAGATAATGGGTTAGTCATTGCACCTATTGATTGCCAAGGAGAAGATACTGATGTCCTTGCTGAATTGTGTTTTTCCCGACAAAGGGATGCTGGTGACTACAACAAAGTAAAAACTATTTTCCAGCAAAATCTTGCGGCTTTGGCTAAAGGTCAAGACCGCGTCACCGGAAATTACAATCATTTTTGGGATGAACGTAATTACCGACATAATCTGAACAACGTAAAGGCCGATATGGTAATGGTTCACGGGTTAAATGATTGGAACGTTAAGCCACGAAATGTTGAAAAACTTTGGGCCGGTTTACGGGGGCAAAAAATCAGTCGTAAATTATTCTTACACCAAGGTAAACATATTTACATGAACAACATGCCCTCCATTGATTTTACGGACATGATGAATCTTTGGCTAAGCCATGAACTCTATGGCGTGGCCAATCACGCTAAAGAGATCTTGCCTAACGTCACAATTCAAGATAATCTGACTCCAGAAACCTGGACCGCCCAACATGATTGGTCACGAATTGATCAAAAATTGACACTTTATCATCTAACAACTAAAAATTTAACTACCACGGAACCAACTTCAGCAGCCAGTCTAAGTTTTAAAGATGACGGCCTGGAACAATTTAAGCAAGCTAATGGTGATGAGCATCTTTGGCAGCAACAATTATTAAGTACGGATGGCCCCTACCAAAATAATCGAATTTGCTTAAAAACAACACCGTTTAAACAGGCACAAATAATTGATGGTAAACCAACCGTTACTTTACAGGCCGCAGTGGACCAACCAACTGGGCTTTTAAGTGTAATGTTGGTCGATTATGGTGTTGCTGATCGCCTGACTGAGGTTCCTACCGTTTTAGAACGATCGGGTTATAAACTTGGCTATAACTGGAAGAGTGACGACCTAGTGGAATTTACGCCACAACCAGAAACAACACCCTTTAAAATGATAACTAAGGGCCACATCAATCTACAAAATCGGCAGCAATCATTTAAAAATGAGGAAGTTATCCCAAACGAGTTCTATACCGTTCACTTTGAACTTCAACCGACTCATTTCCATTTGGCTGCTGGTCACCAATTCGGGCTTGTTGTTTATGCAACTGATATGGGCATGACGTTGCGTTCCTCGATTAAGGCCAACTACATTTTGGATTTAAATGCTAGCCAATTAGAAATACCTTTTAGAAAATAAAACTGCTGGGTTGCCTTAAGTACTGGAACTGCTTTTCAAACACATTCACACCAATTAGTCGGCAGGTGGAACAAGAAGCTCTAACCTCTGACTATTTCCGATCATTACTCTAGAACGTGGGCTAAAAATCTAAGTTCATGTGCCTACAGCCAATCCAATAATCAACTTTTGTTCTACTCCTAAACACGGCCTAGATTTGCTCGACTGTACTCCTGTAAAAATTACCCTAAACAATAAAAAAGTGCGACATAATTGTTAGATTTATTTTAACAATTATGCCGCACTTTATATTAATAACCTAAATTATAGTGTCTAATAAAGCTCAAGGTATTGATCACGTTCCCATTGCGAAACAACCTGGCGGTACGAAGCCCATTCCAAGCGTTTGCTTTCAAGGAAGCTCTGATAAAGATGTGGTCCGAGTGAAGACTTTAATACCTCATCACCCTGCAAAACCTTTAACGCAGTATGCAACGTTGATGGCAAATCAATAATGTGGTTTGCCTCTCGTTCATCATCATTCATCCGGTAAATATTGCGGTCAACTGCTGGCTGTGGTTCAGCCTTTTGCCGAACACCATCTAAACCAGCCTCCAGCATTGCAGCAATAACCAAATATGGATTAGCAGTTGGATCGACACTACGCAACTCCAAACGGGTTGACAAGCCCCGTGATGCAGGTATTCGAACTAGTGGTGAACGATTTTTACCTGACCAAGCCACGTAAACTGGTGCTTCAAAACCAGGAACTAAACGTTTGTAAGAGTTAACGGTTGGATTGGCAATTGCCGTTAATCCACGGGCGTGACTTAACAGACCAGCCAAGAAATGGTAAGCGTCCTCTGATAGCTGCATCTCACCTTTTTCATCAAAGAAAGCGTTCCCTTTATCATGGAACAAAGACATATTCATGTGCATACCAGAACCGTTTATACCATCCAGTGGCTTTGGCATAAAGGTTGCATGCAAACCATGCTTACGGGCAACCGTTTTAACAATTAGTTTAAAGGTCTGGATCTTATCCGCCGCAGCCAAAGCATTAGAATATTTAAAATCAATCTCATGTTGGCCAGGTGCAACCTCATGGTGACTGGCCTCAACTTCAAAGCCCATATTTTCCATCTCAAGAACAATATCCCGCCGACAATTTTCACCTAAATCAACAGGGGCAAGATCAAAGTAACTACCTTTATCATTAAGATTCAAAGTTGGCTGACCTTTATCATCTAACTTAAACAAGAAGAATTCTGGTTCAGGCCCAATATTGAAATCAGTAAAACCAGCTTCACGCATTTCGTCAAGAACGCGAATCAAATTATTTCGTGGATCGCCCATAAATGGTGTGCCATCAGTATTATAGATCCGGCAAATCAAGCGGGCAACCTTCCCGTGTTCAGAACCCCACGGAAAAATCATCCAAGTATCTAATTCTGGATATAAGTACATATCACTTTCTTCAATGCGAACGAAACCGTCAATTGAAGAGCCATCAAACATAATCTTATTGTTCAATACCTTTTCTAGTTGATTAACCGGAACTTCAACGTTTTTTATAATTCCGCCAATATCAGTGAACATTAAACGGAGAAATTGAACATTTTCATCCTTAACAATCTGACGAATCTCATCTTTTGTGTAGTTAACTTTTGCCATCATATTGCTCCTTATATTAATTTACAGAGGCCTGTGCGTATGAAAAAGAGTTGTTGAACCCTGATCTTCGTTAGTTAAGCGCCCAGCCTGTAGTAATTCATCATGGAAAATTCGGCGAACATCTTCATCTGTGACCGGTTTTTTCAGATCGGCCTGCTTCTTCTGTTTCGCGACTTCTTTCATGTCATAAATATGTTTAATTCCGGCCATATTTATGCCTTCTGCCAAATAGTCCTTTATTTCCAATAAAACATCAATATCATTCAATGAATACATTCGTCGGTTTCCGTCGTTTCGCTTCGGGTGAATTAAATCTTGCTCTTCATAGTAGCGAATCTGACGTGCGGTAAGATCAGTTAACTTCATCACTGTACCAATTGGAAAAACGGATAACGAACGTCGCAGCTCTTTCTCTTTCATAGCGACCCTCCTTTAGACAAATCCATCATAACAAGGCCAAAACTATTTGTCAATAACTTATGTTATGTTTTATAACATAGGCCAATGATAACGGCCAGACCAATCTGTCCAAAGTAGAATTAGGATCTTTTATACTCACTAGTACATCGTAGCCATCACTGCCAAAGCTTTTAGCTAATTTTTAGAATTTTGAAGTTTAGCTGAAACAAGACAGAATTAGTTAGATGCCATGCCGGTGCGCGAGGATAGAACGCGTGGCGGTTTGGAACCTAACCAGCCCCGCCTACGTCTAATTTAGACTAAACATGATAGCCACGTTCCACTAGGCCTATTTGTAAAAATCAAACGTCAATCATAAAATAAAACTTTACTTAACTGTCTTTTCGGTAAAAAAAGTTTCGTTAGCTGCCGAAGTGATGGCCAATTTAACGTGTTCAAACGTTAACCCACCCTGTAAATAAAGTGTATATGGTAGCCGCAAGGGTCCGTCCGCCGAAAGTTCAACGCTGGCCCCTTGGACAAAAGTTCCAGCGGCCATAATAATCTCGTCTTCATAGCCGGCCATAGCTTCGGGGATTGGTGTTACGTATGCATCAACTGGCGAATACTTTTGAATTGCTGCCGCAAATTTAGTCATTGGCTCAGCTTGGCCAAAATTAATTGTTTGAATTAAATCAGTTCTTGGCGCATCCCATTTAGGCTGAACATCCAAACCCATTTTTTCTAATAATGCCGCAGCGTAAACGGCACCTTTAATTGCTTCACCAACAACATGTGGCGCCAAAAAGAAGCCTTGAAACATATCACCCATCGTGTTCAAAGTTGCTGATTCACTGGCGCCAATTCCAGGAACAGTTAAAGCGTAGCCCGCCTTTTCAACCAATTTCTGGTCACCGGCGATGTACCCACCAGTTTTTGCTAATCCACCACCCGGATTTTTAATTAACGAACCGGCCATTAAATTAGCGCCAATCTGTAACGGCTCAGTAGTTTCAGAAAATTCGCCGTAACAATTATCTACAAAAATGATCACATTCGGTAAAATCTGCCGAACAAACTTGATCATTGCGGTGATTTGTTCGATTGTAAAACTATCACGAATGGCATAGCCACGGGAACGTTGAATGGCAACTACCTTAGGCTTCTTCGCTAATTTCTCTTTTACAACCACCTTGTCCATCTGGCCATTTTCTTGAAGTGGTGCGTAATCAAAATCAATTCCAAACTCCGCTAGTGAACCAATTTTATTCCCGGCAATACCAATCACTTCTTGTAGGGTATCATAAGGCTTGCCAGTGATGTAAAGCAACTCATCCCCTGGTCGTAATAAGCCGAAAAAGGCCGTCCCAATCGCATGGGTTCCCGAAACGAATTGTGGGCGCACAATTGCGGCCTCACCGCCAAAAACATCAGCGTAGATTGCATCTAATTGATCCCGCCCTTCATCATCATAGCCGTAACCATTAGTGCCCGTGAAACTATCCATCGAAACGTGGTGTTCACGAAAGGCCGTTAGAACCTTTTCCTGATTAGTTAAAACGTTATCCCTAATTTGTTCAAACCGTGGCTCAACCTGTTGGTCAACCACTTTAACGAATGACTGCAATTTTGGATCTAATTTGTCCAACCAACTCATTTAAATCACTCCTTATTTAAAAAGTTTTTGACGGCTTGCTTAATTTGCGGTAAATCTTCTGGCCTGGTAACCAAATCATACCAGTGAACTGGTAATTGATTTCGAAAAAAAGTTAACTGCCGCTTGGCGTAATGACGCGAATTCTGTTTGACTTTACTTACTGCTGTTGCCAAATCACATTCCCCCGCAAAATAAGGGAAAAACTCCTTATACCCAATTCCCTTACTGGCCTGAGGAGCTATATCCTGTCGCTTGTACAACCATTTGGCTTCTGTCAGCAACCCTGACTGCATCATCAAATCAACCCGCTGATTAATTCGCTGATAAAGTAATTCCCGTTGCGTTGTCAGTCCAATAATATATGGTTCGTAACTTGTATTTATTTGATCTGTCTGCGCCGAAATTTGTTTGCCTGTCAGCGTATAAACCTCCAACGCTCGAATAATCCGCCGTGTATCCGCCACCGGAATCCGTTTGGCCGCAGCTGGATCAACCTGGGTAAGTCGATTCCATAAGGCCTGATTACCCTCTTGCTCAGCCATTAAACTTAATTGCTTACGTAAGGTTAAATCTTGGGCGGATCTAGCACCGCCTAACTGGTAACCGCGTAATAAAGATTGCAAGTAAAAGCCCGTTCCACCAACCACAAATGGCTGCTGCTTGCGGGTAATAATTTGCGTAATTTCTTTAGCAGCTAACTCTGTAAAATCGGCAACCGTGAAGCGTTGGTCAACATTACAAATGTCCAATAAGTAGTGCTGAACACCGGCCATTTCTTGCGGCGTTACTTTCGCCGTTCCAATATCTAAGTGACGGTAAACTTGCATTGAATCGCCAGAAATAATTTCACCTGAAAAGACCTGCGCTAAATTAATTCCTAAGGCCGTTTTACCAACTGCTGTCGGACCAACAATTAAAATTAGTTTCTGTTTAGGCATTCTTTCCACACTCCTGTTCCCGAATTGCCAACGCTTCTTTCGGGTAATCAGTGAATAGGCCCGCAAACTTAGCTTGAAAACAGTATTTTAAATCAGAAACCGTATTAACCGTCCACGGCCGAATCGCTAGACCAGCAGGAATTGTTTTTAAATGGCGCCTAACCCAGGCTAACTTTGGGTGCCAGGCCGCAATTGTTCCGGCATTAGTTAATTTTCGCGTTTGGCGACTTGAATACTTAAATAAACTTGCTAAGTGAGCATTCGGTGCGGAAAGCTTTAACTGCGCCAATGAAGTTAAATTGAAGCTTGAATACAGTACTTGATAAGTATGTTTACGCTGAGTCATCGCCTGGATCACTTTTTGCTCAATTCCAGGATAGTCCGTGTGGTCTGTCTTTATTTCCAAATTAAATACCCCAGTAAAGTGCTGTTGATCCAGTAAATTGAGTACTTCTGGTAAGGTAGGAATCCGTTCACCCACAAATTGTGGTTCAAACCAGCTACCAGCGTCCAGTGCTTTTAGTTCAGCTAATGACAATTGCTTAATTGCACCACGACCATTAGTCGTTCGATTAACCTTCTCATCGTGCATGATGATTAGGGCGCCATCGCTACTACACTGCACGTCGGTTTCAATTCCATCAGCGCCATCAGCTATTGCTTGCTGAAAACTAGCCAGTGTATTTTCCGGACAGCTTCCCTTACTACCTCGATGAGCAAAAATAAGCGTCACTTGATTACCCCCTATCAGAAATTCAACTAGCCACTGACTTTAAGGACATATTGCCCAATAAAATTAAGTTCTCGGGCTAAAAAAAATTAACCACTTTAATCACTAAAAAAGCCCTGATTTATAAAGTTAGCTGGTCACTAAACCGACTTTATAATCAGTGGCTCTTTAAACATGTTTCTTGCTCTTAGTCTTGCCATCCCAATTTTGATAACCTTTTTTTAACCAATAAAGGTTACGGTAGCCTTTACGGTATAATTTGATTGCAGCCCGTGTACTTAAAGTTCGACCCTGATCATAAAGATAAATGGGTAAATCAGCCCGAAGATCAGTATACCGCTGGGTTAATTGCGAATAAGGTAAATTTCTGGCACCTAAAATATGCCCAGAATCAAAATCCTTAGGCTCGCGTAAATCCACAATTTGGGCCTTACGCATTCCTTTATTAAATACTTCTTCCGTAATTTCCTTACCAACCCGGCGTCTTTGGATGTAGAGATAAAGTTGGTTCCCTACCCAATAAACAACGAACAGAATAATAATTACGTTAAAAATAAAACTAGCACTAATTGCTGCACCTAAAGTCATTTCAACAAACCTCCCGTAAATCACGCGTTTAGTTACTAAACGCCACAATCACTATTTTCACACAAATCCGGTCGATTGACTAGTGGCAAAATAAAAACTGACCAAAAATTATGAATTTTAAGCGTTCACCCTATCAAAGCAGGTCATTATTTTCTTAATTTCAGTTCACTCTAATTCCCGAAGAATATTATTCCAGAATTCGTTTTAAATATTTTATCCACCAGATAAAAAGCGTAACGCATTACTGTTTACTTATTAATTGATTGGACTTGGGCCTTGTTTGGAAAATATCTTTATTAGTATTTCCGGACTAATTTGTTATAGACGTATTTGGAAGTGCAGGTTCTTGCGTTTTTCAAGCCTTCCCTAAATAAATTTAAATGTGCACAATTTAAACGTCGACGGTTAATTTAGTCACAAAAATACGGAATAACAAGTAGCTCGTTTTGATTGGCCAATCATCTGAATAGTTTGTTTTCCAAATTTTCAGTAACCTTAAGCCAAGAGCAGCACACTCATTATTCCGTTCCTAAAACGCTATTTTACAAACTGGCTAGCCAATGAAGCAGCACCAATAACACCAGCCTCATTACCTAATTCCGCCAGCTTAAGCACAGATGTGTCCCGAACTTGGGGGAACGTATAAAGATTGAAATATTTTTGAACACGGTCAAGTAAAAATTTACCAGCTGCCGAAACACCGCCACCAATAACAATATATGAAGGGTTCAATGTGTTAGCAACGTTTCCTAACGCTAGTCCTAAGTAACGAGAGACCTTGTCAACAACCATTAATGCTAATGGATCATTTGCTTTAGCAAGATCAAAAACAATCTTAGAACTAATCTCTTCGCCATCATCTAATTTTTGTTTCAAACTAGAAGTACCCGCGTATTCTTCTGCCATATCTCGGGCAACACGAACAACACCAGTGGCCGAAGCAACCGTTTCAAGACAGCCCTTTTTACCACAATTACACAAGTAGCCATTAGGGTCAATTGTGATGTGGCCGATTTCACCGGCAGAGCCAGCAACGCCGTGAAGTAAATGACCGTCAGCGATAATCCCACCGCCAACACCAGTTCCTAAAGTAACAAAGGCCACATTTGCGTCATTTTCGCCGGCACCTTTCCAGCGTTCACCTAGTGCGGCCACGTTTGCGTCATTATCAATTGCAAACGCAATCCCAGTACCCTTTTCAATTTCTCGCTTAGCCTGTTGCAGTGTCTTCCAATTTAAGTTGAAGGCACCTATAACTGTTCCGGCTTTTCGATCAACTGTACCTGGTGAGCCCATTCCAATCCCCGCAAATTGATCCGCGGACATCTCGAACAAATCCAAATGATGATTAATCGAATCAATAATATCGGGAATTATATGGCTACCTTCATCTAAAATGTTAGTATCAACACTCCAGCGTTGTTGAATATCTCCCTTAGTTGTCAAAATGGCAAACTTGATGGTCGTACCACCTAAGTCAACACCGATTAGCTTTTTTTTATCCATAATCGTACTAACCTCCGTTATTCTTAATCTGCTCGCGTCGTTCTTCAATTCGATGCTCGTGTTCTAAAACTAGCTTGGCCCGCATGTACGTATCATGATCCAGTACCCCTGCTTCGTGTAAATGATCGAGCTCAAGTCCCATCAATTCAATGTCCCAGATTCGCTTACCAACATAAACGTAAATATTAAATTTTTTTAGTAACTGCTGAACATCATAGAGTGTTTTCATTAGCCACAACCTCACAATTATACATAGAAATACTAATGATTAAAACCCAGATTTAGAAAAAATCCGGCCGTGACGATAAATATCACTAGGCTAATAATTCGTCGTCCACGTAACGTACCACCAATCCTTGGTACACCAACAATATTTGCGATTAAAAAGCCACCTAACAGGCCACCCACGTGTCCTGCTAGATCGATTCCTGGTGCAAATAAATCAAAAGCGAGATTTAAAACGATAAAGAGTCCAAATTGGCGACCAACTGCTCGGATGGCCTGATTATTACGAAAGGCCTCCATCAGCATAAAGAAGGCACCAAACAAACCAAAGATGGCAGTGCTTGATCCGGCTGATAGATTGGGGCTAAACACAAAACTAGCAATATTACCGGTAAAACCACTTAATAGATAAATTACTAAAAAGCGCCAGTGACCAAACACACCTTCAATTTGCTCCCCAATATAATACAACGTGACGGAATTAACCGCCAAGTGCATTAAACCGATGTGCAAAAACATTGGTGTAAACAGCCGCCACCACTCACCCATCTGAATTAATTGGTCAACTTTAGCCCCAAAAGAAACCAGAACATTAGTATTCGTACTGCCCCCGGCTAAAGTCATTAGGCCAAAAACTACCACTTGAATGATTAATAATAGATAAGTGACGTACGGGCCATTTTTAAATTCGTTAAATATTCGTTCCAACTACTCACCTAACCTTTTGTAAAAAACTCCTGAACTTTAACATCAAACGCTTCTACCGGCCACGTCGGTTCGGTAAAATACTGCGGTGGCAATACTAGGCTAACCGTATTTTGCGGGTGGGCCGCCAGATATCGATCGTAATAGCCGCCACCAAACCCTAAGCGTACATGTTTAGTGACTGAGAAAGCCACTCCAGGAACTAAAAATAGATCAAATTTATCATTTATAAGTGCTTGATTATAAATCGGCTCCAACAAACCGAATTTACTTTTAACTAATTTAGTCGTTGGCGTGTAAGGTAAAAACACCATTTGCCGTTTTGGCATAACCCGGGGGATATACACACTTTTTCCTAATTGCCAACAAATATCAATCAATGGCTTAGTATCTAGTTCAATTGTTTGGCTAAAGGTTAACGCAATTTTTTGGGCCGCTTTAAAAGTAGTACTTGTCGTTAATTGCCGAATTAAGTCAGCCGCAGCAACCTTTTTATCAACAGTCCCAGCATAATCACTTAATCGTTTAAGTTGCGCTGAACGAATAGTTGTCTTAGTCATAAAAATTCCCCCTACAAAAAAACAACAGGAACTAACCTGTTGTTATTTCGTTTCACGATGTAACGTAACTTTCCGTTCATTTGGGCAATACTTATTAAGTTCCATCCGGTCAGGATTGTTACGTCGGTTTTTACTTGTTAAATAGTTGCGGTGATGGCATTCTGTGCATTCCATCGTAATATTGACACGCATATTTTTGACCCTCCCTGATATTTCATTATTAACGCTATTCTCAAACGAGTACTATCTTATCATTTTTTCATGCTTCTGACCAGTCTTTTTAACAATAAATGTTAAGCAAATCTCCTTGACAGCTAAATTATACCTAATTTGGCATTTTTCCAAGTACTTCACTCAACCGCCAAATTAAAAGTATCAGCAAATAGATGATGATGACCCGCCAAATACTTGACCAAGCCAACATTGCTTGCACATACAGTACCCGGCCCAGTTGCCGATACAAAAATAAACCGATAAAAAGAATTACTGTGGATGCCAACGCCTCAAACAACCACCGGTACCGCTTGACTAACCCTTTATTTTTCGTCAATCACCACGCGCATCCCTTCCGGAACATTCTCATAAATCCAGCGTGCATCAGGAACCGATAAGCGAACGCAACCGTGGGAAGCGGCGGATTTACCTAATTTAGCCGCCTCGGCCAAATTATAATTACCATTTTTATCTGTCGGTACCGTGTGGAATAGATAAACTCCGTGATCCTTCCATGACACCCAGTAATGGGCACCTTCTCCTGAAGCAGCATTATAGAAAAAATCTCCCCGCTCTTTTTGAATTGCAAAAGTGCCGGTTGGAGTGCCTCCCTTAGTTCCAGTTGAAGCATACATTCGATACAGTCGCTTATTACCATCCATAATGTAAACCCGCTGCTTTTTAATTGCCACTCTAATCCATGCATTTGGGTGTTCTGCTAAGTTTGGGTACGGTTTAGTTTCGGACGGTTTACGCCAATCAATTTTGACGGTCTTCTTTTTTGGTACAACTTGTTTTTTAGTTACAGTTTGCTTCTTAGTTATTTTTTTATTGACCACATTTGCATTGGTTGGCTGCTCATTTGGTTGCATTAAATGGTAACCAACATTAACAATAATTGTTAAACCTAAAAGCATAACAACAATTTTAAGCATTTTTTTAAATCTTTGTGTCATGTTTTACTCCCCATTAATTATTTCGCTACTTCCTTATTGTCACACAAAAATACAAGTAAACCAACTAGCGTGCTGCCTGACCCGCAAACGCCATTTGGTAGCGGACATGACTTTTACCGCCACCATCCGAAATGACCTGCAGTTGGAATGGCACTTGCTCTTGTAGTTCTTTAACGTGGCTAATAATACCAATCATTCGATTTTTACCTTCAATTGTTTCCAAAGCCGTCATGGCCATTTCTAACGCTTCTTCATCTAAGGAACCAAAGCCTTCATCGATAAACAAAGCATCAATTTCAACACTACCCGTTTCATTTTGAATCACTTCACCTAAGGCCAAGGCAAGAGCCAAAGCCGCAATAAAGCTTTCCCCGCCAGAAAGTGTATGCACGCTTCTTAAAGCACCAACATTATCATCGTAAACGTCAATTTCCAAACCAGAATGATTACGGTGAGTCCCTGTAGTTTCGTGTAATTGTAGCTGATAACGCCCGTTGGTTAACGGCGATAAACGCTGATTAGCTACAAGTAAAACTTCAGTTAAATAAGTTTGTAAAACATAACGTTCTAAACTTACCTTGTTTTCACCATCACCGTTAGCAACGTTGGAGAGTTGATTCAACTGGGCCAATAACTGTAAACGCGATTTTTTAGCCGCTAAACACTGGTTAATCTTTTTCAGTAACTTTTCGTTAGTTTGCTGATTAGCTTCTGATTGATAAAAATGAGCACTGCTTGCCGTAACCTGTTCTTCTAGCTTAGCCAATTGTTGTTGTAACTTCTCTAAATCTGGACGTGGTCGGCCATCAATTAACCCATTTAGATGATCTAATTGAGTTTGCTTTTGTAGCCGTTGGTCATGAAAAGTCTGTAAGGTCTGGCGCTTTTCATCCAAAGTCGCTAATTTTGCTAACAGTTCCTTAAACTGCTGCTCGGGCCGATCAGTCCACCGCGATCTTAAGGCTTCTGTCACCTGTTGCTGCAGTTTTGCAACCTTGTCCTTTAACTGCTGCAATTGTTGCTTGTTTGCCGTCATCGTTGCTTTTAACGCAGCTAATTGCTGATTTGCAGTATCCTTAGCCGTTGTTGCGCGATTAAAGTCAGCCGCAAAAGCCGTAATTTGCTGTTCTAACGATTCTAAATGTTTCTGTAACTCTGATTCATCTGAAAATTGCACCGGAACTTGTTCTTGCAAGGATTGTTGTTTTGTTGTTTCTTTAACTAATTGCTGGGCACTGATCTGCTGCTGTTGCTGCAATGCCATTAGGTCAGCTTGCAGTCCCTGTATTTTTTGATTGAATTGTTCTACCAAAATTTGTTGTTTAGAAAGACGTTGCAGCTCTTGTTCCAACTCTTTTTTTTGCATTTTTAAGGCAGAAATCTTTTTGGTTAGTAAAGAATCAAAATCGGTTAAATTTGTATCTAAATTCACACCGGATAGCGTATCCTGGCTGGCACTTAGTAATGATTGCCGTTTTTTTTCTAATTTTCGCTTGGCCTGTTTTAGCGTAACTGTTCGCTCACTAAATTCAGTTTGCCGTTGAGCCAATTTTTTACGCTCTTGAGTCAATTTAGTCTCTGCCTGCTGAACCTCCGCCTCACTAATCAGTGTACTCGTGAGCGCTGGGGCCGGTTTGGGATGATCAACTGCACCACAAACCGGACACGGCGTTCCAGGCAGCAATGATTGGCTCAATCGAGCAATTTGCGCTTGAGCCCACTGGCTATTTAACTGCTGATATGCCTGCTTTGCCTCAGAGACCTGTTTTTCTGAATGGCTTGTCTGATTACCAGTCGTAACCAAATCTTGCTCGTTTTTAACCAATTTCTGCTTTTCGATCCTTAAATCCTCTAACTCATCACGCCAATTTAAAAGTATCGTTTGTTGGCCGGCGATTGTATCTAACTTGGCAGTAACCACAGGCTGATTTGCTAGCTGCTTGTTTAAATTTTGCTGTTGTTCCTCATTATCACTTAATTGTTGCTGCTTTTCATCTACCGCTGTTTGTAATTTGATCTGTTTTTCCTTAAGCTGCGCTACTTGCTTCGTTCCAAGGGTCACTTTTTGATAGAGTGGCCGTAATTGTTGCATTTTATCCAATTCATGCTGTCTTTCTTGTTGCTCCGCTTGCTTAGTCGTTAAGGTCCCAAACGTCGCATTAGTCGTTTTAGCAACTAATTGTTGTTCTTCAAACGCGGTCAACTTTAACTGAACCTGTTTTTGCAACTTGGCTAGCTCTGCCTGACTTTGCTCAAGTTGTTGGACCTTAGGTCGTTGCGTCTTGGCCCATTCAAGACTAGCTATTTCACTGGTCAACTGTTTCATTGCTGGCTTCTTTTCAGTTAAGGCCGCTAAGTCCTTTTTTAAAGTAACCGTCTGTTGTTGCCAATCACTCAGTTGGCTCGCTAACGCTGTTTGATTTTGGATCAATTGAACAGCTTGTTTTGCTTGCTCTAATTGCCGTTTTTGCTGCTCAATTTGTACTTTTAACTGGGCCTGTTGTTGCTTAGCAATTTGTAAAACATCGTCAATTGGCAGGCCGGCTTGTGGCTGCTCAAAATCAGGTTGCCAAATTAGCTGTTGCTGTAACGTCTCAATTTGCTCTTGGGTTTGAAGCAGATCCTTTTGTTCACTGTGCAGTTTAGTCTTCATCATCTGTGCCCAATCAGCATAGAATTGGGTGTTAAATAAACGGCGCAAAACTTTTTCCTTATCATCACTGGTAGCGGTTAAGAATTGGCGAAATTCACCTTGAGGTAACAAAACAATCTGTGAAAACTGATTGGCGTCTAATTGCAATAAGTCCTGAACGTACTCCTGCACCTTTTTTGCCTTGGTTAATTCTGTTAACTCTTCATCTTTTTTAAAAACGCTTAGGCTAACTTTGGCCGGCTGTTGTCGAAAACCCCCGCCACGCTTTTTGGGAACAGTTTGTTCTGGCTGCCGGCAAATTCGGTAACGTCGCTGCCCGTGGGTAAACCAAAAAGTAACCTTGGTCTGGGCATCAGTTGCGGCAAAATTAGACCGCATTGCTGCACCATCACGATCGGCCCCTGAAGTTTGATTAAAAAGTGCGTAACACATTGCATCAAAAATGGTTGTTTTACCACTGCCAGTTTTGCCACTAATCAAAAAAACCGGCGTTTCGGTAAATTTTGTAAAATCAATTGTTTCATGTTCGTAAGGCCCAAAGTTTTCTAATAATAATGATAGTGGTTGCATTAGTTGTCTTCCCTCTGTTCTTGACTTGCCTTCAACATTTTTGTTGCCCACTGCTGCTGCTGCTCGGTCAATTGGTCACCAGTTACATCATTAAAATAATTGGCTAATAAAGTTAAGGGATCTAACTTACGAATTTGGCGTTTCATCTGTGGCCTTACCACTGGCCCAGCAGCCCGGGTTAAACTAACAATTCGCGGATAAATTTTTCTTAACTCCTGCATTACGTTAGGAATAACCTTTTGATCAGTCAATTGAATTGCAAGAAAATCATCACGTTGTTGCGCCTTATAAAAAGTAGAATCACTCAGCTCCGCAAAACTTGCCTTTAGGACTCGAACATCATGCAACGGTTTTAAGGCGTGGAAAACAACCTGATCAAACTCAGTATCCACGATCCAGACCCCTTTTTCTTGTTCGGCCTCGGAAATTGAAAACTTAACTGGTGAGCCACTGTACCGAATTTTTTCTGAATGTAATGCATTCTTACTATGCAAATGGCCCAAGGCGACATAATCAAAATCCGTTAATAAAGTTAATGGTACTGCATCTAGTCCACCGACAGTGAGTTTAGTTTCTGAATCAGTTGTCGAACTGCCAGCAGCAAAGAAATGGGCAACTAAAACGTGCTTCTTATTAGGTATAAATTCAGACTTCATTTTCTTAACCACAAACTTCATTGCGGTTGAAATTTGATGAATATCATCTTCTTCAAAATATTGCCGAGCAGCAAATGGTTCAAAATAAGGTAATAAAAAAAACTGCGTGTTACCAATTTCGATGGGTCTAAACGCTGCCGCTAATGTCGTCCGCAAATAAAATTGTGTTGCTGAATACCACGGACTTCCCGTTGCTAACCGAGTAGCACTGTCATGATTACCGCTGATTGCTAAAACTGGTAATTTCTCGGTTAAATTCAATCGCTGTAACATCGCATTTAACGTTTTAACTGCCAATTCACTTGGTTGCGCACGATCGTAAAGATCACCAGCAATCACAATTGCATCAACGTGTTCTTCTTTTGCCAATTGCACAATTTGCTCGTATGCAAATTGTTGCTCCGCCAATAAATCATAACCGGCTAATTTTTTTCCAATATGCCAGTCAGCCGTGTGTAAAAAACGCATTTAACTCCCCCCAAAAAACTCAAATATCTGTTGCAACTATACAATTGACGCTTTATTAAAAAAGTGTTTAAAAGTGCCATTTTGCCAAAAATTCACTAAAATTTATTTTGAATATCGCCAATATTTTTCAACATTACCGAAATGGTTCCGTCTGGATTATTCACAAATTCAATTTGGTCTTTATCTTGGTAGATTGCCATTGGAATAATTAATTCAATGCCATTATCCAGTTTCAAACGCTGCTTGCTTAATTTACGGTCAAAATTACGCGTC
Organism: Loigolactobacillus iwatensis; assembly: GCF_003950295.1. Classification (GTDB taxonomy): domain Bacteria; phylum Bacillota; class Bacilli; order Lactobacillales; family Lactobacillaceae; genus Loigolactobacillus; species Loigolactobacillus iwatensis. The sequence continues at coordinate 20,939 of NZ_RHNP01000019.1, forward strand.
AAGTCCTCTTTTTTTGCAGGAACGGCCTTCTGGGCAACCTTTTCCGTAAAAGCCTTTTTGGCCGGCTCATTGTCCTTAAATACCTGATCAGCAACGTAGTCCACATCTAACGTACTAGTATCACTTAGACTATCAAAAATTGCTTGTTTAGTTTGGGAACTTGTTTCAAAGTCATCCTGTGTAAATTCGGCGGCAACAGTCTTAGCCGTCTCACCAACCGTTTTAACACTTTCAGTTAATGTTGGCTTGGTCGTTAGGCCTAAATAAATTTTTGAAAAATAGGCCTGCTTTTCACCATCAACGGCAAACACCTTAGAAGCGACATAATAGCGGCGCTGCGCCTTTGTCATCAAGAATCCGTCATCAATTTTATGACTGCTACTAGGTAATACGGACTGGTTTAAAATAATTTGATTGGCCACTTCCTGTTCATCATAATTTAAAAAATGTACGAAATTTTGGCCGTGGTTTAGCTTAAACAGGCCACAATAATCTTGTTCCGCCTCGGTCACGTCCACAACTAAAAAATCAGCACGGGGTATTTCTGCCTGGGGTGCAATAAAATCATATAATTCTTGCGTCAATTGCTGACTTTTAGCCAAAAAATTATCATCACTTAATAATAAGGCAGCCACTGGACTATCATCGGGAAATAGGCCAGTTTGAACATCGCGCTTCAGAAACCGCTTTGTGACTTGTTCAATATACTTGGCCACTCCTGGATCATTTAAATCTAATTCACGTTGGGAATAATAAATGGTGCCCGTCTCTTGGTCGGTAATGTGTAATACAGCATGATTAATTTGCATTCTTAAATTCTCCCTTATTTCAACTAAAATAAAAACCGAACTACCTTTAAAAGATAATTCGGTTTTAAAGCCTACTGTGTTGTCGTTGTCGTTGCTGTCGTAGAAGACGTGCTCGTGGTTGTACTTGAACTACCAGAACTTGTTTTTTGACCATTTAATTTGAAATAGTCGGTAAACATCTTTTGCGCAACATCGATATTATAGTTCGATTCATCCGCACTATTAGCCATATCCGGGAAAACAACCGCAATTGCAATCTGTGGATTATTCGATGGTGCGTAACCAACAAAACTTAAGGTCAAAGTTTCTGGTGGATTGGCATCATTCGGTTTAGATGAATCATAGTAGAATGTTTGGGCCGTCCCCGTTTTTGCGGAAATAGATGGCGTTACACCCTTCAATTGGTGTGCCGTACCCCAAGCCATTGAACCATGCGTTACATTATACATACCTTCTTTAACCACATTGAAATAAGATTGAGGCGCGTTAATTCGATTAAGAACCTTTGGTGTCGTGATTGACTCAGTTTGACCTAATGAACCATTCTTATTCGTTCCACGAATTGACTGGACTAAATAAGGTTGCATCCGCGAACCGTTATTAGCAATTGTCGAAATATATTGTGCCAACTGGATTGGCGTGTACGCATCATAGTTACCATAAGCTAAATCTAGGGATTTAACGACGTCGGTTGTTGGCCCTTCATAGCCACTGGTTTCACCCGGTAAATCAACCCCAGTTTTAATGCCAAGACCAAACTGATTAAAATAACCACGTTCAGTTTTAAAGATTGATTTAGGCATATGGAAGTATGAATTAGCCTCATACTTTGCGTTACCTTCCTTCATCGCAAGCCGCATCATGTAGATATTTGAGGAAACCTCCAGGGCTTGTGGAGCCGTTAGCGAGCTATAAGTGCCAGCAGGATAAACAGCTTTCTTAACCAAACCACCAGAGAAATAAATTGGTGAATCAGGCAAGGTATTATTACTTGGTGAAATTGCCCCATTCATTAGGCCGCCCATGACGGTAGCACCCTTAACCGCAGATCCCATAACAAAGTTACGATTAATCGTACCCAGTGCATCATCAGTGGTTTTACCTGTTTTAGGGTTGTTATGAATTCCAGACATGGCCAAAATAGCACCCGTCTTTGGATTCATTGCAACGGCGTAAGCACCATCTGAATATTGAGTTGCTCCGGCCGACTTAGCCGTATTAAAGACACTCTTTAATGTAGCGTCAACTTCCTTTTGGTAGGCAGAATTAACTGTTAATTCTAAGTTGCCACCCTTTTCACCGGAGAAAATCTTTTTCGTATTTAAAATCTTATTATTCGCATTAACTTCAACTTGAGTTTGCGACTTAGTTCCTTTCAAAACTGGTTCATACTCTTGTTCTAGGTAACTAGTTCCAACTCGATCATTCCGTGAGTAACCCTGGGCCAAGTATTCATTAACCTTATCGCTTGGTAGACCTTGTTTTTCAGTAGAGACACTACCTAAAATACTGCGCATTGAATCACCATCTGGATAAGAACGTTCCCAATCATTGCTAATATTAACTCCTGGTAATTCAGTAAGGTGTTCACTGACTTGAGCGACTTCTTTTTCAGTTAAATTACTATTTTTAACGTAAACCGTTGATAACTGATAGGCACCACTCATTGTTTTATAGATCTGAGCGGCCTGAAGTTGCTTATTAGTAAACGCCAGATCCTGCTTACTAACAGCGGCAACTTCCTTTTTATAGAGTGTTTTTTCGTTTGGCGTTTCACCATTAGTGCCCTGGGTTTCAGATTTAGGCAAACTAGCGGCAACCCGCTTTAAGTTCTTAGAGTTCGCCAAATAATAGTCAGCCTTATCCCGCCGCGTTAAATTACTCGTACTGACGGAAATGAACTGACTCAAACGATTTGCAGTTTTATAAATATCTGAAGTTAAAACATCCATGCCTTTAGTGTAGCTAATAGCATTTTGAGCCTGATTACCAACTAATACTCGTCCCTGAGAATCATAAATCATTCCTCGGGGCACGCTTCCAGTAACGACTGTTTTATCAGTGCGATCAACCTCTGACTCAAACTTTGAACCATAAAGGATTTGTAGGTAGCCTAATTGCGCAATCAATGCTGCAAAAAGAATAAAAACAATAAATAACAAGAAATTCAAACGGAACGGAATACTTGATTGATTTCGTCCCGGCCTTTTTGATCTGCTTCGCAAAAATTTCACTTGACCTTGCTCCTTAAAATCGATCCTGTAAAAGAAATTGTTTCAAAAACAAATACGCTTTTTGAAACACTTCTCATTTAATTAATCTTCAAATTAAATTTGCCACGCGTTTTTAACGTAACATCTTTTATCTCGCAACACTTCTATCATGTTAGCATAACCTTTTGGCTTTTGAAAGAACGCAAATTTAAGATTCAGTAAAAATTAAGCAACTCATTTTTAAATCTTAGGAGTCTTTAAAAAGCGTTAAAAAAGCTTGCGGGTTAATCTAGCTTCGCTTATGCTCATTATAGTATTCTTTTTTAAATTGAGGTGAACTTCTGGTGCAAATCATACGCTTTTTTAAGAAACACGCACCACTTCTTTTAAGCTTCTTCGCTCCCATTATTATTATGGGGAGTTATTTTGCAATCCGGCACATGTTTCCTTTTGGTAATAACAGTCTGCTAACCGTTGATCTTGGGCAGCAATACATTGATTTTTACGCCTTTTTCCGCGATACCATCTTGCACCACCCGGATCAGATCTTATACTCCTTTTCCAAAGCAATTGGTGGTGACATGCTCGGAGTTTGGGCTTACTATTTAATGAGTCCATTTAACTTGTTGCTCCTACTGACACCGGGTAAATGGCTGACCTTTGGCGTAATGTTAATGACCTTGCTCAAGTACGGTAGCAGTGGACTGACTTTTGCAATCCTACTAAAAAGGACAAAAGTTCAGACCAAGTGGGGAATTCCAACTTTTGCGATTAGCTACGCCTTGATGGGTTGGTTAGTCGCCAATCAATTAAATGTGATGTGGTTAGATGCGGCCGTCTTTTTACCATTAGTTGTCCTTGGTGTTGAAAAGATTTTTAATGGTAAAAGCTACTTATTTTATAGTTTTCTTCTTGGTTGCACATTAGTGATTAACTACTATATGGGTTACATGATCTGTCTTTTTTTAATCACTTACATGTTTTGGGCGAGCTTTCGTCATTGGTCTGGCTGGCGGAAATTATTAACCGCTTGGCGAAAGTTCATTGTTGGCTCATTTTTAGGTGCCGGCTTGGCCGCGGCCCTGTTACTACCAACTTTCTACGCGCTCACTCAAAGTAAGGCCAAGTATACGTTAACGCATTTTAAATGGCAGTTTGAATATTCACCCCTCAAAATGCTTTCTAAATTTGTCGTTGGTGCTTTTAATTTTGATCAAATGCCCACTGGCTACCCAAATATTTTTGTCGGCTCATTAGTCCTACTGGGCTTTGTACTCTATTTTCTTAGTCATCAAATTGGTTGGCGGGAACGCCTCAGTGCTTTAGTGGTTAGTTTTTTCTTCTTTTTCTCACTTTGCCTACAACCACTTGATCTTGTTTGGCACGCCATGCAATTTCCAATTTGGTATCCTTATCGTTTTAGTTTTGTGATTTGCTTTTGGTTAGTGTGGCTTGCAGCGATTGCCTTAAAAGCTAACCGCAAGTTAACCTCCTGGCAAATTGGGGTCCTTGCACTTTTACTGATCGGTTTCGATGGCTACGTTTATTTTCACTTGGACCAGTTTAACTTTCTTAAGCCTTCACAGTTACTCTTAACTGTCTTATTTGGGTTCTTAGCACTCATCTTTTTGGCCTTACGCCAACGTGTTCGTCTAGCTAACCGGTACTTTGGTTTGATATTTGTTAGTTTTGCAATCATTGAAATGGCAACAAATGCTTATCTAAGTCTTAACCAAATTAGTTACGTTAGTCAGAGCGATTACGCCAATTACACCGCTGAACTGGTAAAAGTGGTTAAACGGGTAAAGGCCCAGAATAAAACAAATGACTTCTATCGCATAGAAAAAACCTTCATGCGGACCAAAAACGACTCAATGGAAGCCAATTATAATAGCGCCTCCCATTTTAGTTCGACCTTTGAGGCCAAGATTCCTAATTTTATGGGCCGTCTTGGTCAACCAGCTGGTGATGGTTTTATCACTTACTCTAATGGCACCTTATTTACGGACGCCTTTTTAGGAATGAAATACTACTTAGACGCTAAACCAGAAAGTAAAGGCAGTACAACTGTGCTACCACCACTGACCGATAAACCCGACCTGGCCTTTTATCGCGAAATCGGCCAAGACAAGCTAACTAAAACTTACCAAAATAATTACGCTTTACCACTTGGCTTTGCGGCTTCCAATAAGATTTTAGAGCCAGTGAAAAACAGTCAATACCCAACACTCTATCAGTCAACAATTCTGAATCATTTAATGGGATCCAAACAGTACACATCTCTGTTTATGGCTCAGCAATTTGCGACGGTAACTTACCACAACGTTCGCCAAGATAAGGCACCATTAACGGAAACCTATAAAAAAATCAACAAAAAAAAGAACGGCACGATTACTTACCGTTTTACACCAACAACCAGTGATCCTTATTATCTGACAATTGGTTCAAACCTTAATAGTAAGGCTGTCAGTTTTACAGTTAATAACCACCCATTACAACAATACGATACCTTTCGTGATACGGTAATTGTCGATTTGGCTGCTGCGGAACAAAATCAACCTGTAACCTTAACAATTACCCTAAAACAACCGGAAGTTTGGTTACAGAATTTCCAACTTTATCACTTTAATACGGCCGCTTTGAATCAAGCAACGCAAACGCTGCAGGCTCACCCTTGGCGGTTAACGCATAATAGTAATACACATTTAACGGGTAAAATCACCATTCCCCACCGTAAACAAGTAATGATGACCACTATCCCTGCCGCCAAAGGTTGGCACTTACGCGTTGATGGTCACCCTAAAAAATTTAAACAAGTACTTGGTAGTTTAATTGCCATTCCATTAAGTAAGGGCAGCCACACCGTCAGTTTAACTTATTGGCCGCCTTACCTAACACTGGGCTTAATCATCTCTGGTCTAAGCGGCCTAGTTGACCTTTTAGTGTTACTGTATTTAAAAATCAAACACCATTAAGCGATTAAAAAGGACAAAATAGCAATCTTCCTAAGCAGTGAATTCACCACTGCTTAGGCTTAGATTACGATTTTGTCCTTTTTATTCTGCTAAATGATGCTTTAATGCGTAAATAGCAGCCTGCGTACGATCTTCTACTTGCAATTTCGATAAAATATTGGAAACATGCGTTTTTACAGTTTTTAGCGTAATAAATAAATCATTGGCAATTTCCTGATTACTCTTGCCCTGAGCAATTAGCCCTAATACTTCAACCTCACGCTTAGTTAAATCCTCGTAAAGTTTTGGTTCTGGCTTTCGTGATAAGCGGTGCATCATTTTAGTGGTTACCTCGGGTTCCAGTACCGATTCGCCCTTATTAGTGGACCTAATCGCGTCGGCAATTTCTGCCGCCGTTGAGGTTTTTAAAATATAACTTTTTGCACCGGCCTCAATTGCCGGATAAACCTTCTCGTCATCAATAAAACTAGTCACAATTAATATCTTGGCTTCCGGCCAAGCCGTCATAATTTGTTTAGTTGATTCTATCCCATCCATGACGTCCATGACTAGGTCCATCATGATAACATCAGGGCGTAAGTCCAGTGCTTTTTCAGCACCAATCTTACCATTTTCCGCCTCACCAACAACCTCAATATCATCTTGAACGGCCAGATAGCTGGCAACGCCAATGCGAACCATTTCATGATCATCTACAATTAATACCTTAATCACAACCTGCACATCCTTAGCTTTCTTTTAATATTGGTACCCGAACTTCAACACTGGTTCCCTGCTTAGGAAAACTAATAATTTTGGCAGTTCCACCAATACTTGCAGTTCGTTCTTGAATATTATTTAAGCCGTAACTGCCAGCATTATCTGCGTCCTTCATAACGAAACCCACTCCGTCATCTACAACCTTTAAGATAACAGTTTGGTCCACTTGTTTCAAATAAACCTCCAACGACTTCGCCTTTGAATGTCGTAATGTGTTGGACAAAAGTTCCTGAACGATCCGAAACAAGTTATCTTCCACACCACTTGCTAAATGAACATCACTAATCTCCCATTTCATTTCTAATTGAATCTTGGTTCGCAATTCTTTTAATAATTGAATAATACCTTGTTTCAACGACTTACCTTCCAAACTAATTGGCCTTAGGTGTAACAAGAGCGCCCGCATTTCTGATTGTGCCTCGTTAATGATTGTTTCCACCAACTTTAATTGCTTAATCACTTGGGGCGTCTTTTCAGGCTTTGCGGCAATTTCATTTAAGGCGGATAACATCATCATTGCAGCAAACAGTTGTTGGCTAACCGAATCATGTAACTCACGGGCCAAACGATGGCGTTCCTGTGTGAGTATTTCTTCCTTTGTTTCCCCAGCAACGACCTTGGGTTGATTACTGTAGGTCTGAATTTCTTGCTGCAATGTCACCATTTTTTGACGTAATTTTTCGATTGTTTCGTTAGTGTCAAAGCCAAAAGTCTGGTCAAAAGAACTACGTCCAACTTTCAGCGCGTCCGCCTCATATTGACCGTTTGTCAACAAAGTTAGTTTGGCCTCAGTTTGATTAAATTGTTGACGGACCAATAAATAAATTAGACTAGTTGTCAAAAAACCAGTCAATAAAGCCGCGACAACGATGTAAACATAAACTGGTAAGTACATAATCTGAGCAGTAAATAAGGTTAAAAACCTTTCTGCGTGATTAATCGCAAAAAAATAAAAGAAAAATAGCACGTTAATAACCAAAAAGCAGAGCAAACTACTAGTTGCAAATAACAAACCGCGGGATAATTTTGTCATACAAATAACACCTCTAAATCACCGGCCAAAACGTTAGTTAGGATCTTAACGCGGCGTTCATTTGTATCGTAATCATCACTATAAAAAGTTAGTTCGTCATTACCCACGTGATAGGCCTTTCCGGCAAAATTAACGTTGCCAACCATTGCAGTGTGATCTAACATCACGGCCGTTCCAACTGGAACCAGTATCCGGGTTCGACCAATTCCCTTACGGACAATAATGACACTATCAGCCTTAGGTAATAAGGTGTTACCTAAATCGATAATTGTGTCCCCAATTGCAATACATAAGTTAATATCGTCCCACTCAAAGACATTGCGCCCAATCGTTTGATTACCAAACCAAGGATGGCGAATTCGCTTGCCATTTTTAGGTGTTGGTTCAGTTGTTTCAACCGCAACAAATTGTTTACGTGCCCATGGTATCCACGCCCGCTTTAGATCACCTACTTTTAAATCATGTCCTCTAATAACGGTGAACAATAGACCAATTAAAAGCATAACCCAAATTGTTGGATTAGTGAAAATTGTAATAATAATTGCTAAACTACCAAATAACCAAAAAAAACTAGTTAAGAAGCGTTTATGTCGTTGTTTAGTTGCTAAGCGCAAACTTAGAATTCCTAATACCATAAAAACCAATTGAGGTGGGTTAGAAAAAATTTGCCAACCCATTACAATTAATAAAATGGCTTCAATAATCATAAAAAGACGCCAAGAGCCACGTTGCATAGTGCGACCTCCTTCTAGTTTTATTTTAGTATAGCCTAAATTGGGCCTAACAACTGTTTGCTTTAGTCTTAATTTTAATCGGCCTTAGGACTGATTTTAAAAATTGGTCGAAAAAAAAGCCTAAGGGTGCCCTAAGTAACCATTACTCCAATGATGAAGTTAATCGTTGCTCAACCTAAAGCATTCTTACGGCTCATTTTTCGTAAAAGAGCTTCTTTTACGGCAATCGCTAATTACTTTCTACCTTAGTAATTGTAACGTTCATGTCACCACCAGGCGTCTTGATAACGACATCATCGCCCACGTGCTTACCAATCAAGGCACCAGCAATTGGTGAATCGTTGGATATCTTACCTGCCATCGGATCCGATTCAGCGGCACCGACAACCGTGTAGGTTTCTTCGTCATCTTCACCTTTTTCTTTAAAGGAAACAGTTTTACCAACTGAAACCTCATCAGAAGCAACTGCTCCGTTATCAACGACCTTTGCGTAATGGAGCATATTTTCGATTGTTGAAACTCGTCCTTCAACAAAACTTTGTTCGTCTTTAGCAGATTCATACTCAGAATTTTCAGATAAATCACCAAAGCCACGGGCGACCTTAATACGTTCAACAACTTCTTTACGCGTCACCGTTTTTAACTTTTCTAATTCATCTTCTAATTTTTGTTTACCTTCAGCAGTCATTGGGAATTCTTTTTCTGCCATTTTATCCACCTCTTAAAATAATCTTAATTTATGTTTAAACCATAATTTGACCTAAATCACCTAAGAATTAAAGTCAATTTAAAACCCATAGCGCTAATGATATTTAAACAGGCCAAGTCTGTCAAGTCGATTTAATTAATAGTTTGCTTTTTTTGTAAAATATCCCGTACTTTAGTGACCAATAAATCAATGGCAACCTGATTTTCCCCACCATCGGGAACAATGAGATCGGCGTACCTTTTTGTTGGCTCAACAAATTGATGATACATTGGCTTAACTGTAGTCAGGTACTGGTCAATAATATTAGTTAGCGTTCGGTCACGCTCACGCATATCCCGTTGGATTCGGCGAATAATCCGAACATCATCATCGGTATCAACAAAGACCTTAATATCCATTAAATCACGTAAACGCGGATCGTCCAAAATCAGGATACCCTCAAGAATAATAACATCCCTTGGTTCCTCATGGATAACCTGTGCACTACGATTTAATACTTTATAATCATAAATGGGCTTATCAATCGCCTGCCGCTTTAATAACCTCTTCAAGTCCTGAATTAAACGATCAGTGTCAAAGGCCAGCGGATGATCATAATTAACTGCTCGGCGCTGTGCCATCGTCATCTTACTCTGATCCTTGTAATAAGAATCTTGTTCAAGTAATAAAACTGAGTTCTCGGAAAAATGATCAAAAATAGCGTGCGAAACAGACGTTTTACCCGATGCAGTTCCTCCAGTTACACCAATGACAACTGGTTTATTCTTCATCATTAAACTTCCTCCAAAAATTTATGCCTAACGAAAAACAGTCCGGACAATGTCCGACTGTTTTTTCGTTAACACTTTAATTCGTATCCTTATTTTTAGTCTGAATCCCACTATTTGTCGTTGTATGCTGTTCAAAGGTCTGTGAATAATACACTTTGCCCGTCTTAAGGTTAGCCACAAAGTATAAGTAATTCTGAGCTCGATCAGCCGGATGCATCACAGCATAAATTGATGACGCACTTGGACTATTAAACGGCCCTGGTCCATAACCTTTGTTTTTATAAAGGTTATACGGTGATTTCACTGCTGTATCTTTATTATAAAGATGCTTTTTATGGGTATTTAACGCGTACATCACGGAAATATCCGATTGGAGTGGCATTTTAGTATCAATTCGATTAAAGAAAACCCCCGCAATCTTTTTCCGATCAGCGGATGTAACACCTTCACGCTCAACTAGTGAAGCCAAAGTTAATACCTTCTGGACAGTCAAATTTTGCGCCTTAATCTGGCTATAATACGGTTTCATCACTGTATTCGTTTTGGCAACCATACTATTAACCAAAGTTTTTAACGTTAGACCTTCATAATAATTATAGGTAGCCGGGAATAAATAACCTTCCAGATGATAACGTACGTTTTTACTTGCCATACTCGAAGTTAACAACTGCGGGTATTTTTTTTCTAAAGTTTGAACGTAGGTCTGATTTTTCATCAGGGCCAAAAATTCTTTTTTAGAATAAGGCGTTGCTTTAGCGATTTGATCACCAATTTGGTCAATTGTTGTTCCTTCACCAACAAGAATATGATACTTGCTGCTCATTTCACCGCCATCACTCAATTTCTTCGTTACCTGAGCAAGTGACAACGATGGCTTTAATGAATAATAGCCTGCTTGAAAAGAGGCGTAATTATGTGTCTTAACGTAGTAACTGAAAACAGTCCCACTTTTTATAACTTTATCTTTTTGTAAAATTGCACCAATCTCTTTATTAGACGCGCCTACCGGAATACTAACTTCTACAGGCCTAGTTGCATTTTTATCATAAGGCTGGAGTGATGAATGGAAATACTGCATCCCAACCAAAATAACTAAAATAATTAGCACAACTAATATACCGGCGATCCAATAAACAATGCGATCCACAATTTTCTTTTCAGCAATCCGATCTTCAGCCAATTTTTCAGCGTGCTGCTGTAAATCGTTTTGTTTTGATTTTCTTCGATGTTCGGGTTGATTTCCGCCACGGTTATCCAAAGAAAGGCCTCCCTTATGTGCGTATTTCAATAGCCTTTAATAGTATACAAGAAAATAACGGCATGTGCAGCAGCAGTTTTAGAAATTAAGAAAAACACAACACTTTAACGGATTACGGCTCCGATTTTTTCAACTAAAATCTTTTCAACTTTTGCAAAGGCAGCATTAACTTCATCATCCGTTAAAGTTGCACTAGGATTTTGATAAGTTAATGTGTAGGCCAATGATTTCTTACCTTTTTCAATATTTGCGCCGGTGTAGCTATCAAATAGCGTCACATCTTTTAAGTGAGCGCCACCTTTTTCAAAAATTGCGTCAGTAATGGCCTGATTAGTAACATCACTAGCAACTAGTAAAGCAATATCGCGAGTAATCACCGGGTACTTAGAAATGGCCTGGTAAACAACTGCCTGCTTATCTATCGCTAATAAGGCCGTTAAATTAAGCTGGAAAACATAGGTCGGTTTAATCCGGTAGGCTTTTTCAACTTGTGGGTGTATTTGACCAACAAAACCAACTAACTGGTCACCAACATAAATATCTGCTGTTCGTCCAGGATGCATTTCGGTGCGCGTTGTCGTGACACGATAGGTCGCCTTCAAGTTAAATTGATCTAAAAGAGCAGTAACAATGCCTTTAATTTGATAAAAATCAACCGGTTTTGCCACCTGATTCCACGTCTTCGCCTGCCAATCACCACTTATTGCACCAGCAACATATTCAACTTCTTCAGGACGCGTCATTTTTGCATCTTGTTTTAAGAAAACACGGCCTTGTTCATACAAAGCAACGTTAACTTGTTTACGGGCAATATTATACGCTAAATCATCTAATAATCCGCTCACCAAGTTCATTCGTAAAACGGCGTGGTCGACGGTCATTGGCCAAGCGACACTAGTCGTCTCCGCCGGTGTCAACGTAAACTGACTGGCCTTTTCACTTGTTGTCAGCGCATAGCTAATCGCCTGATTGAGGCCACTTGCTTCAAGTAATTGGGTCATCTGCCGAACCCGCCGTTGCTGAGGCGTTAAAATACCTGGCGTTGAAGCAGAGGCTGGTAACGTGGTTGGCATTTTGTCATAGCCGTAAAGACGCGCTACTTCTTCGATTAAATCAGCGGGAATACTAATATCCCACCGGTGAGTCGGTACACTGACCTTAAATTGCCCGTTCGTTTCACTAACACCAAAGGCCAAACGTTTAAATATTTTAGTAATCTCGGCCGTTGAAATTTGCATGCCCAGCACATGATTAATACGTTCCTGCGAAACTTCGACAACAGTAGCTGTGGGTGCAATCTTCGTTGGTGATAAAATACCTGCCAGTACATCCCCATCACTAAAATCGGCGATTAGACTAGCTGCATGATCTAAGGCTGTTAAAACGGTGCCTTTATTAATTCCCTTTTCAAAACGTGATGATGCCTCGCTACGTAAGTTATACCGCTGTGCCGATTTCCGAATGTGCATCGGATCAAAAATTGCTGCTTCTAAAACAACGGTTGTCGTTTCGTTAGTAATTTCAGAATCTAGGCCGCCCATAACGCCAGCCAAATTAATCGCCTTAGTCCCATTACTGATTACAATATCATCGTCGATTAACTCATGTTCATTACCATCTAACGTTGTCAACTTCTCACCATCAGTTGCTCGGCGAACTAGAATTTCTTTTGAACCAATTTTATCATAATCAAAAGCGTGCATTGGTTGGCCGTAATCCAACATCACGTAATTAGTGACGTCAACCACATTATTAATTGGCCGAATCCCTGCGTTCCACAACCTAATTTGTAACCAAAGTGGACTTGGTTGGATTTTAACGTTTTCGATCACGCGTAAATTATAACTAGGTGCATCTTTTTCAGCTGCAACGCTAGCCTGTAAAACATCAGTAACTGGTTTAGCAGTTTCTACCGGCTTTGCAACGTCAAAATGTGGTTTCTTAGCGTAAACCGCACCAACTTCATAAGCTACACCGCGCATACTTTGTGCGTCCGCTCGATTAGGTGTAATGGCCAAATCTAAAATTGCGTCATCCATACCTAAATAAGGGTACACCGGTGCACCAACCTTAGCATCCGCTGGTAAAACATAAATTCCGTCGGCATACGCTTGCGGCGCTATGTCAGTACTAAACCCAATTTCCTGTAACGCGCAAATCATTCCGTTAGAAACTTCGCCTCGCATTTTACCTTTTTTAATTTTTTCGTTGTTTGCAATCCGCGATCCTGGTAGCGCAACAATTACTTTTTGGCCAGCAGCAACATTAGGTGCACCACAAACAATTTGAACTGGATCAGCGCCAAGATCCACCTGACATAATTGTAAATGGTCAGAATTTGGGTGCGGTTTAGTTGAAACAACGTAACCTACTACAATCTTCTTCAGGCCAGCATCTGGATGGAAGGTGTCCTCCACTTCAATACCAGTCAAGGTGATTTTATTTGCTAATTCTTCTGGGGTGACATCTAAATCAATATAATCCTTTAACCAGTTATAAGATACTTTCATCAGACTCTAGCCTCTCTTTTCAAATTGAGTTAAGAAACGCACATCATTTTGGTAAAAATTACGGATATCATCAATACCATACTTCAGCATCGCAAAGCGGTCGATACCTAAACCAAACGCAAAACCACCATAAACTTCAGGATCAACGCCGGCCGCTTTTAAGACATTCGGGTGTGTCATTCCAGCACCTAAAACTTCAATCCAACCAGTATGTTTGCAAACATCACAGCCCTTTCCGTTACACTTAAAGCAAGAAATATCTACTTCAACTGACGGTTCAGTAAACGGAAAATAGCTTGGACGGAAACGAATTTCCCGTTCTTCACCAAAAATTTGGCGAATAGCGAATTCTAAAGTTCCTTTTAAATCGGCCATTGTAACATTCTTACCGATATACTGGCCTTCCATTTGGAAAAACTGGTGTGAATGGGTTGCGTCATCAGTATCACGTCGGTACACGCGGCCAGGACTAACCATTTTTAGTGGTCCTTGACTAAAATCATGTTTCTCTAATTCACGGGCTTCATCCGGTGACATATGGGTCCGCATTAAAACATCTTTCGTGATATAAAAAGTATCTTGCATATCACGAGCAGGATGATCTTTAGGCATATTTAACATTTCAAAGTTGTACTTTTCCTCTTCAACTTCATAACCATAGACAACCTTGAATCCCATTCCTAAAAATGTATCCTCTAATTGTTCAATGACCTGTGAAATAACGTGATGTGCGCCAACTTTAGGCTGGTCACCAGGTAAGGTCACATCAATTGTTTCTGTGGCTAATTGTTGCGCAATTTTTGCCTGCTCTAACTCGGCCTTCTTTTCGTCAACAACCTCGGCCAAGGCATCCCGAACTTTATTCGCAAAGCTACCAACTGCTGGTCGCTCTTCTTTTGTTAAATCACGCATTCCGCGCAAAACTTCCGTGATTGGTCCCTTTTTTCCTAATAATTTAACCCGGATATCATTTAATTGTTTTAAATCACTTGCCGCCTTAATATCCTGACTACCCTTTTGCTGTAACTGAGTTAATTTTTCTTGTAAAGTACTCATATTCAATCTCCTTTAACTGAATTAACAGATGTTTATTTTTGACACAAAAAAAGCCCCACCCTAATAAAGGGACGAGGTTTCGCGTTACCACCCTAGTTCACAAGCCTTAATTAAAAAGGTGTGCACTCAGACAGGATAACGGCCTGTGCCGGAACTTTATTTGTGCTGTGCACGCCCAAAGCCAACTCCGGAAGTGAAATTCACCAGGCATAGTCGATCGACCTTCCATCAAAATAGTCAACTTTCTGAATGATTAAACCTAGCTACTAATTTCCATCTGCATTTTTAAACTGGTATTAATTGTAGCACAAAAGCCTAGTGCGTCAACTCCTCAACGCATTGTTTTGCATCAAGCCAAGTATCCGACCAACTATGAACGGCAGTGATAACCTGTTCAAGATCCTGTCCTTGCGGCGTTAATTGGTATTCGATTAATGCAGAATCAGAATAAGTTTTTCTTTCAACAATTTTTTCTTGTTCAAGTTCTTTTAAACGTTCAACTAATACCCGGTCGCTACACTTAGGAACCTTTTTTGCCAAATCTTTAAAGCGTTGCGTACCATCTTCGAGAAGAACGTCGACAATTAAACCGTTCCATTTTTTTCCAAGAATTGTAAAAGTTTTTTGAAATTTAGGGCATAAGTGAAACTGCTCGCTTTGACATTCTGCAACTGTCTTTTCTGTCATAGTTCTCACCTCGAAATTATTCTAGCATACTTACTTTAAAAAAGTAAACCTATCTGACCAAAGCGCCATCTTCAAGATTTAGATAAACAACAAAAAAAGGGCTGGGACAAAGGCCCTAGCCGCTTACTATTTCCGAATGCTACTCTAGAGTGTGCGCCAAAAGTCTGGGTTCACTCCCTAGTATTAACCATTTAGTTTGGTTGTAAGATTTAATACCCGTTGCTTGAACGATTGTCGTAACTTAGTTGCTTCAGGAATCGCGTATTCATCAATGGCACAATAATCATCAACCACTGAAACAATCAGACTTTCTGGATAGCGTGGCGGCGCAACCGTTGCACCCCACATGTGTTTAATAATAATATCTTTTTCTTTTTTTGATAATTGAGTTAGCTTTTCTGCATTACGTAACGCAATTCGCGGATGAATATAAGCGTGGGTACCAAGATCAAACTTAGTTGTCCGCCAATCATAGTAGAATAAGTCATGTAAAAGACCACCACGTGCAGTTGCGCGTGCATCCAATTTAAGCTTCTTGGCGATTAAGTAACTACGGTAAGAAACATGAATTGAATGTTCTAGTCGGTTAGAAAAATGGTGCTGTGTGTAATCAGCTAGTCGTTTAACAGCGTCGGTCTCTAATAAATCAGCAACTTCATTTACGTATGCCTGATCATCTTGCCAGTTTAAATTTTTTTTCATTCAATGGCTGCCTTTCTTCAATGGATTAATCTTACCCTAATTAAATTTAGTTTAATCCATTATTAAGAAAATTGCGAACAATATCATTGAACATTAAAGAAAATTAAGCTTTAATTGGCAGCGCTTAATTGAAACATTAAAATGCCGGCCGCAACTGCAACATTTAATGACTCTGCCTGCCCTTTTATGGGGATATACAGGTTTTGGGTCGTCATTTTTAATAACGACGCTTGCATTCCGTTTCCTTCATTTCCCATGACTAACGCAAAATCATTTTGTGACTTAATTGTTCGGAAATCAATCGCACCTTCGTTTAATTCACTTCCATAAATCGGTATTCCCGCCGCCTTAAAATCAGCAAACCAGGTTAGTAAATCGGCCTCATAAATTGCAATGTGAAATTGGCTTCCCTGCATAGATCGGACTACCTTGGGACTATATAAATCAGCGCTACCCTGGCCCAACACAACACCATTAAAGCCTGCGGCATCTGCCGTTCGTACCATTGTTCCAATATTTCCTGGATCCTGAATTTGGTCCAAAAGTAACCACGCACCATTTAAAGTTGCGGGTTTTTCTAGTTTAGGCAACTCAATTACAGCAAAGATTCCTTGCGTTGTAATCGTTTCACCCAACGTCTTAGCAACTTCCTCTGAAATCCACTGAACAGTAACCCCAGCAAGCCACTCACTTTGTTCAAAAGCTTCCGTTGCTAACACGGCCTGAACTTTAGCGTTGGACTTAAGTACTTCTTTAACTAAGTGAATTCCCTCAATTAAATAACGTTGTTGGGCCAAACGCTCCTTTTTTCGCGCCAACTTACGTAAGTCTTTGATATAATTGTTCTTGGAAGATTGGATTAATGACACAAAAACACGTCCTTCATTTTTTCTGCATTATACCATGATTTTTAAAATTATTGCTGTTCATTAAATGGAATTGAAAAAGGAGGCTAAAAAATGCGTACTGTTCAATTGACCGTATTCGGTCGTGTCCAAGGCGTTGGTTTTCGCTTCTCAACCAAACGTTTAGCGGATAAAATTGGTGTTAGCGGTATTGTTCGTAACTTAATTGATGGATCAGTCTACATTGAGGCCAGTGGTAGTAACAAGCAAATTGAGAAATTCATTTCCTCAATTAAGGAATCACCCTCACCCTACGGCAAGGTAACTCGTGTAGACCTTGCGGAAATAAGGCCCGGTAACTACCGCGGCTTTCAAGTAACCGACTAAAGTCTCATTGAAAAATTGATTCCCTTCAAGTATAGTATTCAAGAAGACTTTACTTGAAAGGAATTAAATAAATGAAGCAATCTAAACGCCTACTTACTTACGGCGGACTTTTTACAGTTTTGACCTTATTCTTATCGGCCTGTTCAAACCAACAAATTCATCGAACGCCACCTACTGGCTTTCTTTACGGACCAATTTACAAGTTTCTTGGTTTACCAATGCAGCACTTAATCACTTGGATTGCAAAGCTATTCGGTAATCCGCCTAACTATGGTTGGGCAATTCTAATCATCACACTCGTTGTTCGTTTAATTCTATTACCACTAATGTTAAGCCAGTCCAAAAAATCAACTCGGCAACAACAAAAGATGGCCGCAATTAAACCACAAATGGATGATATCCAGAAGCGCCAAAAAGCTGCACAAACTAACGAAGAACGTACTGCAATTAGCCAGGAAATGATGACGCTTTACAAGGACAACGGTGTCAGTATGACTGGTGGTATCGGCTGCTTGCCGCTATTAATTCAGTTACCTGTCTTTTCTGCCTTGTATATGGCTATTCAGTACGATCCAGTGCTTTTTAAGAGCACTTTCATGGGAATTAGCCTTGGCCAAACGAACCTCGTGATCACGATTCTTGCAACTTTAACCTATGTCATCCAAGGCTATATTTCCTTAATCGGATTACCAGAAAGTCAGAAACAGCAAATGAAGACGATGATGTTAATGAGTCCTGCAATGACGTTCTTCATTTCTTTGGCCTCACCAGCTGGCTTAGGCCTCTACTTCTTAGCTGGTGGTTTACTAGCTATTCTACAAACGGTTATTACGAATTTCTACTATATGCCAAAAATTAAGGCCGAAGTTGCCGAAGAATTAAAGAAAAATCCACCTAAGCAAGTTGTTAAACCTGTGGAAGAAACCGCAAAGCCTGCAGCCAAACCTAAAAAAGTGGCTGCTAAATCAAACACAAATTCTAATCAAAAGAACCGTAATTCTGGTAAACAACACCACGAACGGTAATTAAAAAACGTCACTGACAATTTTGTCAGTGACGTTTTTTAGTTATTAAACTATCATTTAGCAACGCTTTACTTCGAATCATCAGTTGTCGCTATTGGTGACTCACCCTTGGGCAACGTATTTAAAATAGGAAAGCTCATTCGAAGAATCGTGCCACTACCCAGTACACTCTCTGCTGAAATTTTGCCATGATAACTATCAACTAAGCGTTGGGCAATTGACAAACCTAAACCATTGCCGCCTTTATCACGACTCCGCGCTTTATCAACCCGGTAGAAACGATTAAAGACTCGTGCAAGATCTGCTTCGGCAATTCCCTCACCAAAGTCTTGCACAGCAATTTCAACTTGATTACCCGTACGCGCAATTGACAAATGAACTTCTTGCCGTTTTTCAGAATACTTGACAGCATTGTCCATCAAAATAATCATAATTTGCTCAAAATGGTCCCGATAAATCTTAACGATCGTCGGTTGATCCAGATCGTCATCCAAGGTAAAGGTAAAATCAGGATGGATGAGTTTGAAATTATTGAAGACCTGCTGCGTAACGTCCTTAACGTCAGTCTTTGCGTGGGGATAATGAACCTCAACTTGTTCAGCCCGAGTTAGATCTAACATCTCTTGAACTAGACTTTTCATCCGGGTGATTTCCTGGACGGAGGCACTAATTGACTCCGCCAAAACTTCCGGATCATCCTTTCCCCAACGATTCAACATTTGTAAGTGGCCCTCAATAATTGCGACCGGGGTGCGTAATTCATGCGAAACATCTTCAACAAACTCTTCTTGTTGTTCAATATACCGCTGCATTCGATCCAGCATATCGTTAAATAAGTTGGCTAAATCGGCCAATTCATCATTTCGTTTAACCTGAGGAATTCGTTCTGCTGATTGTGGATCATTCTTGATAATATCAATTGTATCGGTCATTGACTTAATCGGTCGCATGAAATAACTAGCCAAAAGGTACCCCACTAATCCACTAATCAAGAAAGCAAGTAACCCAATACCAAAAAAGGCCTTCAACAGTTGATTCTGATCCTTGCGTAAGGTTCCAAGTTGTGTCGTCACCTGCGCGTAACCGATAATCCGTCCAGTAGTTCGAGAACGAATTGGCCGCCGACCAATAAAGCCATTTACGCCATGAATTTTTGTTCGCTCAATATCAATATTGGCCGTCTTCTTAAATTTTGTTGGAATGTTCCGTGAAGCAAAAATTGACTTACCATTAGGATTATAAACGCTGACGGTCACATCCTCACGGGCCAATTTAACAATAATCGAATCAGTATAGATATTTTTCTTCGCGTTTTGATCACTCTTAGGAACCTCATCCGCTGGCGTTGCCAAATCAGGACGAAGATATGGTAAAACTGTTGCGTGTGTTAAGGTATCCGATTGATTATTTAGGCGTTCAACCACCAATGTCATGGTATCACGCAGGTTAGTCTGTTCTTGACCTAGCATGATAGCGGTAAAACGATTAAAAATTAAAATTGAAAAGAATGCAAAAACAATGAATATACCAAAAGCGGCACCCAGCGCCCACTTCCATTTTAATGAAAAACGCCGAGCCCGCTTTTGTTGTTTATCAGCAGTGATGGATTTCACGAGCGCATCACGTACCCTGTACCACGAACGGTTTGAATATAGCTTTCCTCACCGTCTCGATCAATTTTATTTCGCAAATAACGAATATAAACATCAACTACATTCGTCTCAACTTCACTTTCATAACCCCAAACCTTGTTAAGCAAGACATCACGGCCTAGGACAACGTTGATATTTTCCATTAACGTTAGCAATAACTCATATTCGCGCTTCGTTAAATCAATTGTTTCGTTCCCGCGCTTAACAACCCGGTTTTCTTTCTCAATTGTTAGGTCTCGATACGAAACAGTTGTTTGCTTAGCATTATTTTGCTCGCCTTCAATATCAATTCGGCGTAGTAAAGCCCGTAAACGTGCCAATAATTCTTCAATGGCAAATGGCTTAACGATATAATCGTCGGCACCATGGTCCAAACCAGAAACACGATCGATAACTGAGTCCCGTGCTGTCATCATAATAATTGGTGTGTTCTTAACTTGCCGAACACGCCGACAAACTTCTAAACCGTTTAATTCAGGTAACATCAAATCTAATAAGATGGCGTCCCAATCAGTTGCTAGCGCAGCATCTAAACCTGTTCGTCCATTATAATGAACAGCCGTTTCATAACCTTCATGTTTCAATTCAAGCTCAACAAAACGGGCCAGATTTTTTTCATCTTCAATAATTAGAATTTTACTCATTCAACCGCACAACTCCTTGAAAGACTATTAACATTTTCACAGTGTTACGTCATAATTGTATTTTTTATTTACTAAATTCAAACTTTAATATTTAAATAACTCATACAAGGTAGTATTCTACCATGAATAGTGTAAAAAAGCCACCAATTCCCTCTAAACTAACTCACAGACCATTACCATAAAATGATAAAAAAATGATATAAAACAAAAGTTGCTCTAATTAGGTAGTTGACTAAAACGATACCCACGAGACTCATGTTTTATATCATCAATTAATTCATAAATTAACTAATTATTGTTCTTTGTACCATGAATAATGGAAACTACCGTCACGATCTGTCCGCTCATAAGTATGGGCACCAAAGAAATCGCGTTGGGCCTGAATAATATTTGCTGGTAATCGTTCTGCACGGTAAGAATCGTAGTAAGTAATTGCAGAAGTGAAGCCAGGAATTGGCACACCTGCTTTAACAGCAATGCCAACTAAATCACGAACTGCTTCTTGGTACCGCTTGGCAATATCCTTGAAGTAATCATCTAAAAGTAAATTCTGTAGTTCAGGTTCTTTGTCGTAAGCATCCGTAATATTCTGCAAGAAGCGTGCCCGAATAATACAACCTTCACGCCAAATACTTGCAATTTCACCATACTGAAGATTCCAGTCATAGTGTTTAGAAGCAATCCGCATTTGTTCAAAGCCCTGGGCATAACTCATGATTTTGCTGAAGTATAGAGCTCTACGAATCATTTCAACAACGCTGTCCTTGTCAAAAGAAACGTTACCTTCTGGTTTTGGTAAAACTTTACTTGCAGCAACCCGTTCAGTTTTCATCATTGAAATATAACGTGCATAAACGGACTCAGTAATTAGTGATTGCGGAATTTCAAGTTCTAAGGCGTTACTTGAACTCCATTTACCAGTTCCCTTATTCGCTGTCCGGTCTAAAATTTTATCAACGATTGGCTCACCAGAACCAAGATCATCCTTGCGCGTTAAAATATCCGCAGTAATGTCGATCAAGTAACTATCTAATTCGCCTTTATTCCAGTCGGAGAAAATAGCTGCAATTTCATCAACAGATAAACCAACCACGTTTTTTAATAGGTTATAGCTTTCAGCAATTAGTTCTTCATCACCGTATTCAATCCCATTATGAATCATCTTAACGTAGTGGCCAGCACCATTATTGCCAATATAAGTTACACAAGGCTTGCCATCTTTAGCCTTAGCAGCAATCTTTTCAAAGATTGGGGCAACTAAGTCATAAGCTTCTTTTTGACCACCAGGCATCATCGAAGGCCCCTGTAGGGCACCTAATTCGCCACCAGAAACACCAGTCCCAATAAAATTAATACCGGACTTGTCTAATTCTGCGTTACGGCGCATTGTGTCTTTGAAGAAGGTATTACCACCATCAATTAAAACATCACCCTTATCCAATAAAGGTAAAATTTCTTGAATGACAGCATCTGTTGCTGCACCGGCTTTAACCATCATCATAATTCGACGTGGTTTTTCCAGTGATGCAACAAAATCTTCAATCGTATAACTAGGTACCAAATTCTTATCCGCATGTTCCTTGGCAACAGCCTCTGTTTTTGAGCCTGTTCGGTTGAAAATGGCAACCGTATAACCGCGACTCTCAATGTTCAGTGCTAAGTTCTTCCCCATGACGGCCATACCGACAACGCCAATTTGGGGTTTTTTATTTTCCATAAATCATTGAGCCTCCTTCAATAGTTAACACTCTTATCCTATCAAAAACAGTCACTAAATAAAAGTAAAAGTGAGTTTGCAACACAAAAAAAGCTTTAGCGCCATGGCCGCTAAAGCTTTTAAACAGGTTCTAGTTATTTAGTATAACCTGTGTTGACTACTTGTTTGCCATCATAAAAGCCGCAAGTTGGGCAAACATGATGTGACATTCTTAATTCACCACAGTTTGGGCATGGGCTCAAGTTAGGCGTAACTAATTTAATGTGTCCGCGACGTAGACGTTTACGCGCCTTTGACGTTTTTCTTTTTGGTACTGCCATTAAATCCACCTCCTTAAAATAAATTATCTTAATCGTTTTGAGCTTAGTCTTCTGGTTGATTCGAACCAAATAAGCCTTTTAACTGCGCAAAACGCGGATCAACTTGTTTCTTCTTTGCTGCCTGCCGCTGGTTGTAAGTATCCTCAGAGATAACTTCCCAACCGTTCCCCTTTGGGATATCGATATCGGCTTGTTGCTCACTAGTAGTTAAAACCTTTAGTGGAATCTGCAACAAAATATTATCTTCGACTGCCTTATCGAGGTTCAAGGAGCCATCTTCTAACGGAATCACAGAATCTGACTGCTCTTCATTTGCGGCTTGTGTAGCGGACGCATAGAGTTCGCTAATCGCGAAATCAAGTGGCAACGTTACTGGTTTTAAAGAGCGTGTGGAAGGTAACGTTAAGGTTACCTTGACCTTCAAAGAAGTGATAATCTTGTCACCATCTAACGCAACTATCCCAGCAACAAGTACAGGACTAACATCAAGTAAATCAGCATTACGATCCTGTAATGACTGCTTTAAATCAAGTGTTTCCTTAATATTTAGTGGTGTTTCACGGTACTTCTCAAGTTCAAGTAACGACCATTTCATCGAACGTACCTCCTAACGCAACGACAATAATTATAACTGTGCAAAATAGCTTTGTCAATGTATTTTGCTTTACGCAGCTGAGCACCGATTTAACAGTATTTATGCCCAAATTCCATTTAATTTTCTTTACAAATTGCCAAAAACACCAAACGGTCGATCATACTGCTTACTTTTTGCAATAAAACAATTGACCCAACAACTATAAGGGTACAAGATTAGGGTATACTAATAAACAAAGCCACTATTTGGCAGCGTAATTTATATTATTTAGGAGGTTCTTTTAATGGATAACGTTTTAACCTTAGAGTTAACGAACGGAAAAACAATGACGTTAAACGAAGTTACTTCTGTTCGAATTACCACTGATGACACGGTCATTACATCTAGTCCCCGCGACTTTTTGAATATTGGTCGGGCCGTCAAATATGATATTCTTTATGAAGCGGGAACCCTAACCTTAGCAAGTGACGAGGTTAAGGCCGCCCATGTGGTTGAACAATAATAACAAAAATGGAATTGCGGTGAGATCTTTTTACCGCAATCCTTTTTTATTACGCTAAATTAAATCGCCTTGGCCAAGTAGAAAATTTCAAACTCGAAGTGGACTTCGACCAAAATCTTGTGCACGGCCAGTTTGTTGCTCGTATAGCCAATCCGCCTTAACCTCTAACGCTAATAAGCCATTCTCGCCCCCTACTTCCTGATCAACCCGACTAATTAATGGTACTTTTAGATCCTGTTTGATTTGGTGAAGGTAAGCCTGGCCCTTTTCATTAAAGCCCAACAAACGGATGTAGGGCCGCTCTAACGTCGTCATGATTTCCGTCTGTTTAATATTCAACAGGATATATAAGCAAACGCGCTGCAAACGTGTGTAAGTGTATCGTTTGGACTTTAAGGCTCGCAATAACTCTGAAAAATTAGTTGTTTGATGAACAACTTTCTTAAACCGATATTCCAAGCCTTCGGTCATTTGGTAAATTTGACCTAACTCAAATAAAGAACTTGACTCTACTTTATATTTCAAATAGGGAAAAAAGGCCGTCCAATTCATAACTGGTTGCGTCACTATAGATTGATAGGTTTCGTTAGGTACAACTTTTTCCAAGTCTGCGTGGGAAAAATCAACCGCAGTAATCAAATGGCGAATGGCCGTTGCACTAGCAATTGCACTACCATTTAGTTCTTGGTCTAAGTACTGAGAACCACTTCGTGCAATCGGAATTAATTTTAACGGCCTAGGCAACTTTGCATTACTAGTCGCATAACTGAGTGCCAATAATTGATTGGGTGTATCAATATTTAAATTCAGTGTGTCGCGATAGTACTGATTTAATTGCGTAGCGTAGGTCTGTTTGTAGTCACGAAAATAAGTGTGTCTAGCAGGTAACGCCGCCAATTTTTGACCAATTGCTTGGTAGTCAATCTGTTCATTTTCAGTACCAAATGCTAACGCCGAGCACCCTAACAGGCTCAAAATTGCGAGTGCCCCTTGCGCAAAACGATCAGCAGGTTCAACAGCAGTTGCTAAAGGTAGTTCCACAACTAAATCAACACCATTAGCTAATGCGGCCTTAGTGCGCTGCCATTTATCAATCACTGCCGGTTCCCCACGTTGAAGATAATTACCACTCATCACTGCAACCAGCACGTCCGCCTGGGTTCGTTTTCGTGCTTGCTGTAAATGGTACAAATGACCGTTGTGAAATGGATTATATTCAACAATCATTCCTGTTGCTTGTAGCATTTTAATCACCCTTTTGTGCAACAAAAAACCAACGGATACTATCAGCAGTGACGGCTTCATCACCAAATTCTGCTCGAACTATTACATTGGAAAAGCCCGCTGCAAGGAGGGCCTGGCGAATGACTTCAATCGGGTAGGTTCGTTCCTTATGCAACTCACTAATTTCTTGATAGGCCTGGCGCTCATCATCCCAAACAAAGAAGGTTAAATCATGCTCAATGGAATGTGGGTGCTCACCAACGTAACTGGTCCACATAAAGGCCTGATCAACGGATTTATAGTTATACATGTACCCAGGAAAAAGGTCATCAATTTGGTGTAATGAGTGCATATCAAATAAGAACTGACCACCTGGCTTCAAGCAAGCGGCAACTTGCTGAAAAACTTGCTCAATGCTTGCTTCATCTGGCATATAGCATAATGAATCATCCAAACAAGTCACAATTTCATACTGGCCGATATCACTTAAATCCAACATGTTACCTTGAATAAGTGGTAATGTTACCTGATTTTCCATCGCGTGATTTGCCGCAAGGGTCAACATCTCCTCTGACAAATCAAGTCCGGTAACCTGATACCCTTGTTTGGCTAATTTAACGGCCAGAATACCCGTTCCACACGCTAATTCCAATAATTTATGGGCCTTTTTTGGGGCGTATTTTTGAACAAAAGAAAGCCACCTATCATATAAGGTGGTATCCATCATCTCATCATATAGTGTGGCAAAAGTTTGGTAAATCATGCGTCGATCCAATCGGCTACGTCAACTGTCTCAGCGTTGGACCAAAGTTTTTCAAGGTTATAGTAGGCCCGTTCTTCTGGGCTGAAAATATTAATAACAATATCCCCTAAATCAACTAAAACCCATTTACCTGAGTTTTTGCCTTCCACCCGAACAACTTTAACATCCGCCAATTCTTCTTTTTCTTCAATTTCATCTAAAATGGCGTCCATTTGTCGTTTTGAGTTGCCTTGCATGATTACAAAATAATCAGCTAATAGGCTAACTTCTCGAACATCTAAGGCAACGATATCCTCAGCACGTTTACCGTCGGCGGCACGTACTGCAATTTCTAACATTTCTCGACTATCCACTAACAATCAATCCCCCTCTAATTTCATAACACGTGATAACATCAATTTGCCAATAAATTTCTATTTTGCAACGTAAGCATTATAAGTTGCAATTGTTTTTGGATATATTTTCTTATTTGTACTCAATAAATAATTAAGCGTCTGTTTAATTTCAAACGCCACACCTGCATCTAATGAAGTTGCGGCGGCCTGCCGTGCTTCCGCTATTCCCGGAAAATCACGACCTGGTTCAATAAAATCTGCTACAAAAATAATTTTATCCAGCACTGTCATATTGTCCGAACCAATTGTATGCCGCCGAACAGCATTTAAAATTTGTTCATCGTGAATACCTAATTCACGCTCAATAATAAAGGCCCCAACAACGCCGTGCCAAATACCATTATTATAAGCCAATAGTTCTGGATCAAAGCCTTCCGTCCGAATCAAGGCCTTATATTCTGCATCAGGACGTTGCTTGGCGTAATCATGAACTAAGCCCGCTAAACCAGCCCGTTGCCGATCACCACCATAACGTTCAGCCAAATCAAGTGCCGTTTGCTCAACCCGTAAAACGTGCTGAAAGCGGCCCTTAGTTAGCTGTGCCTTAATGCGCTCTAATAAAGTTTTCCGATCAAGTGGTACTAATTTCTGAGGATAACTGACATTAGTCACGGTAAAGCCCCTCTCGTTCAATGTAATCTAAAACCTCATCCGGCACTAAGTACCGAATTGACAGCCCACAAGCTAAGCGTTTTCGAATCATTGATGAACTAACATCTAAAGATGGCGCGTCCACCCAAAGCACTGGATATTGACTATGAACTTGAAAATCAGGTCGTTTAACGCCAACAAATTGAACCAGTTCTAATAACTCATCGATTCGGTGCCAATGTGGCAAGTCATTGACCATATCAGCCCCAATAATAAAGTAATAATCCGTATCTGGATGCTGTTGTTTTAGATTGGACATCGTATCATACGTATAACTAATTCCACCACGTTTAACTTCTGCCAATTCAAGATCAAACAAAGGATTACCCGTAATGGCACGTTTGACCATTGCAACCCGATGATCAGCCGAGATGGCATTTTTCGGGTGTTCATGGGGTGGATTAGCATCAGGCATAAAATAAATCTTCTCTAACCCTAATTGTGTTCCTACTGTTTGCGCCATAATCAAATGACCGATATGAGGCGGGTTAAAAGTACCGCCCATAATGCCAACCTGTTTATGTCGTCCATTATCTAAAATCTTTTTTTTAGTTTCAACTGTTATTACAGGTTGGGTTAATGTTTCATTAGCCACAACTGCTACACCTCTTTATAAAGCTGCTACTTGAGCAGAAATTCGTTGATACTTTTCTTTTTCTGCTGGACGATATAATACTAACACATGCCCAATAATTTGTGCGACAACTAGCTTAGGCAAAGCCTCAGTTAAGACAGTCGCAACCTCTTTGGCCGATACCGTCGTGTTTTGTAATAAATTAATTTTAATTAGCTCATTTCGCTCTAAGCTTTCGTCGATTTGGCGAATAAACGTCGCTGTCAAGCCATTTTTACCAACTTGAAAAACTGGCCGTAATCGATTGGCGCGCGCTCGTAAAAAACGCTTTTGTTTACCTGTTAACGTCATTTTAATCTCCTTTAAATTAATGCTTTCCGCAAACTAACCGCTACCCCTTTAGGTGCCCAGCCTGCTATAACTGCTCCGGCTGGTACTGTTACCCAACCCAGTCCGGCAAAAACAAGATCACTTTTTTCTTTCGGTGTGAACTGGATACGTTCCAATTCAGGAAAGGCTGCGACTTCTTTGGCCCGTGGTGGTTGTAATAATTTACCCACTTGGCGGGTGTAAAAGTCCGTTGCGTTTTGTAATTTAGTTCGGTGAACCAATAGATTATTGTCTAAATAAAATGTAAAACTACGCTTTGGTCCTTCTTCGTAATCAAAACGTGCTAACCCAGCCAAAAAAACGGTTTGCCCACCATTTAATTGATATGTTTTAGGCTTAATTGATTTTTGCGGCGTCACTAATTTTAAATCTTTGGCCCCTAAATAATAGGCCATCTGCTCACGATGAATAATTCCCGGTGTATCAATTAAGTTATGCCCATCATCCAGCGGAATCTCGATTTTATCCAACGTTGTTCCAGGAAAGCGTGAAGTTGTAATTAAATCCTGCGTTCCCGTTGTTTGTCGTATGATTTGATTAATCAAAGTTGATTTACCAACATTAGTCACCCCGACAACGTAAACATCACGCCCATTCCGGTATTTTTCAATTGCGGCTAATAAATCATCTAATTCATAACCATTTTTAGCACTGGTTAATAGAACATCAATTGGTCGTAACCCAACTGCGTGTGCTTGTTCTCGTAACCAATTTTTTACTTTAGTCCGCTTAACTGAACCCGGTAAAACATCAACCTTGTTTCCAACTAGCAAAACCGGATTATCACCCACAAAACGGTGAAGGCCAGGAATTAAGCTACCAGAAAAATCAAAAATATCCACCACGTTAACGATCAACGCATCGGCCTCGCCAATTTGAGTTAATAAGGCCAAAAAGTCATCGTCCGTTAAGCGCACATCAGAAATTTCGTTATAGTGCCGTAATCGAAAACAACGCTGGCAGTATAATTCACCCGTTTCCTTGGCCTTTTCTAAAGCGGCCTGTGGTGTGTAACCTGCTTCATTTGGTTTCGTTGTTTGAATCTGGGCACCACACCCAATACAATAAAGTGCTTCTTCATTACTCTCAGTCATTTAGGCTATTCCTCCACGTTAATTCTGGATATTCCCGATCTAAATGCCGCATAAAAAATTTTTCAAAAAAGCGTGTGATACTTGTATTCCACGCGTCAGTTTCCTCTAAAGGATGTACTAAGATTGTCCGAATATGCGCTGCATTAGCGGCCAACATATCCGTTAGCAATTGATCACCCACCATGACAATTTCACTATCAGCTAGGCCCAATTGAACCTTAGCCCGCCGGATACCAAAGGAAAATGGTTTCATGGCCCGAGCAATGTAAGGTAACCCAAGTGATGTGACTGCGCGGTGAATTCGTTTAGCGTTATTATTAGAGACCACAACTACTGGAATCTTGGCCTCTGCCATAGTTTTAATCCAAGCTTGCAACTCCTTTGTTCCCGTTGGATTATCCCAAGCAATCAAAGTGTTATCAAGATCAGCTAACACAGCCTTAATGCCGTGCCGCTTTAAATCTGCAGGGGTTATTTGTACCACTGCACTTAACTTCCAAGTTGGCTTGTAGTTTAAAAACATGTTGACTCCTTAACTAATTTTGTCTATGTCCAACAACAAATTAATGAAGAAATGTTTCTGGTACTTGATCCATTAATCTGTATTACCAGTCTTTCATTATAAGCGAATTCGGACTAAAATGCACTCTTCCCTCTAACTTTGTTGTTGAATCGTTATTCTTCTTATTTTCAAGAAGCTTTGCTATGATACGCTTATAGCAATATAGAAAGGATGGTTACTATGCAAAGCTTCGGTTTTAATCAATTCGGACCGCCATCAGTTTTCAAAAAAATAGTTCAGGCCCCACCAGTACTGTCCCCGATTCGAGTTTTAATTGACGTCATTGGCTTTGGTCTAAATCCATATGATGCCGCCCTACGTCGTGGTGAGCAACAAGCTGAGCGGCCCTTACCTTTTCCCATCGTTCCCGGTACTGACGTTGTTGGCACGATTAATTCCATTGGTAGTGCGGTCACCGACTACCTGCCTGGTGAACTTGTAATTGCACACCCCAACATTGGTGGTTACGCCAGCCAGGTGCCCGTTTCACATAATAAGATTGGCCGCTTGCCCCCTGATTTTCCGATTGAACAAGCCATTGGGTTACCCTCAGTTGGTATAACTGCCTATAATATTTTATTCAATGCACTATCAATTCAGCCAGACCAATCACTGGCAATTGAAGGTGCGGCTGGTGGTGTCGGTAGTTTATTACTTCAATTGGCTAAAATCGCCGGTTTATCGGTCACGGCAGTTGCAGCCGCAAAACACGCTAATTTATTGAACCAATTAGGGGCCAATCAGTTTATTCCTAGCGAGAAACTTGCGACCACCAACGTTAAATTCGATATCGTTATCAACGCAATCAACGGCAGTATTAATCAAGAAAACGGTATTACACACGTTAAAACTGGGGGACAATATCTATCCTTAAACTCAATTACGGAGGCTTTAGAAAAGTCCCACTCCAAAATTACAATGACTGCCTTTCAACCAAAAAAAGAGTATCGGGATCGACCAGCACTTACTTACCTGACTAGGATAATGCAACAAAAACTGACTAACATTAGTGGTGAATCATAATTCGACGGAATTATGATTCACCACTTTTATATTCTGTTAAAGT
>NZ_RHNP01000002.1 GCF_003950295.1 Loigolactobacillus iwatensis
TCAATTAAAGATTGAATTGACGATATTGGTATACAATTTAGGCTTTTTTGATTTTATGACGAACTAGCACCACGCGTATAAATAATATTATTTTAATCCTTTTTAGGTGAAATAACACCTTTGTCGCTACTAGATAAAATGAGTCGGAATTCATTAATTGTTGGCCAATTTTATTTTTTTACCAGTCAAATATAGGAAGCATTTTAGCCGAAATAAGCGTACTATAAGTTTAGTCATTTTTAAAAACGAGCAATGAAAAATGGCGTTAATTGCTTGAAGCTGGGAGTTAGATTAGGGCGAGAAACCATCTTTTCGGCACGCTTTTAAGCAAAATGATCGAATTTACACTGATTATCCGCTAAAATAATTAGTATAAAATTAAAAAGAAAGAGGTTATCGACAGTGAAATTAATTGAAGTTCCAATCAAGGTTAACGTTAGCTTGCGTAAGATGATTCCGAATACGATTGCGTACCTTTATGGAAACACAGCAATCCGTTATTTTCGTAAGTATACGCTTGGTAATACTAGTGTTTATTATGTCGATAGTTTCCGTCGAATTGACGTTATTCTAACTAATACAACACGCAATATTCGGACGGATGAAATCGATTTTGTAGTGGATCGATTATTGAATGAACAAACGCTTGGCGAAGTAACGCGGCTGAGTAAAGAAAAAATTGAGGCCGCGCGGCACCATAAAATCCGTAAAATGAAGGATATTGTGATTGCTGAAGCCAAGCCGATTGAAAAAGACTAGAAATAATTTTTTGAGATATGTTCCGATTATAAGTAATTGAAAATGAAAAAGACGTCTGACAAAAGTAATCTTGTCAAACGTCTTTTTTCTAATTTAGTTTTCAATTAACGTTTAAAATCCATAAGAAGATCAGAAAGACAAAGAACAGGCCGTACATTAATGGGTGGACTTCTTTTCGGCGACCGGCGGCGATCATGGTGATAGGATACATGATGAAGCCTAAGGCGATACCGTCAGAAATACTGTACGTGAGGGGCATGCCCAACACGATTAGAAATGCAGGAATAGCAATTTCTAATTGTTGCCAATCAATTTGTTTCAACGATTGGGCCATTAACACACCAACAATAATTAATGCCGGCGCTGTTACCTGGCTAGTGACAACTGACAAAAGTGGTGAGAAGAAAAGGCCAACAATGAAGAGCAAGCCAGTAACTACGGCGGTGAGGCCAGAACGACCACCGACTGCGATGCCGGCCGAGGATTCAACGTAGGCTGAAGTTGGCGAGGTTCCCAGCAAGGAACCAACTAACATTGAGGATGAATCGGCTAATAAGGCGCGGCCGACCCGGGGCATTTTATTATCTTTCATAAAACCGGCTTGTTCGGCCAATCCGACTAGTGTACCCGCAGTATCAAAGAAGGTGACTAGCAGGAAGGTGAGCACCACCACGACCAACTGTAGTGAATTGATTTCGCCAACGTGGGTTAAGGCAACCATGAAAGTTGGGTGCAAACTGGGTGCGCTGGAAATAATTGCACTGGGTAAATGAATTAAACCAGTTATTAATCCGAGTAGAGACGTTAAAACCATCCCGATAAAAATAGCACCAGGAACTTTTCGTGTCATCAGAATTGCGGTAACAATTAGGCCGAAAATAGTTAGCCAAGTGGTACTAACGTTTAGGGAACCTAGGCCAACCACCGTCGATTTGTTAGCAACAATTAGGCCACCATCATGTAAACCAATGAAAGCAATGAAAAGACCAATACCAGCCGCAATTGCTAGTTTAAGGTTATGCGGAATAGCGTTGATAATTGCCTCACGAAGTTTGAAAACTGTGATGATCATAAAAATGATTGAGGCAACAAAAACACCGGCTAGCGCAGTTTGCCAGGGAATTTTCATGCCAATAACAACTGAATAAGTGAAGAAGGCATTAACCCCGAGGCCAGGAGCAATTGCGATTGGGTACTTGGCCAAAATTCCCATTAACAAACAGCCAAGTGCACTAGCTAAGGCAGTAGCGGTGAATACTGCACCTTTATCCATCCCTGAAGCACCTAAGACACTGGGATTAACAAATAATATGTAAGCCATTGAAATGAATGTTGTGAAACCGGCGAGTACTTCTCGGCGGACGTTCGTCCCCAATTCATCTAACTTGAAGTAATTTGAAATGTATTGCATGCTTAATCTCCCTTTTCACTTGATTAGTTAAGAATAAAGGCACATTAATGAATATTGTTCGTGTTTAATCGCTTGAACAAGTTCTATAATACTATTAAAATGATATTTTTCAAGTATTTAAGAACAATTAGCGAAAACATTTTGCTTAATGTTCAATTTTCATTAAATGAGCATAACAATAAAATTAGAGTTGCGAGTTGGCAATAATTGGGAAGTCTCTTATACTAAGAGCAATGAAGGATTAAATGGTGAAAATTAAGATGAAGAAGAGTGAGTAAATGAACGAATTAAACTACCAAATGCAATCGCAGTGGGCCTATGGTGCTGGTAAACAACAATCACCAATTGCACTAGAAACGGTATCCCAAAATATTTTGGAGGCCGCCGATTTTTTGGAATGGCAGGGACCGTACTATGTTCAGGACGTCTGTGATAATGGCAATAATTTATTACTACACGGGCAAGGACACGCGCGGCTTGACCAGCGTTTATTCCATTTAGTTCAACTACATTTTCACGCGCCGGCCGAACACACAATCAATGGTGAATTACGAGCCATGGAATGGCACTTTGTCCACACCGATGCGATCGGTAAAACGGCGGTTGTTGCCGTCAGTGCTGTTATCGGCCAACCTAATCCCCAGTTTGAACAAATCCTTGATCAATACCAAACTGGTAAATCAACAACGTTTGCAGAAACTATTTTGGTAACTTCGCTCTTACCAACAACAGGCCTGATTTATCATTACGTTGGTTCATTGACGACACCACCATTAATCGAAGGTGTAGAGTGGTATGTAGCGGAAAAACCCTTTACGATTTCGCAAGAGCAGCTGGAACGCTACCAACAATTTTTCCCAAAAACAAATAACCGGGATTTACAGCCGTTGAATGAGCGCCAAGTAATGCAATATGATTTGGGTAGTAATGACTAAATTATATTTGGGAGTGTGACAAAAGTCGGTTTTGGCGCCTGTTCTAGAGCAATGTTCGGAAACAATAAGAGGCTAGGACTTTTTGTCCCGGCCTCTGTAAATATATTTGAAAAAGTACGCGGATTCTTTTTATATATTAGTTATATTTTTAGAGTACTTGCCGTCGGTAGTTTCAAATAGATTCAAGTTGTGAATTGGCTGGAGAACGCTTATAATACAAAACATATTTTGGCCGCTTAAGCTGCGCTAGGAGAATTAAGGAGGAAATCGGCATGCTAACTGTGTTTGATGTATTAAAAATAATTCGGATCAATCACGATCAGTTGGACACACATCAGGTTGTAATGACACAAAGAGATGGTAAGCCTAATAGTGTTCTGACGGATTTATTGACGGACGTTGTCACTAAGACGCGGATGTTTGTTGATTTGGAGCAAATTCATTCTAGTAGCGAATTGATTACGACTTTGCGCGAAGTAACGCCATTACCCGAAGAGGTATTAACTGAGTACGAAAAGATTTTAGGGCAACCTGTCGTTACAATTAATTTTGCAACACGTAAAGGTCTCGTTGAATTGGTTTACGATGAATACGCCTATTAAAACGTATTTAAGTTTTATTTTGACACGTAGAAAAATTGTTACCGGTCGGTGATTTAGGCCAGATCGTGGTGGACAATTATTTTTGTTAATATTTTTTGATTAATTTGGCTTAAACGTGCTGGGAAAGTGCCCTTTTTCAAAGATCCTTTAACCTATATAAATAAGTGTAGTGGCAAGTAAAGTGTTAGAGGAACTGACTTTATTTGGCACTATTTTTGGACAGCAAATGATTAGGATTTTGGTGTTAATCCTTGCTAAAATAGGATTTAGATAAAATAGTTAGGACCTTTCTGGAGGTGATCAGATGTTCGACAGCGTTGGAAAAGCAATTTTTGATCAGGAGCTCGTTTCGCGATCAAGTGATTTTACAATGGGAATTGAAGTCGAAATGCACCGGATTGATAAAAATGGCCGATTGAGTAAGGAACCGTACCCAAACAATCTGGGTGATCAGGCAGAAAATCAGTTTATCAAAAATGACTTTGTTCAAACGCAATCCGAGGTTATTACGCCCCCGATTGCACACTCAGTTTCGGCGATGAATTACTTGATGGCGTTAAATAATACGTTGCGTAATGCTTTACAACCAACCGAACTACTGTGGCCGTTGTCAATGCCGCCAGTTTTGCCGAAGGATAAGACCAATATTTCAATAGCAGCCACTGAACCTAAGAAGAAAAAATATTTAGAGGCGGTGGCCAAACGTTACGGCTTTACCAATGGACTACCCAGTGGGGTGCACATCAATCTAAGCATTGATCAGCGTATTTTTGATATCGTTTATCCGGAAGTTGCGGATCGATTTAAAAATCGAACGGAAGTTGTTAACGCAATATACGTAAAGGTAGCACAACAATTTATGCGTTATCGGTGGTTACTCATTTACTTATTTGGGGCTAGTCCAATTGCTGAGGCTAATTATTTTAGTGCGGATAAGGCTCAGCCGGAACATCCAGTTCGCAGTTTACGTAGTAGTCATTACGGCTTTTATTATGAATTTGTTGGGGATTACACGTCGGTTGCCAAATACGTTCGGGTCATTACGGACGCTGTTGCTAAGGATCGTTTACTATCGGAAAGTGAGTATCACGGCAGTGTTAGGCTTAAAGGAACCGGCAAATTAGCTGATGTGCCTGAAAAGGGCGTTGATTACTTAGAATTGCGAATGTTAGATTTGGATCCAACCACTTCCGTGGGTATCCGAACGGAAACGGTGCGCTTTATTCGTATTTTAATGAGCTATTTTATGATGTCACCGGGAATTGCTACTAGTCAAGTGAATGCGGTCATGAAAGAATCGGCTGAAATGCTCGAAACAGTTTCTCTAGAAATACCGAATGAACCAACAGTTTATCAAGCGCAGGCCCAAGAATTTTTAGATCAATTACAATTGTTTGGTGATCAAGTTCAGTGGGGCCCTGAATACCAGGAAGTTATGGATACAATGCGGGATCGTTTGGATAACCCAGAGCATACGCCGGCGGCTAACTTAGTTGGGCAAATGCATAACGGTTCTTTGACGGCGTATGCATTAAAAATGGCCCAGCGTTATCAAAAACGAGCGTTACGCAATATTGAGCCATTTAACGGCTTTAAGCAAAAACCAGCCTTGGACGAAAGTGAACTACGTCGTGATTTATTTAAAGGCAATTGGGAACCACGCAATTAAGGTTAGGTCAGTGCGCAGAATCTAGTCGTTTTTTCAAATACTTCTTAGTTTAAAGCCAAATAGACAGTAACCATATGTAAATTGGTTGCTGTCTATTTAGATACTGTCAATTTTAAGGTAAGTGCGAACTAGTGGAGTGTAGCGCTCATATTTAAAACTATTAGTTAGTTTTCAGAATGTCAAGTCCTAACTGGAACAAGACCGAATGGATTAGATTCCATTCCGGGGCGCGAGGACGGAACGCGTGGCGGGTTGGCGAGCTAACTTTTACCAGATAAAGGCAAAGCGGAGGTAAAAGTGGATCTCGCCAAGCCCGCATGATTCTAAATGGCCCAGACCGCCATTAAGAATCATCGACACGGCTGGTCCTCGCGCCCCGAAATGGAACCTAACCAAATCTGAGCACGTGTAATTCAGTAACCAAGCGGCATAAGCATTATTTTTAGTAGCGATATAATTTTAATATGAGCGCTACACTTCCTAAAAATGCTAGTCAGTTAAATAAAGTCGCCGCAAATCCTTAATGTCTTGACTAGAAAATTTCAATTCATTTTGCAGGTAATGTTCAGTGTCTCCTGAAAGTGCTTTGATTGTTGCAAAAACGGCATCAAAGTTGGCGTCCTCTACGGTTAATACTTGGTTCATGCGGTTGGTCATATCTTCACTGGCGTTTTTGGCGACAATTTGGTCGATGCTATCAACATTGTTAGTACTAAAAATCATGTTGGTCAATAAATAATCGCGCTTAATAATTTCCGGTTTAACTTGTAAAGCGGCCAAGACAAGCATGGCACCAGCACCAGTACGATCTTTACCGGCTGCACAGTGAAAGACCACGCTCTTTTTATCGGTTGGGGTAGCCAGCATCGCCGCAAATAGTTTGCGCCAAGCTAGTTGAGCGTGGGGGTCGACGATCATTTGCTGATAAGTTTGGGAAAAGAAGCCAAAGGACGAGTCCGCTAATTTAACATTTAATCCTTGCAAGCTATTTTGATCGGTAAAAGGATAAACCGGCGCCGCCTCATAGTTGGTTGTGTCCGGTAAACGATCAGGAAACATGTCAACTTCACCACTGGAACGTAAATCAATATCGTAGTGTAAGCCGTATTGTTTGAGGAAAGCAAGGTCCTTAGTTTTTAGATCCCTTAAACTACCTGAGCGTAAAATCTTCTGCCATTTAACTTGACGCTGATTGATTGTTTCATAACCACCAAGTTCACGAAAATTAACGCCACCGTCTAACTGTAAAACACGCTGTTGCTGCATAGCTACACTTCCTTTGCTTTTAATTCATTATAGCCGCTTTTATAGCAAAGAGCATGCAACTAGCTGTTGATTAAGCGAACTAAATACGCACCAAATTCTTGTGTACCTAAAGTTGTTGCAGCGGTGAGGTTTTGAGCAAAATCGCTAGTAACGTGTTTAGTTTGAATTGCGGTTGCGATTGATTGTCGAATTGTAACGGCAACATTCGTCCAACCAAGGTAGTCAAAGAGCATTGCCCCGGATAATAGCAAGGAACTAGGGTTTAACTTATTTTGCCCAGCAAACTCAGGGGCCGTTCCATGGGTTGCCTCAAAAACAGCGGTGCCAGTATCGTAGTTAATGTTACCGCCAGGAGCAATACCGATCCCGCCAACTTGGGCGGCTAGTGCGTCTGATAAATAATCACCATTTAAATTTAACGTTGCAATGACACTATAATCTTCCGGGTGTAACAAAATTTGTTGTAAAAAATTATCGGGTAGTTTGTCGTTGATAATCACCTTACCCGTTTCTTTTGCTGTCTTAAGGGCCTCTTCGGCCGCTTTATTCCCTGAGATCTGATTCAGTTTATCGTATTGTCTTTGGGTGAAAACTTGTTTTGGAAAAGTGGATTCGATGGCAGTATAGCCCCAATTTTTAAAGCCACCTTCTGTATACTTCATAATATTGCCCTTATGAACTAGCGTGACGGTGGGCAGCTTGTGTGCTAAAGAGTAGTTAACTGCGGCAATAACTAAACGTGCCGTTCCTTCTTGTGATACTGGTTTGATGCCAAATGCTGAGCTTGTTGGAAAGCGTACTTTTGTTAATTCAGCATGTGCGGCGAGAAAGACCTTTAGTTCTTGTGCTGCCGTAGAGTCGGCCTTGAATTCAATACCGGCGTAGATATCTTCGGTATTCTCCCGAAAAACTGTCATCGCCACTTTTTCAGGGGCCTTAACCGGTGATGGTGTCCCTGGAAAATAATGAATTGGTCGGACACAGGCAAATAAATCTAAAGCGTGGCGAATTTGAACGTTAAGTGAACGAAAGCCTTTACCAATTGGGGTTGTCAGCGGGCCTTTAATGCTGACTAGCCCTTTTTTCATTGTGGCCAGTGTTTCTTCGGGTAGATAATTGCCCGTTTTTTGGTAGGCCTTGCCGCCAGCAAGAACCTCTTGCCAAACGATCTTTTTTGTCGTGCCGTAATTCTTTCTGATGGCCGCGTCAAATACTGGCCGTGCAGCGTGCCAGATTTCGGGGCCAATACCGTCTCCTTGAATAAAAGGAATAATTGGATCTTGCGGGACTACTAGTTTTTTTGTTGTGGCGTTAAATGTTAACCAAGTTGCCATAATAAATCCCCCTAAAATGAGAAAATGATTTTAAAATTAGCTTGTTTTTAATCATATTTTAATGTAACATCTTTTTACATAAGAAACAAGTTTAATTATTAAGGGGTGTTTAAATGTTTCAAACACTTATTTTGGCACTAATACCCATTATCTTTACGTTAGGTTTAGGTTATTTTGCTGCTTGGCGTGGTACCTTTGATGAGCGGGCTAGTAGTATCTTTGTTACGTTGATTATGGCCTACGCGTTACCGCTAAGTGTTTTTTCAGGAATTTGGGGAACACCACGTCAACTTATTATCAAAGATAGATCCGTTGTGCTCTGGTTATTGTTGGCAATGGTAATTTGTTATCTCGTTTTATTTTTAAGCTATTATTTTATTGGGCATCAATCACGCTCGCTGGCCGCCTTACGGGCAATGGCAGTGGCCGATCCATCAGTTCCTTTCGTTGGGTCAGCGGTATTACCGTTGCTATTTGGCAGTAATTTGAGTGCCATCGATATTGGTATTTGTAGTTTAATTATTAATCTTTTGGCGCTACCGGTGACGATTTACTTATTAGAAAGTGATCAGCCTGCGGAGTCACATGAGCAAGGCCTTCTTCGTACATTTAAAAAACCATTAGTGTGGGCCTCGTTGTTTGGTTTTGTTTTGGTTCTAGCTGGTTCAACCATGCCAGCTAGTCTAGCAAATAATTTTACGCTTTTAGGTAAGGCAGCGGGCGGGGTTGCTATCTTTGCGGCCGGAATCGTTTTACAAACTAGAAAAATTCACTTGACCCTACCTGTGATCGGCAATGTTTTTTTGAAAAATATTTTATTTCCATTAGTTGTCTGGGGCGTTCTAATCTTATTACAGGTTCCCGTTCAAGCTCGACGACTAGTGGTAGTGACGCTGGCAATCCCAATGGCAACCATGCCAACCGTTTTGGCCATTCAATACCAAGTTGCTGCATCAGAAATGGCCTCAACACAGTTTTTAAGCACGGTTGTTTCCTTTGTGACGATGGGATTTTTCATGATTGCAGTTTAAAAACAAAAAAATACGACCTAAGATTAATGCTATAAATTTGATCCCAAAGGAAGTGAGCCCAGACCTTTGGCGCCCTTTCTAGCGTAATGCTCGAAAATAGTAAGCGGCCAGAACTTTCTTCCCAACCTCTAGTGACCAATCAGATTCATAGCGTTAAC
This sequence comes from Loigolactobacillus iwatensis, assembly GCF_003950295.1. Classification (GTDB taxonomy): domain Bacteria; phylum Bacillota; class Bacilli; order Lactobacillales; family Lactobacillaceae; genus Loigolactobacillus; species Loigolactobacillus iwatensis. The sequence continues at coordinate 9,166 of NZ_RHNP01000002.1, forward strand.
TTTGTCGTATTTTTATATTTATGCCAATTTTTTTAGTAATTCATCCAAATGCTTAATTACCGGGATTGATGGGCGATTTTTAGGCATTTCCTGTGAATTACGATTAAGCCAAATCGTTTGCCAATTTTCTGGTAGAGTTGCTAAATATTTGCCGGTTACATGAATGTGATCGGATGTGCCAATACCTGATTGTCGCAGTTGCTTCGTTACCTGATCGAAGAACGCTGCTTGTGGTTGGTAACACTGTAAATCTTCGGCTAACCAGAATTGATCAAAGGTGACCTTAAAATTTGCCAAATTATGTTCTAGAATTGGGCGCGGTAAATTGGATAAAAGCCCCAATTGGTAACCATTTTCTTTAAGCCGCATTAAGGTCTTAGAAACCTCGCGGAAACTTGGCAAATTTTGGTAAACTTTCATTAAATCAGTGACGTGTGTCGTTAAATTATTAACCTCAAATACAGTTTCGCAGGCTTTCAAGGCCTGGCGAACTATTTCTGAATAGGGGATAAACGTTGTTTGCGTTAATAATTGATATTCATTTTGGAGATAGACCTTTTCTAATTCTTTGGAACTTTTACCACTTAAAACAGCGAGATCACCAATTGCTGCGTAAAAGGGGTCCGTATTAATGAGTACATCCTGGTCGGTAAAGGTAATTATTTTTGCCATATTCGGTTAAACTCCTTTTTTGTAAGCAAGAGCGCGTTTAAAAAAATGCCTGTATTCAAACATTATAACGTAGTCAGTGCTAATCATTGATTATTGCCGCATGAAATTGGGTACTTTTTCCGCCACGCTTCAAACTAATTCTAGCGCGTGGGTTAGAGGCCGTAAAGTTGGTCCATCAGTTGGGCAATTTAATCCGACCAACGACTGATGTTCTAGCGCTGGCCAACGCATAGAATGAAAAAGCTTTGTAAATAAGTGAATTACATAAAAAATGAAAAAGGAGGCCGTATTGTGAGCTTTTTAGAATTAAAGGATGTCCACAAGGCCTATCAATTAGCGGATAAGACTAAGTTTCCAGTTTTAAAGGGAATCAATTTGAGCTTTGAGCGCGGAGAATTTGTTTCAATTCTTGGTGAATCTGGGGGTGGGAAGACAACCCTAATGAATATTATTGGTGGTTTAGACCACCAATATACTGGGGATGTTTTGGTTAACGGAAAGTCAACTAGAACTATGTCAGAGAAAGAATTAGATAATTACCGGCGCCAAACAATTGGTTTTGTTTTTCAAAACTTTAATTTAATCAGCCACTTATCAATTTTAGATAACGTCATGGTGAGTTTGGAAATGACTAAGTTAACGCACAAAGAGCAAGTGCAAACGGCGACTGATCTGTTGAAACGAGTTGGTTTAGGTGAGCACATCAAAAAGTACCCTAATCAATTATCGGGTGGTCAAAAACAGCGAGTAGCGATTGCCCGTGCTCTAGCCAGTGACCCTGATATCATTATTGCCGATGAGCCGACGGGGGCGCTTGATTCAGGCAATTCACACGAAATTATGGATTTGCTAAATGGAATCGCCACGGATGGGAAGCTCGTTATTTGTGTGACGCACTCGCAAGAAGTTGCCAATTACGGAACGCGGATTGTTCACATGGTTGATGGATTAATTGACCAAGATCAACATTTAAAGGACGCATTTCCAGTAAAAGGGGCCAAAGCAAGTACGGTCACGCACCATTTAAGTTTTCGGGCTAACTTCAATATGGCAATGAAACATATGCGCTATAACTTAAAACGTAATGTTTTGATCGTGTTTGGGGGTGCCATCGGAATTTTGAGTGTGTTGTTAATGCTGTCGCTGGGGCGTGGTGTTCAGGGTTACATGAATCACGAAATTTCCGGACAAATCAATCCACAAAGTATTCAGGTAACACAAAAGACTAAGTCAACGGACCCTAATTCGGTTAAGATGACGCAGGCTGATTACACAAAAATGACAAAGATGGCAAACGTTTCCTCAGTTGAGCGTGGTTTCTTTGCCCAAGGTGCTCAAGTTCAGTATGCCGGTAAAACTGATTCAATTTCGCTTTTCCAAACCTATAACAAAACGATCTTGGATAAGAGCCTGTCAATTGGCCACCAACCAACTGGGTTAAACGAAGTAACAATTACTAAAGATTTAGCTCAAAAGTATGATAAGGCTGACTATAAAAAGATGGTGGGTAAGAAGATTACTTTCTTTGTTAATACCTACGATGCACAAAAGAAGCCAATTGTTTTATCCCGCCAAGTAACTGTTAGCGGAATTACAACCGGCCAAAGTGGTGCAACGGTTAGTTACAATACACTGCAGGCTATGTTTAAAGAAAAAAGTTTAACGCTAAAGCCTAATTTCTTAACGGTTAACGTTAAGGGATTGACTAACGTTAAGCCGATTCAGGACAAAATTAAGGCAGATAAATATCAGATTACTGGTGCCGGGGCCATTTTAGATACAGTCAATACGTACGTTAAGTTGGCCTTCTACGTGTTAGCCGGAATTGCTGGTATTTCACTGTTGGTTTCTGCGATTATGATCATTGTGGTTCTTTACATTAGTGTTTCTGAGCGGACCAAGGAAATTGGTATTTTGCGGGCATTAGGCGTTCGCAAGACAGATATCCGGACCCTTTTCTTCGCGGAGTCGTTTTTGATTGGGTTGTTTTCAAGTATTATTGGGGTGATCGTGGTTTGGTTGGCGCAACTTGGTATCAACCACGCAACGGAAAGCTTCATCCACTATAATATTATTCAATTAACACCTGGTTACATTGCTTTTGGGATCATTGTTAGTGTTGTGATTAGTATCTTGGCGGCAATCGCGCCGGCCGGCAACGCAGCAAAATTAGACCCAGTTGAGGCCTTATCCCACGATTAAATTAGTACCAATATAATCATTTGAAACTAGAAACAGTAAGAGGCTAGGATAAAAGTCCTAGCCTCTTACTGTTTCTAAATGCTGCTATAGTACGTGTGCCAATAGTCCGGGTTCACGTGCCTAACTACGGCTAATCCAATAATCATAGTACGGTTGTTGGATTAGCTTATGCTATGCAGTAAATCTAGAATCGCCTTTTTGGCCCACTCCTGCCTATTTATTTTGCGCCGCTGTGATTATAATGATTTCCCTAAGTGGCCATTGCTTCAATCACTGGCTGTAACGTTGCACCTAAGGGAGTCAAACGATAGTAAATGTTTTTGCTAGGGAGTGTTTGGAAAAGCGTTCAGATTCTGAGGATTAGCCTAAACAGCCGAATTACCTTTGAAAAAGGTGATTTGGCCGTTGTAGCTAACCGCAGGAATCTGCTTTTTCAAACACGTTTACAGCAAATTAGTCGCGAAAATATTAACAAAGGTGTTTCTTGAATAACTATTCGATTGATTAGCCTATCTTTCTGTAATTCTTTTAGTTGTAACGCCAACATTCGCCGCCCAATACTGGGAATAGCCCTTAATAACTCACCAAAATGAGTTGAGTCTTGATAAATTAGATGATAAAGAATAACCCCTTTCCATTTACCGGCAATAAACTGTAAGGTTGAAGCAACTGGACACCCAGGAGCGCAATCGTAAATTTGTTGTTTCATAGTTAGCTTTAAAACTCCTTTTACGGGTACAATTAGAGTAGTATCAAAAATTACCCTTATTGTATTCCTTATTTTTTGTTAGTACAATTGAGCCATAAATAATGAAGAGAGGTTGAATTTAATGACAAAAATGAAAGCAGTTGGTTATTACAAAGGTTTACCGATTACTGATTCCGCCAGTTTTCAAGACGTATTGGTTGAAAAACCGCAACCGCAGGCTAATGATTTATTGGTTAAAGTGCTTGCTGTCTCGGTTAATCCTGTGGATACTAAAATTCGGCAGAGTACGCCAGAACAGACCCAGGTTAAGATTATTGGTTACGATGCTGTCGCCGAGGTTGTGGCACTTGGCACTGCCGTGAAGGATTACCAAGTGGGTCAGCGGGTTTACTATGCCGGAACAACTCAGCGACCTGGTAGTGATGCCGAATTTCAGTTAATTGATGCCCGTTTAGTGGCGTTGGCACCAGAAAAGTTAACTGTTAACCAGGCCGCCGCGTTACCTCTAACGGCACTGACGGCTTACGAGTTACTTTTTGAAAAAATGGGCTTAATACCGGTTAAGAACGCAAATAATGGCAAAAGCTTATTGGTTATTAATGGCGCCGGTGGGGTTGGTTCATTAGCAATTCAATTGGCAAAGTGGGCCGGCTTAACCGTCATCGCAACCGCCAGCCCTAAAAACCACGCTTGGTTAAAAGAGCTAGGGGCCGACTATGCGGTCGATTATCATCAAGATTTACGTCAGCAAATCACTACTTTGGGTTTTGATTTACTTGATAATATCGTGATTTTACATTCTACGGCGCGTTATTTTGATTTGGCCGCCGATTTAATAGGACCATTTGGCCACGTCGGGTCAATTGTCGGATCAACTGAGAGGCTTGCTTTGGCCAAGCTAAAGAATAAATCGGCCAGTTTTGATTGGGAGTATATGTTTGCCAAAACGGACTATGATTACCAAGTGGCCTCGCAAGGTGCCATTTTGAAGCAGATAGCAAAATTGTTAGATCAAGGCGTGTTACGGACAACGCTAACTCAAACAATTACTGCGGGTATCAACGCAACTACTATGAAAAAGGCGCACGCAATTGTTGAAGCAAACGCAATGGTCGGAAAATTAGTTGTTACGGGACCATTTAATGGTTAACTGAAAAAATGTTAAGCGGTTAGGACAAAAGTTCCAGCCGCTTACTATTTTCGATCGTTACCATAGACCGTGCGCCAAAGGCCTGGTTTCACTTACCTAGCTTACGCTGCACAGTAAACTCAAAGTCTACTTTTACGCCACACCCGATTTTTGATTGATCATTGATTAATAGACTAGATTAATTATCGAAAACTTTTTGATCCATAAAATTTTCATGCAAATTCAGTAGCGCCCCGTGGTATACTAATTACTTGTGTGCAACATTTAAGTGCATAAACTTACATATACCTGAGGAGGAGAAGTTGTGGTTCATCAGTTGTTAGCAGAGTTCATGGGTACAGCACTCATGATTATTTTTGGTGTTGGCGTTCATTGTAGTGAAGTTTTGAAGGGAACCAAGTATCGTGGTTCAGGACATATTTTTGCGATTACTACTTGGGGATTTGGTATTACAATCTCATTATTTATTTTCGGAAATGTTTGTATTAATCCAGCAATGGTATTAGCACAATGTCTATTGGGAAACCTCAAGTGGTCGCTATTTTTACCGTATTCAATTGCTGAGGTCCTGGGTGGCGTTGTCGGTGCCATAATTGTTTGGATTATGTATGCCGATCATTTTAAGGCTTCAGAAGATGAAATTTCACCAATTACGATTCGTAACTTGTTTGCAACGGCACCTGCTGTCCGCAATTTACCCCGTAACTTCTTCGTGGAATTTTTTGATACATTTTTATTTATTTCTGGGATTTTGGCCATTTCACAAATCAAAACGCCGGGAATTGTACCAATTGGCGTTGGTTTGCTGGTCTGGGCGATTGGTATGGGCTTAGGCGGACCAACAGGATTCGCCATGAATTTGGCCCGTGACATGGGTCCCCGGATTGCCCACGCAATATTACCAATTAAAAATAAGGCGGATAGCGATTGGCAGTACGGTATTTTAGTGCCGGGTATTGCACCTTTTGTTGGGGCTGCCTGTGCGGCGTTATTTATGCACGGCTTTTTCCATATTGTTTAATGATCGGATAATTTTAAAGTGAAACTGGTGTGGTGACGATGATGAGCAAAATTGAAGTACGAGTGGCAAAAAAGAATGATTTGTCAGCGATGGCACAAATCTATTTGGAAGATCGCCAACGTTATTTTAATTGGGTACTAAATCCGCAATTAGCGGATTTAGTGGCGGAAACGAAACGTGAACGATTAATTGTTGCGCTAATTGATGATCAAGTAGTTGGTTTTGCGGCCTTATATGAGCTCATTAGTTTTGTACACCTTTTATTTGTCGCACCACAACATCAACGGCAAGGCGTCGGATTGGCCTTGATTAAAACGCTCAGCCAGATGGCGCGGGAACCATTAACGCTTAAGTGTGTGCAGCGCAATGATTCTGCGTTAGCTTTTTACCAACAAATTGGGTTTGTGATAACTAAGGATAATCAATACGCAACACCAGCGAATTTTACCTTAAAATTAGTTCATCCTGATTGGAATTAGTTGAGTAACAATTGAGCTCTCGGTATTTTTTAAGTACGCTGGCTAAATTTAAAACAAACGAATTGAATATTTTGAAACGTGAATGATCGTCTACCTTGTTATGTGGAACAGCTTCAAAGCTCACATTAAAGATAGATGATTCCTCACGTTTTTTTGTGGAAAGGATTTGCTGGAATTCCTTGCGCCCGTAGTGATTTTACGTTACAGTAGACAGAGTACGTGAAACATTAAATGTTTCACGAAGCTTAGGAAAAGGTGGATGTAAATGACTCCAACATCATTTAAAGCTGCATTGGCTGAACACGATATTCAGCTGAGTGACCAACAAATGGCCCAGTTTGCAACTTATTTTAAATTATTAATTGCAACTAATGAAAAGATGAACTTAACTAGTATTACCGATGAGGCAGGGGTTTATTTAAAACATTTCTATGACTCACTAACACCAAGCTTTTACATAGAATCATTGCGGCATGAGGCATTAACAATCTGTGATGTTGGCGCCGGTGCTGGATTTCCATCGTTGCCGTTGAAAATTGTTTTTCCGCAATTAAGGGTTACAATTGTGGATTCACTGAATAAACGAATTAAATTTTTAAATGAGCTTGCTGCCGCGCTTAATTTGAGTGACGTTGCGTTTTATCATGATCGAGCAGAACTTTTTGGAAGTAAGCGTAGTGAACATCGTGAAAGTTTCGACTTGGTCACTGCGCGGGCAGTCGCTAGGTTAAACGTTTTAAGTGAGCTTTGTTTACCGCTTGTTAAAAAAGGTGGCCAGTTTATTGCCTTGAAGGGGCAGTTACCTGACGCCGAATTAACCGAGGCCAAATACGCAATTCATTTGTTGGGTGGTAATCTAGCAACTAATGAAGCCTTTGAGCTACCTGATAATGGTGGCGCACGGCAATTATTGACCATTGTTAAGCGCCGCCAAACGCCTAAGCGCTATCCAAGGCGAGCAGGTGTCCCCAATAAAGAACCGCTAGTTGAGAAAACATTGAATTAAATCACAAAAATGAAGGAGTATTAATCATGGCGCTTTCATCATTTTTTGGCAATAATCACCATAAAGCCGAAGTTACCAATAAAGTTGTTTTAATCCCAACTGCACAAATTATCCCTAATCGATTTCAACCACGTCAAGTTTTCAACGCCGCTAAAATTTCTGAATTGGCGGACACAATTCGACAACATGGATTACTGCAACCGATTGTTTTACGTAAATATCACCAAGATCACTATGAAATTGTCGCCGGTGAACGCCGTTTTCGGGCAATTACTGAATTAGGCTGGGAAAAAGTGTCGGCAATTGTTACGCCCCTTGACGATCAAGAGACTGCATCAATGGCCCTGATTGAAAATTTACAACGGGAAGAATTAACGGTTATTGAAGAGGCGCGGGCTTACCAAAAGCTAATGACGTTGAATGAGCTCACCCAGGAAGCGCTGGCAAGGCGAATCGGTAAGAGTCAATCGTTTGTAGCAAATAAATTACGTTTGTTAAAATTGGCACAGCCAGTTCAAGATGCGCTGTTAGCGCAAGAAATAACTGAACGACACGGTCGTAGTTTGTTATCCTTGAATACAAGGTTTCAAATAAAAATGCTAGCTAAAATTAAAACTGAACACTTAACTGTTAAGCAAACGGATGAATTGATCAAAAACGTTTTACAGACGGCAAAATTACCTAAACAAACTGGTAGTACAAAACAAGCAAAGAAGCCGCTGACTAAGCGACAAACTAAGTCTGCGATTGCAGCAATTAAACGATCCTTACAGTATTATCAGGATGCTGGGATGGCCGTTAAAGAAAATGAAGAGAATTTGGCGGATGTGTACCGAATTACAATTGAGTTGCCAAAAAAATAGTTGAAAGAGGTGAGGACCACTCATGACACAAATTATTGCTGTAGCGAACCAAAAGGGTGGTGTTGGTAAAACAACTACCACAATTAATTTAGGCGCTTGCTTGGCAGATTTGGGGCAGAAAGTTTTACTAATTGACACTGATGCTCAAGGAAACGCCACAAGTGGGGTTGGAATTGAGAAGGGCACAATTGATAAGGACATTTATGATGTCCTAATTGATGAGTATCCATTGGCAAAGGTTATTCAAACAACCCAACGTGAAAATTTAGATATTGTGCCCGCAACGATTCAGTTGGCTGGAGCAGAAATTGAATTAACAACGCGAATGGCCCGGGAATCACGCTTGAAAACAAGCCTTAAGGCAATTGAAGGACAGTATGATTTCATTTTAATCGATTGTCCACCGTCGTTAGGTAATTTAACGATTAATGCCTTTACGGCCAGTCATTCGATTTTAATCCCCGTACAAAGTGAGTATTACGCATTGGAGGGGCTAAGCCAACTTTTAAACACGATTCACTTAGTTCAAAAACATTTCAATCCCCAACTCAAAATTGAAGGTGTCTTGTTAACGATGTATGATGCACGAACTAATTTAGGTGCCGAGGTGGTGGCCGAAGTTCGCAAATATTTCCCGGAAAATGTTTACCAAACCATTATTCCGCGTAATGTTCGGCTATCGGAGGCGCCTAGTCACGGGTTACCAATCATTGATTATGACCCTCGCTCAAAGGGTGCAGAAGTCTACCAAAAATTGGCAAAGGAAGTGCTAACAGCCAATGGCAAATAAACAACATAAAAGTCTGGGTCGGGGAATGGACGCATTATTCGCGGATATTGATAATTTTGACGAAAAAAAGGCAACTGAAACGGTTGTTGAAATAGCGTTGCTGGATATCCGTCCCAATCCTTATCAACCCCGAAAAATGTTTGATCAAACTGCGTTAAATGAACTAGCAGATTCAATAAAGAAAAATGGCGTTTTTCAACCAATTATTGTACGCCAAAGTATTAATGGGTACGAAATCATTGCCGGTGAACGGCGTTTTCGTGCCTCTAAGTTAGCCAATAAAACGATGATCCCGGCGATTGTGCGTGAAGCTGACGAGACCCTTATGTTAGAGGTTGCCGTTTTAGAGAATTTACAGCGGGAAGACTTAACACCAATCGAAGAAGCTGAGGCCTACGCAACTTTGATGAAAAAATTAAAGCTGACGCAAGCCCAAGTTGCCGCTCGTTTGGGTAAAAGTCGACCGTATATTGCTAATTATTTACGTTTGCAAACTCTGCCAACGGAAGTCAAACTGTTACTTCAAGACCAAAAACTGTCAATGGGCCAGGCGCGAACGTTACTTGGATTACATGATAAGCATAAAATGGTAGCATTAGCTAAACGCACAGTAAAAGAAAGTTTGACTGTCCGCCAATTAGAGAAAATCGTAAACGAACTCAACGCCGAAAGGCCGGCAGCAAAGGTGGCACCAGAAAAATCACCTTACCTGCGAGTTAGCGAAACACGATTGCAGGATAAGTTTGGCACAAAAGTTAATATTGCAGCTCACGGTGAAAAAGGTAAAATTGAGATTGGTTATCTATCGACTGACGACCTTAATCGAATCTTAGAAATATTAGGTGTTATCGACGATTAAATTTAACCATTGAGGAGGTCGTTTAATGTTTGATTTAAATGACATTGTGGAAATGAAAAAGCCCCATGCGTGCGGGACAAATCGCTGGGAAATTATTCGAATGGGCGCCGATATTAAGATTCAATGTACGGGCTGTCAACACATTGTGCTCATGTCGCGTCGTGATTTTACCAAAAAAATGAAAAAAGTTTTAGAAAAAGCACCTAAAGATTAAAATGTTTTACGCGTCAATGGCAGTAACGTCTTGATTTTCAGACAGCCACGTTGCACCTTTCTACGTGGTTTGATGATTATTTTTAAATTAGAAAAATTAAAGAAGAGAGTGACATAAAAATGGCTTTAACAGCAGGTATCGTTGGGCTACCCAACGTTGGTAAGTCAACATTATTTAACGCAATTACAAAGGCCGGTGCCGAAATGGCAAATTATCCATTTGCGACAATCGACCCTAACGTCGGCATGGTAGAAGTTCCTGACAAACGATTGGATCGAATTCAAGAAATTATTCCGGCCAAGAAAGTTGTACCAACTACTTTTGAATTTACGGATATCGCCGGAATCGTGAAGGGTGCAAGTAAAGGTGAAGGACTTGGGAATAAGTTCTTAGAGAATATTCGCCGCGTAGATGCGATCGTGCACGTTGTTCGGGCATTTGATGACGACAATATTACCTCAGTTACGGGAACGGTTGATCCGCTGGATGATATTGATACAATTAACTTGGAACTTGGGCTAGCCGATTTAGATAGCGTTAATAAACGATTAGTCAAAGTTGAGCGCGATGCTAAGTCCCGTGACAAGGACATACTCGCTGAGTTGGCCGTTTTACAAAAAATTAAACCAGTACTTGAAAATGGTGATTCAGTTCGTTCGATTGAGTTTGATGAAGATGAGCAAAAAATTGTCAAAGGGTTATTTTTATTAACTGCCAAGCCAGTTTTATACGTTGCTAATATTGCTGAAGATGATATGGCGGCGCCGGAAGAATCAAAGTACGTTAAACAAATTGAGGATTATGCCAAAAAAGAAGGTGCCGAAACAATTGGTGTTTCAGCGAAAACCGAAGAAGAAATTGCAGAATTAGATGACGCTGACAAAGCAGATTTTCTTGAAGCAGAAGGTGTTGAGGAGTCTGGGCTAGATCGTTTAATCCGTGCTTCTTATCATTTATTAGGCCTAGGGACCTTCTTTACTGCTGGTGGCAAAGAAACTCGGGCTTGGACGTTTAAGCGCGGTATCAAAGCGCCTCAAGCAGCAGGTATTATTCATTCTGACTTTGAACGTGGCTTTATTCGTGCGGAAACCTTCTCATTTAGTGATTTAGATGAATTAGGTAGTATGGCGGCAGTCCGTGAAGCCGGCAAATTACGGCTTGAAGGAAAAGATTACGTTGTGCAGGATGGCGATATTATTGAATTCCGCTTTAATGTCTAATTGGAAAGCGGCGCAAAGTACGGTTGCACTAAATTAGCTAGGAGAAATACAGTAAAAGTAATTTTAAAACATGATTTTGGCTAAACGTAAAGGGCCATTTTAAGCACGTCTGATCTAATTTAAAGACTGTCTTTATAAAAATAGCATCGGAATACTTTCTGATAAAATAAATTTCTGCGGCCGAAATAATCATCAAAAATAGGAGCGTGACAACGTGAGCGAAGAAGATGAATCAAAGCGTAATGAAGGTGTACAAAAGCATGACAAGCCGACACCAAAAACGCCAACTGAAATGGTTGATCGTTTAACCAAACGGAATGCGGAATACATGTTTCGTTTGAAAAAGGCGTTGGCAGAGACAAAATTATCTGCGGAACGACAGACGCAAGCATACAGTGAAATGTTACCCCAGCTAATTGAAGGTCAAAAAAAGGGCCAAACAGCGCGGCAACAATTTGGTACGGTGACTGAACGTGTACAAGCGATTGTTGATGGTCCCAAAAAGGGCCGCGAAGCCAATACTAATCGTTGGTTAGTGATGCTGGACAACACACTGATGATTTTCATGATTTTTACGTTAATGTATGGGATCACCGGAATGCTTTCAAAACAGCCACAAAAAGAAGCAGCGATGGGTATCTTATCTCTAGTAATTGTTTCGCTTGCGGCTGGCTTTGGTTCCGAAGAATTAATGCGATTAATCGGACCACGTGATAAAAAGAAAAAGCGCATGGCTTGGTGGAAGTTGTTATTAATGGGCGTTGGTGGCTTTATTGTTTTGATGTTAGTTTATATAGTAACATCAATGATTCCAGGTCCGCTCAATGCCGTTTTACCAGGTGTTGTTTACTTAGTACTTGGTGCCGTAACTTTTGTGGTACGCTTGTACTTGAAACGCCGGTTTAATATTCAAGGAACGATGTTTTAATACTTTTTAAATAAAAGATAGAAAATGCAAAAGGTGGCAGGACAAAATTCGATTTTGTCCTGCCACCTTTTTATTAGCCTCAAATATTTTTATTGATAACCAGACGTTACTGCCTTTTAGTTATCCTGTGGTACTTGGATGGTAGTCAGGTGATCTAACGTCATCCGTTGTTTAAGCGCATCGATAATTTTTATGCCTGAGCTAGTGCCAATTCGTTCAGCGCCCGCTGCCAACATAGCCAAAAAATCATCGGAGTTGCGAATGCCACCAGCGGCCTTGACCTTGACGTGTTCGCCAACAGTCTGTTTCATTAACCGAACGTCGGCCAAATTAGCGCCGCTTGGGCCGAATCCAGTTGCTGTTTTAATAAAATCAGGTTGAACATCACGGGCAATTTCGGCCATTTTTTGAATTTCGGCCTTCGTTAGGTAAGAATTTTCAAAAATCACTTTACACAAAACATTCTGCGAGTGGCAGGCAGTGACAATTGTCTGCATTTCTTTTTCAAGGTAGGCGTAATTTTTGTTTCTTAATTCAGTAATGTTAATGACATAGTCAATTTCGTCAGCACCGTTTTCAATAGCATCTTTAGTTTCAAAAAGTTTTGCGGCAATTGTTGTTTGGCCAAAGGGAAAACTAATTGCGGCACCAGTATGGATATCAGTACCTTGTAACAGATTGGCGCAAAATTTAGTTTGAACTTGGTTGATTGCCACCATTTTGAAATGGTACTGGCGAGCTTCAGCGCAAAGCTTTCCCATATCACTGGGCGTTGCATCAGCGTGTAGATTAGTGTGGTCAATGAATCGGGCAAATTGATCAAGTGTATATTCTGACATAGTAAACCTCCAATTTAGTGTATATGAAAACCATAACCTTTCTAAGCAAGCGCTGTCAAATTAATATCTAGATGGCGGCCGAGCATGTTTGGCGGGTCATTACCGCAAGCGTACTTAGGCAAACTTAGTCGATAAAATTAGCAAAAGTAATTTTCCAAGGACTCCCTGAGTTAGTTTCTAAAAGGCTCACTGGTATTTTAAGCAGTATTCAAAACTAAATGTATTTGCTATACTTAAACGACTAATAAATAAATACCACAAAATCAGATGAAACTATCTGATTCAGGGATACTTAAACGACGTAAAATTCAAATAGATCAAGCTTTAAGCGCGTTATCTAGCGCGCTTAAAAGAAGGAGGATACTTAGATGGCTACTATCTTATTTTTTGTAAAGATTCGAAAAAATGAATCGGTAAGTACTTACTAGAATCGCCGATTAGACAATGTTTTGATCGGCCATTGATAAAGGAGATCAAAATATGAAAGACAACTGGCAACACCGAGCATACCTATTTCTATTTAGCCAAAACATATCATTATTTGGTTCAATGGTGACTGGATTCGCAATTACTTGGTATATTTCGCTTAAAACTAATTCAGGTATCTGGCTTTCACTAGCAACAGTCTGTACACTTTTACCACAAATTATTGTGGCTCTGATAGGTGGAAGCCTAGCGGATCGCTATTCACGTAAGTGGTTAATTATATTTTCTGACGGTGGGATTGCTTTGGCAACATTGATTTTACTCATCCTGTTTAGTTTAGGCCAGCAAGCAATGTGGCTATTATTAGTCTTTGCCGCCATTCGCTCGATTGGCCAAGGATTACAGCAGCCTGCGGTCAGTTCAGCCTACCCGCAACTAGTGCCTCAAAATAACCTCACACAAATCAATGGTTTGAATCAAACCTTGATGTCGTTATCAAACTTACTGGCGCCGGTTATTGGGGGCCTAATTCTCGCAAATTTTAATCTAAAGTTTGCGTTTTTAATCGATATTGTTACGGCCATTATTGAAATTAGTTGCTTATTAAGTCTTCATTTTCCACAATTTATTAAAGTGGAAAATGAACAGCCAACTATTCGTCAAACACTGTTCGGTGGTCTGCGTTACGTTCGGCAGACAACTGTTTTAAAACATTTGTTATTTATTTATCTGAGCACCTTTTTATTTATGGTGCCAGTCATGGTTTTAAGTTTACTGCTAATCCAACGTCGTTATGGTGCCAGCGTTACTAATCTAACGTGGCAGGAGGTTGTTTGGGCAAGTGGTTCAATTGTTGGTGGATTGGCAATCACCAAACAAAAGAAATTCAAAAATAATCAACACGCGTTAACTATCTCGGTTGCTCTTTTTGGCGTCATTATGGCAACTATGGGAATTATGCCAAATTTTAGCGGTTATCTATTCTTGGTCTTTGGTTGTGGCTTAGTAATGCCTTATATGATGACCGCACAAACAGTGATTATTCAAAATACAACAGTCGAACAATGGATGGGACGTATCTTTGCAGTTTTTCAAGTCGCCAGTAACCTGATGATTTTAGTTGGGACGCTCCTGTTTGGCCCACTTGCTGATTATTTACCAGTTCAATGGCTATTTATTCTCTGTGGCAGTTTGATGCTATTGTGCGCCTTGATTTATTATCGTCAAGTGACTAAGGTCGTTAAGCTTTAGATTAAAAAATGATTAAAAATAGTTGTTGACAGCTCATTGATATTACATTATTCTATTATCATTATCTTAATTTGAAAGGAGGTCATCATAGTGAATCAATTAAATAATCAATTAGTTCAGGTGGCCTCCGTAAATCAAAATACAGCCCTCCTACTCAAAAGCAAGGACCTAACAAAGTAATCTAACCTGTTTAGATGAAAAATGTTAAGCCCTTATTCTGCTTTTTAGTAATGAGGGCGCACGACTGTTTACCTCATTCCTAATCGAATGAGGTTTTTTTATTAGAAAAATGAGGGGGATAGCAATTACCGACTAGTTATAACAAAGAATTTAAAAGGGAGATTGATTATGATGAAAAAAGGGACAAAACGAATTATGGGGATTGTGGCGGCCATTTTATTAAGTGGCACTTTGGCGGGTTGCGGCAATGCTAGTTCGAACAATAAAGGCAATGAGGCCGGCAAGACAATCAAAATTGGGGTTAATATGGAGTTGTCTGGGTCGGCTGCTGCCTATGGTAATGCGCAAAAACAAGGAATTCAGTTAGCCGTTGATCAGATTAACCAAAAGGGCGGTATTAAAGTTGACGGTAAAAAGAAAAAAGTTCAATTAGTGATCCGTGATAATAAAACGAATAGTTCTGAGGCAACTTCAGTGGCGGCAAAATTAGTTAATAATGATAAGGTGGTTGCTGTTGTTGGGCCCGCGACAACTAATGCTGGTACTGCCGCAATTCCAAATATGACCAAGGCGGCCGTGCCACAGGTTAGTCCTTCCGCAACCGATCCAAATTATACCTTAGACAAAGATGGCAAGGTGCAACCGTATGTATTCCGGGCTTGTTATCAAAATAATTTCCAAGGTAAAACTGGCGCCAGTTTTACCGAAAATAATTTACACGCTAAGCGAGCCGTTATACTGGCTGATAAATCCAGTGATTACGGCACAGGTTTAACTGAAGCTTTTAAGAAAAATTATAAAGGCAAAGTTGTGATGACGCAGTATTTCCAGGAAGGTGATAAGGACTTTAATGCGGCCTTGACTCAATTAAAATCAAAAAAATTTGATGCTATTTACGTTCCAGGGTACTATTCTGAGATTGGTCTGATTATTAAACAGGCGCGGCAGATGGGAATTAAGCAGCCAATCGTTGGAACTGATGGGATGGCTGATCCTAAATTGGCCCAGATCGCGGGTAACAAGAATGCAAATAATGTTTACTATACAACGCCGTTCTCCGCTAAAACGGCTACCGATGATACTCAAGTTCAGAACTTTATGCTGGCCTTCAAAAATAAATTTCACACAACAGCACCAACTTTTTCGGCTTTAAGCTATGATTCGGTTTACATGATTAAACAAGCTATTGAAAAAGAAAATTCAACTAACTCAGTAAAAATTGCAACTGGTTTGGCCCATCTGAAAAACTTTAATGGCGTGACTGGTAAAACAACGATTGATAAGGATCATAATCCGCAAAAACCGATTGCCGTTGAACAATTAACTGACGGAAAAGTGACGAAGGCCTACGCAATTAAGTAGACTTAACTGCCTGACTAAGATTTATTAAGTTGTAACGGTATGTTAGACTTAATGCGGTGGTTCGAAAAATGCCCACCTAAAAAAACTAGAATCGAGGTTAGATTCATGGAAAAAACACAGATAAAGACGGCAACCTTAACGAAGGCTGGCCTAATTGCTGGACTGTACGTTGCAATTTCACTTGTAATTGCGCCTTATAGTTTTGGCGCCGTTCAGTTTCGTTTTGCAGAAATGTTCAATCATTTGGCCGTTTTTAATAAACGCTATATTTGGGCTTTGACGCTAGGCTGTTTAATTACTAATTTCTTTTCTCCGCTAGGTGTTATCGATGTCGTTTGTGGAACGTTGGGCACCTTAGTGATGACAACGATTAGTTATTTTGTTAGCCGTTACGTTAAATCTGTTGCGCTAAAACTGACGATTAGTACTGTAGTTTGCACGCTAGCAATGTGGAGCGTTGCCTTGGAATTACACGTTATTAATCACCTACCATTTTGGCCAACTTATTTGACGGTGGCTATTGGAGAATTGGTTTCAATGGTCGTTGGTGGTTTCTTGATTTATGCCGTTTCTCGCCAAATCGATTTAACTAAATAAGATTTTGAACGGACAGATCAATGGTATTAGTCTTCGTAGGTAACTTAAGGCATTAATTAAGTTGAATGCAGGGCAATACTTTTGGTCTGTTTTTTTGTATCCTTGCAAATACTAAAAATAAACAGATTTCCTGATTTGTTCTTCAAGTTAGTAAAAAAATACGGGAAGGCTTTTATTGGACCTCTTTTTCTGGTATATTAAATTTAGACGTAAATTAGAATGAATCTAATAAAATAGTGAGTATCATTAATCTCAACCTTAGTAAGGAGAAGAACAAAATGCCAATCGATATTAATAATGCACAGGATGTCTACAAAGATGCCGGTGATAACATTAATTTTACAACGCTATTATTAAAACGTGAGAACCAAGGCGCTGAACTGGAGGCAGTTCAAGAGCTGGCGGAACGAATTCCAGCAGTAATTCGTAGCATGAATGTGCGTTACCCAAAAGCCTATTTAAAGGTTACTTTTGGAATTGGTTCTAGTGCCTGGGATTACCTCTTTCCTGCAGCAGATAAGCCTAAAGAATTAGTTGATTTTGAGCAAATTGAGGGCCCTAAGTATACCGCCGTTGCTACTCCTGGTGATCTATTTTTTCACGTTCGCGCACATGAAATGGCCGTTGTTTATGAAGTGATGGACCAATTGATGCAATTTATCAGACCCGTAACAACAGTGGCCGATGAAACGCACGGTTTCCGCTATTTTGAGGGTCGGGCTGTCATCGGTTTTATTGACGGAAGTGAAAATCCAGATCCAGGTGAAACGGCCGCGTACGCATTAATCGGTGACGAGGACCCAGAATTTATTGATGGCTCGTACGCTTTTGCCCAAAAATACATTCATAATATGAAGGCTTGGAATAAAACTACTACTGAGGATCAGGAAAAGGCAATTGGCCGGAAAAAATATTCTGATTTAGAATTATCTGATGAGGAGAAGGCCAAAAATGCCCACAATGTTGTCTCACAGGATAATGATGGTGGTGTAGAACATAAGATTGTTCGCATGAACGTTCCTTTTTCTAACCCCGGTAAGGAAGTTACGGGAACTTATTTTATTGGCTACGGTCATTACACAGTAACGCGGCGGATGTTAGAGAGCATGTTTACTAATAGCGACCGACTACTTGATTTCAGTACACCAATTACTGGCGCGGTATATTTTGTTCCCTCAAAATCTATTTTAGATAAGATTAGCGCTGGGGAACTTTAAGCTTTACTGAAACCTGTGATATAGGCTGTCTTATGGCGCCTTCACTTATACGGTTCACAAAAGTAAAAAAGGCCACTTAATAGGGCCTTTTTTTGCTACCCAAAACATACTTATGGCATACTAGATCATAGTTTAAAATAATCTTACTAATATTTTTCTAACCAATATAAAGAATCTAAATGTTTATTTTCCAGATATAAAAGTTAAAGGAGCAAACGGCATGGAGAAGTGGTCACCACAAAAAATTAAATTGTTTCAGGAAAAATTATTAGATTGGTATGATCAAGAAGGTCGTGATTTACCTTGGCGTAAGGATCATGATCCCTATCACGTATGGGTCTCAGAAATCATGTTACAGCAAACACAAGTTAAGACGGTAATTCCTTATTATCAACGGTTCATGACGCTATTTCCTACGGTTAGTACACTGGCAGCGGCACCGGAAGATCAATTATTAAAGGCCTGGGAGGGGTTAGGCTATTACTCCCGGGTGCGAAATATGCAAAAGGCAGCTCAACAAATTATGGCCGATTATGGAGGGCAGTGGCCGAATACTGCAGTTGAATTGCAAAAATTAAGTGGTATCGGGCCATATACGGCTGGCGCAATTGCTAGTATTGCCTTTGATGAAAAGGTTCCTGCAATTGACGGTAATGCATTTCGCGTTTTTTCACGATTATTTGAAGTTGATGTGGATATTACGAAACCACAAGCCCAGCCGGTTTTTTATTCACTTATTGAAGAAGTTATGCCGGCAGAACGGCCCGGAGACTTCAACCAAGCCATTATGGATCTAGGCTCAAGTTATATGACGGCCAAGAATCCAGATAGTGAGCACTCACCCGTGAAGGAATTTAATCAAGCTTATTTAGACGGTAAAGAATTGGCCTATCCAGTTCGGACAAAAAAGCCCCGCCCAGTGCCAGTTAATTATGTTGCGTTAATTATTAAGACGCCGCAGGGTTATTTGCTAGAGCAGCGTTCAAGCAAGGGAATGTTGGCCAACCTATGGACCTTCCCGCTAGTGAAGTGGCAAGATTTAAGTGATGATGAGAATCTAAAAACGGCCGCGCTTCCGCAACTGGCGACTGATTATTTGGTTAGTACCAGTAATTTACGGTTGAATTTCCGTTTACTACCGGCAAAAATAGTTACGCATACTTTTACCCACCAGAAATGGTCACTAACTTTATTATTTGCAGAAACAACTGCTAAACAGGACCTAAGTTTTTTCCCTGGTCGTTTAATTAAGGCAAATGATTTCGCAAGTGTGACGTGGCCCAAGGTACAACAAAAGCTGTGGGACGAGTACCGGAAAAGTTTGTCAGCTGATTAAATAAAGTTGTTAAGTACAAATAATTGTACTTTATGTTGACCACCGCTATAATGATTTTGTTTCCAAAAGCTTTGGCATAAGCTACTAAATAGAGAAGGTTTGTAGATAGCGACAAGCAATAATAAAAAATTCAGGAGGATCATTTAAAATGGCAAAATTAACCCAGGCAATGAAGGATATGTTGGCTAATAATTTGGCCTATATTGCAACAGTAGACAATGAAGGAAATCCAGATATTGGACCAAAAATGTCTTTACGCGCACTTGATGATACACATTTAATCTATAATGAAATGACAGCTAAGCAAACGATGCGCAACATTGCGGCCAATGGCAAAGCAATCGTTGCTGCGGCGAGCCTAGATAATATGAAGGGTTTTCGTTTTGCCGGAACTGCCAAACTATACACAACTGGCCCGTACTTTGATAATGCTATGGAATGGGCAAAAGCAGGGCATCCAGCTCCTAAGTCTGCCGGAGTTATCACCATCGACAAAATTTATACATTGGATGCCGGACCATTAGCAGGCGAATTAGTTCAGGAATAACAAAGTGCGCAACTGGTTAGGATTATTGACCGGCTGCGCTTTTTTTGTCTTTTAGAACTTGAAGTAGGTGCTGTTCCAAGATGGAGGGGTAAAAATGGCTAAAATAATACGGAGCACGAATGTTATTTACCAAGATAAATTAGGACTTACCTTAGATGTTTATCGAAATCAGGAGCAACAAAATGGTGGCGCCTTAATCGATTTGCATGGTGGTGGTTGGTTTCGCGGCGATAAGGCCAAGGATCGTGACTTGGCCATGCAATTGGCGCAACTGGGTTACCTAGTTGTGGTTCCTAACTATCGCTTAACGCCGCTTGCCTATTTTCCCGAACCAATTGAAGATGTGGCTGCCGTGGTGGAATGGCTTCGGCAAAGTAGGGAGATTTTTAATCGGCAACGCATTGGCGCAATTGGATCCTCGGCGGGTGGTAATCTTGCTATTGAGTTAGCAATTCGTTACGGCATTCCCGCCGTTTCTTGGTCAGGCATTATTGAAATTGATGACTGGCTAGAGGACCATAAGGACGTTGTTGCAGCTGCCGATACAAAACAAGATTTTGGGAAAGCGGCCA
Organism: Loigolactobacillus iwatensis; assembly: GCF_003950295.1. GTDB lineage: Bacteria > Bacillota > Bacilli > Lactobacillales > Lactobacillaceae > Loigolactobacillus > Loigolactobacillus iwatensis. Next base: position 29,606 of record NZ_RHNP01000002.1, read on the forward strand.
GTGCAAAGATTAATCAAAGTGGCGCCAATGATTCGTTTTATAAATGGTTTGTTTTAAACTATTTAAAAAATAATGTTAAACAGGCCGGCGCAGCAGCACCGATTCACCGCTTAAGTACAACCACTGGCCCGTTATTTTTGGTAAATTCACTGAACGAGTTTGTGCCGGTTTCTGGTGTTCTAAACTTACAACGTTGGCTAGTCGAGTTAGGGGTGCCAACAATGACCAAATTATTGGCCGGTAGCGAACATGCTAAAGGTTATTTGGAAGAAATAATGCCGGCGACACAAGCGTTCTTGGCCGAGTTTGTTTAGTCGGCGAGTGGCTGAAAGGTTTATTAAGTTATGGTCGTTCGCTAGTGTAGTTAAGTTGAGCAACTGTTTATTTTTTAAATACGACTTAAATTCAGAACTATTTTAATCAATATTTAACAATGAATTTAGTCTTGAAACGCTAATCAAATACCGTTTTGAATATACATCAATGCAGATGATTCTTGAAAGTAGACTTGACAGATTAGAAAATAGCTACTATAGTTTTATTAAACTTTAATTTAAATATCATAATGTGCTGACGAGAAGAGTAGCAATTGACCGAATTAGAAGAGACCTTCTGCTTGCTGCAAGGAAGGATTTGGGTGGTTGTGAATATGAACTTTGAGTATGTAATTAGGTTCACGCTTAATTACCGCATGACCAACGATAAGTGGTCACTACTTTCGCGAATAGCGGGGTAGTTGAGGCGCTTTTGCGTAAAAATAGGTGGTACCACGATTAATAATCGTCCTTAGATTCTTTGGAATCTAAGGACTTTTTTGTTGGTCTTAATCATGTTTCAAAATAGTTCTGTTAGTAATTCTGATCGATTTAATAAAAAATGGGCGCCTTTTAGGCACGCTTAATTTGTAAATTAATAAAGGAGATTTTTTCATGCCATTAACTGATTTATTCCAAAAGAAAACGGTTTTTTCATTCGAAGTTTTTCCACCAAAGGCAACAACACCAGCGGAAAAATTACAAGCAACTTTGCATAATCTTCAAGGAATTCACCCTGATTTTATTTCGGTTACCTTGGGTGCAGGGGGTACTGGTCGCTATGGTGCAACGGTGGATATTGCCGATATGATTCAAAATCAATTAGGTATTACGGCCGTTTCGCATATTCCTGGTCTTTATTTAAGCGAGGCCGATGTGCTAAATTTGCTGCAAAAGCTCGCTGAACGAAATGTTCACAACGTTTTGGCTTTACGGGGCGACCGAGTTCCTGGCCGCGAACCACTAGGCGTATTTAAGCACGCGGATCAGTTAACCACCTTTATTAAACAAAATAGTGATTTTGATGTTATGGGGGCATGTTATCCCTATACACATAAAGATGCGACATCTGGGGTTGCTGACATTCAACATTTAGCCAATAAAGTAGCGGCCGGCGCAGACCATTTAATTTCGCAGATTTTCTTTGACAATAATCAATTTTATAATTTCCGTGAAAAAGCGGAACTTGCTGGAATTAATGTGCCAATTGAGGCTGGTATTATGCCAGTCACTAATAAACGGCAGATTGAAAATATCACCTCTGTTGCAGGTGTTCCTTTACCAGAAAAATTCACTTGCATGATGGAGCGTTACGCCGACAATAAAGAGGCATTACGGGATGCTGGAATCGCCTACGCAATCGATCAGATCGTTGATTTAGTTGCTCAGGGGGTTGATGGTGTCCATCTATACACGATGAATAATAGTTACGTTGCACAACGAATTTGGGACGCAACGGCCTCACTATTTCAGGCTTCGGCAACAACGACAAAGTAGCACTTTAACTTTACCCCCGGTATTGGATCAAAATCCAATACCGGGGATTTTACTTTGACCAAATATATTACGAAATTCAAACTTTATGTTATTAAGACCTAGCTGGTTTCTTCACTGGACAGCAAATTGAATACCAGCAAGTTCTAGTTGTTCTAAATAATGACTTAGGTCTGCCAATGGTCAACCTGTGTAAAGGGCAATTTTTGCCTTCTGGGTAATAGCAGTTTGGATCGCATGAATTGTAGTCGTTGTCGGCTTATTTTGTGAATTCAGTAAAATTCTACCAACTCCGATTGCAATCATTTTTATTGGCAGATGCGTTTTCTCCTTTTATCCTTGGTAGGATTAAACGGTTAATTCAATTTGATTGCCTTCAGGATCACAGACTACTCTTTCGTAATAGTTATCGCCAGTGACACGTGGCCCGCTCAAATGTTGATAGCCAGCTTCGGTAATTTTGGCTGATAATGTGTCAACGGCTTGTCTAGAACCTAAAGCAAAGGCCAAATGCTGATAGCCCAGCGGATATCCAGTTAAGCGACTTGAATTGAGATCAGCCCGGGTGCAGACTTCTAAACGAGCACCGTCTGAAAAAGTTAAAAACTGGGAAGTAAACGTTGTTCGCGAGTTGTAGTATTTTGCTGATGCCATTGCACCGAAGTATTTTTCATAAAAAGAAACGGTTTGTTCAAGTTTTGATACAAATAATCCAACATGTTCAATTCTCATTATTTTCACCTCAAATAATTGGGTTAAGCTTTATTAACTAAGTTATGCTATAAACCCAATATAGCACGTTGATAATTGTTTATCTATTTACAGTGGAGGTTATAAATCGGGGGTGCGCTTATCTAGTAACATTATGTCGTGTAAAGTGGAGACGTCGGCCGAATTGCTTGCGTGCATCCAACAATTAATCAGGCGACACCACTTCGCTCTAACTTGATCCTCATTGCTATCCGAACATGCCGGCCTTTTTTGAAATTATTTTTGTTATTATTTTCTTGGCCAATTTACTTTTCTGTTCGTGCCAATTGATTTTGTAATAGCAGATTGCAAAAGCCTAGAATTTGGTAAAAAGGGTAATCTAAAAACAATTTTTAGGATCGAAAAAGAGGTCCAAAGGCAAATCTTAAAGCCTTTAGACCTCTTTGCTTATTTTTTTGCCGTTTTTTCTAACCATTCGGTATCGTCAGGGCTGCGGCTACCGCGTTGATTTTTATCAATTGCAGCGATTTTGGCCATTTCTTCATCGGATAGGCTAAAATCAAAAATATCGCGATTTTGCTGGATTCGATTTTCATGGATTGATTTTGGAATGACAATTTCGTCACGTTGTACGTGCCAACGTAAAATGATTTGTGCTGTTGACTTGGTGTGCTTTTTAGCCAATTCAGTTAGGGTAGGGTCATTAAGAACGTTGCCCTTTCCTTGACCTAATGGGCCCCAAGCTTCATGAGCAATATTATGTTTTGCCATGAAGTCGTGTAGTCCTTTTTGTTGGAAGTAAGGGTGCGTCTCAATTTGGTTAACAACTGGAACAACATCAGTGTGAGCCATTAGGTCTTCTAAATGATGAATTTGGAAGTTAGAGACCCCAATTGCCCGAATTTTACCGGCGTGATACAGTTCTTCCATAGCCTTCCAACTCTCAATGTAGTTAGGACTTGGCCAGTGAATTAAATACATGTCCAGATAATCAACGCCTAATCGTTTCAAAGAAGCATTGAAAGCAGCCTTTGTTTCTTCATAGCCGTGATCGCTGTTCCATAGTTTAGAAGTAATGAACAGGTCTTTGCGGTCAAGGTTACTTTCTTTGATCGCCTCACCAACGGCCGTTTCGTTTTCGTAAATCATTGCCGTATCAATGTGGCGGTAATCAGCTGCAAGCGCCCATTTAATTGATTGTTTGAGTTCGTTAGCGTCTTTAACTAAGAACACACCAAGACCGAGCTGAGGAATCTTAACACCGTTATTTAAAGTTACGTTAGGAATCTGATTATTCAAGTTGTGCCACTCCCTTTGTTAGTATTTACTGATTCAGTTGTGTAAAAAGCTTAAAAAAGCAGAATCTGAGTGCTTTTCTAAACACTCTTTAGTTTAGCAGACTGGCATTAAGCTTCAAACCTTTTAGTTTTATGGTAAGCTAATATTTGGGGGCTCAGATGGATAAAGAAAAAGATATGGCGATAATCAATGCAGTTGTTGAAGCAGTATTAGCACCAGAATTCACTAAGATTAAACGCTGGCTTGCCCAGCACCCTGAGCCGGTGGGTGATCATTTAAAGTGGCAAGTATGGGTTGGCCACCGGCGGCAAGCAATTGGGCGTTATGAGGATAAAGTAACTAATACTACGGCAATTGCAATTCAGGCGGTTAACCAATTAGAAAAGCGGCGCTCAATAAAAAAGGATGAGTGAGACAAAAGTCGGTTTTGGGTTCACGTTCTAGAGGAATGATCGAAAATAACAAGAGGCCGGGACAAAAGTCCCGGCCTCTTGTTATGAAATTAAGTTATTTCGTTGATACTTTAGTCAGCTAATTGTTGGCGAATGCGGCGTTCTTCACCAACCGCGACAACTGCCAGGACGATGATACTGAGAATTAATGCAATGTAAAAGACAATAAAAGTATCATCCCAGCCGTGTAATAGTTGACCAAAGAGGTGCAATCCATTGGCCTTTGGATCGGCAATGGCCGCAAAACCAACTTGGGCCATTAAGTCACCAAAGATATAAGCAAAGGTACCAGTTAGGCCATCGGAAACGTTTAGTGCGCTTTTTGGGACAAAGCTAATGACGGAAACGCCAATCAACAATTGTGGACCGTAAATCAACATGCCCAAGAAGAATAATGAGGTGTTAATTAATAACGGTGTATTGCCGTAACGGTAGCCAAGAACGACAAAGGCCGTTAAGAAAAGGCAAATGATTGAGACAATTGCGCGGCGGCCTTTTAATAGGTCAGAAACGAGGCCCCAAACAACACTGCCAATGATGCCGCCCAGTTGGAACAGCAATAAGGTGTTGGCGCCTTGGGCAACAGTAAAATGCAGCTGTTGAACAGTGTATAAGGGTGCCCAATTAACAATCCCGATACGAACAACGTAGACGAAGACGTTAGCAATACAGAGTAGCCAAACCCAAGGGCTTTTCATGACGAAAGTCTTAAAGATTGTCCACTTACTCATTTTGGCAGCGGTGGTGTCAGCTACGGCAACTTTTTCATCAAAAATAACTTCACTTGGATCCCAACCTAATTCTTGGGGATCGTCGGCGCCGAAAAAAAGCCCCCAAAAGCCAATAATTAAACCAATAATAGCGGGAAAAATAAACATACCACCAACGTTACCACCAAATAAATGATTAGCACCCCAAAGCGCGATAATTCCGGCAACGGCACCGCCAAATTCGTGGGAAATATTCCAAATTCCAATGTAACGGCCACGAGTTTTAATGGTCGTCCAGCGGGAAATGGTTGACAGTGATGCTGATCCGCCTGGAGATTGGAATAGGCCATTGAGTGACCAAAGGACCAAAATTAATCCAACTGGTGCTTGGTTCATCAGTAATAAAACACCAATGATCATAGTCATAAGGGCAGCAAGAATAAGTAAGAAGGACATAAACTTCTTGGTATTTTTACCGTCCACAACGTAGCCAAGTAAGGTTTTACCGATACCATAAGCTAGAGAAAAGCCGTACCCAATCCAGCCCAATTCAGTCGTGGTAATACCATTATTTTTAACTAATAATGGTTGCGCGGCGGATAGGTTATTGCGGATCAAATACATACAGAAATAAACAAAGAAAACGACCAGAAATGATTTTAAAAACTCACCGAACCAGCGTTTCCGTTCTTGCGCGACCGATAACCCAAGCTTTTGCGGTCGCTTTAAATCAAAGTAACGTAACATTTAGAACCCTCCAAAGTAACTAAACTTAGGCCAAATAGCTGCCTACACTCTATTATAAGCACTGAAGTGTGTTTTTTTGCAAAAAATTTATAGACCGTTAACTTTTTTATGTTGATTGAGGTGAAATAATCAGTGAGGCCCGGTATCTAAAAATTCTGCCAAGAGCCAATATATTTAGGAAGATTAAATGGTGAATACCAGAAAAAGTATTTCTGAAACAGTACAAAAAAAACCGGATTAGGTCAGTGGTTGGGACAAAAGTCTTAGTCCGCTGACTATTACCGAGCATTGCTCTAGAACGTGCGCCAAAAGTCTGGGTTCATGTGCCTAACTACAGCTAATCCAATAACCATAGTGCAATTATTAGATTGGCTTACGTTACGCAGTAAACCCAAAACTAACTTTTGGCCCACTCCTCAATCTTTTTGAACTGCGCGCATATTTCTTGAAACAACGCAAACTGACTTGTTACGCTGAGGTTAGGCCTTGAGAAATAGTAGGTGAGGTTTTAAATTACGCAACTAATAAAGACAAGGGAGGCAACAATAATGGCAGTTAAGCACATTGCGGTATTAGTTACTAATGGGGTTGAAGATGTCGAACTCACTTCACCGCAGGAAGCACTGGTTAATGCTGGCTACGGTTTAATTTTAATTGGTGAACGTGCCGGTGAAATTATTCGTGGAAAAAAGGGCACACCGTTTCGAATTACAGCTTCAATTGATAGTGTTAGTCCAAAGGATTTTGTCGCCTTATTAATTCCAGGCGGATTTTCGCCTGATCAATTGCGTGGTGATGAACGTTTCGTTAATTTTGTTAAGGCGTTTCTCACCGCTAAACGGCCACTATTCGCAATTTGCCACGGGCCGCAGTTATTTATTCAAACAGGTTTGGCCGCTTCGCTGACTTTGACGGCGTATAAAACCGTTCAGCCTGATCTGGCCTATGCTGGAGCAAAGGTTAAAGATCAAGCAGTTGTAATTGATGGGCCGTTAATTACTAGTCGTAATCCAGCTGACTTGCCTGAATTTAATCAAGCGATCGTGGCGGCATTGCCAAAATTAACCTAGAGCGTGTTTAAAAAAGTGCTCAAAATTTGTTTTTTTAAACACGGCCTAATAAATTCGGCCAATAAAAAGAAGCATCCTAGCTTAATTACGGAGTATTACTCCTAAATTAGCTAGGGTGCTTCTTTTTGAGCGATAAAATTATTTAGCTGGTTTTTCACCCGCCAGGATTCGGTTAGCATCTGCTTTAGATAAATCATAATTGTAATATTGTTGATAGAATTGCTGTGTCTTTTTAGTCATATTTAATTGCTTAAATTGACTAGGGTTCAACTTCTTAGCGGCCCACAGAACTTGCAAAGATTCTTCAGCACTATAGCGATCCCACGGGAAGGTGCCTTGCGGATTGCCGTAAACGCGACCAGCTTTAACGGCCTTTAAATTGGTAAAGCGAGAATCTTTGCGTAAGGCGGCTAAAGCTTCTTTAGAGCTTGTACTACCAACGATGATCACGTCAGGATTGGCCTTAACAATCTGTTCGGCGGTTACTTGAATCATGTTACCTTTAGTTTTAATGGCGTTTTGGCCACCACTTAATTTGATCCATTCGTTAACGATGGTACCTGTACCATCAACCTTGAGTAAGTCAGTCGGATTTACAATATGTAAAACCTTTTGTTTTGTAGCGTTCTTCTTTTGGTGTTTTTTAACGTAGCTAATATTACTATCTAGTTGTTTAACGTAAGTGTTGGCCACTTTTGGTGCTGAGCCACCTAAAACCGTAGCCGTGGTCTTAACTGATTTCTTTAGGCCGGCGAAATTCTGATACATAACGTTTACGGATGGAATGCCAGCTTTAGTTGCTGCTTCGGCCTGCTTTGGGTCCGAGGTTAGCACAACATCAGGTTTGACTTTAAGAAGTTCTTCAGTTTGTAAATCATCACCACTAAATGGTGATGTTACTTTGGAAATTTGTGGGTAAACCTTAACAAACCAAGGCATTTGTTTAATCGTATCAGTGGTGGCAACTAATTTATGTTGGCCGCCTAATAGTAAAACAACTTGGTTATTGGCGTGCCAAAGATCGGCGACGCGGTTAATCTTCTTAGGAATTGTGACTTTTTTACCAGTGAGATCGGTAACTTGGCGTGTTGCGGCGGCCTGGCTGGCAGTAGTAGTCGTTCCGCCAAACAGCATGAAGGCCCCCAGTAAACTAGCAATTAGGCCAATTTTTTTAAATCGTAACATATAGCTAAATTCCCTTCTAATTTTCAATTTGTTGTTGATCAACGACACAGGTGCGCTGATTTGTTTCTGGAATGGTAACAACGCGCAGGGGTAATTGGTAAACGGCACTCAAGGTTTCGTTTGTTAAAATTTCAGTGGCCAAGCCGGTTTGAAAATGACCAGCTTTATCCAAAGTACTAACGACAGCATTTAACAGTAATGCCTGATTTGGATCGTGCGTTGTCAGTAAAATTCCGTAACCTGCTGTGGCTAATTGCTGGATCAAATGTAGAACGCGAACTTGATTAGCAACGTCTAGGGCAGAAGTTGGCTCGTCAAAAATAATTAACGCTGGTTCTTGCAGTAACGCCCGGGCAATACTGGCCAATTGTTGTTGACCACCACTCACGGCCTGGTAAGGTTGATTGCCTAATTCGGCGATTCCTAATTTGGCTAGGGCGGCGTCTGCTTTAGCATAATCGGCAGCAGATGGTGTTGTCAGTAATTTAAGGTAGGGTGCCCGGCCAAGTAACACATAGTCCCGTAATGAGAAATTAACCATCGTTCGGTCGGTGCTCATTTGGGGAACGTAGGCTATTTTTTTTGCTCGTTTTTGCGCCGCTATCTGGTGGAGATCAACATCATCTAGTAACACTTGGCCAGAAGTTGGTTGGTAAACGCCGGTTAAACAGTTTAGAAGGGTCGACTTACCAACGCCATTTGGTCCTAAAATGCAGTTGATTTGACCACTTTTTAGATTCAGATTGAGCTCTTGAAATAAGGGCCGTTGCGAACGGTAGCCAAAAGCTAGGTGTTGTGCTGCCAAAGTTGTCATGATAAATTCACCCGTTTCTTCAATAACAACCAAACAAATAATGGCGTGCCAATAAAGCCAGTTAGGATGCCTAGCGGAATTTCGCCTGCACTAATGGTTCGTGCGATTGTATCCAAAATAAGTAAAAAGGCGGCCCCTAAAATTGCGGATAGCGGTAGCGCCCGGGCATTGTTTTGCCCCCCGACCAAGCGGGCTGCATGGGGGATGACTAGGCCAATCCAACCAACAGTGCCGCTTAGACAGACAGAACCGGCCGTCAAAATAGTTGCACATAAAATAACGATTCCTTGTTCGATGCGCAGATTAACGCCTAAGGTAGTCGCCTCAGCAGCATTTAAAGTTAGGACGTTTAGCCGCCAACGAAACAGAAACAAAATGATACCAGCAATCAATAGTGATGGTGCTACCAGCAAAAGATTATGCGGCGTGACCTTTTCTAAACTGCCAAGTTGCCAGTAAGTGATGTCAGGTAGTTGTTGTTCTGGGTCGGCCAAGTATTTAAGCAGGCCAATAACGGCTTGCATGAAGCCACTGATAATAATCCCGGCAAGAACCAAGGTGATTGTCGTTTTCGAATTCAGCAATGATTGCAGTAGTAGTGCCAACAAAACGGCGGCCAAACCAACAAGGAAGGCCATCATTTGGATACTGGCAGTTCTAAAGCCGAGTAAAATTGCAATGGCCGCACCAGCTGCTGCACCATTAGAAACACCAAGTAAATCAGGTGAAACAAGTGGATTCTTAAAAATACTTTGAAAAGCAGTTCCTGAAATCGCCAAGGCAGCACCAATTAACATTGCGGCGATAATTCGCGGTAAACGCAAATTTAAAATGATATTTTGCGTTGTTGCGTCTACTGGTCGACCAAGGTGTAATAAATGCAAGAAAAAATGCCAAACCTCACCAATTGAAAGCGGATAGCGGCCCAAACAAAGCGCGCTTAAAACAGCTAACAGTAAGACAAATAGACTGATTACTAACAGACCACTATAAGGTAAGGCATGCTTTTTGGTGATAGGATTAACCTCCTTTGATCGATTTTACTGAATGTTGTGACTAAGCTTTGCGCCATTCTAGTCCGATCATATTGATATAAACGTACCTCGAAAAGTTGAATTCTTGCGTTGATTCACAGAATCTGCAGTACTTCTCAAAATATGTTTTAAACCAAGAACGATTTTAAACCGAATTAACTGGAGTAATGTCATTAACACTGGACCGTACTTAATTGTAGGTTCAGTATAGCATGATGCCGGATTCTCGATTATTAGGGAATTGACTAATTTCAATTTAATAACTTGTCTGACATACTTTAGACAATCAATGAAACCGGATAGGTGGTGGCAAATGTGCATTATATTGCAATCTCAAAAGAGCCGTTAGACGTTAATGCGCTTTATGAAAAAGTAAAAGATCCACAGTTTGGTGGAATCGTTGTTTTTTCTGGTACAGTTCGTCAGTGGACCGGGGATGTTGAAACCCAAGAGATTGAGTACACTGCCTACGAATCAATGGCAATCAAGGAGCTCACAAAGCTAGCAGTTAATATTGAACAAAAGGGCGCCAACGTTGTAATTGTTCATCGGATTGGCCGGCTAAAGTTAGCCGACGAGGCCGTTTTTGTTGGTGTAGCAGCAGCGCACCGTGCTGAGGCTTTCACGTGGTGCGAATCATTGATCGACGAATTAAAGCAGCACGTTCCAATTTGGAAGAAGGAGTTTGATACTGATCAAATTAGGTGGGGAGGTCCAGCATAATGGAAGTTAAACTTTTTGCCATTCTCGCCGAACAATTGGGCGACCAGGTCCACTTAAAGGTTAGTGAGCCAATCACGGCCGATAAAATCAAACAGGCGATGGTGGCCCAATTTCCCCAAACAATGGGCGTGATCAAGGATTCAATGGTTGCGGTTAATCAAACCTTTGTGACAACCGAACAGTTTCAGGCGCAACAAGTTAATGAAATTGCACTGATTCCGCCAGTTAGTGGGGGCTAACTAGAGAGTGTTTGAAAAGGCGCTTAGATTCTGAGGATTACTAACGATGTCGATCGGACTAGGATAAACCGAAGTCCGAATCGCAGCCTAAACAGACGAATTACCTTTGAAAAAGGTGATTTGGCTGTTGTAGCTACTATTCCGCAATTGAAGATTATTAGCCCAGATCGCTAATAATCCTGATGCTTCATCCGTTGTCCATTCAACTACGGCGAAAACCGCCAAGGAGCACAGTTATAAAGTCCGTAACTGTGTTTCCTCGACTAAGTTCGTCTCGGTCACCGCAGGGATCTGCTTTTTCAAACACATTTACATTGAATCTGTTGCCAACACTCCCTAAAAACTTTAGAAAGTAGGTTTTAAATATGAAACAACTTTATGATCGCTACGATCGTTTACATAATTATATCCGGGTTTCAATTACGGATCGCTGTCCTTTGCGCTGTGTTTATTGCATGCCTAAGGAAGGCTTACCATTTTTCCCGTCAGATCGTGTTTTATCGCAAGACGAAATCGTTCAAATGGTTCAGAACTTTGCTGAAATGGGCGTTTCAAAAGTTCGTTTTACTGGCGGGGAACCACTTTTGCGGACGGACGTTGCCGAAATTATTAGTCGAGTGCACGATATTCCAGAAATTGACGATATCTCTGTGACCACTAATGGGCTATACTTAGCACGTAAGGCGGAAGCGCTTAAAGAAGCTGGCTTGGATCGGCTTAATATCAGTTTGGATACCTTTAAGGCGGATCGTTATAAGAAAATCACGCGTGGTGGTAATATTAAGCAAGTTCTAAAAGGCATTGAAGTTGCCAGCAAACTTGGTTTTATGATCAAACTTAACGTGGTAGTGATCAAAAACCAAAATGATGACGAGATTTTAGATTTTCTGAATTATACTCGCGACCACAACGTTAATATTCGTTTTATTGAATTTATGCCAATTGGTAATTCAAAAGAGGTTTGGAAAAAAGAATACGTTGGCTTAAAGAGTGTATTTGACGTTTGCCAGGAGAATGGTATTGAGTATCAGCCGATCACTTTGCGCGGTAATGGCCCTTCTGAGAACTTCAAAATTAAGGACGCTACGGGGAGCTTTGGTTTAATTCACCCGATTAGTAATAAATTTTGTGAAACATGTAATCGTCTGCGGATCACCCCGGATGGTTATGTAAAAGCTTGCTTGTACTGGGGGGAAGAAATTAATATTCGTAAAGCGATTCCGGATAAGCCAGAGTTCCAGCGGCTAATTCAACAGGCATTAGATAATAAACCATTGAATCATGAAATGGCCTTAACTGATGCAGACAAGGTGATCAACAAAGCCCCTACTTGGCGTCATATGAGTCAAATTGGAGGATAGTACTTATGCAGAAAACAAGCAAATTTAATGCCGTAATGGCACTAACCATGGGAACTTTGGCCATGGTGGGCTGCTTTATGGCTTGGTCGAGTTTCGCACCATTAGCAGGACAAATTGCGCAGACGTTTTCACTGTCAGTATCGCAACGGACATTGTTGTTAGCAACACCAGTATTGCTGGGATCAATTATGCGAATTCCAGTTGGGATTTTAAGCGATCGTTATGGTGGTAAAAAGGTTTACATCATTTTAATGATTTTTGTTTTAATTCCATTATTCTTAGTTCCACGAGTTCACTCATTTGGAATGCTATTATTTGTTGCACTATTACTTGGGATGAGCGGAACCTCATTTGCCGTAGGGATCTCGTACGTTTCAGTTTGGTTTCCACCGGAACGCCAAGGTTTAGTGCTAGGGATTGCTAGCTTGGGTAATATCGGTAATGCCGTGGCGGCCTTAACGTTGCCACGAATTGCGGCTAAATGGAATTTTACGTCGGTTTACAATTTTCTGATCGGTGTTTTGGTTGTTTTAATTGTTCTTTTTGCAGTTTTATGTAAAGAAATGCCAGTTGATAAGAGTAAGACTTTAAAGGATTCTCTGTCAGTGGCTAAAGATGCGAATACCTGGTACTTATCCTTATTCTACGCGTTAACATTTGGATTATTCATGTCTTTCAGTAATCTCACACCAACACTTTTAGGCGGCCTTTTCAAAATGAATGCCGTTGACGCTGGACTCTGGGCGGCCGTTTTTTCAGGCTTTTGTACGATTGTTCGCCCAGTTGGCGGTGTTTTATCCGATCATTTCCGACCGATGGCACTCTTACAGTGGGTATTGATTGGAATTGCTATCTTTGCAGTTGAAATGGGCTTAACTTTAAGCACAATGATGCTGTTCTTGATTGGTTTAGTCTTAATTGGTTTAACGGCTGGACTTGGTAACGGGATTATTTTCAAAATGGTTCCTTACGTCTCCAAAGGTAACACAGGTGCTGTAACAGGCTTTGTTGGTGCCATTGGCGGCTTAGGCGGCTATTTTCCACCAATTCTACTAGGAACATTAAAACAGGCAACTGGTAGCTATACGTGGGGCTTTTGGTTATTAGCGTTATTCGCCGTTGTCTGCTGGTACGTTTTATGGCAGAAATTTATTCGTGGCGGATCGTTTATTGTTAAAAGCTAGAAAAGAGTGGTTCAAGGAGCGCCGAAGTTTTGCGGGGAGCCTAATAGTTGATTAGCCAAATGGTGAAAAATTTAGGTGAAAACGCAAAGGCTGCTTCTTGGGCCATATTTTATTTGGTTGAACTTACTTTTTTGGGACAGCATTTGGCTTTTATTCTGATCTGAGTTTGGTGTAAACTTATTTTTGCTGGTATGTTCCGGACTAAATATGGCGTAACCGTTTTTTCAAACACTCGCTTGGTCTTTAAGCAGCAAAGTAACCGTAGCACTGGCGGTGACGACTTGTTTGGTTGTTTCGGTTAGTTCAACTTGCCACGTTTGCAGTGTCTTACCGGCATGAATTGGTGTTGCACTAGCTTCTAGGGTGCCGGCTTGAACCGCTCGCAAATGGTGGATTTCTAGATCTACACCAACAGCAATTTTATGCCATGCCTGGGCACTTTCGTTGGCACCAAGGCTTGCAGCGGTTTCAGCAAGAACGGCGTTAATGCCACCGTGAACGAGGCCAAAAGGTTGTTTCAATTGGTCAGTAACCGGTAAACGCAAGACAACTTGTTCGGCGGTTTGTTTAACTGTTTCAATACCTAATAATTCAATTAGATTCATAATGGTGTCCTCACAATCGATTAGAAATGGAGTGGATAATATATGACCACAGTAACATGGGAAAAGGTAAAAGACTACTCGGAGATTATTTTTGAACGGGCCGATAGTATTGCCAAGATAACGATGAACCGACCGAAGCGGATGAACGCTTTTACACCAGTGACGGTTGAGGAAATGATCGATGCTTTCACCACCTGCCGGGACGACTCATCAATTGGCGTGGTTATTTTAACTGGTGCTGGCGATAAGGCCTTTTCTTCAGGCGGTGATCAGGGGGTTCGCGGCAATGGCGGCTACGTTGGTCCGGATAAAATTGCCCGGTTGAACGTGCTTGATTTACAACGCCTAATTCGGATTATCCCTAAACCAGTAATTGCAATGGTTAAAGGTTGGTCCGTTGGCGGGGGTAACATTTTACAGCTAGTTTGTGATTTAACGATCGCCGCCGATAATGCCCAATTTGGTCAAACTGGCCCTAAGGTGGGTAGTTTTGACGCCGGTTATGGTTCTGGCTATTTAGCACGAGTAATTGGGCATAAACGGGCCAAGGAAGTTTGGTTCTTAAATCATTTTTACAGCGCCGAAGAGGCCTACCAGATGAATTGGATTAATAAAGTGGTACCGCTAGCCGAAGTTGAATCCGTTACGCTAGATTGGTGTAACGAAATTTTGCAGAAATCACCGACGGCCTTGCGTTTTATCAAAGCAGCAATGAATGCTGATACCGATGGCTTGGCCGGCCTACAACAATTAGGTGGCGACGCAACAATGTTGTTTTATACGACTGATGAAGGCAAGGAAGGCCGCGATGCTTTCAATGAGAAACGCAAGCCTGATTTTAAGCAATTTCCAAAGTTTCCTTAGGCCGGGCAGATGGAGAATTGGTTAACTAAGCGTGTCTTGCTTTCACCAAAACAAACGGCGGTAGTATTTGATGGGCAAGAACGAACTTTCCAGGAATTAGATCAAGACGTCCAAAAGTGGGCAAAGCATTTAGCTGGTCTGGAACATTTACCGAAACGAGTTGCAGTTTTAACCGGGAATAATCTGACTGGTTACGAGATTATTTTGGCCTTACAGCAACTTGGTCGTACGCTAGTGTTGTTAAATAGTCGCTTGGCCAGCGACGAGTTACAGTTTCAGCTGGATGATGCGGAGATTCAGCTGTGTTTAGTTAGCGATGAGTTAGTGGCACAGTATCAATTAAAAGTTGAACAACAGCTCACTTTCACCGCTTTGCGTCAAATAAAAGCGGCCAGGGCACAAATAATTAGTGACTTTGTTGAAGATCAAGTAACGACTATTATGTACACTTCAGGAACAACTGGTCGGCCCAAGGGTGTTCAGCAAACGTTTAAAAATCATTTTTACTCTGCGGTGGGTTCAGCCTTAAATCTTGGTTTAGGAACTGATGATAATTGGCTATGTGCAGTACCTATTTTTCACATCAGTGGTTTTTCGATCATGATGCGCGGCTTGATTTACGGAATGACCGTTACACTGTTTGATCAATTTAACGCCGGAAAAGTTGCGCAGGCCTTGGCCCAGCAGCCAGTGACAACAATGTCAGTAGTGCCGTATATGTTGAAACAATTATTGGCGCTGCAACCTGTGGTACCGTACAATCCGCGATTTCGTTGTTTACTGCTTGGTGGTGGGCCAATTGATCGAGAAACGCTAGAAGTGTGCCAACAACGGCAAATTCCGGTGATTCAATCTTATGGCATGACCGAAACGGCTTCCCAGGTAGTCGCGTTGAGTTTTAAGGATGCACCACGCAAGATTGGTTCGGCTGGCAAGCCGTTATTCCCAGTTAGCGTTCGAATCCAGGGAGCAAGCCAACCTGGCCAAGTTGGTGAAATATATTTGCAGTCGCCTACATTAACGCCAGGTTATTTAAAGCGGCCGGCTAAAAATAAGCAATTGTTGGCGGCTGGCTGGTTTAAAACGGGCGATCTAGGTTATCTGGACGCAGAAGGATTCCTGTTTGTTAAGGGTCGAGAAGGCGACATGATTAGCTCTGGTGGTGAAAATATTTTCCCTAACGAGGTTGAAGCGGCCTACGTTAATTTTCCAGAATTAAGCCAAATAGTGGTTGTTGGTGTGGTGGATGAAAAATGGGGCGCACGACCAATTGCCTTTGTGGCCGGAACTAGGCTGACAGCTACGGCGTTACGTGAATATGGGCGGGCACATTTAGCCCACTATAAAGTACCCGTGGTATTTTACCAAGTGGAAGATTTTCCGCGAACGGCAAGCGGTAAAATTCAGCGCCGGCGACTACTAAACGCCCATTATCAGCAAAACAAGTTATAAAAATAGCGCCAGCTAAGCTAAAAAATTAATTTTGGTTTAGCTGGCGCTATTTTGTTGGTTACTGTTCACGTTGTAATAATCGGCGCGTTAATGTTTCTAGTGCCTGGCGTGCAGGCGTTTCCGGTAACATTTTAATATCCAATAAGGCTTGGTCAGTTAATTCATTGGCCATGGTGCGTGCTTGAGCAACGCCATCACTCTTTGTGACCAAGTCCTGAATTGTTTGTAAATCAGCCTCGGTTAGCTGAATACCCCGTTTTAAGTACGGGCGTAATTTTTCTGGTTGTGCCTCAAGGGCAAACAATAACGGTAATGTGTAAATTCCTTGTTGAATGTCTTGAAGGATTGGTTTACGAATATCTTGTTGTTCACCAGTGTAATCTAAAACGTCATCTAAAATTTGGAAGGCCAAGCCAATCGAACGGCCAATTTGTTCTGCCGATTCCACAATAATCATGTCAGCGTGGGCCAATTTAGCACCTTGGGCACAGGCAAGGGCAAAGAGCTTTGCCGTTTTGCCTTCGATCTCTTTTAAGTATTGATCCACCGTTTCCTTTAAATGATAGTTCAGATCGTATTGATCTAACTCGCCGTCCAAAATACCGTGCATGGCGTGGGTATTAACTGCGATGTCATTAAAAGTTTCCGCTGATTTTAAGACTTGGTCAAAATATAGTGTGAATAATAGATCACCAGCGTAGATTGCGTTTCGATTACCAACCCGCGTATGAACCGTCTGCGTTCCCCGGCGTTCAGGCGCCTGATCAATGACATCGTCGTGAATCAGGGTTGCCAAATGTAATAATTCAATTGCGGCAGCACCAGCTTGCAGTCTTTCCTCATTTTGGTCAGGTCCAAATTCACTGAACAAGTAAAATAGTCCAGCGCGGATTAGCTTACCACCATGACGCAACAAAGACTGTACCCGCTCATTCACTGCCGGTTGTTTGATTCGTGCAGCTTCAATCAAGTAAGGTGTCAAAGCTGTTAATTTAGTTTGAATGGTGGGAAAATCATCCCAGATTTGAAGCGCCATAGGGAAATACCTCTGTTTTCTTAATATCTAGTTACTTATTATACGTTAAATTTAGCAATTTCAGCAGTTAAATGCTCAGAAATTGGCATAAAAATGTCAGTAAAGTAATTATTAAAGTCAACTTTTGCCTTTGGATTTTGCGTTTGCTTATTAGCTTTTTGCATAGCATCGTTACGCATCATTGAAATTAAGCTATCTTTAATGTGATACAAGTGCTTTTCAAGTTTACCATTACTTTTACTATATTTGATTAAATAGTAATAAAAAACTTCATAAAAAGTATTATCTAGGTCCCAAAAGAAAGTATTACGCAAAACACGATCATTCATTGCTTGCGCAAATAGTTGGTCAGCAACAATCTCGTTTTGAGCAAATGAAGCGGCAGAACTTGCGATTGCTTTGATTTCTTGGTTGTCGGACATGTAACGAGAAAATTGTTCGACGTCACTGTCAGGCAATTCGAAACCGACTGTTTTTTTACGTTCGGCAAGTGAAAGCTTTTGGATCTGTTCCGCAAATTTGGGCTGAATTTTTTGACTATCGATAATTAAATCATTTTCGACATCGTCTAATAATTTCTGATTGGCCTCCAAAAAAAGGTTAACCTGGTCCCAAATTTTAGGGAAAGTTTGGTTAAAGTTTTTAAATAGGTCGTCAGTTGTGGTAACAATTTCACGTTGAACCTTTGCGTTTTCAGTGTGGGGCTCAAATTGCACGACTAAAGGCAGCGCCAGAGTTTCATCACTAGCAATTGTGCCTTCTTCTTTGCGCTTTTTAGCGGTGTAGTCACGTAATTCCTGCAAATCTAATAGGCCGAGTGGCGCGATGGTTAACTCGGAATTAGTTGTCATTATTTGTAGCGCAAAAGGTGACCCTGCATCCTGATTTTTAATAAACGCCTTTAGAGCAGTCATTAATTTGGATTGGTTTTGCAACGTGTTTTCAGGATCGGCATAAAAGCCAGAAGTGTAAATTGGTACATTTTCATATTTTGCGTTTAATTTATCTTGAATATCCATAATTATCAGTCCTTTTGTGGCAGATGTTCAGCTAAAAAAGTTTCGCCAGTTTCAGTTAGTTCGGCGTTATGTAAATCAACGCTGGCAACTGGTTTGTCAGTGCCATCTTCAATTATGGCATTACGTAAAAATTTTTCAGCGACCGCATCCTGAGCCGTTTGGTAAAGCATTGATGCCGGATTGATACTGCGGGCGCTGCGAAAACGGTGCCGCTTAACGTCATTTAGGATGCCAGTGAGTTCTTCGGTTCGACTAACATTGTGTGCCATGATGAGTCCTCCTATTTATGAGTCAATTGTAACGACTTAACGTCTTCTGTGGCGGAGAAAAGTGAAGAAGTGTAGTAATGATGCTAATAAAATAAAGAAAATTAATACGAATGAAACGTAGGTTGCCCAGAACTTACCGGCGGCGAAAACGCCAAAAATTAATTGTTGTAGTCCCATTGTAACAAGTGCCATTGCGGCAATCATGCAAAATAATTCTAGATATCGTTTCAATGTGTTATCATCCTTTTTCTTTTTAGCGGTTATTTTT
The DNA here is from genome assembly GCF_003950295.1 of Loigolactobacillus iwatensis. GTDB lineage: Bacteria > Bacillota > Bacilli > Lactobacillales > Lactobacillaceae > Loigolactobacillus > Loigolactobacillus iwatensis. The sequence goes on from NZ_RHNP01000002.1 coordinate 48,456, forward strand.
GCACCCCAACGTTCACATAACGCTAGTTTTTGCGGATCAGCCTTTTCTTGGTTCCAAGTGCCAGTGCCAACAATTTCGGTAACCTTGATTAAGCCTGCGCCGGTAAGGGCACGATCAATTGTTTTGAAAGTGTCGTCAGTAATTCCAGTGAAGAAATTTTCAAAACTGGAAATAAAACAAGTCGTAATCGATAAATAATGTTTATCTTTAAACTGAGCGGGTAAAGTGTCTGCCTTCTTAGTCATGCGTACCATCCGCGGCCGCATACAATCAAAGAAGTTCTTCATGATGCCGGATAACGCACCCCAATAAGTTGGTGCGGCGATGATCCAAAAATCACTTTCTTGTAACTTGGTTTCTAATTTATCTAAAACAGGATTTTCCTGGCCTGTATCAGGTTTGATATCATAGTCAGCAAGATACAGCAGTTCATAACTGTCTGCGTCCGGGATTCCCTTAGCTGTCGCGGCCAGGTACTGCGCCGTGATACCATCCTTTTTATGAGAACCTAGAATACCTAAAACTTTCACAATTGATCACTCCAACTTTATGTAACAATCTTCATCTAATAGCATAACGATTATCGGACCGAACGACTATTAGGGTTTTACCCAAAAGAGCGCTAAAAGGACTGGGAGATTCTGAGGATTAGCCTAGTTTGCCGGATTATTTGCGCAGCGAATGATCCGACAAACGTAGCTAACCGCAGGAATCTAGTCCTTTTAGCGGGTTTAGAATAGAAAACTTGTCCCAAGTCGTATTTGAAAAAGGTGATTTGGCTGTTGTAGCTACTATTACGCAATTGAGGATTATTAGCACAAAACGCTAATAATCTAGATGCTTCATACGTTGTCCATTCAACTACGGCGAAAACCGCCAAGTTGAAACATGGCAACCGCAGGAATCTGCTTTTCCAAACACGTTTCCATCAAAATAGGTCGGCAAACGTAGCTAACCGCAGGAATCTAGTCCTTTTAGCGCGTTTAGAATAGAAAAATTTTCACTAAGCCATTCTGCCAAGATAACCAAAAAAAGTCTGGAACAATTATCCAGGCTTAATATTGTCATTTTAAAAATCAATCAGTCCGTGGTGCAAAGCGTAATGAACCAATTCTACCCGGTTCTTAAAGCCTAATTTACGGTTGATGCTAGCTTTGTGGGCTTCAACGGTTTTGGTTGAGATAAATAATTTTTTCGCGATTTCTTTATTTGAATAGCCAAGCGCAATTAAGGGAAGAACTTCCTTTTCGCGGCTAGAGAGATCTGCGTATCCTTTCATTTTGACATTAACTTTTTGTGAATTGATTTCAGCTAAGTCCGTTTTGGTCAAAATAATATTTTGATCAACGTAGGTTTGGTGATTAGCTACGGATTTAAGCGCGCTTAATAATTCATCATCGGACGAACTTTTTAGAACATACGAATTAGCGCCGTTTTGCATCGCTTTGTCAATGTATTCCTGTTCTTCATGCATTGATAAAATGACAATCCCCATCTTAGGGTAGCGCTCGCGGATTCGTTGGGTCGTGATTAACCCACTTTCACCAGGTGGCATGTTTAAATCAAGAACTATAATATCAACGTCAGCGCGCTCAATCTGAAGAAAAGCTTCATTACCATTTGCTGCCTGGGCAACAACTTGAAAATTGGCTTGCTGATTAATAAGAAATGACAGACCACTGCGAACAATTGCGTGGTCATCGGCGATTAATACCTTGTGCAAGTGCGTGGCCTCCATAGTAACAAATTGAAATGAGCCAAATCTAAGTTTGGGTTAAATTGAGACAGTAACTGTAATTAAGGCACTAAATTGTGTTTGGTAAATGCTTTTACTAGTATTTGCCAAACACAATCTTGACTAATGCTCAAAACCTGGGGTCTTTCCAAACACTCCCTATTTTTAAAAAGCAGCTTCCTGTATCTTGTTACTTAAACCTGATTTAGCCCATAATTATACTGTAAGATTAAGCAATGGGAAATTCGGCTTTGACAGTTGTGCCTTCACCAATTTTAGAGTTGATTTGAAAAACGCCGTTTAGGGCTTTGACACGCTCATTCATATTCATTAGGCCCAGTGAGTGCCCATTAAAACTAAGGTGTTTTTGAACATCAAACCCTGATCCATCATCAATTATTTCTAAGCTAATTCGGTGGTCGTGAGCGACTAGCATGAGGTTGATTTCATTAGCCGAAGCGTGTTTGATGGCGTTGGTCATGGATTCTTGTGCAATGCGATAGAGGACCGTTTGGACATCTTCCACCAAATTAAGCTGATCGGCGTTATGTGAAACTACCATAATAGCAATTCCGGTATTTTCTTCTAAACGCTTTGCTAGGGCCTTTAACGCGGACTCTAAACCAAAACTATCAAGGACGGAGGGCCGAATATCTAAGGCCATTCCTTTCACTTCTTGAAGTGTTTCGTATAACTGCTTTTCAATCAACTTGGTTTGGTGATTGAAAGCAGCATCATCAGTGTGACTAGTTGCCGGATCCAAATGACGGATACCCATAATGGCAGAATAGACACCTTGAGCAATACTATCGTGCAAGTCCTGTGACAGACGTTTTCGTTCTTCCTCATGAGCACGATTAACGTACTGGACTAACTTTCGTTGTTGGGCCAATTGATCCATTCGTTGCATTAACGCCTCACTTTTTAGCGTTAATGAGTAGACTTTTTTGGCGTGATCTAGCTCAGAATAAACCACAAAGAAGGAGAAAGATTGGCCGTCCTTTGACTTTAAGGTAAGCGGAACCGAAGTCTTGGCCATTCCTTTGACAACACAGTTGAAACAGTCATCAGTTTTTGTTCGTTGTTGTTTGACGACGGCCTGCATAAGTTCAGTAATGTAAGTGGTGCTCAAATCATAATCAGCCTGTAGTGTCTGAGCTGCTTGGTTAGAAACTAGTAGTTGATCGTCTTGAAAAATGAAAATAGCATCGGCCGTTTCACTGAAGTTTTTCTCAACCCAATTAGCAGATTCTAACAATTTTTTCACCTCCAAGGTAAAAAATAAAATAGCGAAAAAAAACGTGACAAGGTAAGCCTCATCACGTGAATAGTTAAGAATTATTGGAATGCGTTAAGTATTCCTGCAACACGTGACTGGAGTGAACAGTGACACGTTGGTGATTACGATAACCAGCAAGTAAAACACCGCTGACCAACTGATCGCTATCCAAAATTGGGATTGCGACGGCATTGGTTAGATGCTCTACCATTGTGATTGGGCAGGAAATATAATCGGTATATTGATGGTGTTCAAGGTCGTTTTCAATAAACGGCTCACCGGTGCGAACAACTAGGCCAGCAATGCCGATACCACTTCGTAAAACGATTCGCCGAAAACGTTCGTTAGTGTTACCAGCAGCAAAGCGCCAACGGATTTTCCGTAGGCCCGTTACTTCCTGCAACGCTATACTAACAAAATCGAAATCTTCTTGGTGGTAGATAGTTTGAACAAGATTATTGAAGACGCTCTCTTTTGCGATCTCTTCATCACCCATATCAGTGTCACTCCTTTCTGAGTATAGCATATTTGGGTTCTTTTTTCGGGACATTTCGATTTTTAGGCTCATTAATCCGCAGAAAAATAACTGTCTTTAGCTGGTTTTACTTCTGGATCAATAAATTGATGGTAGTGATCGTAGTCGCGCCGAATTGGTTGGATTTGCTGTTCTAATTTTTCAATGGCCTCGTCTTGTTCTAAAGTTCGGAGGTCAGCGCGTTGATCTGCAATATCATTTTCCAGTAATGTTCGCCGAATTCGCAAATCCATTAAGGTGATTTGGAGTAATTTTTGAAAATCAGCGTCGCTCATATCTTCTTTAGTTAACATAATTATCGCTCCCAAGTATTTAAATTTGTGAAGGCTTGACTAGTTGAAAAGGTTAGTGGTCGACAACGTTGCTTAATGAATACTTGTAAGCGCCGCTGATCTTGGGCCAAGGCTGCCGCCACTTCTTGATGACTAGTTTTAAAGTGCGCCAACGTATAGTGATTGTATTCTGGTGTTTGGACGAAACTATCATTTACCGCCAGTAGCCGCTGTAAAATCTGTGGTGTCAACCAGGGATAGTCGGTGGGCAAGAGTAAATAATCTTGCTTGGCGGTGGCCTGCTTAGTAGCCGCAAACAAGCCACCTAAGGGACCAGCGGCCAAGAAGGGCTGCTGATCCTGGATGATTTCAACCGTGGCCGGTAATAACTGCCGGATTGCGGTACTGTTGGTTGTGTTTGCGGCAACAATGATTTGACTAACAAATGGTTGTAGTAAATTGGTGGCGACTTGAATGTTAGGCTGGCCAATTTCAGGAACGGTAAACAGAGCCTTGTCTTGACCAAAACGTTGTGATTTACCACCGGCCAAAATAAGGCCGATTGTTTTTTTAGGCCTCGTCATTAAATTCAAAGTGGCCACTTTTACCACCATCTTTTTCAACAAGGTGAATGTTAGAAATTATCATACCGCGATCAATTGCCTTACACATATCGTAAATGGTCAATAGGGCAATCTCACAGGCAGTTAGGGCTTCAATTTCAACGCCAGTAACGTGTTTCGTTTTAACGGTAGTAACTGCCGTGATGGTGGTTTTGTCGTCGTCACTAAAGTGAATATCGACGCCGGTTAAAGGAATTAAGTGGCACATGGGAATTAAGTCGCTGGTTTTTTTAGCGGCCATAATTCCCGCAACTTGGGCGACGGCCAAAACGTCGCCTTTTTTCATAGTACCAGCGTGAATGCGTTCTAAAGTTGCCGGCTGCATTATGATTTGGCCAGTTGCTTTAGCAATGCGAAAGGTGACGTCCTTTTGCGTGACGTCCACCATTTTAGCACGATTTTGGTCGTTGAAGTGGGTTAATTCGGCCATGTTTGTCCTCCTTGTAAAAAATGATTAAACCAAGCTTCGCGCTTAGTTGTTGTTGAAAAATCAATACAGTCTGAAAATTCAGGCTGGGTGAGACTGGCAAAGGCCAAAACGTGGGTTAATTGCGTAAAATCACTTACTTTTTCGCCTGGGCGTACCAGCACTAATTTTGGATAATTAGCTTCTTTAAAACCTTCAAGCAAACAGAATTGATCAGCCTGGCGGTACTGTACCACTAGGTCGGCCGCCTTCGGTTGTTCGGTTATTTTCTGATGGAGCATGATACCCTGAGCGGTTGCCAAAATGGTGGTTGCCGCGCCAGCCTGACTAAACTTAGCGGTATCCGTTTGTGGCTGATCCATGCTGGCATTGTGGGCGTCGTGTTTTAGCACAATAACTGGTTGCCCGCGCTGTTTTAACACGGCCAGAAAGCTTTGAATCGTTGTTGTTTTGCCACTTTTTTTAAAGCCGACTACTTGAAAGGGAGTAACCATGTTTCCACCTCGGCGTTTAACGCGATTGGTTCGTGACTGTGGGGAATTTTGAATAAGCAAGTGGTTGATTGTAAATTGCCCAGATCGCCGGAACGATCGCTGCCGTTAAGTTGAACGTAATAGCGGCCATCTGCTGCCAAGCGGTAAGTTCCCCGTAATACCTTATCGTAGCCGTTTGTTTTGTGATACGGCTTTTCCAAAATGGCGGTGACTTTTTGTGACTTAGAGGCTTGGTCAACGTAACGGCGTAAAACTGGTTCAGTAAATAAATAAAAGCCAGTAAAGCAAGCGCCAGGATTACCTGATAAGGCCATGACTAAAGTATTTTGGTCAACAAAAGCAGTTGTGACACTACCTGGTCGTAATTTTAATTTATTGAATAAAAGTTCGTCCGAATTGCGAGCGGCCTCGGCCAAGTAGTCGAAGTCGCCAACAGAAACGCCGCCATCGGTAATGACAACATCGTTATTGGCACGCAATCTTTTTAGGTTGGATTTTAGTAATTCATAGTCGTCTTGTAGCTGAATTTCTTCAGTTAAAATGGCGCCACTTTCTTTGACCAAATTAGCGATCATTGGACCGTTGCTATTAAAAATTTTACCGGGTTGTGGCTGATCACCTTGATGAAGTAATTCAGTTCCCGTTGTGATTAATGCCACGCGTGGTTGGCGGTAGACTAGCACTTTGGATTGGCCAAAGGCACTTAATAGACTTAAACCACCAGGATTTAGTTCCGTGCCAGCCGCGATTAAAAGATCGCCTTGTTTAAATTCTGAGCCGGCTGGGGTAATATTGTCATTTTTGCCAGTCACCATAATTTTGACCTGCTCTGGCCGATCTGGTACGGCGCGGGTTTGTTCAAGCATAATAACTTTGCCAGCGTTGTCTGGAACAAAGGCGCCAGTCATAATGCGTGCCGTTTCGTTTTCACCAAGATCACCATCGAAAGTTGCGCCGGCCTGAATTTCGCCGCGAACTTTGAAAATCTTTGGGTAGTCATGATCGTCTTCACTGCGAATTGCGTAGCCATCGTAGCCAGAACGACGAAAATTTGGATAATCATAAGTTGCGCGGCTATCTTCCGCTAAAATACGGTGATTGGCCTGATCAATCGAAATTTCCTCGGTTCGGCGGTAAACGGGAAGTGCTGCTAATTTGGCCTGTGCTTCTTCAAGTGTAATTGGATTTCTACGATCTAACATTTAATAACCTACTTTCGTCTTTCAAATAATAAATGACTAAATTCCGGCAAAATTAATTGATTGAGCGCCGTTTTGCAAGCGTTGGTTGAACCAGGTAAAACAAAACAAAGTTGTTCCCGGGTGTTAAAACCAGCCATTGCCCGGGAAGCTAACGCGTGCGAGCCGATTTCACTGTAGCTTAGACTGCGAAAGGCCTCGCCAAAACCTGGAATTGGAACGGACAATAAGGGTTCAAGGGCTGGGAAAGTAACATCGCGCTTAGCAATGCCCGTTCCCCCGTTTGTAATTAATAAATCAATTTTTAGCTGTTCTAATTGTAAAAAGGCACTTTGAATTTCAACAACGTCGTCCTTCACAACTAAACGTTTGGCCATTTTAACTTCTTGTTCGGCCAAAGCCTGGCTGATGTACTGACCACTTTTATCGCTGGCCAGACTTCGGGTATCACTGATTGTTAAAATTGCGGCGGTTGTCATGATTGAATTGCTCCTTTGAATAAATGCCACAAATCGCGGTAAACGATTTCTGCCGCGTTTTTGTTGGCTAAATCATATAAGTGTAGCTTGCCCGTTTTAAAGTAACTAACAGTTGCACCGTGCCACTGAAAATTGATGAAGGCTTTAGTGGCCTGAAAAGTGACGTGCTCCTTTTTTAGTAGGTTGCTGATTGCGGCTAATGGTACTGTGGTAGGCAAATAAACGGAATAAGCCTGACTACCACACATGGTTCGCAGTAACGTGCGATCAGTTACTGGAACCGCCACTTTTTCCTGGCTACAAATTGGACAAGTAGACTGTTTTTTGATTTGAAATTGTTGCTGACTTGCCGGCCAACAGCTGATGGTCATCAACTGGTTATTGGCAACGTGGCCTTCAACAATGTAGCGCATGGCCAGGGCAATTTGTTGTGCTGAAACTAACGGAATTAGCGGGGTTGCAACGCCTAAAACATCGCAATCACGCTCTTTTAACTGGGCCAAATTGGGAAAGGCACAGTTGAGGCAAGGGCCATGGCTTGGGTCAATGAACATTAAATTACCGGAAACACCAGCGCAGCCAGAGAAGATGTAAGGAAAGTGTTGGTTTAGCGCCAATCGATTAAGTGTGTCGCGCACGCTAAAATTGTCGGTACAATCTAAAGCCAAGGTTGGCTTGTCCATTTGGGCCAACAATTCCGGTCGAAGTTCAACCGGGAAAGTGGTGACGGCCACTTCATGGTTAATTTGCCGAAGCACATGTGCGGCCGCTTCAACCTTGAAATTGGCTTGGGCGGCGTCAATTTCAGTAAAAAGCGTTTGTCGTTGGAGGTTGGTTTCACTAACAGTGTCCGGGTCAACCAAGTAAAGTTGTTTAACGCCTGCGCGAACTAGCTGTTCGGCTGCATAGCTGCCTAAAGCGCCGCACCCAACGATTAAAATGGTACTGGCACTAATTTTAGCTTGCCCGGCCGCGCCAATTTGTTTGACGCGCGCTTGCCGATCGTAACGATCCATTAGTGGATGTCCTCCTTTCAGAGTGCCGCAAAAGGCGTCCAGGTTCTGAGCATTAGCCTAGAGAGTGTTTGGAAAAGCGTTTAGATTCTGAGGATTAGCCTAAACAGACGAATTACCTTTGAAAAAGGTGATTTGGCTGTTGTAGCTAACCGCAGGAATCTGCTTTTTCAAGCACGTTTACACAAATTAGCGTTAACACGTCTTAGACAAAAGGCTACTTTTACGGTTAATTAGTTTCTAACGCCCCAGACGTAAAAAACAGCTTAATAAGCACCTACATCTGAGTTAATTCAGCCTTAACAGCCTTTAGAAAAATAGGTTAGCCCCATCAATAAAATGAAATCTCTTACATTCCAACTAAAATTAGCACAAAAAAGGACTAAAATTTCCTGTTTTTGCGAAAGATCGGGCAATTCCCTAATCGAAGTATAGCATCACACATGATATTGTGAACATTAGGGAAAAGTCTTACTTTTACGAATGAGTTTTATCGGAAAAGCAGTCCTTTTTCGAACTAAAAACATGGCTATCTATTAAAAATTAAGATTTGGAAAGGACGTGAGGGATTGTGAAATCTCGTTTTTTCAAGCGGGTCGAAAAATTTAACGGTAATTTTACGCAACTAGAAGAAAACAACCGCCGTTGGGAGAAACTCTACAAGCAGCGTTGGTCCCATGACAAAGTTGTGCGAACAACACACGGGGTTAACTGTACTGGCTCGTGTAGTTGGAACGTTTACGTTAAGCAGGGCATCATTACTTGGGAGCACCAATCGACAGATTACCCGTCGTGTGGTCCGAATATGCCAGAGTTTGAACCACGTGGCTGTCCTCGTGGGGCAAGCTTTTCTTGGTATGAATACAGCCCAGTTCGGATTAAATATCCGTACGTTCGGGGTAAATTATGGGAACTTTGGGACAAGGCTAATTCTGAGACCGGCGATCCAGTAGCCGCTTGGACAAGCATTGTTGAAGATCCTGAAAAAACGAAGTACTACAAGAGTGCCCGTGGTCATGGTGGTTTGGTTCGAGTTCACTGGGATGAAGCCTTGGAATTAATTTCGGCAATGTTGATTTATACGTTGAAGAAATATGGTCCAGACCGAATTGCTGGTTTCTCACCAATTCCTGCAATGTCAATGATTAGCTACGCATCAGGCGCACGTTTCCTTTCCTTATTAGGTAGCGAAATGTTGAGTTTTTATGATTGGTACGCTGATTTGCCGCCAGCATCACCACAGGTTTGGGGTGAACAAACTGATGTCCCTGAATCTAGTGATTGGTATAACAGTCAGTACATCGTGATGTGGGGCTCAAATGTACCGTTAACGCGGACACCAGATGCTCATTTCATGACCGAGGCTCGTTACCACGGTGCTAAAATCGTTTCCGTCAGCCCAGATTACGCTGAAAACGTTAAGTTTGCGGATAACTGGTTAGCACCACATCCTGGAACTGACGCTGCGTTAGCGCAAGGCATGACCCACGTTATTTTAAATGACTACTACAATAAGCGCGATGAACCACAATTTACTAATTACGTTAAACAATATACAGATCTACCGTTCCTCGTCTTTCTTGATCCTAGTGCGGCCGATGCCAGTCACTATACGTCTGGCCGTTTTGTCCGTATTAGTGATTTAAGCGATCAGCCAATTGTTAATGGCGATTGGAAGACCGTTGTTTGGGACAAGAATACCAATCAGCCAGTCGTACCAAACGGCACAATTGGGCAACGTTGGGAAGATAACCGCAAGTGGAATCTGACGTTGAAGGACGCTGCTGGCAATCCAGTTGAACCTGTACTAAGTGCAGGGACGGAAGGCGCTAACGTTGTGGTTGATTTTCCAGTCTTCAATCAAAGCGGTAACACCGTTTTAAACCGTCACTTACCCGTTCGTTCGGTCCAACTAAAAGATGGCAGTAGTAAATTAGTAACGACGGTCTTTGATTTGATGATGAGTCAGTATGGCATTAAACGCCAGGCCGACGATGATTTGGCGGCTAAGGGTTACGATGACGCTGACAGCTTGTATACACCAGCTTGGCAAGAAAAAGTTACTGGTGTTAAAGCTAGTTTAGTGATTCAAATCGCCCGTGAATTTGCGCAAAATGCCTTAGATACTGGCGGTAAAACAATGGTTATTATGGGCGCCGGCATTAATCACTGGTTTAACAGCGATATGACTTACCGCGCAATCATTAATATGCTAATGCTTTGCGGCTGTGAAGGTGTCTCTGGCGGCGGCTGGGCCCATTATGTTGGTCAGGAAAAATTACGCCCACAAGAAGGTTGGAGCACGATTGCCTTTGCTAATGACTGGCAAAAAGGTGGCGCGCGCCAGCAAAATGGGACGTCTTTCTTCTACTTTGCCAGTGATCAGTGGAAGTACGATGAATTAGATAATCGCGCGCTGAAATCACCAGTTAAGCACACTAAACACGGCTACGATCACCCAGCCGATTATAACCAGTTGGCGATTCGTTTAGGCTGGTTACCTGGCTACCCGCAATTTGATCGCAACTCACTTGATTTTGCGAAGGATTACGGCACAACTGATATTGGTGAAATTAGTAAAAAAGTGGTTAGCGAATTAAAACAAGGCAGTTTGAACTTTGCAGCTGAAGATCCAGATGCTAACGCAAACCAGCCTAAAGGAATGTTTGTTTGGCGGTCAAACTTGTTTGCTTCTTCTGGTAAGGGTCAAGAGTATTTCATGAAACATTTGCTTGGTGCCGAAAATGGTTTGTTAGCTAAATCAAACGATAACTTTAAGCCAACCGAAATGAAGTGGAACGATAAAACAATTGAAGGCAAGCTTGATTTGTTAGTTTCGATGGATTTCCGGATGGTTACGACGCCACTTTACTCTGACGTTGTTCTGCCAGCTGCAACTTGGTATGAAAAAGAAGATTTGTCATCAACTGATATGCACCCATTTATTCACCCATTCAATGCCGCAGTTAATCCACTTTGGGAATCAAAGAGTGATTGGCAGACGTTTGCTGATTTAGCGAAGAAATTTTCTGAAATGGCGAAAAAATACATGCCTGATCCAGTTTACGATTTGAAGACGCAACCGTTAGGCCATGATTCCAAGGCCGAGATTGCCCAACCATTTGGTGAAATCAAAGATTGGAAGAAAGGCGAGATTGAGGCAATTCCTGGGCAAACGATGCCAAGTCTATCCTTAATCAAACGTGATTACAGCCAAGTTTACGACAAATACGTTGCCTTAGGACCCAATGCTAACGGCAATGAAGGCGGCCTTGGTTATTCCTACAATGTTGAGGATCAATACAAGGAATTGTGCGATCGGAATTCCGTTTTTGATGAAGGCTTAAATGCTGGTTGTCCAAAATTGGATCAAGATAAAAAAGTTGCTGAGGCTGTTTTGGTACTTTCCAGTGCCTCTAATGGTCACGTTGCCATGAAAGCTTGGAAGAGTGCTGAAGAAAAGACCGGCATGAAGTTAACTGATATTAGTGCTGGCCGGGCGGAAGATGAAATGACCTTTAAGGACATTACGATTCAACCCCGGGAGGCCATTCCGACGCCAGTCTTCAGTAGTTCAAAGCACGATGGCGATCGTTATTCACCGTTTACCGTTAATATTGAGCGGTTAGTACCGTTTAGAACGCTAACTGGTCGGCAACAATTTTACCTAGACCACGAAGTTTTCCAAGAATATGGTGAAGAGTTGGCCGCTTACAAGCCAACCTTGCCGCCAATGGTTATGGGGCCAAAGGATACGAAAATTGAGCCCGATGATAATGAGTTGACGCTGCGTTACATGACACCGCATGGTAAGTGGAATATTCATACCACCTACTACGATAATCTGGAAATGCTGACCCTGTTCCGTGGTGGGCCTAACGTTTGGATTAGCACGGTGGACGCCGACAAGACGGGGATTAAAGATAATGATTGGCTAGAGTTATATAACCGAAATGGTGTTGTTACCGCCCGGGCAGTTGTCAGTCACCGGATGCCTGAAGGTTCCATGTACATGTACCACGCACAGGATATGGAAATTCAGGAACCATTATCGACAATTACCGGTAACCGTGGTGGTAGTCATAATGCACCAACGCAAATTCACATTAAGCCAACGCAAATGGTTGGTGGCTACGCGCAGTTAAGTTACGGCTTTAACTACTACGGACCAATTGGGAACCAGCGTGATTTATACGTCAAAGTAAGAAAGCTTAAGAAGGTGAAATGGAATGAAGATTAAAGCGCAAATCGGCATGGTTCTGAACCTGGATAAGTGTATCGGTTGTCATACTTGTTCCGTTACATGTAAAAATACTTGGACAAACCGTCCTGGGGCAGAGTACATGTGGTTTAATAACGTTGAAACTAAACCTGGCGTTGGTTATCCCAAACGCTGGGAAGATGAAAGCCATTATCATGGTGGCTGGGAATTAAATAGCAAAGGTAAACTACAGCTAAAAGCTGGGAATAAGCTTAACAAGATTGCTTTAGGCAAGATCTTTTACCAACCAGATATGCCTGAATTAGATGACTACTACGAACCTTGGACCTACGATTACCAAACACTTTTTGGTCCCGAAAAGAAACATCAGCCCGTTGCCCGGGCAAAATCGCAAATTACCGGTGACTACATGGACCTTAAAGGCGGCCCTAACTGGGATGATGATTTAGCTGGATCAACCAATACGTTTGATCAAGATCCTAACATGCAAAAGATTGAAACTGACATTAAGGCTAATTTTGAGCAGGCCTTTATGATGTACCTACCACGTTTATGTGAGCATTGTTTAAACGCACCTTGTGTGGCTTCTTGCCCTTCAGGTGCCATGTATAAACGTGATGAAGATGGGATCGTTTTGGTTGACCAGGAACGCTGCCGTGGCTGGCGTTTTTGTATGACTGGCTGTCCTTACAAGAAAGTTTACTTTAACTGGCGAACAAATAAGGCTGAAAAATGTACCTTCTGTTATCCTCGGATTGAAGAAGGCATGCCAACTGTTTGTGCCGAAACTTGTGTTGGCCGAATTCGCTACATTGGTGCCATTTTATATGACGCTGATCGCGTGGCTGAAGCTGCTGAAGAACCTGATGACACTAAATTATACGAATCACAATTAAGTTTATTCTTAGATCCAAATGATCCTGAAGTCATCAAACAGGCACGCAAAGACGGTGTTAACGATGAAATGATCAAAGCTGCGCAAAATTCACCGATTTACCGGATGGCCGTCAAAGAAAAGATTGCCTTCCCGTTACACCCTGAATACCGCACAATGCCAATGGTTTGGTACATTCCACCGTTGTCACCAATCATGAACTACTTTGAAGGCCGCGATTCGATCAATGATCCTGAAATGATTTTCCCAGGAATTGACGAAATGCGGATCCCCGTTGATTATTTAGCTAGCTTATTGTCAGGTGGTAATAAGGAAGTTATCAAAGCCGCGCTGTACAAATTAGCGATGATGCGTTTGTACATGCGGGCACGGACAAGTGGTAAGGACTTTGACGTTAGCAAGTTAGGCCGCGTTAATTTAAACGAGCGGACAGCAACGTCACTTTACCGATTATTGGCCATTGCTAAATACGAAGATCGTTTCGTTATTCCACAAAATCACAAGGAACAAGTGGAGGATGGCTACGCAGAACAAGGCGAATTAGGCTATGACGAATGCCAAGGCTGTTCCTTAGCACCACAACATAGCAGTATGTTCAAGAAGGCGGAAGAAGGAAAATCGACTGCCGAAATTTACTCAGAAACATTCTATGGGGGGATCTGGCGTGATTAATATTCAACGAGTTGACGAATTACGGCCGGGTTTTGTTTATTTTTCACATTTGCTAGATTACCCGGATGATGAAGTCATGTTACCGACATTTTTGAGTGATTTTCAGCGGGATTATCCCGAAACTGAAAACAAGGCGGCTTTTGTTAAATGGATTGAAAAAATGCAGTCAAAGTCGTTATTTAATCTTCAAAAAGAATACTCGAATTTATTTGAGTTAAATAAACGCTTTACGCTTTATCTGAGTTACTATCGTTACCAGGATTCCCGTGAGCGCGGCCAGTTATTGGCTAAGCTTAAAATGTTGTACGAGATGTTTGGGGTGTCCGTTGATGGCGATGAATTGGCCGATTACTTTCCGTTGATGCTGGAGTTTTTATCCTACGGTGAGTGGGATCAGGATGAACGCCAGCAGGATATTGGCCTAGTTTTCCAAGTTATTGAAGATGGCACTTATAACATTATCCAAAATGAAGTTGAGTACGCCGACGAGGATTACCTTGAGTTGGTTCGACTTTTGCGTCAGGAATTTAAATCATGCATTGTTCCGCAACAGGAGGTGGCTCGCTCATGATGGCGCACCCGTTTCAGTTCCTTTTATGGACTTTTTACCCGTACCTCATGCTAGGCTCGTTTTTCTTCGGTACCATTATTCGGTTTGCCTTTTTCCACCCAACGGTTACGGCAAAGTCTAGCGAAATTTTAGAAAAAAAGACTTTAATGATTGGTAGTATTTTATTTCACGTTGGGATTATTGGTGTGTTCTTTGGCCACATTGCTGGAATTTTCATTCCTAAGGCTTGGACCGATGCATTGGGGATTAGCAATGAGATGTACCATATGTTTGCGCTGGGCGCTGGTGGCGTCTTTGGTATTATGGCAACCGTGGGTGTTTACGTTCTGTGTTTCCGCCGCTACCATAACCACCGAGTTTTTCACGCCAGCTCAATCGGTGACCTTGTGATCATCACTGCTTTGACGATTGAAATCACGTTGGGGATGTCATCTTCATTTATTGCTGGTCCAATGAATCCGTCGTTTAATTACCGGACCTCATTAGCAATTTGGGTACGTCAATTATTCATGTTCCACCCCGATTTTCGACTGATGTTAAACGTGCCATTACTTTATAAATGCCACGTTGTCTTCGGTCTCATGATTTTCGGTGCATTCCCGTATACACGCCTAGTCCACGCTTTAGCGTTGCCATGGCAGTATATTTTCCGCCGCTTCATCGTTTACCGAAAAAAGCCACAAATCTAAAAGAAGCGAAAAAAAGAGCGCTAAGATTCTGAGGATTAGCCTAAGAAGGCGATTTGGCCATGAAATGGCCGAATTGACTTCTGTAGCTACTACTCCGCGGCTGGAATATTTTTAGCATAAAACGCTAAAAAATTCTGATGCTACGTACGTTGACCATTCAACTATGGCGAAGATCGCCAAGTTGAAACATGGCAACCGCAGGAATCTGCTCTTTTTTTCGTGATCAAGAAAACATATTTGGTCGTTATATAAGGTTGGTTGGCCCTTTTCCACAAAACAAAATTAATGCACCGCACAAAACTCAGTTTGACTTGCGCAATTATTCGTATAAAGTAAAGCGTATCAATGATAAAAAGGAAGTTATCAGTATGATTAAATTGGTTCAGCCAAGTGAGCTTCAGCAAGTGATTACGTTTTACGAAAATCTTATTGATGGCATGCAAAACGCCAAGTTTCCCACAGATTGGAAGAAGGGCATCTATCCAAGTATTACTTATCTTAGCGCTGCTGTGCGACGACAAGAATTGTTTGTTGATTGGCAAGATGATGTGATTGTTAGCGCGATGGTGCTTAATAGTGCCGCTAATGCAGGTTATAAGCAGGCTAATTGGTCGCTGGATGTTGCCGACTCTGAGGTATTGTTGATTCACACTTTAGGCGTGGCACCACAACAGGGTCACGGTATCGCCCAGCAAATGGTCAAATTTGCAGTGGATTATGCCCGGCAACAGCATAAACAAACCATTCATTTGGATGCAATTGGGACTAATTTACCAGCGCAAAATTTGTATTCAGCTTGCGGGTTCACCTGTGTTGGGACCTTTAAGCTTTTTTATGAAGATACTGGTGTGACTGATTTTTTACTGTATGAATTGAATTTGTAGGGAATTGAGTTGGTGTCGGCCTGTTTGACTTGGTTGACACTGGCTTTTTTTTTGGATTGTGGGGGTGCCTGTGGTTGTTTTTGTAGACGTTTTTTTGTGGAAACGTGTTTGAAAAGGCTGATTCCTGCGGTTGCCATATTTCAACTTGGCGGTTTTCGCCTTAGTTGAATGGACAACATATGAAGCATCAAGATTATTAGCGTACTTGGCTAATAATCCTCAATTGCGGAATAGTAGCTACAATCGCCAAATAATTCATTTCATGAATTATTCGTCAATTTAGGCTAATTGAATATTGTTTGGGTCAGTGTTTTGTTGGCAAATTTAGCGTAAACGTGCGAAAAAAGCAGGTTCCTGCGCTTAGCTACGATCACCAAATCATCTGTTTCACAGATAATTAGGCAATCTAGGCTAATGCTCAGAACCTAGACGCTTTTTTGGCACTCTCTAGTTAGGGAATTCCCCATAAATTGAATTAAGGGGTTCACAGTTGGGGGTAAACGTGATAAGTTTACATTAGTAAATGTTTACAGACGTAAACTAATAAATCACGCAGGTGGTTAATATAAAGGGGGCGCCCAGAATGACTGAGGGGCACTTTTCAATTGAGGGAATGGTTTGTGCAAGCTGTGTTCAGGCAGTAACCGACGCAACGCAGGCAGTTCCTGGGGTCAAACAGGCAATTGTAAATTTGGCAACCGAGAAAATGAAGGTTGCTTTTGAACCAAAGAGTGTTGACGTTACGGCGGTGGAACAGGCCGTCAAGGAAGCAGGATACGAGGCTCGTTTACAGGCGGCTTCGCAAACTTACAATATCGAAGGCATGGTTTGTGCCAGTTGCGTTGCTGCTGTCGAGCAGGCGGCTGCCGCAACGGCTGGTGTTTTAAAGGCTAGTGTTAATTTGGCAACTGAGAAATTGCACATCAATGTCGATACGCAGCAACTGCCAACTGGTGGGATTGAACAGGCTGTTGCAGCGGCAGGGTATCAGGCCAAGCTAATTGATCAGGAAGAAGATCGTGCCAAGGTTGAGGCCGATCAAAGGCAGCGTAAGCAAGAGCAATTGCAGCAGATGTGGCGGCGATTTGTTGCTTCGGCGTGTCTGACAATTCCGTTGCTGTATTTAGCAATGGGTGGCATGTTAGGTGCGCCACTACCACAGTGGTTGCAGCAGCCACTTGCCAGCGCCTTAATGGAATTGGTTTTGACGGTGCCAGTTATGTGGCTGAACCGCGATTATTACCGCATCGGCTTTAGTACTTGGTTTAAACGACATCCAAACATGGATACTTTGGTTGCAGTTGGGACCAGCGCTGCTTTTATTTATAGTTTTGTCCAAACGATTCAATTAATCGTGGTTCAACACCCGGCGGAATTTTATTATGAGGCTGTGGCCACCGTTTTAACCTTGATTACTTTAGGCAAATACTTTGAAACTCGCGCCAAGACAAAAACGGCG
The DNA here is from genome assembly GCF_003950295.1 of Loigolactobacillus iwatensis. GTDB lineage: Bacteria > Bacillota > Bacilli > Lactobacillales > Lactobacillaceae > Loigolactobacillus > Loigolactobacillus iwatensis. The sequence goes on from NZ_RHNP01000002.1 coordinate 65,904, forward strand.
CATTCGCTAACGGCATTACTAAATTTAGCGCCGAAAACGGCCGTCGTTTTACAACAAGGGCAACAGGTAACCGTTAACGCCAGTGACGTTAAAACTGGTGACACCTTGATTGTTAAACCCGGCGCCAGTATTCCAGTGGACGGTAAAATTTTAAGCGGACAAAGTAGTGTCGATGAGTCAATGTTGACTGGTGAAAGCCAACCCGTTAGCAAACAACCTGGTGATCAGGTTATTGGTGCTAGTTTAAATCAAACTGGTGAATTGACCTACGAAGCGACTAAAGTTGGCGCGCAAACCGTCTTAGCGCAGATTGTTAAGTTGGTTGAAACTGCGCAAGAAAGTAAGGCGCCCATCGCTAAATTGGCCGACGTTATTTCCGGAATCTTTGTGCCTGTTATTATGGCTTTAGCAACGTTGGCCGCTGCTGGCTGGTTTTTTACCGGGCATTCACTGGCCTTTAGCTTGACAATTTTCGTCGCGGTCCTTGTAATTGCCTGCCCCTGTGCGCTAGGTCTAGCAACGCCGACTGCCATTATGGTCGGCACTGGCAAGGGTGCGGAAAACGGTATTTTGATCAAAGATGGCGCCGCTTTAGAAGCCATGGCCGGATTGGACACACTCGTTTTAGACAAAACAGGCACAATTACTAAAGGGCAGCCGGCTGTGACGGCAATTCAAACCTTTAATGGCTATTCCCGGGAAACTGCCTTGCAATTGGCTGCCAGCTTGGAACAATATTCGGAACATCCTTTGGGTAAAGCAGTTCTAACGGCCGCCGACCAATTGACGCTAAATCCAGTTACGGCATTTAAAGCAGTACCTGGTTACGGGATCCAAGGCCAAATCGCTGGCACGGACGTTTATTTGGGCAATCAGGCTTGGTTGGCCAAACAACAGCTTGAGGTGGCGGCTTCAGTTGCACAGTTTACCTCGGCTGGCCAAACACCGCTTTATTTGGCCAAGGACAAGCAGTTGGTTGCGATTTTAGCAGTAGCTGACCCAGTTAAGGCCACTAGTGCCGCCGCAATTGCCGCTTTACGGAAACATGGCCGCCAAGTTGTGATGTTGACCGGGGATAATGAACAAACAGCTCAAGCAGTCGCTAAGCAAGTTGGAGTGAGCCAAGTCATTAGCCAGGTTTTACCAGCAGATAAGGCCCAGGTAGTTGCCAAATTACAGCGGCAGGGCAAAAAAGTTGGCATGGTCGGTGACGGCATTAATGACGCCCCAGCGTTGGCCCAGGCCGAAGTTGGTTTTGCCATGGGTAGCGGCACCGATGTTGCAGTTGATTCCGCCGACGTCGTGCTTTTAAACAGCGATTTAGCAACCGTTGTGACCGCGCTAAATCTATCCCAGCGAACCGTACGCAACATTAAAGAAAATCTATTTTGGGCCTTTGCCTACAATTTGATTGGCGTACCGATTGCCATGGGTCTGCTGTACCTCTTCGGCGGACCACTGCTTAACCCAATGATTGCCGGGGCAGCAATGAGTTTTAGTTCCGTTTCTGTGTTATTGAATGCATTGCGACTGAAACGATTTAAGGCACCACGATTAGAAGAAACATTGGTTAAAAAAGATAGTGATGAACAAAAGGTTGTTTCAGTTGATTAATTAGAAATTTTATTTGAAATTATTTTGTAGCTGAATTTGCTTAAACGTGTTTGAAAAAGCAGATTCCTGCGGTTGCCATGTTTCAACTTGGCGCTTTTCGCCTTGCTAGTTCTTGCGGTGACCGAGACGAACTTAGTCGAGGAAACACAGTTATGGACTTTATAACTGTGCCCCTTGGTTTTGCCACAAGAATAGACAACATTCGAAGCATCATGAGTTATTTGTGATCTTTGCAAATAACTAACCGTAATTGCGAAGTAGTAGTTGAATGGACAACGTATGAAGCATCAAGATTATTAGCGTATTTGGCTAATAATCCTCAATTGCGGAATAGTGGCTACAACAGCCAAATCACCTTTTTCAAAGGTAATTCGTCTGTTTAGGCCGCGATTCGGACTTTGGTTCATCCTAGTCCGATCGACAACGTCAGTAATCCTCAGAGCCACGTTTCTTGCGGTGACCGAGACGAACTTAGTCGAGGAAACACAGTTATGGACTTTATAACTTTGCCCCTTGGTTTTTGCCACAAGAATGGCCATCGTTCGTAGCATCAAGATTATTAGCGATTCTAGCTAATAATCCTCAATTGTGAAGTAGAATCTAACCGCTTTTTCAAACACTCTCGAAAGGATGATAAATTATGACCCAAGTTGTTAAAATTGAAGGTATGAAGTGTGATGGATGTGTAAAAGCTGTTACGGAGGCTTTTGAAAATGTTGCTGGCGTCAAATCTGCGCAAGTTGATTTAGCTAAGAAACAAGCAACGGTTGAAGGTAATGTTGATTCGGCAGCTTTAGCGGCTAGTCTTAAGGAAACCAGTTACCGGGTTGTTGAAGCCTAAATAAAAAGTGTGGAAATCTGAAGCAGACGTTTTAAATTAAAAATATTCCTAGTCAAAAAAAGAAGTCAGGGCAAAATTAATTTTTTGCTCTGGCTTCTTTTTATGCGCAATTTTTCTGAATGTTAATTAAATAACAACCTTTTCTTATCGTTTTCTTAATCACTGTCTGTTCAAAGGCTGCTAAATCAACAATCTTCATCGGCTGCTCATTCAATATTAGATTTATGTTCATAAACTCTTCGTAATTTAACTTTAGTGTTATCACTATCAGCTAGGCCAAATGAAATCAATCGTCGTTTGTTGAACGGACTGATTGAAACGAGGTAACTGACTATGTTCGGTATTTTTACCGTAGAAAATTTTCTGACGGTATTCCTTAACTTGTTTGTCCAAAGCATAACGTAATGAAAGGGCGGAAACTAATGAAACGACACCATCGGAATTGGTGCCATCCAAGCGATTACCAGCAATTGCAAGTACGCGCGTTTGTTTCGGAAATTGGTTGCGGTGCTTCAATATTTCCTGATATTCAGGGTGAATAATTGCTGGGCGGCCACTTGCTAGAAAATGATTTTCATTAACGCGATCATCCCGCCAAAGAGCACCGTCAAAGGAACCCGCAATGACAACCAAGCGTTTTAGTTTCAGAGCGGGTTGGTGTTCGTTGGCGATAACCAGGGCAAGGCTGCCACGTGAGTGACCAACGGCATTGTAATTTTTCAGATTATACTTTTCCTTCAAAATGGTTAACAAACGATTTAGCCACTGGGCGTCCAGATTCCAATTTGCCTGGTTGTTTTGGAAAATAACTTGAATGATTGGGTGCTTAACGGATTTTGGCCAGCGACCGATGAATTGGATTTTTTGCGGCGTTATTTCAGCAATTAAAACACGCTGGCCTTTTCGTTCTAACTCGGCTCGATCAATTAACGGTCCCAATGAATTCAGGCCGCCGTGGTAACCATGAACAAAAAGGGTCGGCGTTGCGTAGCTGGATTTCACTGCTGCGCGGCTAGCAGTAACCGGCAACAAAAGAAGTATGACTAATAGAAGAAACCAACGTAAATGGCGCATGACTAGACCTTCCTTGAAGCTTATTTCATTGTAGTAGGTGTTTGCAAAAATGCTAAGATTTTCTTTTCCAAACACGTTTACGCTAGATTATCAGTTTGAAAAAAATTTGCAACTAAAACAGATTAATTTAAGACGAATCTTAAAGAGTGTAGCTAGGCGTGAAAAGTCCTTTAGTGCATGTTTTAAATGGATGAAAATTAAAAATAAACACTAACACTGAGGAGGTGCCATGTTTCGAGTACGCGAACTACGCGTTAGGAGAATGGACATCATCCGAAAATAGGATTTTGGGCTTGCCCAAAATAGACACTAACACTGAGGAGGTGCCATGTTTCGAGTGTGCGAACTTAGCACTAGGAGAATGGACATCATCGGAAAACAAGATTTTGTGCACGGCCCAAAATAGACACTAACACTGAGGAGGTGGGGTAATGGCAACAAAACGGCGGTATCTTTATGAAGTCGATTTTATGCGCGTCTTTTTTATTTTTGGAGTATTAACGGTTCATACCTTTTCATTGTATGTTCTGCAATTAAGTGGTTCGGCGGCCGATGTTACCAATGCCGTTCACGCGAGCCTTCATTTTACCCGAATGGGCTTCATGTTTATGACCGGGATGGTTTTATTCATTACACACTACAATCGGCCGTTGCGTCCTTTTAGATTTTGGTTAAAACGTTATATTGCAGTTGGAATTCCGTATTTATTTTGGAACGCTTTATACGTTAGCCAGCTCGTAAAAAGTCATTTCATCAGGCAAGAGCAGATTCACAGTCTGGCCGAATTTGGTTCAGCGTACTGGGATGCTTTGATTCACGGCAATGTGAGTTTTATGTATTACGTGTTAGTTACTTTCCAGCTGTACTTGGTATTTCCGCTATTACGCTGGTTTTTACGCCGCTTTTCAACGCAACATTTGAAAATTCTTATTGGTGGTGTGGTATTTCAGCTAATCATGTTGGTTGGCATTAAATACGGACTGCCCCACGTTGACACTAGTCACTGGCCGTTTTTATTACGTAATTACGGCAGTTTTGTTTTAACTTACCAGATTTATTTTCTAGCTGGTGGGCTTCTAGCCATTCATTATGACAAGATCGGCCAATTAATTGATCAGCACGCGCGCCTGATTTGGCGAACCTTGATTGGTGCGTTGCTGCTTAGTCCAATTTATTATTTATACAACACGCGGATTCTTGGGCTAAGCGCCAGTGCCGCCAAATCAGTTCACCAACCACTGATGATGGTTTATGCCTTTATTGTAATTATGGCCGTGTTATTACTTGGCCGGCGTTACGCAAACTTCCGGGCACGAACACCAAACGCTTGGCAAGTTCGCTTTATTAGCCTAGGTGCTAAATTGAGCTTTGGCATTTATTTAAGCCAAACCTTAGCTCTATGGTTGGCCGAAGTTCTGATGCCAAACCTTGCTAAACAGCCAGGGTGGTTAATTATTGCCCTTCCAATCACGAGCATCGGTGTTTTTGCCACAGCTTTTGTTATTGCTTACTGTTTTTACCGAACGCCAGTCCTTTGCCATCTCATCGGCCGGCCATCAATTAAGAAAGGGGCACGAAATCATGTCACAACTTACCGAACAAATCAATCAAACCTTAAAGAACCATTACAACCAGAAATTAATCAAGGAGGTCGTCACTAACGAATGGTTTACCGGCCGCCAAATCAGCGCCGACCGTGATCAGTTAGTCGCTCGTTTGCGGGAACAAGGAATTGTTGCCGGTGATTTAGTGCTGGTTAGCTTACCAAATTCCGTTGGGTACGTCACAGTCTTACTGGCGCTACTGGATTTAGGCGCGATCAGCTACACGATTGATCCGGCAATGCCCCGCCAAGAATTAACGACAGTTTTGGCAAAGGAACACTATGCGGCCGCATTTTTCAGCCCACAGCACGTTGCTATGTTGGCCGAGCTGCAAAGTGAAGGTCTTGAATTTCAGGAAAACAGTTACTCACTGTTAACGGCACCGGCGCTAACTGGTTACTTAGTTAAACAACAGGATTTTGTTCACGGTGAAAAATTAAAGCAGTACCGGCAAAAACAAACCCAGACGTTGGGTGTGCTACTTTACACTTCCGGGACAACCGGCGCCCCTAAAGCCGTTGTCTTAAATCACGAACAATTACTCGCGGCGGCCGAAGATGTTGCCAAATCCCAAGAATTGACGATGGCTGATCGGACCTTGTTAGTTTTGCCGTTATTCCACATTAATGCCCAAGTTATTTCCCTTTTGGCAACACTAATTTCTGGAGGAACGATTGTGATGGTACGCAAATTCAGTGCCTCACATTTCTGGCCATTGTTGGCACAAGAAGGCATTACTTGGGTATCGGCGGCACCAGCAGTTATCGCTATTTTACTTAAACGGCAACAGACACCAATTTTAGCGTTGCCACATTTACGTTTTATTCGCTCAGCCTCAGCGCCACTAGCGGCCGATTTGCAAAGTGAATTCCAAACTGCTTTTCAAGTGCCGATTATCCAGGGCTACGGTATGACGGAAGCTGCCAGTCAAATTACCGTCAACCCGTTGCGCCACGCCAAATTAGGCTCGGTTGGTAAAGCAACGGAAACGCAAGTTAGGATTAACGATTCAAACGATACAGTGGCGGCACCACTTAGCGTTGGCGAAGTTCTTTTGAAGGGCAAGCACGTCATTCATCATTACGTTGACCGCCAGCACGACACTGATTTTGAAAATGGTTGGTTTAAAACGGGCGATCTGGGCTACTTGGATCAAGATGGTTACCTATTCTTGGTCGGCCGGAAGAAAGAGATGATCAATCGCAGTGGGGACAAGATTAACCCCAATGAAGTTGAATCAGTTCTGCTTCAGTTACCGCAAATCGATCAAGCGGCGGTTATCGGGCTACCAGACCCAATTTATGGTGAAAAAGTAGTCGCCGCGGTTGTTTTAAGCCAGCCGGTAGGAATCGAACCAGCGGAACTGGCTCAAAGAATCATTGCCTACACCAAGGAACAATTATCTCGTTTTAAATGTCCCAGTGAAATTGTATTTTTGGCCCAGCTACCTTTAGGCCCAACTGGTAAGGTCAAACGGCGGCAACTAAAGCAAAGTTTATTGAAGGTTTAGGTGAGTAAATGCGCAAACGAAAAAAACTAATTATATTTCTGGCTTTTATCCTGCTTTGGGCCGTTGTCGCAATCTTTGGTTATTCTAAAACGCAGGCCAATCAGTCATCGTCAAGTAATCTGACAACGATTCGTGTTGGCTATCAAAAGGGTGATATTTTTGATATTGCCCGAACCCAAGGCGATTTAGCCAAGGACATGAAGAAGAAGGGCTATAAGATTGTCTGGAAACAATTTCAGAGTGGCAGTGCCTTACTTCAGGCCTTGTCCGCCGGCGAGTTGGATTACGGTCGAACTGGGGATACGCCGCCAGTAACGGCCCAGGCCTCGGGAACCAAGCTAGTCTACATTGGTGCCGCCTATTCTAAGGCCGCCGGTAGTGGCATCTTGGTGCCAAAAGGCTCGTCAATTACCAGTTTGGCCCAGCTTAAAGGCAAAAAAGTTGCCTATTCCAAAGGCTCAAGCTCACATTATTTACTCCTGAAAGCTTTGAAAAAGGCCGGCCTAAAAGCAAGTGATATTGATTGGGTGGACCTCGATCCAGCCGCGGCCAACATCGCTTTTTCAAAAGGAAAAGTCGATGCGTGGGCCATCTGGGATCCATACACGGCGGCCGCGCAAGTTCAACAAAACGCAACGCTATTGACCAACGCCAAAGGATTGACAACTGACCGCGACTTCATTCTAGGCACTCAGGCATTTGCCACCGGCCACCGCAATGTTTCTAAATTGCTCTTAAAAGAGATGCAAAAGAGCATGAAGTGGGCAAACGGACACCACACTGAGTTAATTAATGAAATGAGCAAATCATTGTCCCTACCAAAATCGGCAATTAAAAAGATGGTAGAACGCCGGAATTACGGTATCCAAGCAATCAATAATCAAATCATTAAAGAACAACAAGATATCGCCGATTTGTTCTACCAGGATGGTCTGATTAGTAAGAAGGTTGAAGTTAAGAAGATAGTGCTGAGTAAAAAATAGAGGGAGTGTGATAAAAGGCGTTCATATTCTGAGGATTAGCCTAGATTGACGAATAATTTATGAAATAAATTGTTTGGCGATCGTAGCTAACCGCAGGAATATGCCTTTTAACGCACGTTCCAGAATAGAAGGAGTGGCACAAAAAGGCGCTCAGGCTCCGAGCATTACTGACGATGTCGATCGGACTAGGATGAACCAAAGTCCGA
>NZ_RHNP01000020.1 GCF_003950295.1 Loigolactobacillus iwatensis
TGTAACGGACAAAAAGAAAAATCCGGTAAGAACTGGAAAACTCACCAGTTCTTACCGGAACTAATCTTAGATTGTTTTGTTTCCGAACATTACTCTATAACGTGCGCCAAAAGTCTGGATTCACGTGTCTAACTACAGCCAATTCAATAACCATAGTACGGTTATTGAATTGGCTTACGTTACGCAGTAAATCCAAAAGCGACTTTTGTCCCACTCCCTTGTTATTTTTAGACATTATTCTAGTGCATCAAAGCACCATTTTTAAAACGATTGACTAGTTTTCAGAACGCCAAAACCTAACTAAATCTGATCACGTGTAATTCAGTGGCCAAGCGGCATAAGCATTGTTTTTAATAGCGATATAATTCGATTTAAATATGAGCACTACACTTTTAACTAGGAGATCTTTACAATCACGCGGCCTTGGCGAGGTGATTTTAAGTAAGTTGGTAGGAATAATCCTAAATCTTTGAATAAGACGGTTTTTACTTTGAAATCAGTTAAATTGGTTGGCCAAAAATCAGTGGCCAAATGTTGCCAAATTACTGGTCGTTGCGTACTGGAAACGTTGACAGAGTCAATGCCATACAGGGTAATTCCCCGAAGAATAAAGGGTAAAGTGGTGGCGGCCAATTGGATGCCGGCAGCATTGCCAGATAAAGCAACGGCACCGGTGTAGCTGATTTGTGGAAGTAAATTATTTAAAAGGGTACCACCAACTGCGTCAACAACACCAGTGTATTTTTGTTTGAGTAATGGCCGTTTTTTATCATTAATTAGTTCAGCAGGATTAATTACTTTGGTTGCGCCAAGTTGCTCTAAATATGATTGCTGCTGTGGTTGACGGGTGACCGCGGTGAGATCTTGGTAGCCCAATTGGTGGAGCATCATGAGTGCTAGACCGCCGACGCCGCCGGTGGTGCCAGTGACAAGTAGTGGTGCTTGCGGATTTAGCATTGAGCTGTGCTGGCGCAAGGTTAGAATGGATAACGCCGCCGTAAAGCCCGCGGTTCCAAAAAACATGGCCTGTTTGGTTGTTAGGCCGTTGGACAAAGGGACCACCCAACTTTCAGGAACGGTAATGTATTCGGCAAAGCCACCGGGATGATTAATGCCCAGACCAAAACCAGTTACAACCACGGCAGTTCCAGGTAGTAATTTGGCGGAAGCACTGTTAACGATCACTCCCGCGGCATCAATGCCGGGAATTTGGGGGTAGTGGTGAAGAACGCCACTTTTTGCGTTAAGCGTTAGGGCGTCTTTAAAATTAATACTGGAATAATCGACCTTAATTTGGACTTGGCCGTCTTCAAGTGGTTGTAGTGTCTGGGTAGTAAATTGCGGGATGATTGTGTCCGCTTCTTGCGTGAGTTCTAAGGCTTGGTAGTCAGTCATGTTATTCCCTCCAAAGTGAAGCTACTTTCTTATCATTGTAAGCCATTTCACAATGGTAAAACAAGTACGGAAAAGGTTTAAAAAAAGCATTTTGTCCGATATAATTGGTGGTGCTGTGAATTAAACTTAAAAATGAATAACTTAACTAAAAAGGAGCAATGTGCGTTGGCAAATACAATTATTAGTTTTGAAGCTGTTGATAAGCGTTATGGTGACACAATTGCCTTAAATGATATTAATTTTGAATTAGAACAAGGCAAATTCTATACCTTATTAGGGCCTTCTGGTTGTGGCAAAACAACTATTCTTAGAATTCTGGCCGGTTTTACGAGCGCAACAAGTGGTGAAATAAAATTCAAGGGCCAAAAGATTAATAACTTACCCGCAAATAAACGTAAAGTTAATACAGTATTTCAAGACTACGCACTTTTTCCCCACCTAAATGTTTTTGATAATGTTGCTTTTGGCCTCAGTTTACGAAAAGTTCCTAAGGCAGAAATTCGGCGACGAGTACTTGAAGCGTTACGCCTAGTTCAGCTAACGGGCTATGATGATCGTGAGATTGCCGAGTTATCCGGTGGTCAACAACAACGGGTTGCAATTGCCCGGGCCATTGTTAATGAGCCGGAAGTTTTACTGTTGGACGAACCATTATCGGCGTTAGATGCCAAATTACGAACGGCAATGCAAGTTGAATTACGTCAGTTGCAACGTAGATTAGGCATTACTTTTTTGTTTGTTACCCATGATCAAGGTGAGGCACTGGCAATGAGTGATGAAATCTTTGTAATGAATAATGGCAAGATTTTGCAGCAAGGGAATCCGGTAGATATCTACGATGAACCAATTAATCATTTTGTTGCGGATTTCATTGGCGAAAGTAACATCGTCAAAGGAAAAATGGTCAAGGATTACTTAGTTTCTTTTGTTGGTAAGCAATTTGAGTGCGCGGATGCAGGAATGCGGCCTAACGAGCCCGTTGAGATTGTTTTACGCCCAGAAGACTTAGTTTTAACCGATGTAACCAAGGGAAAGCTTACTGTGACGGTAGATACGCAAGTTTTCCGGGGAAATATTTATGAAATTATGAGTCATGATAGTGCAAATAATCAGTGGCTCATTCACGCCGTGCATAAGGCCACGATTGGACAAAAAGTGGGGATTAGTTTTGGCCCCGAGGACGTACACGTTATGCGCTTTGGTGAATCAGAAGAAGAATTTGACGCGCGGCTTGAGACTTATGAAGGTGAAGAAGAATGAAACGTTTTAATCCGGCCTATAGCTTCCTGTACATCCTTTGGATCGTTCTTTTTGTAATTGCGCCGTTAGTCTTGATTGTTTACCAATCATTTTTTGATATTAGCGGCCATTTAACGCTTGCCAATTATCAAGCGTACTTTGGTTCGGGTACTTACCTTAAAATGACACTTAATTCGATTTGGTACGCACTATTGATCACGTTGCTAACACTCCTGATTAGCTACCCAACGGCCTATTGGCTAAATCAAACTAAAAACAAGCAGTTGTGGCTGTTGCTGATTATTTTACCGACTTGGATTAACCTTTTATTGAAGGCTTATGCGTTTATTGGTATTCTCAGTCAAAATGGTTCAGTGAATCATTTTCTCACTTTTGTTGGGATTGGCCCCCAGCAACTGTTATTTACCAACGCTAGTTTTATCTTTGTCGCGGCTTATATTGAAATTCCGTTTATGATCTTACCAATTTTTAATGCCATTGACGAGCTGAATCCATCCTTCGTTAATGCCAGTCGTGATTTAGGCGCGACTAATTGGCAAACCTTTAGTAAAGTAATTTTTCCCTTAACGATAAATGGTGTTAAGGCAGGCGTTCAAGCCGTTTTCATTCCTTCATTATCGTTATTCATGTTAACGCGTTTAATCGGCGGTAATAAGGTGATTACGCTAGGAACAGCAATTGAGGAGCATTTCTTAGTAACTCAGAATTGGGGAATGGGTTCCACGATCGGCGTGGTTTTAATTGTTGCAATGGTCATTATTATGTTTGTTACTGGTGAACGACGAAAAAAGGGGCGAAAAGGTGAATGAAAAAGCGATTTAGTTGGCAAAACTTATATTTAATCTTCGTTTTTGCGTTACTTTACGTACCGATTTTTTATTTAATCTTTTATTCCTTTAATCGTGGCGGAACGATGACGCATTTTACTGGTTTTACTTGGCAGCATTATACGGAATTATTTAGTGATTCCCGGATGATCGAGATTGTTGTTGATACCTTGTTAATCGCGCTTTTGTCATCACTTTTGGCGACTATTATTGGAACGTTGGGAGCATTACAGATTTATAGTGTTAAACGGCCGGTTGTTAAAAACGCTATTTTATCATTAAATAATATCCTAATGGTTTCGCCAGATGTTATCATTGGGGCCAGCTTTTTAATCTTTTTTACCTTTTTAGGGTTCAAACTTGGTTTTGGCTCCGTCCTACTAAGCCATATTGCTTTTTCAATTCCAATTGTGGTATTAATGGTGCTCCCTAAGCTAAACGAGATGAATTTATCTTTGATCGATGCCGCAACTGATTTAGGCGCTACCAATTTTCAAGTCTTCAGTCGAGTGATTTTACCCTACATTGCCCCCGGTGTTTTTGCCGGTTACTTCATGGCCTTTACCTATTCGCTAGACGATTTTGCGGTGACCTTTTTTGTTACTGGTAATGGCTTTGAAACGCTGTCAGTTGAAATTTACGCTCGGGCTCGGCAAGGAATTAGTTTAGAAATTAATGCACTATCTGCGTTGATGTTTGTTTTTTCTTTATTGTTAGTTGTTGGGTATTATTTTCTAAATCAGTATAATTCTTCCAAACGAACGCGAAAGCGGCAACGATTGGAGGCAACCCAAATTAAATGAAACGATTAGTTAGCTTTATTTTAGGAATTCTGGCGGTTTGTCTCTTATTATTTATGACTAGTAGCCATTTACAAAAGGCACAAGGCCTGACTAATTCCGATACGTTAACCCTGTATAATTGGGGCGATTATATTGATCCACAATTAATTAAAAAATTTCAACGGGAAACTGGCTATAAAGTTCGTGTTGAGACTTTTGATAGCAACGAAGCAATGTTTACTAAGATTCAGCAGGGCGGTACTAGTTATGATCTTGCCGTTCCATCGGAATACATGGTTCAAAAAATGCGAAAGGCGCATTTACTCAAGCCATTAAACAAGTCCCGAATTCACGGCCTGGCTAATATAAATTCACGCTTTCTTAACCTTGGTTTTGATCCGGATAATCGCTACTCAGTACCCTATTTTTGGGGAACGTTAGGAATTGTCTACAACGATCAGATGGTTAAGGCTAATCAGGTACAACACTGGCGTGATTTATGGTCGCCACGTTTTCGTAACCAAATTATGTTGGTGGATTCTGCCCGGGATATTATGGGAATGGCTTTAATCGAGCAAGGTCATTCCGTTAATACAACTAATCCAGTTCAGTTGAATGCAGCAAAAAAACGTCTTGATCAGTTAAGTCCAAACGTTAAGGCGATTGTTGCAGATGAGATTAAAATGTACATGGCACAAGATGAGGCGGCAGTAGCGGTTACTTGGTCCGGCGAGGCCTCTGAGATGATGGCGAATAATTCTCATTTACATTATGTTGTACCAAGTGAGGGAAGCAATCTGTGGTTTGATAATTTAGTGATTCCAAGGACAGCCAAGCACTATAAAGCAATTTACGCGTTCATTAATTTCATGCTAAGACCGGAAAATGCTGCGCAAAATGCGACCTATGTTGGTTACGCCACGCCGAATAAAGCGGCCGAAAAAAAGCTACCAAAATCAGTTGCTAATGATCCACAATTTTATCCTGATGAAAAAACAATTAGTCATCTGCAAGTTTACCAAGATCTAGGACCGCGCATGGTTGGTATTTATAACGATAAATTTCTTGAATTTAAGATGCATGGGCACTAAAGGTAATTCGGTTGTTTAGCGGTTAGGGAGGACTTTTCCAAATAAGTTTAGCGGAAACGTAGTCCCGTTCGTGCTATAATAATAACGCAAGTTTATAAGAAGTGGAGGTAGCCTATGTCAATTAATTGGAATGATCTATTAAACTGGGGTAACATCGTCAACTTGTTAGACATCTTTGTTGTCTGGTATTTTATTTATAAGTTGATCATGTTAGTCCGGGGAACCAAGGCGGTACAGCTATTAAAGGGAATAGTTGTGATCGTGGTAATTAAATTGATCAGTTGGGGAATCGGGCTACGAACTGTTTCATTTATTATGGATCAGGTCATTAATTGGGGTGTTATTGCCACTGTAATTATATTTCAACCTGAAATTCGACGAGGCCTAGAGCATTTAGGCCGCGGTTCAATTTTTGTACGTAATCGTTCGCAAAATGAACAGGAAAAGCGCATGATTGCCGGGCTTGATAAGGCGATTCAGTACATGTCAAAGCGGCGAATTGGGGCCTTGATGACGTTACAGCTAAATACTGGTTTAGAGGATTATATCGAAACTGGGATTACATTGGACGCTGATGTTACCGGGGAATTACTGATTAATATCTTTATTCCTAACACACCTTTACATGATGGTGCAGTAATCATTCAAAATGGGCGAATCGCGGTGGCCGCAGCATATTTACCGTTATCAGATAGTAATCTTATCCCTAAAGAATTAGGGACAAGACATCGGGCGGCCGTTGGAATCAGTGAAGTCACTGATGCCTTAACCATTGTTGTTTCAGAAGAAACCGGTGGGGTCATGATCACTCAAAATAGTGAAATGATGCGTGATCTATCCCAAGAGGATTACCTTAAAATTTTACGTCGTGAATTATTGAAGCCTGAACAACCGCAGCGAAATGTTGTGCAGGAATTTATCGACGCAGTCATTAAGGGGGGAATTAAAAAATGAACAAATTTTTTAATAGCCCTTGGGTTTACCGTGGCTTGGCACTAATTTTTGCGATCATGTTGTTTACTTACGTTAATATTGATCGAATCAATTCAACAAGACAAGCCGCCAGTAGCAGTAGTACAATGTTAGCAAATAAATCAAAAACAATTACGGTGCCTTTACAGATCAACGCTGATACGGATAAATATTTTATCACCGGTTATCCTGAAAAAGTTAAGGTTAAAATTGAAGGGCCTAGTGCTTTAGTAACAGCAACGACCAATACACAAAATTTTAAAGTAATGGCCAACCTTGAACGGCTGGGTGTTGGTAAACACGTTGTTACCTTGCGTCAGGAAGGGCTAAATAAGGAACTTAGTTACCGTATTAGTCCCCAACGAGTAACAATTGATGTTCAGCGTAAGGAGATCAAGCGTTTCCCAATTCAGGTTAAGTTTAATAAGGCTAATTTGGCAACCGGCTACACAACGGGCGATATTAGTTTGAATCAAACGACAACGACTGTAACGGGATCACGTTCGGCCGTGAATTCAATTGATCAAGTTGTTGCAACCGTAAATACAAAGAACAATATTGAAAGTGATATTTCCCAGGAAACTTTACTGCAAGCCTTAGATAGCAAGGGAAATACGGTTAATGTCTTAATGGATCCACAGGCGGTTAAGGTGACTATACCAGTGGAACATCCATCCAAAAAAGTAAGTATTAATTTGAAAGCTACTGGAACACCGGCTGATGGTAAAGCAGTTAAGTTATCTTCAGACACCAAGTCAGTTACCGTAACAGGACCGCAAAGTGAACTTGATAAATTGAAGGACTTAACAGTTGATGTGCCAGTGGATGATGCTTCATCTTCAACTACCAAGACGATTAGTCTTGATCCAGGCAGCAATAACTTACAATGTACTCCGAAGAGTGTTCAGGTACTTGTATCCGTTAATGATGATGATACTAATAATAATGACGCAGCAGCTGAAAGCGGCGCAACCAGCAGTAGTGTTGCCACAACTTCCAGTAAAAATAATAGTTCAAGTAGTTCGACTTCTTCCGAATCGAGTGCGGCGTCAAGTCAGAGTTCGAATCAAGGAAGCTCAAGTAGCAGCAGCTCACAATCTAATCAATAAACGAAAAAAGAAACGAGGAATTTAAGTTATGGGAAGATATTTTGGAACCGATGGCGTACGAGGTGTTGCGAATCAAGAATTAACGCCTGAGTTGGCTTTTCGCGTTGGTCGAACTGGTGGCTATGTTTTAGCTAAATACCAGGAAAATCAAGATAAAAAGCCACTTGTTTTGGTTGCGCGTGACACACGAATTTCTGGTCAGTTATTAGAAGAAGCATTAATTTCTGGTTTATTGTCAGTCGGCATCGAGGTTATGTCTTTAGGTGTTATTTCAACACCAGCCGTAGCCTATTTAACTCGTATTCAAGGAGCTGCCGCTGGTGTACAGATAACAGCTTCGCACAATCCAGCTGAATATAATGGCATTAAGTTTTTTGGTCCCGATGGTTTTAAACTTTTGGATGAACAAGAAGCTGAGATTGAGGACCTCTTGGATGAACCCAAGGACACGCTACCACGACCATCAAAAGAAGGTCTTGGTACTGTTGCGGACTATCCAGAAGGTGTATTAAAGTACACGCAATTTTTAGAACAAACCTTACAAGAAGATTTGTCAGGTCTAAATGTTGTTGTTGACGCGGCTAATGGTGCTACTAGCGGGATTGTCACTCGTTTGTTTGCCGACTTAGAGACTGAGTTTACGACAATTGCCACTAAACCAAATGGTGTGAATATCAACGATGGTGTTGGTTCAACTCATCCCGAAAAGCTTGCGGAAACGGTTGTTGCTAAGGAAGCACAGGCTGGTGTTGCCTTTGATGGTGATGGTGATCGCTGTATTGCAGTTGATGAAGAAGGTAAGATCGTTAACGGTGATAAGATCATGTACATTTTAGGTAATTACTTTGCTCAGCGTGGCCGACTCAAGAAAGATACTGTCGTCACAACGGTCATGAGTAATATGGGCCTTTATAAGGCGTTAGAGGCCGATGGTTTGAAGTCCCTACAAACTAAGGTCGGTGATCGCTATGTTGTTGAAGAGATGCGTAAGAGCGGCTACAACTTAGGCGGCGAACAGTCAGGACACGTTGTTTTATTTGATTACAATACAACAGGTGACGGACTTTTAACGGCTATTCAATTATTAAATGTTATGAAGCAAACGGGTAAAAAACTCTCCGAATTAGCAGAGCCAGTCAAAACTTATCCGCAAAAATTGGTTAATATTAAAGTTGCCGATAAGAAAAAGGCCCTTGATAACCCAACGATTAAGGATGTTATTGACACCGTTGAAAAAGAAATGAACGGTGATGGTCGTGTTTTGGTGCGTCCAAGTGGGACCGAACCATTACTGCGCGTCATGGCCGAAGCACCAACAAAAGAAGAAGTTGGTCAGTACGTTGATCGAATCGCGGCCGTTGTTCGGGAACAAGTTGGTGTCGAATAGCTTAGCAATGAATTTTTTTACCAACTAGATAATTGTAAATATAAAAAAATAAGGAACAATTACAAAAAAATTGTGATTGTTCCTTATTTTTGTGTCTTGGCTTATGATTAATAATAGTATACCAATATTAAATTATTTATTTTTATGTGAGCTATAATTGACAACTGTTTAACTTAAGGCTATAGTTTTAAGTGTTTCCAATTACTAAATGAGAAAAGGATGTGTCTATACCAATATAATGGAAAGCGCCTGGGCCAAAATTAATTTTTTGGTTGACGAGGAAGAAGTCTATCGAATATCGGCGGGTGGCTTCAGGGTCTGCACTCTACAGATTGATCGTTAAAAACAAGTGTAAGCTTGCAATAAAGCGGCAATCACGCAGTTGGAAACATGAACTTCAATTTAATCTGAGAAGAGGATGTTTTTTATGTGTGGAATTGTTGGTGTTATCGGAAAAGAAAATACCGTTGATATTTTGATCAATGGTTTACAAAAATTAGAGTACCGTGGCTATGATTCAGCAGGTGTTTACGTTAACGATCAAAATGGTCATGATTATTTAGTTAAAACAAAGGGCCGAATTGCGGACCTTAAAAAAGCGATTGGGCCTGAAGTGAAAGGAACCATGGGAATCGGGCACACACGCTGGGCAACTCATGGTATTCCTAGTGACGTTAATGCGCACCCACATGTATCGGCTGATGGTCGTTTTTATCTGGTCCACAATGGTGTCATCAATAACTATGCCGAATTACGTGATCAATATTTGCAGGGTGTTAATCTAGTTAGTCAAACTGATACGGAAGTTGTTGTTCAATTGGTTGACTATTTTGCAACCAAGGAGCAACTCTCTGGTAAGGAAGCCTTTCGGAAAACAGTTCAGTTACTGGATGGTTCTTACGCGTTCTTGTTAGTTGATCGTGAAGATCCGGACACGTTATACGTTGCTAAGAATAAGAGTCCGTTGTTAATTGGTGTGGGTGATGGCTTTAACGTTGTTTGCTCGGATGCCATGGCAATGGTTGGTCAAACCAAGGACTTTGTTGAGCTCCATGATGGCGAAATTGTGACGGTTAAAAAAGATGGAATTGCGATTGAAACACTGGCTGGTGAAGCAGTTACCCGAAAGTCATATCACGTTTCAATTAACGAAAGTGATACTGAAAAAGGCACTTACCCATTTTATATGTTAAAGGAAATTGACGAACAACCAGCCGTTATGCGAACATTGCTCCAGAAGTATTTAGATGATGCGGGTAAGCCTAAAATTGAAACTGATCTTTTAAAGGCGCTGAACCAGGCGGATCGGCTTTATATTTTAGCAGCTGGAACCAGCTATAACGCAGGTTTAGTTGCAAAATCAATTTTCGAAAAATTGGCCAATATTCCAACGGAAGTTCAGTTGGCAAGTGAGTTTGGCTATAACACACCGCTATTGTCCAAGAAACCGTTCTTCCTTTTCCTATCACAAAGTGGCGAAACGGCAGATAGTCGCCAAGTATTAGTCAAGGTTAACGAATGGGGCTACCCAAGTTTAACGATCACGAATTCAGAAGGATCAACCTTGTCACGTGAGGCTACGTACACGATGTTACTTGATGCCGGTCCCGAGATTGCGGTTGCTTCAACTAAGGCCTACACGGCACAAATTGCTTTACAAACTATTTTGGCTAAAGCATTAGGTGATGTTCGCCAGCAACCAGTCGCCGCTGACTTTGATGTTAAAGGTCAGTTGAGTATCGTTGCCAATGAAATGCAAAGTTTAGTTGATGAAAAAGAATTGATTAACTCGTTGGCCAAGAATTATTTGGCTACAACCCGCAATGCCTTTTATATTGGTCGTGGCTATGATTTTGCCGTTTCTTTAGAGGCAGCACTGAAATTGAAAGAAATTTCTTACGTCCAAGCAGAAGGTTTTGCCGGAGCTGAATTGAAACACGGCACAATCTCGTTGATTGAGGATGGCACGCCAGTTATGGCAATTATCACTGATAAGCGCGTGGCAAGTCATACTCGTGGAAATATCCAAGAAGTTAAGGCCCGTGGCGCACACGTATTAACCATTGCGATGGATAGTGTTGCCCAACCGGAAGACAACATTACTTTTTCGGATGTTGACCCAATGTTGACACCATTATTAACCGTTGTACCAGCTCAATTATTAGCCTATTACACTAGTTTGAATCGGGGCTATGATGTTGATAAACCACGTAATTTGGCCAAGGCGGTTACGGTAGAGTAAGCTTAATTTAAAAGTGAGTGGGTTAGGCCGTTTGGCAATAATTGCTAAATGGCCTAACTTATTTTTTTGTCAAATTTAATCGGTTAGATTTTTGAGGTGGGGATAATTCAGTTTAAAAATAAGTAATCGGTATCAATTTATTGATGGTGGGTCTTGTCAGCGACGGCTAGTTTTGATAATATAGTCTAGGTGTCTTACTGAATTGACACAACTTTTTGATAAAGGAAAGAGGGAAATAACATGTCAGGACATTCAAAATGGCATAACATCCAGGGCCGTAAAAACGCCCAAGATGCAAAGCGTGGAAAAATCTTCCAAAAAATATCTCGCGAGTTATATATGGCTGTAAAAGCTGGGGGTCCTGATCCTTCTTCAAACCCCCAACTACGCTTGATTATGGATAAGGCACGAGCTGCTAATATGCCGAAGGATAATGTTAAACACGCGGTTGATAAGGGTTCTAATACTGATACAGCAAATTATGAAGAAGTTACTTATGAAGGTTACGCACCAGGTGGCGTTGCCGTTTTAGTGCACGCTTTAACGGATAATAAGAACCGGACATCATCCAATGTACGTGTTGCTTTTACACGTAACGGTGGTGCTTTAGGGGCTTCTGGTTCAGTTGCTTATATGTTTGATCGCCGTGGTTATATTGTAATCGAACGTGAAGATTTGGACGTTGATGAAGATCAGATGTTAGAGGATGCTTTGGAAACTGGTGCCGATGATATGGAAACTTCAGATGAAGCTTTCGAAATTTACACTGATCCTAAGCAATTGGCAGCTGTTCGTGATGCTTTGGAAGCAAAAGGTTATAAGTTAGCAAACGCTGAATTAACCATGATTCCTGAGAACACGACACCAGTTCCAACGGATAAGGTTGAACAATTTGAACGGATGATTGATCTTCTCGAAGATGATGATGACGTTTCGGATGTTTACCATACTGGTGAATTACCAGATAATGAAGACGCTAAATAATAATTGTAATTTTAAGCACTTGGCAAAATAGCCAAGTGCTTTTTTATATCCGCCAAAAATGAAAACGGTGGTGTGACAAAGGCACGTGAACACTGATTTTGGGCGCACGTTCTAGTGCATCGTAGCGACCATATTTAAAACTAGTAACTAGTTTTTAAAACGCTAAAACCTAACTGGTACAGGAACGAACAGTTTAGATTCCATTCCGGCGCTGGCGTATGGAATGCGTGCACTGGATTGGAATCTAAATTAAATCCGCCCACGTGTAAGTCAATAGCAAGCGGCATAAGCATTATTTTTGGTAGCAATATAATTCAATTTAAATATGAACGCTACATTCCACTAGAGTAATGATCAGAAATAGTAAGCGGCTAGGATTTTTATTCCTGCCTTCTAAAAATTACATCTTATCAGTTAAATAAAATGGCGCTACGTTTTACGTAATTTATTGATAAGGAGGTGAGAACATGTCTGTTGAGGAACAAGCAACAAAAATATTGAGAATGGCCGTTGAACAAAGACTAACTGATTTATATTTCTTACCAGTTGGCCAGCAATATCAGATTAAAAAGCGAACGAGTACAGGCATTGAATTGTGGCAAATGATGACGAGAACAGAAGTTAAACCATTATTAAATCATTTGAAGTATAGTGCCAAGATGTCACTTAGTGAAACAAGGCGCCCACAATTAGGGGCACGGACACTTAAAATGGCGGATCGTACTGTATTCTTACGTTTATCTACCGTTGGAAATTTTGAAAACCTTGAATCAATGGTTATTCGTTTTATCTACGCGTACGCAGATACGAATCAATTTATTTTTCCCCAGCAATTAACCCAGTTGCAGCAATTAAGTCAACAACGTGGCCTGATGTTGTTTGCCGGGCCAACTGGTTCTGGTAAAACAACGACTTTATATCGAATTGCTCGGCAAAATGCTCAGGAAAAAATCGTCATGGCGATTGAAGATCCGATTGAAATTTATGAAAATAATTTTCTACAACTTCAAGTTAATGACCAGGCCAATATGACCTACGCCGAATTACTGAAGGTTAGTTTACGCCACCGACCAGATATTTTTATTATTGGGGAAATTCGTGATGAACAAACTGCCGCCGCAGCGATTAGGGCGGCCTTAAGTGGTCATTTGGTGTTGAGCACGGTACACGCGCGAAGTGCCGCGGGGGTCATTAAGCGCCTAACTGATTTTAAAATTGATCAAGAAACCTTAAAAGATTGTCTAACCAGTGTCTGTTATCAACGAATTTTACCCACTGAAAAAAAGCAAGCGGCTATTTTGTTTGATTTATTGAATAACCAGACCTTGGCGGGGGCCTTTACCGGAAAAACGATGGTAGGTTGGCCTAAATTATTGGAGCAGGCATGGCAAGATGGGATTATTTCTTCAGAAACGGCTAAAGCATATCAAAATGGGTAAGCAACGACGTCATTTTGAAATTGAATTTTTTTCGTTACTGGCCGATTTACTGGAGGCTGGTTTTTCCTTACCCCAAAGCATTGAATTTATGCTGGTATTACTACCTAATCAAGCAGACCGGTTAGTTCTACTCAAGCAACAATTAAGTTCGGGAAAAGAGCTGGCAGATGCCTTTTTTGAGGTGGGGATTAACGCGGATGTTGTGAGCCAAATTCGAATCACCGAAAAGCATGGTGACTTGCAACAAAGTCTAAAACAGATTGGCCGCCTATTACTTGAACAAGAAAAGCAAAAACGGCAACTTAAACGCCTATTACGCTATCCCTTCGTGTTGTTATTACTTTTAGGTGGGCTCATCTTTTTTGTCAAGCAGATGATCGAGCCTGAATTACTATCCTGGCAGGCCAATATGAACCAAAACGTCCTGCTTTATTGGCGTTACTTTGGTCTGAGTTTGGCGGGGATCGGCTTAGTTAGTTTGATCTTTTACTTAAAGCTACTTTTTGAAAAGAATCCGTTAAAAAGAGCCATATTTTGTAACCGTTTACCACTTGTTGGCCGTTCGTACCGAGAATATTATCATTATTATTTACTTTTTAACTTGGGAACGTTATTAAAAAATGGGCTAAATTTACAAGAAATATGTCAACTATTAACCAATTTTTCGGAAAACAGTTTACTTTATCAACTCGGCAAACAAATTCAACCGCAATTGGCAGAAGGTAAGAACTTAGCAAATATCGTAACCGAACAGGCGCTATTTCCAGATGAATTAGCATTATTTGTCCAAAAGGGGGAAACTAAAGAATTTTTGGGAGAAGAACTAATTGTCCAAGCAAGATTGACCTACCGCAAAATGCTTCAAGAGATCGAACGAATCGTCACTTACGTTCAACCTTTCTTTTTCGGCATTATTGCGCTGACGATCATTGGTGTCTATTTAAGTATCTTATTACCGCTGTACCAAATGATGGAGGGGATGTACTAATGAAAATTATTTTGAAGAATAAAATGGGTCAAAGGGTGTCATTGTGGGGGTCTTTTGTACAAATTAAAAAGTTGATTGCTTCATTTAGTCATCAGGTTTTAAAAAAATCGAAAAGGGCCTTTACCTTGATCGAAATGGTAGTTGTCTTATTTATTATTACTTTATTAATTATGATCGTGTTACCCAATGTGGGTGCCCAACGTAAAAATGCAGAATCAACGAGCGATGTCGCGTTTAAGACAGTGGTCCAAACCCAAAGGGATCTTTACGCCAATGATCACGATAATAAGCGGGCCAGTCTGGATGAATTAAAAGAGGCGGGTTATTTGTCTGAGAAGCAATTAACTAAGGCCAAGGCACTTGAAGCTAAAGAAAAATGATTAGTCACCGTGGCTTTACGTTAATCGAAACGGTTATTGTTTTGGCGATGATCGTTTTATGTATTACCTTTCCTGCAAGCCAAATCCGCCCTTTTTATTATCACCGGGCAGAAACGATTTTTTTAAATCAATTTGATCAGGCGTGGCACTATAGCTTGATTAAATCGGCCGTGGAACGGGATCGTGTCCAGGTGAGTATTACACAAAAGCAAGTTTTATTCCGTGGTAAAGATAGCGGCTGGAGTCATCAAATTATACTACCAGAAACAATGCGGGCGCTTCCGCAACAATTTTCCTTAAGTAATCAAGGGCACGTTAGTCCAGTTAAAATAACTTTTCATTCCGACTATTTTAAAAATAATACGGTTCTAAAACCGCAAATGGGGTGGGGTTCTTATGAATAAATTACGATCAGGTTTTGTTTTAATGGAGACCATGTTTGCGCTTTTTTTAATAACTTTAGGGATTATTAGTTTTGGAGAAAGCTTTCAACAATTTAAAAAACAAGTGAACCTCGAACAAGCTAAAGTAAACCAGGCAAAATTGGTTTACGAGTCCAGCCAAGTTAAGCTGGCCAAGACCGTTTTAGTGGATGATTGATGATGGCAATTAAAGTAAATCATTCTGGTTTTACGCTGGTTGAGACTGTCTTAGGTCTATTTGTGTTAGTTTTAAGCGTCTGGTTATTACAGTTCCAATTGACACAATTTAAACGGATTACCACCTATTTCAATGATGATACGGCGCTGAACTTTCATGTTGCTAACTGTCAATTGGGTGATTTTTTGGCGGATAGTTATTTTGTTAGTCGAAGTAACCAGCAAGTTACTTTTTACCGAATGAAAGAAAAAAAGATTTATCAATTAGAGCAATATCAGGATATGTTGCGGGTTCGGGGTGAAACTAAAGGTCATATGCCGCTGATACAGTCAGTTGCGAGTGTGAAGATGAGTTACCAGCAGCCAATTCTAACCGTCAAAATAATATTGAAGAATCGGCAAACTTTTAGTAGCAAACAATATTTACCTAAGGGGAGTCCGACAGTTGAATAAACGACGTTCAGGGAGTGTTTTAATCACGGCGGTTATCTTTTTAGCACTGACGATTTTATTGATTGAAGGGTATGCATTAGTTTACCGACAACAAGTGATGACGTTACGGACAATCAAGTTTCGTTACCAACAGGATACGCTTTATAATCTGACGCTAGCACAACTCGATCAAGGTGTTGCCAAAAATAAATTTAATTATTCACTTGGGCAAGTTACGGTTGTGGATAACCAACTTATTATTAAATTGAAGGAATCAAATAAGGAAATTCACCGAGATTTCGCAATAACGAAAAAGTCTGATACTAGTAAAACGAAAGCGCTTGAAAAAGTAGATTAGATTCGTTAAGATGAAATAGTATTATGTCTATTTATTTAGCTTGAGGTGAATTGATTGGGACAAAAAGATGTTGAAGCGTTATATAAACATTTAGATACAACAGCAATGTTGTTAAAGCGTGATTTAGATGTGTCCTACATGGATGCACTCATAGAAACAGGAGAAAATATTGTTGATGGCGGTCAAATCAAAGTAGAGGACGGTTTACCGCATGCGGCAATTCACCAGCAGTTAACAACAAGTTATCAACAGATAAATTTAAAACGTTTGACAACTGATGAGATTCGGCAAGCGTTTCAGTTAGCTATTCTACGTGGTGAACGAACGGATGCAATTCAGGCCAATCATCAAATGACACCGGACGCAATTGGTTTTCTGGTTGCCTATTTGATTGAAAATTTGGCCGGTTTAAATGACCAAGAACAGGTATTGGATTTAACCGTTGGGACTGGTAATTTACTTTATACCGTACTTAACCGCTTATTTACGGCTAGTGGCGTCAATTTAAAGGGCTATGGGATTGATAATGATGATACGATGCTGGCCTTAGCCAACGTTGGCGCACAATTACAACACCTTGATGTTGAACTTTTTCATCAAGATGCCATTGAAGATCTAGTGGTACCCAAGGTTGATGTTAGCCTAGCTGATTTACCAATTGGTTATTACCCAATTGATGAGCGGGCGGCAAAGTTTGCGACACATGCCGAAACTGGTCATTCGTACGCACACCATTTATTAATTGAACAAAGTATGCGTTACACTAAGGCTGCTGGTTTTGGTTTCTTTCTTGTGCCGAGTCTACTCTTTCAATCGCAAGAGGCCGCTGAGTTAACTAAATGGATGACATCTGCAACATATTTACAGGGGCTATTAAATCTGCCACGGGAGTTGTTCCAGGACGAAAAGGCGCAAAAGGCTATTTTGATCTTACAAAATAAGGGTGGTCAGGCCAAGCAGGCTAAAAAAGTGATGCTTGGGGAATTTCCTTCTTTTAAGGATCAGGCCGGTTTTCAGCGCTTTGTGGCCGAGATTAGTGAGTGGAAAGAAAAAAATATTGCACAGTAGGGAGACTTGTAACATGGCAAAAGTTATTGCAATTAATGCAGGCAGCTCAAGCTTAAAATGGAAATTATTTGATATGCCAGCTGAAAAGGTTATTGCTTCAGGAATGGTTGATCGAGTTGGCTTGAAGGATTCTGTTTTTACAGTACATTATGGTCCAGATAACAAGGAAAAATTCCAAAAGACCTTGGACATCAATGATCAAAATGCCGCTGTCAAAATGCTGCTTGAAGAATTAATTAATTTAAAGATTGTCAAGGATATCCATGAGATTTCCGGTGTTGGTCATCGTGTCGTTGCCGGTGGCGAGATCTTCACTGAATCAACGATTGTCGATGATAAGGTTGAACAGCAGATTAATGACTTAGCTGAATACGCACCGTTACATAATCCGGCAGAATTAATGGGAATTCAGGCTTTTCGCAAATTATTACCTGAAGCGACCAGTGTTGCGGCCTTTGATACGTCATTCCACCATACAATGCCAGCTGTAAATTATCTTTACAGTATTCCTTACGAATATTATGAAAAATACGGTGCACGTAAGTACGGCGCTCACGGGACAAGTCACCGTTATGTTTCTGCTCGTGCGGCGGAAATCTTGGGTAAACCATTGAAAGACTTAAAATTAATCACCTTACATTTAGGTGCAGGTGCTTCGATTACTGCCGTCAAAGATGGTAAATCATATGATACTTCAATGGGCTTCACACCATTAGCTGGGATTACGATGGCAACGCGCTCAGGGGACATTGATGCTTCATTAATAGCGTACCTGATGGAGAAATTAAACATCTCTGATCCGGAAAAGATGATTGATATTTTAAACCATAAATCCGGTATTTTAGGTATTTCTGGGCTTTCGCCTGAT
This sequence comes from Loigolactobacillus iwatensis, assembly GCF_003950295.1. Taxonomy (GTDB): domain Bacteria; phylum Bacillota; class Bacilli; order Lactobacillales; family Lactobacillaceae; genus Loigolactobacillus; species Loigolactobacillus iwatensis. Next base: position 18,182 of record NZ_RHNP01000020.1, read on the forward strand.
ATGCGTGACCTTGAGAAAACGCGGGATACGCGTAAACGTTCGCAGTTAGGCATTGATATCTTTGTCAATCGTATCCAAAAATACGTCGGTAGCTATGTGGCCGAAATGGGTGGTGTTGACGCGCTAGTGTTCACTGCTGGGATTGGTGAAAATGATATGACCATGCGGAAGCGAATTATCGATGGTTTAGGCTATTTTGGCGCTAAAATTGATGATGAACGGAACAACGTCATGGCCCAGGAAAGAATCATTAGTACGGATGATTCTAAAACCAAGGTGTTGTTAGTTCCAACTAATGAAGAGTTAATGATTGCGCGGGATGTTGTCCGATTAAGTAAATAAATGAAACTTTGGAGTTTGTTGTTTAGTTGTTTCCTTACTAGACTTTAATTCTAAAGTAGAAATGATGCACGTTTAACGATATTCTCTAGTATAATGAAATGAACCAAGGGTTTAGGCTTAAAGGCTAACCTTTGATTCATTTTTTGTTTTTCGTGAATAATTAGCTTTTTCAAACACATTTACACTAAATCAATCGCAGAGTGGAACAAAGGTAGCTTTTGGGCTTACGGTGTAACGTAAGCTAATCCAATAACTGTACTATGGGTAATTGAATTAGCTGTAGTTAAGCACGTGAACCCCGACTTTTGGCGCACATTCTAGAGTAATATTCGGAAACAATAAGAAGTTGGGACTTTTTTCCCAGCCTCAGTAGTTAAGCACGTGAACCCCAACTTTTTTGGTGCACATTCTAGAGTAAGGTTCGCAAATATAAGCGGTTAGGACTGTTTCTCAACCGCAAACACAGCTTAGGAAGGTTTAGATCATTATGTTAAGTATAGTAGAGTTAGGGTTACTTTTAATTATTTTATTGGTGGAAGGTTGGTTCTGGTGGTTGATTAAAATTCCCGCGCGGCCTAATTGGTGGGTACGGGGTGGTCTTGTTCTGTTAGCCTTATTGCTGCTTAGTTTAACGGTGCCAAACGAAGGCTTTGTTACGGCCAAAATTCAAAGTATTTTTGCCGCCGGTTTATTAGTTGTAATTGCCGTTTGGCCGAGGGGATTAATGGTCAAGGGTATTTTAAACGGGGCCTACAGTACACGTTTGTACACAACAATTATTAGTATTCAATTACGATTTGACCAGAAAAGAAAGGTAACTTACCTAACTTATCAGGCAGGACCAATGGCACATTATCAATTACGTTTTAAGAAAATACCAACTGAGTTACAGAGCTATTTAGAACACTATTTTGATGCTGATTTAATTCAAATACAAGCAAGCAAAAAGTAGTTAAGTGAAATGCTTTCATCTAACTGTGCTAAATTCTCAATGCAGTTTACAACGCCAAATCTATTTTTTATATCTTTATGAGAAAAATCAGGGGTATAATTAGAAAATAGAAAGAAAAGGAGTTGTAAAAAATGAGTGAGAAACAAACGGGTGAAACGCAAGGGTTGGCGCGTAACCTAAAAAGTCGCCACGTTCAATTGATTGCTATTGGCGGTACGATTGGAACGGGATTATTTTTAGGTGCCGGTAAATCCATTCATTTGGCAGGGCCTTCAATTTTATTTGCTTACTTATTAACCGGAATTGTTTGTTTTCTTTTAATGCGGTCGCTGGGAGAATTATTGCTCTCGGATTTAAATTTGCATTCATTTGTTGATTTTATAAAAGAATATTTAGGTGAAAGTGCTGGCTTTATTGCTGGTTGGACTTACTGGATTTGTTGGGTCACGATTGCCATGGCCGAGGTTACGGCAACTGGGCTTTACATGAAATTCTGGTTTCCATCGTTGCCGCAGTGGTTACCTGGTCTATTAATGCTCATTATTTTATTAGGCATTAATCTAATAACGGTCGGTGCCTTTGGTGAAGTTGAATTTTGGTTTGCGCTGATTAAGATTGTTGCCATTATTGCGTTAATTGCTGTGGGTATTTTTATGGTGATTGTTGGCTATAAAACTCCAACTGGTCAAGCAAGTTTATCTAATTTAACAAATTATGGCGGCATTTTTCCAACTGGTGCCAAGGGCTTTATTTTATCCTTCCAAATGGTTGTTTTTAGTTTTATTGGTATTGAAATGGTTGGGATGACAGCTTCTGAGACCCAAAATCCAGAAAAATTATTACCCAAAGCAATTAATGATATTCCGTTACGGATTATTTTATTCTACGTTGGTGCGTTATTTGTTATTATGTGTATTTATCCTTGGTCTCATTTATCAGCTTCACAAAGCCCATTTGTGCAGGTTTTCAAAAATATTGGAATTCGTTCAGCCGCTGGGATTGTTAATTTTGTCGTAATCACGGCTTCAGCTTCTGCCTGTAACAGTTCTTTATTTAGCACTGGACGAATGTTATTTTCGTTAGCCTATGATTCTGACAATCGCTTTTTACACCATTTTGGTAAGCTTTCAAAGAGTCGGGTACCGGCTTCAGCGTTATTATTTTCAACGGTTGTTATTGCCTTTGCGGTTTTGCTTAATCTGTTTATTCCGAACATTGTCTTTACGTTAGTTTCTAGTGTAGCGACAACTTGTTTTTTATTTATTTGGGGAGCAATTATCGTAACTCACCTACGTTATCGGAAAACAAAATTGGCCGCAGCGAGTACTTTTAAAGCACCATGGCAGCCATTTGCGGATTACTTTGTTTTAGCATTTTTGGTTTTTGTCGCAGTCGTACTGTGTCTAGAAAAATCAACATTAATCGCTTTAATTATTTCCGTTATTTGGTTTGCCGGCTTATACTTGATTAAGTTCTCGCGTGATCGCCACCGAGCAACTGGCCGGCAGGTAAAGTGAGAACTTGTTCAAAAACAATCACTTAACACGCAGGTTTTATATTAAAGTTAGGAGTTACGCATGAAATTTGACGTTATTACAAGCAATATTGCTCATACCATCAGGGACCGGCGAAAACACGCAGGCCGACAACAGGTTAGCTTTCCAGTAACCTTTACCCATAATAAAAAAGAGGCGACCGGGTGTCTTATATTTGTTGTCGAAAAAGATGGTCAGTACCAGGCTAAAAAGTTTTCCGAACGTTATATGAATATTGATGATCCTGCAGTGCACGTTTATCACGGTGCTTATTACGAGTGTGACGATGACCTTGATCGGCGTGATGAGTTAATTGATGTCATTGCCGGAAAGCTTTGAGTTGTTAAAGTAATTATAAAAGAGGTCAGTTCGTTTGAATTGAATTAAGTCGCTGCGAATAAAGGGCCAGCCAGGCAAAAGAGCACTAACATCGCTAGAAAAGTTAACAAGACAACAATTACCACTGATGCCGAAAGTGTGACAAAAAAGTGAACGTAGATACCGATATTATCAGCACCACAAGTTGAAATAGTAATGACGGCTACATTTAGGATGAGTTCACGCTGGTTTGAAAGTTTTTCGTTGACAACATCAGCGTTATCATCCACACCACTTAGCAATAGATTGAGTCCCATAATGATTGGAATCAAACTTAGAAGGCCAAGCATTCATTCGGTTGGAATAAAATGAAGAATAAAAGCTAAGATTAACGCGCTTAAAACGAAGGTACTTGTCCCATCAAAAAATGCCTTTCATCAAGACATATGACTTTTACAAGCAACTGATGCATGGTCATTTTCCCAATTTAAGCTTTTAATCAATTAGGTATTATTTCTGTACGTAAGGGCATCGGGATGACAAGCGGTTAACATTAAGATGAAGGACAAGCAACCAAGTAGCCAATTAATTGGGTATAAAATTTATAGGAGTGAACTAATAAAATGAATAAAAATGATAAGATTACGATTTTTGGTGTTATCAGCTACTAGCGCTGATTGGACAAAGTGTTAAGGATACTTATAATTGGTGTTTATCCTTGAATATGCTATAATGTAGCTACTGAATAAAGTACAAATGGATTGTCACCGCTTGAGTGGACTCTCAAGCAGGGATGCCGGTGCCGCTATCTCAAACGATAGCGGTTTTTTTTGTACCTGAAAATAATAAAAGCCCAGTAGGTGGACTAAACCTAAAGGACTCTTAATGAACTAATGGCGAGAGTGCTTGCCATTTGGGTGCTTCGAGTGTCTTCCTACAGGGCTAAGTACATAATGCACATAGCAATAACGGCCAGAGGCAACAACTGTAGTAGTAGCGACACTCACGATCACGGCTTTAAGAACATCTACCATCACCGTACTGAATAAAGAATAAATGGATATTTCACCGGCAGTAGTCACTAGTTGTGATTTAAACTACCACCATTTATAATTTTATCAATAATTTAAGGAGTGTTTGGAAAGGCGTTTAGATTCTGAGGATTAGCCTAAACAGACGAATTACCTTTGAAAAAGGTGATTTGGCTGTTGTAGCTAATATTCCGCAATTGAGGATTATTAGCAAAAACACGCTAATAATCTTGATGTTTCATCCGTTGTCCATTCAACTACGGCGAAAACCGCCAAGTTGAAACATGGCAACCGCAGGAATCTGCCTTTTCAAACACGTTTACATTAAATTAGTCCGTAAAATACTAGGGAGTGTATTTTCCAAACATTCTTTGGATTGATAGATAGTCGCTTATGTGAGGTGCTCGTGTAAAAAATAGAGAATTATTCTGCAAACAGCATTGCAGTGGGCCCGCTTGCCAAAGTTAATTAGATAAATCCAAACGATCTAGTTTATAAATTAAGAATTTTAATTGTTTTCTTGCCTTCTAGTTACTGCAAGGAAATACAGTAAACCATAGACAAATTAGTAAAATTATTTAAGGAGGTTTTTTATCATGACAAAAGTATTAATTATTGGAGCTACTGGAACGGTAGGGGGAACTACGCGTTAGTATCTTTTAGATAATTCCACGGATCAGTTAGCTTAATGGCACGGAATACGAAACGATTGGGCAAACTAAATGAGGATTAGGAACGAACAATTGCTGGTAGTGTTACGGATCAAACAACTTTACAGCAAGCCTTAGAGGGGCAAAAGGTGGTGTTTTAATCAATCAGACAGGAAGATTCGGATTGTGCCGGATCAGACTATCAAAGCAAGGTTTTATATGTCTGAATTATCGGAAGGCCTTGAACCTGCCAAACGATTGATCTTAAAACTTCATAGTTAAAAAACTGGCAACTAGCCAAATTACTCATAAAGCATGAGTAGTCGGCTAGTTGCCAGTTTTTTTATAAATTATTTTAAATTTTCCAGCAAAAGAATTAAGATGTTTTCGCTCGTTGGCCGAAATTAATTGTTCCGGCAATACTGGTGAAGAAGAGGCCTAATTGTGAATGGTCGGCGTTATCATTTGGCATTGGGTGATGCTGGATGATTAGCGTTGGTTCCGGTTTTACAAAATCAGCCCGTAGACTTTGTGGTCGTTTCTTTGGCTGTGCTTTTTTAGCGACGTGCTGTTTTGCCGGAGTCACTTGTGTTTTGCCCGGCCTGGTTGGTTGTACTTTCTTGGTTGTAGGTGCCTGATAATCAGTTCCAGTTTCTTGTTTCTCAGCGGTATTCCCAAATATAAAGTTGTAAACTTGCTGGGTATCGTTCAGTAGCCAACTCATTTGGCGGGTTTTATTGACTAATGCCACCGGCTTGGTTGAGCGTTGTACTTTGGTCTTAGCTGCTTGCGGTAGATTAGCCGCGGCCAAAGCAGCCTGTTTTGGTGCACTATCCGTTAAATTTTTATTGTTATTAGATTTCACAGATATTGCCACTGCCTTATCGTTATTAGTTACATCAGGATTGATGGTGGTGCTTGTCGCCGGCGTAATTGAATTAGCGGGGGTGACTGGTGTTGCTTGAGGACTTTTATTAGTATTTTTAGTGTAAACAATTGTTTTAACAACATCGGAGCTAGCGGGGGTCAAATCGGTGATCGCCGCTACCAGGGAATGACTTGGTGTGTAGCCGGAAATGGTTGGCGCCACTTTTGTAGCAAAGGATGTGACGCCATTAGTAGCACGCCAATCCAGATAAACAATTTTTCCGGTGACTTCATTAAAGGTGGCTTGGCGGGTAAAAGTGACCTGCTGCGTTTGTGCAGTTGCCAGACTTTTACCTTCATTATTTACAAAGTAGATGGTTTCCGTAATGGCCTGACTTAAATCAGTTTCAGCCGTACCAGTAGGCCAGGTGGGGCCAGCCGGATTATCTGAATCAACAACTTGTCCTGGGTGACCAGGATTTTCCGGCGTGATCGTGACAATCTTTTCGGCCAAGTGAACGGTGTAAAGTTGGTCAGTTGCGTCATCATGATCAAATAAAATTCCAGTTGCGGGAACTTGATCATCACTGACCGTATAACCAGCAATTTTATACCGGACTAAGGTATTGGCGGTTGAATACGCATTAGTTGAATCACTTCCGCCGCTTAAACTAAAGCTGGCCAAGGTTTGTTGCGTTGTGTCATCAACGTAACGGACAACGGCATTTTGCTGATCAGCACGGTAGTTGATGATCGTGTCTTGACCAGGATCCGTTGGTTGTGGAAGCCAGTAGCCTTGGGTGACGTCTTTGGCGTTAATTAAGGCCAGTCCTTGGCCTGCGTCAGTATACGGCGTATAGCCGGCAATATAGGCCAGCGTACCTCCAGAAATGACCGCCGATGGATCATTTGGGTCCGTTTGGTAGTCAATGTTGGACGTTTCGGCAGTAGGTGCGGCGGCCGTAGAAGTACTTGCTTGACTGGCCGCCTGGGCTGCTGGTGCACTAGTTACGCTTGCCGTGCTGCTAGAAGTTACTGTATCTGGCGTCGTGCTAGTTGCGCCGGTTTGGGGTGCGGTACTGCTGGCCGCCGAACTTATTGTGTTTGTTCGGGCCGAATTAGCCGCCGGTGGCACTGCAGAGCTTGCTTGAACGGCGGCCTGGCTTGATCCCGAACTAGCGGCCGCTGGGGTGATCGAATCTGTGGCGGCAGCGGCCTCGTTCGTTGGTTTGAGTGCCACCTGTTGCCCCTGGAGTGCAGAGTTGGCCGGAGTTGCGCTAGTCGGCTGCTGTGTGGCCTGACTAGTTACGGCCGCTTGGGCATCTTGGCCAGTGATCAGTTCCGTGGTTGCTCCCAGGAGTAGGGTTGATAAACCACCAACAAACAAGAGTTTACCGGAGACAAGCCACTGTCTTTTATTTTCCTGGTAGACGTGGAAACGAATCGGGGTTCCCTGGTCTTTATAAGAAAAGCGTTGCATGAGAAATCACCTCCAATTAACGCTAATTATCATCGTCAGTAACGTTAGTCATTTTTTGTTTCTTACAATCAATAATTGTGTCACCTAGTAGTGACCAATCCAGTGGTGTTGGCGGATTGCGCCAGGTAATTTGAATCTGTTGGACACTATTATTGTAAAAATCTGAAAGGTAGATGTCGGTTTCAGGTGAGGGAATGCGCTCAATCATAATGTGGGCGTTGCTAAATGCGGTTAACGTTCGAATAACGTAATCGGTGTAAAGCTTACCTTGCGAGAAATCGACACAGATGTAGACCATATTTCGTAATAAATTAATTGGAATATTATTGATAAAAGCAAACATATAGCTGAAGTAGAGGTTAACTGAATCATTTTGGCCCATCTTAATTGTTGTGTTTGAATGAAGGGTCTGAATAAAGTGACTAATGACCTGATCAAACAACGGGTAGGTTTCCTTGAAAAAGCTGACCTGATCAAGCGAAATAAACGTCGTTGGTTCAACGTAAAAAGTCGTGAACTGGATATTGATGCGTAAAATAGCACTTTCTAAAGTGGTTGTTTTAAGGGCGTCATTATCCAAGAGCATCTGGCTTTGCTTGACCTGGGTCATAAGGTCAGTCGCCCAACTGTAAGCTAACGGCATTGTCATTTTGGAAGTTAACTCGCTATAGCCGGGTTTATAACCCTGAATGACAAGGAAAGTTTCCAAGTAATCCAGTTCGATTTGACCAACTGGAAGCGTCAGTGTCTTGCTCAAGATTGCCTGGATTTGATCCAGTAGTTGGTGATCTAATTCATCCAGTTTGGTTTCGGCTAACATTGGCTTCGTAACAAAACACTGGTTTTTCATTCGTAAAATCCAAGTTTTCAAAAAGATTAATAATTTTGTGCGTTGCGTTGGCGTGATGGCCACCTGGAACTTAGTTTGGATACTTTCAATAATTTGGTCGGCCGGCGCGTCAAGCTCAGCGAATGGATTATCAATCCCATTGAAGGCTGTGTAGAAAAACTGGAACAAATGCAGCCGAATAGCGTGTTCATTATCACCAAATTCGCTAGATACTTGATAAAAATCTTCTTGCTGCAGAATATCTTTTAATTTGTTCTGAGAGTTATAAAAAGTTGTTTTACTAATGTAGTTTTTCTTCATAAAAGCCGCGTTTGATAATTGGTTTGAATAAATGAAGTGGTATTCAAACATCGCGTACAGTAAAGAGTGCTTTAAGTACATGAGCCGAATAGACTGAACGACTGTCGTTGTGATGTTTATCCCGTGGAGCAGCTTTTTTTCTGAGGTATCAATATAGCTGGAAACATTCGATTTAACGTTTTTTAAATCGTGATTTAAAGTTTCTAAGACGTGCTGTAATCGATAAGAAGAAATCGAAAAGTCCAATAGAACCTCATTCTCAGTGATCTTCCCGTCTGGTTGTTGTGAGATTACTTGCAAGAGTGAGTAGCTAATTAGGTCTTCTTTTTCAAAAAAGAGTTTATAGTTCATTGCAACCACCAATCAATTTTTATTATCGATATATCAGTAATTCAAGCTTGTAGTTTTATTCTATTACATTTTTGTATAAAAAAAGCCTGAAATCCTGAAAAGATGAGGACCACCCCGGTGAAGCAAAATAATCCGGGGTGGTTTATTTTTTTGTGTTAGGTTTATTAACAACTATCTATCCTTATTATAAAGGTATTGTAAGCGCTATTCAAAACTGATTGGACTGATTGCTAAGGCCAAATTATCAAGCCACTTCCGGTTTTCCCGACTTTTTCCATTTTTCCCACAAAAGTTGGGACTCTGCTTCTCTTGAATTAAATTCGAAAAAAATACACACTTTATTTATCGATGAATAACACTAAGTCTATTTTTAAAGACCGTAATAATTCCGTTTGTTAGTGCTATCATTTTTTATTATTTGCTAAATTAGGTTCATAATCGGAATTAGTAGTTTTGGTTATTTATGAAGTGCTGGGAAAGGCGTCCAGGTTCTGAGGATTAGTCTAGATTGACGAATAATTCACGTAGTGGATTATTTGGCGATCGTAACTACTATTCCGCAATTGAGGATTATTAGCCTAAATCGCTAATAATCTTAATGCTCCATACGTTGTCCATTCAACTACGGCGAAAAGCGCCAAGTTGAAACATGGCAACCGCAGGAACCTGCCCTTCCCAGCACGTTAACACCAAATTAGTCAGGGAGATATTAGTTAAGACACTCCCAAGTCTAACCCGGGGGAGAAGCCCGCATTCGTGCCACAAGCACACCGTTACATATTGATCAAATGAAAATAATGAAATGAGGAGGGGCATAATGGAGGACGCAAATTCAAAAGGTCTTGGTAAGGTGCAGAACCGAATTGTTATCCGTTACGTTGATCGTGATGGCAACGCACTGAACGAAGATCTTAGTCTTTTTGGTGAGGTTGGGAGTCGTTATGAAGTCAACGCGCCGGCCTTTAGTGGCTATCTGCTAGTTGATAAGTCACGGCCAACCGTTGGTAAGATGCCAGCGGAGGCTAAGCCAATGATTATTTTGACGTACGCACGCTTAGGATCAGTTCGAATTTTTAACACGATTTCTGATTTGCAGGGTAAGGTGTACGCGCTGACAACCATCAATGAGCAACCAGACAAGGTTCAACCGTTGCACTTACCAGAGGTAGCGGGTAAGGATTATTACTTAAGCGTAGATAAAGAGTCCAGTATTCGTAAAATTTTTAAGCCCCAAGACTTTGTGCCGGATGATCCAACGCAAGAAACAGTCCTATTGATTTTAAGTATTACGGAGGCCAGAAAGCTTAAGGAAACGCAGGCAACTGAGTCGGATAGCGAAATGGGGACGGAAGCCGTTACCCAACCAGCCAGTGCTGAATCAACAGTTGTGGTCACGACGCCAGCCAGCAAACCAGAATCAATCCCCGCCAAGATTCCTGTGGTGAAGTCAACCAAGGCTGAAGAAACATTGCCAGTAACTAAAACCAGTGTGGCACCAGTTACGGCCAAGGCTAGTTTGCAACTGGCAACAATTTTGTTACAGCAAGCGGCCTTACTGGATAATAATGCTGATCAAATCGTCTTAGACGAGCAACAGTTACAACGCTTAACCACCAACATGCGGCATTTTATGTTAGCAATTAAAATTTTAAATCAATAAGTTTACTGCAATCAGTTGCTTAATGACAAAACAAAAAAATGAAAAGGAAGTTTTAGTGATGAACAATGAAGAAATCGAAGCATTAATCAACCTAACACCAATGAAGGTTATGACCCAGAACATGAAACAAGTTGCCGAGGCCATTGATTCTTCAGTTGAAAATAACCAGACGGACCAAATCGCTGATCTTGTGAAGAGTGGTAACCAATTATTAGACGCAATTTCAAAATTAAGTCGACAGTAATAGAAGGGTGGCACCAACCATGTTAGCTAAGGATAATAAAGATCCCGTACTTCAGGCAGTTGCTGAAAAGTCGGCGTTAGAGCCAGAAAAGAAGAAGGCAACGACGCCCTTTGTTGTTCGTTTGAACTATTTTATGGAGAACCCACAGGATCATGATTTAGAGCGGCGTTTTGCGGCGATGTTGCTGGAGACCTATTTTCGGGCCTTGGTTAAAGTTCAACCAACGCAAAAGATGGCCGGGGAAGAACATTCTAGCCTCTTAGAAATGGGTCTTGCAATTACAACTTATTTAGCGGATGGGAAAAAATATATCCCCGTTTTTACGGATCAATTAGTTTTAAAACAGTTTGCTAAAGAAATGATCCCCAACATGGATTTTCGAACGTTTCGTTTTTCCAGTGCTGAATTAATGACCGAGGCCCAACGTCTTGGCGTAACCGGATTGTTGGTTAATCCAGGGAAACAAACTTTTCCACTTTCTAGGGATTATTGGCAGTACATCAATCAGGTTGTGCCACTGATCGCACCTACAAATGACAAACTGCGGATTGAATTACCAAGTTTAGGGACCAAGAAATTAATGGGGATGCTAAAAAAGCAGTGTAAACATCTGCATAAAATTAATGAGGTCTGGTTGGCCAACGTTACCATCGCAGGGCATGACAAAGCCGATTTGGCAGTGATTGCTGACTATCGTGGTGAACATGAGGAATTTGGAAGCAAGGTTGCACGAAAGCTGGCCTTAGCCTGCAAGCCATTTTTAGAATACGATCAGGACGTTTTGGTTGGTGATTTAGATGATGAAATGGGCAAGTTGATTTCCCAGCAATTTGCACCGATCTATCAAGCGACTACTTTCTTTGGAGGTCGACCAAAATATGATTAATCAGTATGGACAAGTCATTCCGTCACAACATGAGTTAAAGAAGGCTCAGCATGAAGTGACAACGATGCACGGATTAAATGCTGATCACGTGCGGATGAGTGCGGTTGCTCCAGCGATTAAGCTAGGTGCAGCGATTGATTTGGGTGTTTTTCCAAAAGATAAGAAAATTGGAAATACAAGGAGTAAATAAAAATGAGAAAGTTTGAGTACGATAAATTACAACGGGAACAAACCATTACGCGGTTTAAGTTATACAAAGCAAAGAAAATTTGGTTAACTACTGGGACAAGCCTAGTGATGTTTGGGGCTGGCTTGGCCTTTGCAGGGCACGCCAACGCTGCAACTACGCAATCAAGTTCAACCGAACAACAAGCCAGTTCAGCCGGAAATACAAGCAATAATAGTTCTGTAGCTAGCAGTGCCACGCTAGAAAGTGGCAGTAATTCTAGTGCTGCGACTTCGGCTACGGTTACTTCTAAGGTCACAACTGATTCTGTAGCAGCCAACGTTAGTTCCGCACCACAAAGTAGTACTGCCGTTTCCAGCACTGGTACAAGTGCTCAAGTGGATAATATTACGCCAACGTCCGTTGTTTCGGCCACGCAAAGTGCTGGCAGTGTTTCAACGGCCAAGACAGTTTCAGTTGCTAGTGCATTTGTAGCAACGGCGGCCACAGCTTCAGCGGCTGAACCAACTAATAGTCCCGTTAGTACGCCGGTAGCGGCAAGTAGTGTCGTTTCACCAGCGCCAGTCGCACGTGCTCAGGCTCGTGCACTTGCGGTTACGGCAGCTGCAACACCGCCTGATAGCACTGGTGTAAATCCTGCAACGGTTACTTTAGTACAGGGTTATACTAATGATCAATTGACGGCCGATATTACCAGCTTTACACAATCTATTGCCACTGATAGTGCGCGTTTTACTGCATTAACTGGTCAGAATTATGAAACTGCCAAGACTCCTTATACGGGTGGTTTGATTGGGCAGGCATCTGGTGCGGACAAACTCTCATTAATGGGGGAAGCAGCGGGAATGCCGGCCTCAATTAAGGTTGATGTTGCTACCTTGACCTATGAACAAGCGTGGCAAAATTATCAATTTGGGGATAATTCATCTAGTGGCAGTTCTTCAGCCAGTAGTGAAGATACCAGCTTGTACGTTAGTGTCGCCAGTAGCAGTGCGCAAGTGGCTCAAAGTGCGGCAGCTGCTGCCGCAACCTCGGCAGTAACTGCTCAAAGTGCTGCTACTGTAGCTCAAGCGGCCGCGACCAGTGATCCAAGTAATTCAGCGGTTCAATCTTTGGCCAGTCAAGCAGTAAGTGCGGCCACGGCAGCTAAAAGTGCCGCTAATGCCGCGACAACGGCGGCTAGTACCGCACAAACTAATTTTGCGGCTACTCAGGCCGCAACGACGATTGCTGCAGCAACGAGTGCTTCTAAATTAACTCAAAGTGCTACCACTACTGCCAAGACTGCTGCTACGACAGCGCAAACCCAGGCGACTATTGCAACAACAGCAGCAACTAGTGCGAAGGCCCAAGCTGACGCTGATGCTAGTGCTAATAGTAGCGCCAGCAGTAGTGCAGCCAGTTCGGCGGCTGAGAGTACAGCGAAAGTGGCCGCCATCAGTGCTGCCAGTAGTAGTGCTCAAGTAGCCCAAAGTGCCGCGAAAGCAGCTTCAACCGCCGTTGTGACCGCACAGAGTGCCGCAACTGTTGCTCAAAGTGCGGCCACCAGTGATCCAAGTAATTCAACGGTTCAATCTTTAGCCAGTCAGGCTGCAAGTGCCGCAATAGCAGCCAAGAGTGCGGCTATTGCGGCCACAACAGCAGCTAGTACGGCAGAAACTAATTTGGCCACGGCCAAGACTGCCAGCACAGCCTCCGTGGCTCAAACAGCAGCATCGGCAGCTAAAAGTGCGGCCACCAGCGCAACAATGGCGGCCAGCACGGCCCAAACTCAGGCAACTACTGCCACTTCGGCAGCGACTAGTGCCAAGGCGCAGGCTGATTCAGATGCTAGTACCAATAGTAGTGCAGCTAGTTCGGCGGCCGAGAGTACAGCGAAAGTGGCCGCCATCAGCGCAGCTAGTAGCAGTGCTCAAGTAGCTCAAAGTGCAGCGAAAGCAGCTTCAACTGCAGTTGTGACCGCACAGAGTGCCGCCACCGTTGCTCAAAGTGCCGCCACCAGTGATCCAAGTAATTCAACAGTGCAATCGTTAGCTAGTCAGGCTGCGAGTGCGGCCACGGCAGCTAAAAGTGCGGCCACAACCGCTGCCGCGTCAGCTAGTATGGCTGCAACTAACTTGACCACAGCCAAGACGGCCAGCACAAGCGCGGCGGCCCAAGTAGCAGCGTCGGCGGCTAAGAGTGCGGCCACAACCGCTACAACCGCAGCCAGTACGGCCCAAACTCAGGCAACTATTGCCACTTCAGTAGCGACTAGTGCCAAAGCGCAGGCTGATTCAGATGCTAGTACGAATAGTAGTGCGGCTAGTTCCGCGGCCGAGAGTACAGCCAAAGTGGCTGCTGTTAGTGCAGCTAGTAACAGTGCGCAGGTAGCCAAAAGTGCCGCTGCAACAGCTTCAACGGCAGTTGTAACGGCGGAAAGTGCAGCAGTAGTTGCTCAAAGTGCAGCCACCAATGATCCAAGTAATTCGGCGGTTCAATCTTTGGCTGGTCAAGCGGCGAGTGCAGCAACAGCGGCCAAAAGTGCGGCCACCGCGGCCACAATGGCAGCTAGTACAGCAGAAACTAATTTGGCCACGGCTCAGACGGCCAGTACAGCTGCTGTAGCTCAGACGGCGGCAACTGCTGCTCAAAGTGCGGCCACAATCGGCACAACGGCGGCCAGCACGGCACAAACTCTTGCAACTACTGCCAGTTCGGCAGCGACTAGTGCCAAAGCACAAGCTGATTCAGATGCAAGTACGAATAGTAGTGCCAGTAGCAGCGCGGCCAGTTCGGCGGCCGAGAGTACAGCCAAAGTGGCCGCAATTAGTGCGGCTAGTAGTAGTGCTCAGACGGCCCAAAGTGCAGCAGCTACTGCTTCAACGGCAGTTGTAACGGCGGAAAGTGCGGCAGTAGTAGCTCAAAGTGCAGCCACCAGTGATCCAAACAATTCAACAGTTCAATCCTTGGCCAGTCAAGCGACGAGTGCGGCGATAGCGGCTAAAAGTGCGGCTACGACAGCCGCAACGGCTGCTAGTATGGCAGAAACTAATTTAACCACAGCTAAGACGGCCAGTACGGCTGCTGCAGCTCAAACGGCAGCGGCAGAGGCTCAAAGTGCCGCAACTAGTGCAACTACTGCGGCCAATACTGCACAAATTCAGACGGCCAACGCCACTTTAGCGGCAACTAGTGCCAAGGCGCAAGCTGATGCTAATGCTAATAGTGGTGCCAGTAGCAGTGCAGCCAGTTCGGCGGCTGAAAGTACGGCCAAAGTGGCCGCAATTAGTGCGGCTAGTAGTAGTGCTCAAGTAGCTCAAAGTGCGGCAGCAACTGCCTCAACGGCAGTTCTATCGGCGCAGAGTGCGGTGGCAGTTGCCCAAAGTGCGGCCAATAGTGATCCAAGTAATTCGGCAGTCCAATCCTTGGCCAGCCAAGCAGTTAGTGCAGCAACGGCGGCTAAGAGTGCTGCCACGATAGCCACAATGGCAGCTAGTACAGCAGATACTAATGTGACAACGGCCAAGACGGCCAGTACGGCTGCGGCGGCTCAAACGGCCGCAACGGTGGCTAAAAGTGCAGCAACTACTGCCATGACAGCGGCTAGCACGGCCCAAATTCAGGCAACCAAAGCTACTTCAGCGGCGGTTAGTGCGAAAACCCAGGCTGATGCTAGTGCCAGTAGCAGTGCGGCCAGTTCCGCGGCTGAAAGTACGGCTAAAATGGTTGCAATTAGTGCTGCTAATAGTAGTGCTCAGGTGGCCCAAAGTGCCGCATCGACGGCCTCAACGGCAGTTGTAACGGCGCAAAGTGCGGCGGCAATTGCCCAAAGTGCAGCGACCAGTGATCCAAATAATTCGGCGGTCCAATCCTTGGCCAGTCAAGCTGCTAGTGCAGTAACGGCGGCCAAAAGTGCGGCTACTACCGCCACAACAGCCTTTAGTGCGGCGCAAACTAATTTAGCAACGGCTAAGGCTGCCAGTACGGCCGCCGCGGCCAAAACCGCAGCGACAACAGTCCAAAGTGCAGCGACCACAGCCACTACGGCGGCTAGTACGGCCAAGACGAATGCAGATGCTGCAATAACAGCAGCAACCAGTGCGAAGACCCAAGCTGACGCCGATGCTAATAGCAGTGCCAGTAGCAGTGCGGCTAGTTCGGCGGCCGAGAGTACGGCCAAAGTGACGGCAATTAGTGCAGCCAACAGTAGTGCCAAGATGGCCCAAAGTGCGGCAGCAACTGCTTCAACAGCAGTTGTAACGGCGGAAAGTGCGGCAGTAATTGCTCAAAGTGCGGCAACGAGTGATCCAAATAGTCCGGCGGTCCAATCTTTAGCTAACCAAGCTGCAAGTGCAGTAACGGCAGCCAAAAGTGCGGCCACAGTGGCAGCAACGGCAGCTAGTACGGCGCAAACTAACTTAGCGGCGGCCAAGGCTGCCAGTATGGCTACCGCGGCCCAAACGGTAGCAACGGCGGCTAAAAGTGCCGCGACCACTGCAACTACGGCGGCTAGCACGGCGTTAGTTCAGGCCAGTATTGCGACTACAGCAGCAACTAAAGCGAGGGCTCAGGCGGATGCCGATGCAAATGCTAATAGCAGTGCAGCCAGTTCGACGGCCGAGAGTACAGCTAAAGTAGCAGCAGTTAGTGCAGCTAGCAGTAGTGCCCAAGTAGCTCAAAGTGCTGCAACCATTGCGTCAACGGCAGTTGTAACGGCGCAGAGTGCAGCAACAATTGCGGAAAGTGCTGCAACAAGTGATCCAAGTAATTCAACGGTTCAGTCCTTGGCCAGTCAAGCTGCTAGTGCAGCAACGGCGGCAAAGAGTGTGGCCACCATAGCTACAACGGCAACTAGTACGGCGCAAACTAATTTGGCGACGGCTAAGGCTGCTAGTACGGCTGCCGCGGCCCAAACAGCCGCAACAGTAGCCAAAAGTGCTGCAACTAGTGCCACAATGGCGGCCAGTACGGCCCAAGTTCAAGTGACTATTGCAAGCAAAGCAGCAACTAGTGCAAAGAACCAGGCTAACGCCGATGCAAATACTAATAGTAGTGCCAGTAACAGTGCGGCCAGTTCAGCAGCTGAGAGTACGGCCAAAACGGCAGCAATTAGTGCAGCTAGTAGCAGTGCCCAAGTAGCTCAAAGTGCCACAACTACTGCTTCAGCGGCGACCGTAACGGCAGAAAGCGCAGCAGTAGTTGCTCAAAGTGCAGCCACCAGTGATCCAAGTAATTCAATGATTCAATCCTTGGCTAGTCAAGCCGCTAGTGCAGCAACGGCGGCAAAGAATGCGGCCACTATAGCTACAACGGCAGCAAGTACGGCGCAAACTAATTTAGCGGCGGCCAAGGCTGCTAGTACGGCTGCCGCGGCTCAAGCAGCTGCAACAATGGCCAAAAGTGCTGCAACTAGTGCCACAACGGCAGCCAGCACGGCCCAAGTTCAAGTGACTATTGCAGGCAAAGCAGCAACGAGTGCAAAGAACCAGGCTAACGCCGATGCAAATACTAATAGTAGTGCCAGTAACAGTGCGGCCAGTTCGGCAGCCGAGAGTACGGCCAAAGTTGCCGCAATTAGTGCAGCTAGTAGCAGTGCTCAGGTAGCCCAAAGCGCGGCAACAACGGCTTCCATGGCAGTTGTAACGGCGCAGAGTGCGGTAACAGTTGCTCAAAGTGCTGCAACAAGTGATCCAAGTAATTCGGCGGTCCAATCCTTGGCTAGTGCGGCCGTTAATGCGGTGACAACAGCTAAGAGTGCGGCAACGATGGCTACATCGGCAGCTAGTACCGCAGAAACTAATCTGGCCACGGCCAAGGCGGCCAGTACTGCAGTTGCGGCCCAAACAGCAGCGACGGCGGCTAAAGTGGCTTCGGCTACTGCGACTACAGCGGCCAACATGGCTCAGGCCCAGGCAACTACCGCAACCACTGTGGCCAATAGTGTAACCGCTCAAGTTAATGCTGATGCAGCAGCCAACACCAATAGCAGTGTCGGTAGTAACTCAAGTAGTGCTGCGTCTAGTTCGGTAGCGGTCAGTACAGCCAGTAATGCTTCTGTAAAGGAAGCAACAAGTACGGCGCCAATTGCAGCAATGACACCAGGAGCGACGGCGACTAGTAAATCAGTTACCTTAACAACTGCTCCAGCGAATAAAGAGCAATTAGGAAAGGTAGTAGCAACTAAATCGGCCATAAAACAGCAGGCACCAATAGCGACTGCTGCAACCAAGATCAAATTACCAACAACCGGTGAAACACCGCAAAGTAGTATCTTGGCCTATCTTGGTTTGGCGATTAGTAGCCTAGGACTTGTCCTAACGAATTTGTTCTACCGTAAAAATGATAAAGATTAATAAGATAATTGGGAAAAAGTGGTTTAAAAACTCGCTTTAACCTAGGAATCTACACGAAAGAGGCTATGACAAAGCAAAATTTGTTATGGCCTTTTCGTATAGATCGTAATATTCGAGATTTTAATAAGTCCCGATTTTTTTGCAAAAAGGTGAATAAAACGGAACCATGAATTCACTATTTGCAATATATTTTGGTTGTTTATGAATTATACTTACGAAGTAAACATTATGAAATCTTAATCTTTTTAAATGTTCTTAATAAATTGTGCAAGGGAGGTAACCGACCTTTTAAAGAACAGCCCGGTGGATGGTAAATCGTCATGATTGGAAAAAGTAAACGTGTAACAACGAAGTTAAGATAGAACCGAATTTATTAGTACTAGGTACCAGGGAGGAATACAGAATGAGAAGATACAATTATCGAGATATGCTTATTAGTGAAAGTAAAACTCATTATAAAATGTATAAAGCTAAAAAGCAGTGGGTTGCAATGGGAATGACTGCCTTTGGGCTTAGTTTGGGTGCCTTTGTAGCAAATCCAGCAACAAAGGCGAATGCGGCCACCGTTCCAGCCAAGGCGGCAAATAGTCAGGCTAGTAGTGGGGCGGCAACCAGCAGTGCTAGTTCGGTTGCTTTGAAGACTAGTATCACTGCCTCCAGCGCTGCTTCAAGTACAGCAAGTTCTGCGGCAAATAGCTCAGTTGCGGCATCAACGAATACTGCTGCCTCAAGTAGTACTGCTGCTCAATCAACAACTAGTGCCGCAGTCAAAACAGCTACCAATACCGCTACACAGCCGACAGCTACTAGTACAGCGGCCCAATCCACTGCTACCAGCACTCCAGCAACCACAACGGCCACTAGCTCTGCCGCCCAATCAACGGCCTCAAGTACGGCGGCTGCCACAACGGCTCAGTCAACTGCAAGTACTACTTCAAATAAGGCGGCCACAAGTACAGCTGACCAGTCCACTGCGGCTAGTAGTGTCGCTACACCCACAACACCCCAAACGACAGCAGGTCAAGTTGGTGCGACTAGCACAGCCAAGACTGACCTTGCTTCAACGGCTACCACTATTTTAACTGATCCAACAGCAACCGAACTTGCGGCCACTAAATCAGCCGCGGCAGCGAAATATGTAGCAACTGGACAGGCACAAGTAATCAATGCTAGAGCAGCGGCTAGCTCCAATTTTAGTCTGACCGATGCAACGGCAAGTACACCGATTGATATAAGTAATTATTCAAAACAACACAATGTGATAGCGACTGTCAATGCTCAAGCAGGCGATGTAATTAAAATTACAGTTCCGTGGATTTTTAGAGCAACCAGTGACAATGTTATGGGTGTTAAGACATCAACGGTTGTAGCTGATGTGACCGGACAAACCACAACTACCGCAACTAATGAGAATACTGTTTTTACTTATGTAGTAGACCAAACAGGGATTCAAACAATTAACATCGTTTTGAATTATAAGATTTCACCAAATGGTTTGTATGATAATAGTACTTATAATGTTGTGCTGACAGATAATGGCACCACGCAGTCGACTCTAACTTATACAGTTAATAATTCTAATAAACTCTCTTTTAATGGAATTATTTTAGATAAAAATCAAACTGGAACTCTAGTAATCAATCAGAACTACGCCTTTGGAGTATTTGTTGATAGCTCTGGAGTGGTTTCGAATTCATCGTGGACTGGCACACTTTCATTAGCAGTTCCGGCCGGTTTCAAGTTATTAGGTGGCCAATTAACTGGTGGAGCAGGAATTGGTGACGGTGCTATTTCTTATATTGGTTCACATTCGATTTCACATACACCTGAAACCTCTGCTATATCTATTACACAGGCCAATATTGGTGCTCCAATCATTATTAAAGAGAATTCTTCAATAATAATTGGAAATAGTCAAGCCTTAGTTACTTTTTGGGGTATGTACATGAATCCATTAGGCGGCACTGAAAATACTTTTTCGATTTCAGGCCAACTAACAAGTTATGATTCTTCGTGGGTATCCAATAATATCCAATTAATAAAAGGTGCAAGTACGCTACCATTGACGGTGAGTGCTGCAGCTAGCGATGAAAATGCAGAAGTTAGTCCCATCCTTTTTGGTGATTACGGTGTTGGTTTATCCAATAATTACGGTCAAGATGATCTTAATAATATATATTTAGATAGTGTTGGCACTAATGGTAGTAAGCAATCTACAACCAATAATTATTCGTTTACATCTGATAGTCGATATGCAGCTATTTTAAATACTGGGAACGTTGCCCAAACTAATGCAAAATTATCAATTAATTTAGAACCTGGATCTGAAGCACTCTATAATTCAACTAAAAAGCAATATTACTATGTACTTGGCCCTGGTACAAATATTTATAATACTCTGAACTCAATTACTTTAACGGACACAAACGGTAACCAAACTAGTTACACTACTAATGATCTAATTGATGGGGATACTTTATTCTTACCTACCGGGCAGGATGGTAGTGATGTTCAAAATATTACTATAGTATGGAATCAGATTTTACCAGGAGTTCAAGTTGGTATTCAATACATGTCGAATGCCATTTTGACTTCCAAAACGATTGATGATGTGGCGAACTATACGTATAACTATTCCAGTGACCAAATTACCACACCGATTGAAAGTACTCAGAGTTTAACAATTGTGGACGCCCCTGAAATACCTTTTTCAACATCTATTGAAGAATCACGGAGTACACTTCCTTCTGGATCTTATCGTCCTGGAGATACATTTTATAGTGAATTTTTGATTTTGACTAGTCGTGGTGGAAATCTGGGGACCTACTATCTAACAATTCCACAGGGATTTGATTTTTCTTCGATTACTAAGTATCCTACAAATAATTTTAATGCTAAATTATTACCAGATTTCAATGATTATTTAACAGATCTCGGATATATCGGTCCAAATGGTGATCGTGTTTTAAAGTTGGATCTATCATCAATTAATAGTGATTCGTTTATTAATAGTGCTACAGTTAATAATTCTAATGGTTTTTATTTGAAATTGATGGTTAATCAGGATGCACTGCCATTAACGGCCACCGTAAATTTTAGCGATGTAGTCCAAATTGCTGATAATGATTCTTATACTTTATATTCAGGTCAAAAGGCTTATGAGATGCAGTATGGTGATCAAACGGTTGAGGTTATTTCACCAAGTGAGCACTCCGGAGATTTTTACGGTAATAGTAATTATCAAATTGTTGTTCCATCATTCATGGGTTCACAAGATGGCATTGATGATCCAATGACGGCCAAGAATACATTCTTAGATTATGATTCAGCTGATTCAGATAATACAACGGCTCGCTTTAGTGCCGGAGCAACAACTGCTACTAGTGATGATATTAATAGTAGTACGGTTCAGATGGTGACGGTTAATGGAACCGATCAGTCCTCACCGTGGACACAGAATTTAATCAATTTACCCAATTCTGCCAATAAGGCAGCCTTTAATTTGATTTTAACTGGTGCGGGAACCATTGAAGCGCAAACGGCCGCTGGAGATGCACAATTGCTTTATTCTACCGAGAATATAACGGCGGTTGCTGGTGAAAAAATTGATCAATCTGGTTTTTTAACCGCTGATCAAGTGACTGATTGGTCGACTATTAAATCAATTCTGATGACCACTGGTTCATTGGTTGCAGGTGATCTGGCCGTTGCTTGGTTACCAGTTCAGGTGCAAGATATCAATGATGTACCAGTTGATAGTTCGGCGACCTTTAGTTCAGTGTTCAAGGCAGAAAATACCGTGGATAATTCGATTCTTGAATCAGGGCAAACTATGAACGCCAAAGTTGTGGCTACGAGTATTGTTACAACAAAATGGATTCAAGAAAGTGCTGACGGCACGTTAACTGAAATTAAGCCCGCAAATACTACGGCCTATGAAGTTGGGGATGATTACACAACAACGCCCTTAGCGATCGGTGATATTCCTGTAGGCTACATGCTGGATTCGACACCAACGAATGCAACTGGGACAACTGGTAAGGATCCAATCATCGTTACTTACTTGTATGTGGTTCAAGCACAGCGTGTGAACATTCATTATATTAATGTGACTGGTTCCAAGAAGACTAGTGGCTGGAAAGCTGCCGATGGGACCGAGCTAATAGATGCTGAGCAAAAGTTGACCGGTAATTCTAGTGCAACTTACACTAACACAATTGGTGTGCCAACTAATTATCAATTGGCCAAAGGAACTATGACCGCTGGTGGTTCTTATGATGCCGGAGCTGCAACAGGGACGTACGATACGGACTTTACGACCGACCAAGATTACTACGTTTACGTTAAGGATGACACAGTCACTGAGACGCCAACTGATAATCCCGATAATTATGATCTAACTAAAGATGTTAATGAAACAATTACCTATGTTTATGAAGATGGGACTACTGCGGCGGGTGACCATACGGATAAGGTCAGCTTTACCCGAACAGCCACTAAAGATCTCGTAACTGGCGATGTTACTTATACCGATTGGGTAGCCACCGATAAAGATACAACCTTTGATGCAGTCACCAGTCCAACAATTAAGGGTTACACCGCCGATCAACCAACTGTTGCGGCTGTAACTGGTTTAACTGAGGCTAGTACCGATGTAACTAAGAAAGTAACTTACGGAATTGCCGATGGTGCGATTGTTATTGAGGATAATACTAAGGTTTATGATAACGATCCAACCACTGATCCAACTTATACAGTAACCTTACCAACTGGCATCGTAGCACCAACTTGGACGGCTGATGACTTTACGGCGCCAAGTAGTCAAGATGCTAGTGATACTGCTTATAGTGTGAGCTTAAGTACTAAAGGCCAGGATGATTTAAAGGCCGCCAATCCTAATTTTAGTTTTACAACGGCTATGATTACGGCTGGGGCTTTAACAATTACACCAGCTTTGATCACAATTGCTGGACCAGAATTAAATAAGACCTATGATGGTAAAGCTTATACAGGTAAAGGCAATGTTGCTGTTATTACTGGTGTTCCAGCTAGTGGCAGTGCACCTGATTTTGATTTAGGTGATTTAAGTGACGATATCAATGTTGGTACTTACATCATTGCGGTAACGGCAGATGCAGCTAAGAATGGTAATTATAAGATTACGACCACACCTGGACATTTGACGATTACGCCACAAGGTTTAGAAACCGTACCACCAAATACACCAACGACTCCAACTAATCCTGACGATCCAAGTCAGAATCCGCAGTTAACGGCTTCAGTTGTCGTTCAAGGTGCAACCAAGGTTTACGATGGTGATGCTAGTACTGATCCAAACACCTTTACTGTTTTGGCACCAAGTAACTACGCTGATTTTGTTATTCCAACTTTAACGGCGGATGATTTTGATTTAAGTAATCTGACTAGCCAAAATGTGGGTAGTTATAGCCTGACTTTAAGTGCCAGTGGGTTGCAGAAGTTACAAGCCGCTAACACGAACTATAAATTTGACTTAACTGACGTTCAAAATGGTCTATTCGTGATCACACCAGCGTCAATTACGATCACCGCACCAACAGTCTCGAAGACTTATGATGGTCAGGGTTATACAACTGCCTTAACAGGTGACGTTACTGGTGTACCGGATAAAGGGCTAGCACCAGATTATAGTTTGACCGATGTGACTGGGGATAAAGATGTTAATGATTATGATATTAACGTCACAACACCTAATACGGCTGACAACAGTAATTACACAATTACAGCCGTTGCCGGTAAGTTGTCGATCACGCCAGCTGGTTTAGATGTGACACCACCAAATACACCCGAAAATCCAACCAATCCTGACGAACCAGGTAAGAATCCACAGTTAGCGACTTCCGTTGTGGTTCAAGGTGGCACCAAGGTTTACGATGGTGACGCTAGCACCGATCCAACCACTTATACTGTTTTAGCACCAAGTAACTATCCTGATTTTGTTGTTCCAACCTTAACCGCTGATGATTTCGATTTAAGTGGCATTGATAGTCAGAATGTTGGTAATTACGTGGTTACTTTAAGTGCCAGTGGTTTGAAGAAGTTACAGGACGCTAACACAAACTATAAATTTGATTTAACCGATGTTCAGAATGGCTTATTCGTCATTACCCAAGCACCAGTAACCATCACGGCACCAACGTTAAACAAGACTTATGATGGCCAACCTTATACAGGGACAGATGATGTGGCCCAAGTTACCGGGGTACCAAGCAACGGGGTAGATTTAACTTATAGCTTGACCGACTTAAGCCAAGATATTAACGCTGATAGTTATGCCATCGACGTTATTGCAACGGCTGACGATAATCCAAATTATAAGATTACGACCACACCAGGTCAGTTAACGATTACGCCACAAAGCTTAGAGGTCACACCACCAAATACACCAACGAACCCAACTAATCCGGACAATCCTGGTCAGAATCCGCAGTTAACGGCTTCCGTTGTGGTTCAAGGTGGTACCAAGATTTACGATGGTGACGCTAGTACGGATCCAACCACCTTTACCGTTTTAGCACCAAGTAACTACGCCGACTTTGTTATTCCCGATTTAACGGCCGATGATTTTGATTTAAGTGATTTGAACAGCCAGAATGTGGGTAACTACGTGGTTACTTTGAATGCTAGTGGCTTGAAGAAGTTACAGGATGCGAATACAAATTATAAATTTGATGCGACTGACGTTCAGAATGGTTTGTTTGCCATTACGCCGGCACCAATTACGATCACGGCACCAACAGTTTCAAAGGCCTATGATGGTCAAGGTTATACAACTGCCTTAACGGGCACCGTTAGTGGTGTACCAGCTAAAGGCCTAACCCCAGATTATAGTCTGACTGATGTTAGTGGTGACTCGGTAGTTGGTGAATACGATATTAAGGTCACAACACCAAATACGGCCGGTAACAGTAACTACACGATTACAACAGCGCCAGGTAAATTGACGATCAACTCAGTTGTTGATGGCATTACAGTTAGTCTGGGCACGCAAGAAAAGTTGTATGACGGCGATGCTAGTACCGATCCAACCATGTATCAAGTTAGTTTATCCAATGGTTTAGTTGCCCCAACTTGGACGACGGACGATTTTGACTTTAGTGGGATTACCAGTCAAAACGTTGGTACCTATAACGTGACTTTAAGTGCCCAAGGGTTATCTGATTTACGCGCGGCTAATTTAAATTACACGATTACCGCAGCGGAGATTGGCACTGGTAGTTTCAAGATTACACCAGCTCCAGTGACGATCACAGCACCAACAGTTTCCAAGACTTATGATGGCAAACCTTATAGTAGTGATCTAACTGCTACTTTGACTGGTGTACCAACTAAAGGGGACCAACCCGTTTATAGTTTGACTGATGTTAGTGCCGATGTTGCGGCCGGCGAGTATGAGCTTAATGTCAACGCCGATGCTACAGCTAACAGCAACTACACAATTACAACTGTTGCTGGTAAATTAACAATTACACCACAAGGCTTAGACGTCACACCACCAAATACACCAACAAACCCAACTAATCCGGAAGACCCTGGTCAAAATCCGCAGTTAACGGCTTCGGTTGTGGTTCAAGGTGGCACTAAGGTTTACGATGGTGACGCTAGTACTGATCCAACAACGTTTACTGTTTTGGCACCAAGTAACTACGCCGACTTCGTTATTCCAGATTTAACGGCCGATGATTTTGATTTAAGTGATTTGAACAGCCAGAATGTGGGCAACTACGTGGTCAACTTAAGTGCCAGTGGTCTGCAGAAGTTGCAAGCGGCTAACACGAATTACAAGTTTGACTTAACCGACGTTCAGAATGGCCTGTTTGCCATTACGCCGGCACCAATTACGATCACGGCACCATCAGTTTCAAAGACCTATGATGGTCAACCTTATAGTGGTGCTTTAACGGCCACGGTAGACGGAGTGCCAGCTAAGGGCCTAGCACCAGATTACAGTTTGACCAACCTTAACGGTTACACAACGGTTGGGGATTACGATATCAATGTATTAACAACTAATACTGCTGATAACAGTAACTACAAGATAACGGTAGAACCTGGGAAGTTATCAATTACGGCGGCTGAGCTAGACGTGACACCACCAAATACACCAGAAAGCCCAACTAATCCTGGCGATCCAGGTCAGAATCCGCAGTTAGCGACTTCCGTCGTGGTTCAAGGTGGTACCAAGGTTTACGATGGTGACGCTTCAACTGACTTAACGACTTATACGGTTTTAGCACCAAGCAAAGATACTGACTTTATTATTCCTGATTTAACCGCTGATGATTTCGATTTAAGCGGCATTGACAGTCAAAATGTTGGCAATTACGTGGTTACTTTAAGTGCTAGTGGCTTGAAGAAGTTACAGGACGCTAACACGAACTACAAATTTGACTTAACCGATGTTCAAAATGGGTTATTCGTCATCACGCCAGCGCCAATCACAATCACGGCACCAAGTGCGTCTAAGACTTACGATGGTCAACCTTATACCGGTGCTTTAACGGCTACGGTTGCCGGAGTACCAAGTGCCGGGGTTACACCAGTTTACAGCTTGGGTGATTTAAGTCAGGATGTTAACGCTGGTAGCTACGATATCAATGTTAATGCAACAGCCAGTGATAATTCGAACTACACGATTACGAAAATGCCTGGTAAGTTAACGATTACACCAAAGGGCTTAGATGTGACACCACCAAATACACCAGAAACACCAACTAATCCTGGCGATCCGGGTAATAATCCGCAATTAGCAGCTTCAGTTGTGGTTCAAGGTGGCACTAAAGTTTACGATGGTGACGCGGCAACTGATCAGACAAATTACACCGTTTTAGCACCAAGTGAGGATACTGATTTCGTTGTACCAGATTTAACGGCAGCTGATTTCGATTTAAGTGGTATTAACAGCCAGAATGTAGGCAACTACGCGGTTACCTTGAACGCTACTGGTTTACAGAAGTTACAGGCTGCTAATCCAAACTATGACTTTGATAATACCAACGTTCAAAATGGTTTGTTTGTCATTACACCAGCACCAGTGACGATTACGGCGCCATCTGTTAGCAAGACCTATGATGGCCAAGCATATAGTGGCAAGGTCACCGCAACAGTTACCGGCGTACCAACAAAGGGAGCAAACGTCAGTTACGATTTAAGTGATCTCAGTTCAGATGTTGCAGTCGGTAACTATGAGATTGACGTTGCAGCAGACGCGGCGGCTAATTCAAACTACACGATTAAGACGGAAAAAGGCCAGTTAAGCATTACACCAGCTGGTTTAGATGTGACACCACCAAATACACCAGCGAATCCGACTAATCCTGATAATCCAGGTCAAAATCCGCAATTAGCGGCCTCAGTTGTGGTTCAAGGTGGGACCAAGGTTTACGATGGTGACGCAAGTACTGATCCAACCACGTTTACTGTTTTGGCACCAAGTAAAGATACTGATTTTGTCGTACCAGATTTAACGGCTGCTGACTTTGATTTAAGTGGTATCGACAGTCAAAACGTTGGTAACTACGTGGTTAACCTAAGCGCTAGTGGATTGAAGAAGTTACAGGCTGCTAATCCAAACTATGACTTTGATTTAACGAATGTTCAGAATGGTTTATTCGTCATTACACCAGCAGCAATTACGATCACGGCACCAACTGTGTCCAAGACCTATGACGGTAAGGCTTATAGTGGTGCATTAACGGCCACAGCGGCTGGCGTTCCAGCTTCAGGGGTAGCGCCAGTATACAGTTTGACTGATTTGAGTCAGGATGTTAACGCTGGTAGTTATGCTATCAATGTTAACGCAACAGCCGATGATAATTCGAACTACAAGATTACCACTGAACTAGGTCAGTTAACCATCACGCCACAAAGCTTAGAGGTAACACCACCAAATACGCCAGCGAACCCAACGAATCCTGATGATCCAAGTCAGAATCCACAGTTAACGGCTTCGGTCGTCGTTCAAGGCGCAACGAAAGTTTACGATGGTGATGCTAGTACTGATCCAACCACTTATACCGTTTTGGCACCAAGTAACTATTCTGATTTCGTTATGCCAATCTTAACGGCTAGTGATTTTGATTTAAGTGATGTAAACAGCCAGAATGTGGGTAACTACAGTGTGACTTTAAACGCAAGTGGTTTGAAGAAATTGCAGGATGCCAACACGAACTACAAGTTTGATTTAACTGATGTTCAAAATGGCCTGTTTGTCATTACGCCAGCACCAATTACCATCAAAGCACCAAGTGTGTCCAAGACCTATGATGGTCAAGGCTACACTGCTGATTTAACGGCTACCGTAGCTGGTGTACCAACTAAGGGCTTAGCACCAGATTATAGTTTGACTAATGTTAGTGGTGATGCGGCAGTAGGTGATTATGATATTAACGTCACAACACCAAACACTGCTGATAATAGCAATTACAAGATCACGACAAATCCTGGTAGCTTAACCATTACGCCAGCCGGTTTAGACGTGACACCACCAAATACGCCAGAAAAGCCAACGAACCCTGACAATCCAAGTCAGAATCCACAATTAGCAGGTTCAGTTGTGGTTCAAGGGGCAACTAAGGTTTACGACGGTGATGCCAGCACTGATCCAACCACGTTTACTGTTTTAGCACCAAGCAAAGATACCAATTTCGTCGTACCAGATTTAACGGCGGCTGATTTTGATTTAAGTGGTATCAACAGTCAAAACGTTGGTAATTACACGGTTACTTTAAACGCAACTGGTTTGAAGAAATTACAGGCCGCTAATCCAAACTATGATTTTGATAGTACAAATGTTCAAAATGGTTTATTCGTGATTACGCCAGCGGCAGTCACAATCACCGCACCATCTGTTAGCAAGACCTATGATGGCCAAGCTTACACTGGTGATTTGAAGACAACTGTTTCTGGCGTACCAACAAAGGGAACTAGCCTTAAATACACGTTAAGTGATTTAAGCAAGGACACTGCGGTTGGTCAATACGCGATTAACGTTAATCAAACCGCTAGTGATAATTCAAATTATAAGGTTAGCGTTGTAGCCGGCCAGTTAACGATTACGGCCGCTGCTGATTATAGTTTAACCACTAACTACGTTGATGAAACAGGTAAACAAGTTGCAACTAGTGATAGTAAAACTGATTTAAGTTTCGGTGATGCTTACACAACGACGGCCAAGGTCGTGAACGGCTACTACTTAACGGCAGTACCAAGTAACGCCAAAGGTACAATCGGCAAGGGTGACTTAACCGTTACCTACGTTTACAACAAGGTTGGTAGCTACATCATCACACCACCAAACGGTGGCAGTGAAACGGATGTTCCTTATCCCAATGATCCTGCTGATCCTGGTAAGGTCACCACACCAACGACACCAATCGTGCCAAGTGTGCCTGGTGAAACCCCAGTTGGACCAAATGGTGATCCATTAACGCCATCTGGTGACGGCTACTTGCCACCAGCAACACCAGCTGATCCCGGCAAAGATACAACCATCACTTATGTCGCCAACGATTACGGCGTGACGGTCAATTACGTTGATCAAAACGGCAAACAAGTAGCGCCAAGTGAGACGCAGACGAAGTTGCACGATGGTGATGATTACACGACAACCGCCAAAGTTGTTAATGGTTACTACTTAACGGCCGTACCAAGCAATGCTAAAGGCACAATTGGTACCAGTGATTTAACCGTTACCTACGTTTACAACAAGGTTGGTAGCTATGTGATTACGCCACCAAACGGCGGCAGTGAAACGGATGTTCCTTATCCAAACGATCCGGATAATCCTGGTAAGGTCACCACCCCAACGACACCAATCGTGCCAAGTGAACCTGGTGAAACCCCAGTCGGACCAAATGGTGATCCATTAACCCCATCTGGTGACGGCTACTTGCCACCAGCAACACCAGCTGATCCAGGCAAAGATACAACCATCACTTATGTCGCCAACGATTATGGTGTGACGGTCAATTACGTTGATCAAAACGGTAAACAAGTAGCGCCAAGTGAGACGCAGACGAAGTTGCACGATGGCGATGATTACACGACAACTGCCAAAGTTGTTAATGGTTACTACTTAACGGCCGTACCAGGCAATGCTAAAGGCACAATTGGTACCAGTGATTTAACCGTTACCTACGTTTACAACAAGGTTGGTAGCTATGTGATTACGCCACCAAACGGCGGCAGTGAAACGGATGTTCCTTATCCAAATGATCCGGATAATCCTGGTAAAGTCACCACACCAACGACACCAATCGTGCCAAGTGA
Organism: Loigolactobacillus iwatensis; assembly: GCF_003950295.1. Taxonomy (GTDB): domain Bacteria; phylum Bacillota; class Bacilli; order Lactobacillales; family Lactobacillaceae; genus Loigolactobacillus; species Loigolactobacillus iwatensis. The sequence continues at coordinate 48,479 of NZ_RHNP01000020.1, forward strand.
ACCTGGTGAAACACCAGTTGGACCAGACGGTGATCCATTAACGCCAGCTGGCGATGGCTACTTGCCACCAGCAGTACCGGCTGATCCAGGCACGGATACGTCAATCACGTATACCAAGGATGATCAAACGGCAACTGTGACGTACATTGATGACGATACCGGTCAAGTATTAACGAGTGATAGTCTTACAGGTAAATCTGGCGCAACCATTAGTTATAGTACGGCTGCTAAGATTGCTAGTTACACACAAAAGGGCTACCAGTTAGTGAGTGATGGCTTCAGTGGCACGCCAGTCTTTGATGACGACACCACAGCTACCCAGAACTTCGAAGTTCACTTTAAACAGGGTCAAGCAACGGCAACACCAGCTAACCCCGGAACACCTGGTGCACCAATTGATAGCACGAATCCAGATGGACCAAAGTGGCCTGATGGCACAACCGAAACTGATTTGGTGCACAACGTGACTGAGACGATCCATTATGTTGACAATAACGGTAAGACTTTAGTGCCTGACAAGGTTGATACGGTAACCTTCACGCGGACGGCAGTTGTTAATGAAGTCACCGGCAAGTTAACTTATACACCTTGGACGGCAACTAATGGTGACACTAGCTTCGATGCGCAAAACACACCAACGGTTAGTGGTTACACGCCAAGTCAAAGCACCATCGCTGCTGTAACTGGGCTAACAGCAACAAGTTCGGATATTGTCAAGACAGTCGTTTACGCAGAGAAGACAGCCCAAACAGTTGTGACTCCAGCAACACCGACAACACCTACGACAACGCCAGCTAAAGTCGTCACACCAACTGTTAAAACGCCAACTGAACAATCAGTGACGCCAACCGTTAAGGCAACGACAGAAAAGACTGTTCCAACAGCTGCCAAAGCAACACCACAAGTAGCAACTACGCAGAAGACAGTCAAAACGGCGAAGGCAATACCAAAGACAACTAAACCTGTCTCCACGGCGGCAGTTAAGGCAGCCACTTCTGATAACGGTCAGAAACGCTTGCCACAAACTGGTGACGCCAAGGAAGGCTGGTTGGCCGAAGTTGGCCTAGCCATGTTAGGCTCCATTGGTTTACTAGGTGCAGCCAAACGACGGAAACACGATGAAGATAGTAATTAACAAACACTAATTCACCTAAGGTACGAGAAAAAGCACATCAACTTAATCTAAGTTGATGTGCTTTTTTGTGCTCTGAATTTGTGAATTACAGGAAGTATTTTTATGCGACTATTTATTATTTTTGTGATCAAATTAACCGCCTTTAGAAGGTTAGTTTTTGCTAAGGAAGGTTAAAAAGAGGTGATTGTGCAGCCTTAACTTTAATTGATTACCAGAATAAGCGGCTAAAAGAATTGGTAACGGTCTTGCGTCGGCAGGGCTGAATAACGGCGCTTTTCTTGTATGCTAAGTCAACTATATTATAAAATGTTTATGAAAATTGATTTATGGATAAGACATTGGCTAGAGATCTTTTAGATGAAATCCTATCATGAAATAGTCATTATTTAATGATTATCTGATAGTTTGGAAAACTTCAGGCCGTGAATTAAGTGGCGCTTATTTTTAATCTTGCTAATCCCTCCTATGATTGAAAAAAATAAATAGTTCCTATTTTTGGCCAATTTTGGCTAAAGATGGGGATTCATTGGTAGTGAATAATCAAGCGGATTGGGCTAAAATTTAAGTATTGGCAGTTGGAGTTAGCAAAATAAAAAAATCAATTAATGATGATTAATTGGCGCTTAGTTGATTAAAGTTTTAATAATTAAGCTGTCAAAAAATAAATAAAAAAATAATGGTAATTGAATGAAAACTTAAAGCAGGTTTAGAAATTAATTTCACAAGTAGTTTCTGGCCAATTAAGTCACAAAAAATTATTTGCCGGATTTACAATCTAAGTGCAACACCTAAATAACTAGACCAAAAAGGCCATGAAGCCTTAAACTTATAAGCGACG
>NZ_RHNP01000021.1 GCF_003950295.1 Loigolactobacillus iwatensis
AATTACTCGCATGACTAACACCTAGACCACTTATAAGTGAAAGCTGGCCGGTGTTGCACTTAGTTTGACAATTTAGGCAAAAAATTATTTTAAAGGTCATTTAAGCAGTTAATAGAGTTAAGGACGGATTATATATGAAAGCCAAAACATTCACGAAAGATTCCACTACGCAAACGACCGCCGAATCAGTTTCTTCGGCGGATGATTTCAGCACTAAAGACACTTCATTTTCTACACTATTCCTAACCAACAAGGATTTACGCATGTTACGGGTGTTTCACTATCTTAAAAGCAGCAAGGACGGTAGCACGGTAAATATTAGTAAGAAATGTGCCGATCTTTCCTACCAAACCGTGTACCAAGAAATTCGAAAAATCCATAAGAAGGCAAAGGCCGAATTTCCTAAAGAAGTCAGTGATAACGCCGAAAAGCGCTTAACAACTGGTGCGTTGAAGGCCAATTTAGTGCGCAATAGTTTAGTTTACCGGTGTTTGGAATATATTTTTTACGCGCCGGAAACACCAATTGAGTTACTGGAAAAAGTTATGGACGCCAGTATGTCAACCATTGTCCGCCACTTTCATTTAATTAGGCACGTTTTACGCGATTTTGGCATCTATATAAATATTAGCGATTTCAAAATCACAGGTGATGAACGGCAGCTGAGGATATTCTTTTATTTAATGTTTCAACTGGCCGAGGAGGACATTTTAGTTCCAATTTCACAGAAGAATGTTTTTAAAAAATTAATTGGTAAACTGCCCCACGGCGCGTTGTTTTTAGATAATAAAAAGCAAACTGATTTTCTAAAAATTTGTGCCATTAGAAATAAACAGGGTTTTCGTTTGCAGGATGATAATTTTGAGAATTATTCGAATATCGTTAGCAAAAAGCCAATATCGTTGACTAAGTATCCAGAGATAATGTGGGCGGAATATTTCTGTACGCAAAGCCCGTATTTTGCAACGCAAGACCATCATGTTAAGGATTATGCCTACTATTCGGAAATCATTTACCTAACCGATTTGATAATTGACCAATTAAAATTAACCCGTTCTTCGGCCTACGTTTTAGAACTAAAACCGTATTTAAGGTTGGTTATTGAATTTGTGCAAAAAATATCGTTACCATTTTTATCCCTAAATTACGTAGAAAGCTCAACTAATTATTACGTTATCGACCATGAATTGCAGCAATTATTTGCAAAACACGGTTCAAATTTTACTCACTTAAAAACTAATCAGGACGCAATCATCAAAAGTGTCATTCCAATTATTCAACCCTACTTTTCAACCAATCAGCAGCTGATTTTTGTTGACATCAGCACCAACTATCTAACCAAAAGTCGTTTGTTAAACACATTAAACATGCATTTACCCTTAAACTACACGGCGATTGTGACCAAATCTAATTCCAATATCAAAAAATATTTTTTGATTACCGATCAAAAGGTGCACCAAACCGATAATAACTACGTTTGGCACAGCAACCTTAGTTTTCATGAAAATGTGTTTGAGCTCTCGAATATGCTGGGAGTTAACTTGGGCCACGTTTGAAAATTGGTTTGTGTTTTCCTGCCTAATTTGTTCTGGGTATGCTTGGTTAATTTAGTCTAAATGGGCGTGGAAGGCTGATCTGCTGAGCTTGCTACGTTTTGGTTTGGTATATTTTCTAATCGTAAAAAGTCAGTCAATTTAATTACTATTTTTTGGAGTCAGGGATTAGTTTTCTGTTTAACAAAAAAAGGGGGCCTTTATTTTGGCCAATAGTGAAGGAAAAGGGTGGCTTAATGGTTCTTACCCAATTGGACAAGAGCTTGGTAGTCCAATGCATCAATTATTAGCAGAGAAATTAATTTCAGAAAACACGTTTAACGGTTATTTTAATAAGGACAACAAGTTGGCGCCAGCTACACGCAGGGCGCTATCAGTGCTAGAGGTGGCCAACGTTGCCGATGAACGTCTTTTATGTTCTTATGTAAAAGAATTCAAACTTAAGTTTAAAAATCGGCCACTACTTGCAATGACTCCGGAAAGTATCGCCCGGATTTATTGCGCTGAAAAATCTACTGACGCACACAATACTTATGAAACTACGAATTTCTTACTGATAATTAACTTGGATAAACTTAAATTATTAGAAGAAAATAGTGATGAGAATGAGAAGGGACAACAACGATTGCAGGATAATCAGGATATTACAGCGATTGAACTCGATCTAGCGCTTAAAAAGTTAACCATTAACGTTGCCTGGTCATCGGCCTCAATTGCTAAAGGCGTTAATTTAAGGCAACACTCTGCCATTATTGACCGAGCATTATTTGTTTACGCGCGGTAAATGGTTAACAGTTGATGGTCGTCCAGCCATAGCGGGTATAAAACATTAGGAGAATGGTAGGAGTGGGATTATTGCTTTACTCTAGGTCAATATTTCCAGTATCAGAGGTTGTGACAAAATTCAATTTTGTCACAACTTTTTTAATGTCTTGAATGGTGCAAAAGAGATTAATTAGTTAGGGAGCAATTTATTTACGAATTAATCGTTGCATTTTTTACGAGTGTTAAATATCATTTCTAGACGTTTTATTGGTAATTGAAAAAATAGGGTCGTTCCTTTATGCTAATTAGTATCGAAACCAAGATCCAAATGAATCGCGGCCAACTGTAAACAACTTTGTGCTTTAACCTGATGATCGTCTAAATTAATGGAGGCCCAAGATGAGTCTATTTGACGTTTTTAAGAAAAAGAAAACTAACCAGCAAGGAATCACCAAACCAATCACCAATTCACAACTAGAGCAGTATTTTCAATTATTAAGAAATAAACCACAAGACGAAGCTGAGCTGATCGAACAAATTTTTCGTTACATTGCGTTGAACGGACGTTTTTTATTGGTTATCGAGACGGAAGCCGAGATCAATGAACAAACAACGATGCTAACTATGAAAAAAGGTGGAAAATTTAGTTTCCCCATACTGACCAATACTGCTAATGAAACGATGTTACCGGTATTTTCGAATTGGGATGAATTGAGAAAGTGGCAAAAACGTCCTAGTGATAAAGCATTGGTCGTTGATTTTGAAGATATCGCCACTATGGTGCTTGAAAGCGCCGATGCTGGCTTCAGTCTTGATCCATTTTCGGAGAATTTTGTGGTTTATCGGCAACAGGTCAAGCACATGCATGATCAAAAAAACATTGAACAACATGGGCATATTACCGAGGTCATCAAAAAAGATGTAGCGGTCGAAATTGGCGAGCCGGCCGATTATCCAACTGAAATGGTGGCGGAACTTGCCGCTCAATTACCGGCAATAAAGGAAGTAAAGGCAGTTTGGCTGCGGTGGTGGGTACGCGATGATGAAGGCAGCTACCTATTATTGATCGATTATACGGGTAACCGCGCCCAGCTTTATCCAAAAATAGGTAGAACTGTCACACCTTATTTGCGCGGGCACTACATAGATATTATGGAAAGTCAGTCGTTCTCTGATGTAATCGAGAAAGTGGAACCGATTTATACGCGTGGCTAATTTTAGTGAATTGGAATTCATTGAATGGCAGCTTGTAATAATTAAGTGAACGTTGCTAAAGTTTCACATTAGGCCGTTAAAGGTATGTGCAGGCCGTGGCATTATGTTCATTAGCTTGGGTAAATAATAAACAATCCTTCTAGGGCTACTGGCGGTCCGATAATAAAGCCTTGGAGTGAGTGCTCATGAAAGTAATTTATGAAAATATTCAAGATCAGATCAAAATACTTAAGGCTGACGAGGCTTACTCTGTCCGTTTTATCGTTTGGCGAACGCCTGTTCATGAGGAGACTGTCCCGGTAGAAAAGCAGGCCGTGGATGCCTATCTACAAGGAAAACATACGGCGAATGAATTATTATATTATGCGGATTTTGGCATCTGGAAACCGGCTAAGAGTCCAAGACAGGCTAATCGTGATTTTCTTGAAAAATTTCCAGAATTTGTGTTAATTGCTCCGGAAAATGCGCAGAAGATCTTTTCCAAAGTAGAATACAAAAAACTGGTAAAAAGGGCACACAGAGAAAAAAGAAAAGAAAATTGGTTAAAAGTATTTCACTTACTGAAAAGAATAGTTGGGAAATAAAAATTGGGGAATTGAAGCAAGGGGACTCGTAGCAAATGAAGGAACAAATAAAATATAATAATAATGAATTAACGGTAAATGAACATAAATTGATTTTTGACTACGATGTTGCCCAATACCGATACGATGGCGAACAAGTCTATGTGCGCCTGGAAATTCCTACCGGGATAAAACTCACCAGCAGTGCTGTTCGAAATGTATTTGCTATTTCAAAGACTGGCCAAATAATTTGGCGACTTCCGATTCCAGTTTTGAAGGAGTTTCCCAAATTTAGTCCGTTACCCATAACCAGTATTTTTCTTAGGGATGGAGTACTTTTGGCAACCGATTTTATGGGCAGAATCTTTAAGCTTAATAAAAATACCGGTGAGGGGAAAATTGTGGGTGCCACAAAATAAGGTCCGCTTAATTTCATAAAATTAATGTAATTGGAGAGCAATATGACTAATATTGGGAAATTTAGAGCGATTTATGGGCTAACAATAATTTGTGCAGGATTAGCAGTAGCGCTGGGATTGCAAACTGAAGTTTCAAAAATATATCTGCCGCTGTGTGTGTTCTTTGCTAGTTGCACATTAGGGTTCGGCGGCCTCAGTTTTTATTTGCGACCGCGCCAGGGGACAAAGGAAACTCAAAGTCTACTAAAATGGTATTTGATTATCATTAATTGTGTCTTGCCCTGGCTTTTAGTTGCGCTAGTTCAAGTCCGGGCCTTAATGTTAAGTTTGCCCGCCGAAAATAGTACTACTTTGGGCATCGTTATGTGGTTGTTACAACCTTTCGATCCTATTGGCAGCACCTTTTTTTGTATTAGTGTTCAGGGTTTTACGTTTACGTTACTTTATCATATTATTTGGGCGACGAAAATTAGAAGAACGTGGTTGATTTTATTTAGTGGAATTGGAATTTTATTGCTTAGTATGGGCCTAATTTCGATAGTTGGATCGCCGAATGGGGCGCTAGAAATTTCAGTGTTGATGACCTTTATTAGTCTAATAGTGTCGTGCTTCATCATGCCAATTATGTCGGTTGTTCTACTAATTAAGGGGCCTGCACCTGCTATCAAGCAAGCCAATCGAAATAAATTAAAGCAACTAATTAGGATTTGTCGGCGTGCATTAGCTGGTATTCAGAAGGCCTATCCAGAAGGCTCTTCAGCCAGAGCGGATAATTTAGTGGCCGCCATAACAGCAACGATGAAGGCTGCACAGAGGGGATCGGTGGCCAATATTGATTTTGATTGGTTTGGTCTAGTTAGAATGTTCGTTGATGAAACCACGATTTCAAGTGCTGCTTATTTGACCGACATTGATGAAATGATTGACCAGATAAAAAGGTTACAAGACGACGATTACAAGATTACAATACCGCACTTTTACTGTCTTCAATACACTGAGGGCAATCGGGTGATGACCATCGACATTGATTTCAGAGACCCACAACTCAGTTTTGACAGTAGTATGATTACCCATTGGCAGCCGCCGTACGATCACGCAGTGTTAAGTCAGCGTGATAAAAATAGAATCTACAAAAATATTCGCCGGGAATTAATCTTAATGGCTCCAGAAAAGACTAAAAGGCTGGCGAAGGCTGATCAAACAATGTCAATTAAGGAAGCAAAGCAGATTATTAAAAAGGAAAAGCTTGATGCCACTGGATTCTTTCAAAGTACTGGTGTAATGCGTACTCCTGCAATTAAAAAGGAACCTGCCGGCTACGCTGTTTTTACAGTTGGTGATAGTAGTGTCTGTCATTATCTATCTAAAAGTAAGGCGCTGAAAGCCTATATCAACCGCTTGCGGATTTATAAGCAAGCAGAATATGGGCAGATAGTTGGCCTGAATGTCAGACTGATTAAAGAGCTTGGGCGGATTAAAACGGCATTGAAATTAGCAAAGTACAGAAAAGATGCCGAACAAATTTCAAAAATCCTAGCAGTACTGAGTGACGCTACTACCAGTAGAGATGAAAATATCGCTGCGCTGGAAGGCTTCATTATGATGGCAAATGTACGCTACTTAGGGGACATGCAGATTCCTGATTATGACGAGCCATATTCGTGGATGAACAGAGTGACAGGGGCAAGGCACTTTGCCGAAGAACTTGTGTTATTGATAAAAAAATAAGCCACGCCAAAACTTCTATTTGGTTGGCTTAATAAAGCGCATTGTTTAATTGAATAGAGAAAACTAACACGAGTACAATTACTTAACGATCAGGCAAAGCAGAACGGTTTACGCCGCAATGATTTTTGCTATTTCAAGGGCAGCAATTAATTTTGCCAAAGCCTACGAGATAATAAAAAAGGCTAACCGCAAAGGCTAGCCTACCCTAAACGCGTGCTATACTCACGCTTGGCGTCTGCTATCTGACTAGCAGGCGCTTTTATGTCTCTAATAATAGCAGAAATGGGTTAAAATACAACTAACGAGGCGGCCAGCTAAACGAACAGATACTACCACTTAAATTTTAAACGGTCGACTCAATGGTCAGAATAGTGATTGACGCTTAATGGCCTTAACCCATATACTGAATTTATGGCCGAGTTTAAGGATTGATCCCCTTTAATGAGGCCTAGTGAGCAGCACGAAAGGTCACATCATCCCACTAATACTATACAATCGGTGGTGATGGCTTGTGTGCTATTTAGTCACCGTGTTAGGAGGATCGGAACGGTTTACGCCGCAATGATTTTTGTTATTTCAAGGGCGGCAATTAATTTTGCCAAAGCCTACGAGATAATAAAAAAGGCTAACCGCAAAGGCTAGCCTACCCTAAACACGTGCTATACTCACGCTTGGCGTCTGCTATCTGACTAGCAGGCGCTTTTATGTCTCTAATAATAGCAGAGATAGGTTAAAATGCAACAAAAGAGGCGGCCAGCTAAACAAATAAATCACAGCGATTAAACTTAGTATTCAATTTGTTCGGTTGAAAAATAATTGAAGAAAAAACCCGCTATTATTTAATTATTGAGGTGACAGCACTATATGACTATTAAAAATAATGCCACTTGGCCGCTAAATTACATGTGAACAGATTTAGTTAGTTTCCATTCCAGCGCTGGCGGATGGAATGCGTGGCGGGTTGGCATATGATTTTTTTGACGTGCTTTTGACTCGTTTTTAGTGTGAATCAATATATTTGGATAAAAAAATAACCCTGCTAATTACTAATTTAGCAAGGTTATTTAACGCTATGAAAGCTATTAAACTTTAATTATGGAGACGGCGGGAGTCGAACCCGCGTCCAGGCGTACCGCCACTTAGAACTCTACGCTCATAGTCATCTCATTTAGAAGTTCACTAGTCAAAAACGCCAGATGACAAGGCAACCATTAACTAGCTAACCTGATAATCTCTTTACAATCTTTCAGGTGGGAAGATTGCACGTAGCCCACTTAATTTAAGACCCGTATCCACCACATGGGCGATGATAGGCGGATCTACGCAACGCTACGGTTAGGCAGCTAAGGCGTAAGAATTATTATTATTTTTTGCAGTTATAATTAACTGTAACGTTTTTACGTAGCCGTAACCTACGAAGCGCAATCCAAGCTCGACTACACCTGTCGAATCCATAACGTCCCCAAAAACATACTTAATGATAGCATAGTCACTCTAAAAGTAAAGCAATTTACTTGAGAGCGGGGGAGTTAGCGCAGTAAGTTGAAGTGCCGCAAGCCTTGAATAATGCCGCCTTCAGTATTTTTAGCGGTGATGTATTCAGCACGGTCCTTCACGGCCGTGATACCGTTACCCATTGCGATGGGGTGATCAACGGTGTTTAACATTGGAATATCATTAGTGCCATCACCGAAAGCGTAAGTTGGAACATCCTCCAGGCCCATTTTTTTAATTAAAGTATTAATTCCAAATTGTTTGGATTCACCTTTTAAAATGGTATCCATTGAGTAAGGAGAGTTGCGGTAAAAGGTCAATTGTTCACCGTAAGGGTAGATATAACGTTTATCATTATCTTTTGTAATGATGAGTAACATATAAACGGGATTAGATTTATAGAAATTAGGATCAACTTCAGGTTCAGGTGCGTTAACGTACTGATATTGTTTTTTGACCGTATCAGTCATTCGTGAAACGCGGTAACCTTTATCGTTATAATAAGCAACAGCATCGCCATGTTCTTCTGCAATTGTCGTTATTTTACCAACTAACGTTTGATCAATATTACCTTGGTAGATTGGTTGACCATTGTAAACAACGTAGGCACCATTAAGTGAAACAAAGGAGTTAATGCCCGTTTGCAAAAAGATATTAAGTACTTCCGATGGTGAACGGCCAGTTGAAATAATTGGAAGTACATTTTGAGCGCGTAAACTACGAACTGCGACTTGAACATCTAAATCAATTCTTGATTGGGCGTTCATAAGCGTTGCATCTAAATCGAAAAAAACTAATGCACGGTAGGCCAATTGAATCCTCTCCTTAGTTTGGCAAACTATTTAGATTTAATTCTAGTTTAACAAAGTTATTAAGGATAACAAAGCTTGTTTCTGAAAATTATGTGACGTTTTTGCGAATAAACTCTAAACTTTCAATAACATTAAAAAAAGCCAATTAAATTAAGGAAGATTATTGTATAATGTGAGTAGTTTCGAACTAAATTCTAATTAAAAAATAATTATTTTTAAAAACGCTGAAGGAGCGATTTTGCATGAAGTTACTAATGATTGAAGACAACAAATCCGTCTCCGAAATGATGAATATGTTTTTTACAAAAGAAAATTGGGACGTTGAATTTGCCTATGATGGCAATGAGGCAATCGATAAGTTTAAGCAATCACCTGATGACTGGGATATTATCACATTGGACCTTAATTTGCCAGGAATTGACGGGATGCAGGTTGCTCAAGAAATTCGCAAGGCTTCCCAGACGGTCCCGATAATTATGTTAACGGCCCGTGATTCCGAGTCCGACCAAGTTCTAGGGTTAGAAATGGGTGCGGATGATTATGTTACTAAGCCGTTTAGTCCAATGACCCTAATCGCTCGAATTAAAGCCTTGCATCGGCGGGCTGAGTTAGGTGAGCCGGCTAAGGCAGATGAAAATAAAGAAGCCACATCAGGGTTTGATGTTCAAACGGATCATTTCCGGCTGAATACAAAAACCCGTGAGGCTTATTTGTTGGATAAGCAAATTGAGGGCTTAACGCCAAAAGAATTTGATTTGTTATACACGCTAGCCAAAAATCCAAAGCAGGTTTTTTCCCGGGAACAACTATTGGAATTAGTCTGGGATTACCAGTACTACGGCGATGAACGGACAGTAGATGCTCATATCAAAAAATTACGGCAAAAAATTGAAAAAGTTGGTCCGCAAATCATTCAAACGGTTTGGGGTGTTGGGTATAAATTTGATGATTCGGGCGTGGTTGCCTCATGAAATTAATTTATCAGCAAATGTTGGCTTTTTTTGCGGTTATTATGACGACCCTCCTGATTGTGGGGGCCTTTTTCATCCAGTTTACTACGCGAATGGTTTACAGTAGCACTTGGGATCAGCTGGAAGGTTACGCTGATAGTTTGATGCAACAGGCAATGTCGGTTGATCAACGAACGAATTCATCCCACGGTTTTCAAATCAGTATGTTGAAAAACAGTGAGGCCGTTTTATCGCACCAGAAAGTTCATTTTGCGATTTTTAATCAGAATAACCAAATGATTTATCCAACACAAAATGATGGCATTGTGCGGCAACTGAGTAAACAAGATTGGAATAAGTTGCAGAAGGGGGAACGGATTCACCGGACCTCTGACCACGGCACAAATGTTTTAAACAGTCGGGCTGAAATGACGGATGTTTTGGTGCCTTACTTCTATAATGGTAAATTACGGGCGGTTATTTCGGTGGGTTCGTTAGTGTCAGATATTCGGGCTAATATCAGCAAAATTGAGCATAATTTATTTATTGCACTGTTAATTTCAAGTGTGGCCGCCATTATTTTGAGCTATGTGTTAGCCCGTTACCAAGTTTTACGAATCAACCGGGTTCGGGGAGCTGCGCACAAGGTTGCCCGGGGTGATTTTGATATTCACCTTGAAGAAAAAAATCGGGATGAGCTTGATGATTTGGCGCAGGACTTTAACAAAATGGCCGTTTCATTGCGCGGTTCAAATGAGGAAATTAAACGCCAGGAAGATCGGCGACGTCAATTTATGGCCGATGCAGCCCACGAAATGCGTACGCCGCTAACGACAATCAATGGCTTATTAGAAGGACTTCAGTACGACGCAATTCCAGAAGATATGCGGGGAAAGAGCATTGAATTAATGCAAAATGAAACCAAGCGTTTGATTCGAATTGTAAATGAAAATTTGGATTACGAAAAAATTCGGACTAACCAAATTACGTTGTCTCGTCGTAATTTTGATTCAACGGATGCACTAAATAATATTGTATTACAATTGACTAAAAAGGCGGAAGAGGCCGGTGATAAGTTGGTTCTTACCCCTGGTCCAGCGGTCACGATTTACGCTGATTATGATCGTTTTGTTCAGGTGATGTTTAATGTGGTTCAAAACGGAATTCAATTTACCCAAAATGGGACGATTACAATTACAGCAAAACGTGGGTACCATGAATCGATTTTCGCAGTAGCGGATACCGGAATTGGGATGACTAAGGCTCAACTTAAAAATATCTGGGAACGGTATTACAAGGCAGACCCATCACGTAAGAACACTAAGTACGGTGAATCAGGCCTAGGACTTGCAATTGTTCATCAACTTGTTCAATTACATGGTGGTCAGATAAAGGTTGAAAGTGAAAAGGATCAAGGAACAACCTTTACGTTGACCTTCCCTGATGAACAGACAAGTCAGGATAAAGAAACTAAAAAGATTGAATAGTAACCAAAAAAATAGTAAAAGGCCAGGACAAAAAGTCCTGGCCTTTTACTATTTCTGATCATTGCTCTAGAACGTGAACCAAAACTAACTTTTGCCCAGCTCCCCTTATTTTTGTACGAAAGGTGGTGTGTCCAGGCTAGCTTGGGGATTAGCCTGAATTAATTCTTGGTTAGCCGTTAAGATAATAATTGAAGTATCAATATCGTGGATGATGCTGTCGAATTCAGTCATAATTTGCCGAACCACCGTTACTGGCAATTGATCTAATAAAGTATCAATGATGATTACTTTTTTGCCAGCAAGCAGCTGCCGGTAAAATTGGACGTAAAAATGTTGGAGTGGCGTTAAATCCTTGCCTAATGTTTCAAAAAAGTCGCGATTGCTAATGAGATTAGTTTCAAAACGTTCCCAAAGTTTTGTGTGTTTAACTTGCGCATTATCAAAACTAATTAAAATATTTTCTTTCGCGGATAAATAGGGTAGAATCGAATTTTTTTCTTGAGTAATTAGGCCAATTCTTTTGAGTAGATGATTTTTGGCGAATAGACGGACGTAGCAACGGTAAATCTTTTTTGCCGTTGCAGGTGAAGGCGTATAAATTAAAAATAATTTATTTTTCGGAAAAGCTTGTTGCCATTCCTCAATGAAATTATTTTTTTGCTTTGTTGGTCTGAAATCAAACAAGTAAACACCTCTATTCAAAAATAGTGCGACTAATGTGCCAATTATAGAGTAAGGCAGGTAAGTAACTTGCGGTGAAAACGATTGAGCCACCGCGCCATAGGATACTAGCAAAGTATTGACTATAGTCAGTTAAGAAACTCGACGACAGATCTGCTCCCCCAAACAATAATAAGTGACCATTAAAGGGAGTTACTTGATTCGAAAAGATTCGATTCAGATTACCCCAACCAGCGGCCGTGGGAGAATTTTTTAAATTAGCTAAAGTAGCTGATAATGAATCAATGAATAGTCGTTGGTTTATTCGCTCTAAAAGCGCCATAAATGGTGCCTGGAGGCAAAGTAGCAATGTTACCACGACAAAGTAGATTAGTAGAAATAATGCAACGTTTTCAAGGGCAAATTGCCAACTGATGGTTGTAAAGTTTTTGCCAGCCAACCGGTAAGCAATTAATTCAGAACGGCGGTGAATCAGGCTAACTATACTAGCAATTAGGATGATCAAGGCCAAGGCCCAGAGTAAAACAACAAAAATTGTTTGTTCATTTTTCATTAATGTTTCGTGAACTAGAATAATCTGCCGTAACGCCGGAAATTTAGAAATATTAGCGGCGTGCTGGTCGATCATTCCGAGGCGAACCTGGAAAAGATTTAGAGCACTACGCTGAAAGTCCCTGATTATTAAACAACTTAAACCTAATACTAAAAAAAGTGCCGTAACAATCCCTAAAGTACCAGCATATTTGCGGTGGTACAGTAAACTAGCAAATACTCGTTGCACAATTCTCATCTTTTCACCTCATCACAAAAATAATTATAAAGGTATAGTTTGAAAAAAGTATGAACATCTGCTACAAATACTAGAAATTTAAAGGAAAAAATTAAGTTTTATTAGAAATTTGTGCGTAAAAAAGGGTAAAAGCAAATTTTGTTTTGCTTTTACCCCTTTTTTACGTGCTAGTTCAGTTAGTTTCCTGAACCAGAGAAGAAATCCTGGTAGGAGGAGCTATTTGCTGAATCAGATTGACTGTCGTTATCAGCGGACACATCGTGGTGATTAAGTTCAGGTGCGTCCGTCTTGTAGAGATCAGTGGTACTTTGATCGTTGTTCTTAGAAAAGAGACTGGTTGATTTATTTCCTAATTGATCACGAATTTTTTTAGCTTTTGCAAAGTCGTTGTGGTAATTATAATCTTCCGGATTAACTGGTGTGAATCCTGCTGGTGTGTAGAAGCGCAGCAAGTTTTTGTTGTTGACAGTATCAGAAAGTTGAAGTTCTTTTTGGACCTTAGTCGAATCCTTAGCGATTTGTTGTTTTAAGGTGGCACTTGGATGAGTGACTAGGGAACCATCGCTATTCTTATAAATATTATCATCAACAACCGTATATTCCGGCGTCACAAAGTTAGAATTGCGGAAAGGAACGACTTGATCATGTTTAGCGGAAAAAAGATCGGTTCCAAATTGAACGTAGCCGCGGTTATTAATGCCTAGTAAATGTTCTAAGGTTGGTAACACATCAATTTCACCGCCATATTGTGGTTGAATTCCGCCATTATGTTGACCAGGAATGTGGATCATAAATGGAACACGCTGTAGCTGAGCGTTATCGTAATCATTCCAAGTATCAGCCGATTTACCCAGCAATGGTGCAAGACTAAGGTTATCTGAATTAGAAATTCCATAGTGGTCACCATATAAAATAATAATCGATTTTTCATATAAACCGGAAGCCTTTAAGTAGTTAAAGAATTCGTGGACCGATTGATCCAAATAGTGGGCGGTAGCGAAGTAATTATCGACTGCCTTATCACCAGTGTTTGGAATTGGAAAATCGCCGTCTTCCTTGTCTAATGGGAATGGAAAATGATTAGTTACGGTAATAAATTTAGCGTAAAACGGTTGTTGCAATTGCTCAAGGTACTTGATTGAACCTTGGAAAAGTAGTTTATCCTTGAGGCCGTACTGTTCTGAACGATCACCAGTTGTATCAAAGTAGCTGGCATCGTAGAAATTATCGTAACCAAAGTTCTTATAAACGTTGTTTCGATTCCAAAAAGAGCCAACGTTACCGTGGAAAACGGCGGAGGTGTAGCCGGCCTGTTGCTTTAAAATGGCCGGTGCCGCTTGGAACGTGTTATCTGAACCTAAGGCAGTAAAAACGGAGCCTTGAGGTAATCCGTAGACCCCAGTTTCAAGCATATTCTCCGCGTCACTGGTTTTTCCTTGGCCAACTTGATGGAAAAAGTTACTAAAAGAGTAGGTTTGATTATCGTGATACAGGCTGTTTAAAAATGGTGTGACGGTTTCACCGTTAACTTTATCGTCAATTAAGAACTGTTGGAAACTTTCTAAGTGAATAACGATAACATTTTTACCTTTAGCGATATCGTACATTTTCGGGTTAGGTGCGGCGTAATGCTGATTGATAAAGTTCATAACGCTGTCAAGGTCCGCACTATCTGCGGAAGCACGAACTTGGTTGTTTTGTGCCGTTTTAACGGCGTCATAAACGGTAAAAGCATCTAAGCCTAAGTATTTGACAATGTAATTCCGATCAAAAGTACGTGAAAGTAACTGCGGGCGATCAGCCTCACCTAATGTTAAGTTAATCGAGAATAACAAAACTGCCACTGATGTAATTGCTAACGGTAGCCGTCGAGAAACTGGTCGTTTATCTGGCTTAATCAACCGAGCTAGCAATAAAACGGCAAGAATAATAATGTCAATCCAATAAATAAAGTCATGGGGACTAGCCAGGGCCAAGGAACTACCGCTTAAGCCCTCGGAAACCTTTGAATAGCCAAGCATGGTATTGATGGTCATAAAATCTGTAAATTGCCGGTAATAAATAATGTTGAAATAAAGTAGCGCCGTGTTGGCAGTATCAATCAGAAGTAGCGTGACGTAGCTTAGCCATGGGCGTTTGATATAAAGCGTCAAACCAAATAACAGCAAGGTAGTTGCAATTGGATTGATCCATAAAATAAGGTGTTGAAAAATGCCGCTAATTCCAAGAGAAAAATCTAAATAGTAGGCAATGATTGTTTTTAACCAAAAAAGTCCAACGACTAAGGCAAAAAAGCCACTACGTCGTTTCCAAAATTGGGATTTTAAGATTGATTTCAAGCTGAAAGCAGCTCCTCTGCTAAGATTCTTTCGCTATTCTACCTGTTATAGAAAACAAAAGTCAAACTTGTGTAAGTATCCCACAAATTAGTAAAGTTTTTACAAAGCTCATGCAAATTACTTATCTGAAAAAGAACTTCTGGTAGACTAAATGAGAAAGTTACAATTGGGCAGGTGATAGGATGATTTTTTTGGGGCCGTTATACCGGCTAGTGGTTGAACAATACGCAGCACATATTAACCACTTTCCGTTAATTCGTTTAATTTTTTACAGTGTTGATAAAACAATGTTATATTTTTTATTCTTTTTAATCATCCGTTGGTTATTTATCGTCCGGCGCCATTTGCAACTTCGTCGGTGGTCCTTTTGGCGTCATGAATTACTTCTTTACCTATTTGTTTTCTATTTAATGTTATTATACGCATTAACTGTCTTTCGTGGCATTTATTTTCCTAAACAATTAGTCGCTCACTTGGCCTTACCTCGGGGGGAGATCAACTTACGTCCTTTTGTAGAGACAATGAAACTTACTCAAGGACAGTCAATGGTTGACTTTATCTACAACTTATACGGCAACATTTTATGGTTTATTCCCTTTGGTTTGGGACTTGGGGTTATAACCCGGAAGAAAAATTGGTTGCTTAGTTTAATACCAGTTGTTTTATTCAGTGCCATTGTTTCGCTTTCAATTGAAACTTGTCAGTATTTTCTATCTACAGGAATTGCTGATATTGATGACCTAATATTTAATACCATTGGTGGTTTACTAGGCTTTTGCGTTTATGGCGTTTGGCGCCTAGTGAGAAGTATTTGGCGTTAAACATAAAATGGGGCGTAGCACTTTTTTGAAACGCTAATTTAGCCAACAATAAATAAGGATAGACCAAATCTTTTTGTGGTGTTGGCTGCGTTTTGTGTATAAAATCACACTTTCAATGAAAACGTGTGTGAATAGTCTATTTTTGAAATTAAGAACAAAAGCGGCGTTTAAAAAGCAATCTATACCATTTTTCGGACTGATTTAATTAAGGAAAAAAGGTTGCAAGTCGACTTTGTAAACGTTAAAATAACATTTCGTAAATAAAGAGAGAATAGAGGAAAAGTAGTGAATATTTTAATTGCATTAATTCCTGCAGTTGCTTGGGGGAGTATTGGGCTTGTTAGCGGCAAGCTTGGCGGTAACGCCTACCAGCAAACGTTAGGGATGACGATCGGCGCACTTATCTTTTCTTTGGGCGCGTATTTGGTTTATCAACCTGTTTTAGATGTGAAGGTTTTCGTCGTCGGAATTGCCTCTGGACTATTATGGAGTGTCGGTCAAGGTCAGCAATTTCAATCGATGCAGGTTATGGGTGTGTCGCGCACAGTACCAATGTCAACCGGGATGCAACTTGTTGGTAACACACTTGCTGGCGCTTTGTTATTTCATGAATGGCAGACCACGCGTGAAGTGACGCTTGGTTCAATTGCACTGGTTATTTTGATTATTGGTGCAACTTTAACTTCTCGTAAGGATCCTAGTAGTACAGCAGACGATTCGAGGGATTCCGAAGTCGGTAAAGGGATGCGCATCCTGTTAGTCTCAACAATTGGCTATATGGGTTATACGGTTATTGTTGATTGGGGCCAAGTTAACGCCATCGCGGTTATTTTACCGCAAGCAATTGGAATGTTGCTTGGTGCTTGTATCATGTCATACGGCAAAAAGGCATTGGGTAAGGCAACGGCCAAGAATATTTTAACCGGATTACTTTGGGGTGCCGGGAATATTTTCATGTTCCTTTCGATTCCTAAAGTTGGTTTAGCGGTTAGTTACTCACTGTCTCAGTGTGGGATCATTATTTCAACATTAGGTAGTATCTTCTTACTTGGTGAAAAGAAGACCAAGAAGGAAATGGTTTACGTTACCCTAGGTTGTTTATTCGTCATTGCGGGTGGCGTCTTACTAGGCTACATGAAAGCATAATTGATTTTAGAAATACGGACTAGGTAATTAGTTGAATCTAATACTTATTCCGTATTTTTATTTGACTAATATTTTATAACTGAAGAATTTTTCTTATAGAGTTTGTTTTAAATTATTCATTCTAAAAGGGACACTTGATCTTGCAATTTTGGTTTAAAGCGGCTAAAGTTATTGATGGTAGTTTACTATATTAAGGGGGCTATTTTTGATGGCACATATTTCTTTTGATGATTCTGCTTTAAAGACGTTTGTTCATGATAATGAACTTGGTCAGATTCAACCAATGATCACAGCCGCACATAACGAGGTAGTTAATGGCACCGGTGTTGAGTCACAGATGCTTGATTGGTTGCATTTACCACATGATTACGATAAGGACGAATTTGCTCGGATTAAGGCTGCGGCTAAAAAGATCCAGAGTAATTCTGAAGTTTTCGTTGCAATTGGTATTGGTGGCTCATACTTAGGTGCTCGCGCTTCAATCGACTTTTTGAGCAGCACTTTTTACAACATGGCACCAGATCGTAAAGCGCCACAAGTTTTCTTTGCTGGTAACTCAATTAGTTCAACTTACTTACAAGATCTTCTTGATTTAATTGGTGATCGTGACTTTTCGATTAACGTTATTTCTAAATCAGGAACAACAACTGAACCTTCAATTGCTTTCCGAATCTTCAAAGAAAAGTTAGTTGCTAAGTATGGTGCAGAGGGCGCTAAAGAACGTATTTACGCCACAACTGACAAGGCTAACGGCGCTTTGAAGAATGAGGCTGACGCTGAAGGCTACGAAAGCTTCGTTATTCCTGATGGTACTGGTGGTCGTTATACAGTCTTAACTGCTGTTGGTTTATTACCAATTGCTGTTGCTGGTGGCGACATTGACGGTATGATGGAAGGCGCTGCGGCTGCTGAAGATGCATACGCAGATCCTGATGTTACCAAGAATGATGCTTATAAATATGCTGCTTTACGCAATATTTTATACCGTAAAGGTTATACAACTGAATTACTTGAGAATTACGAACCAACCTTGCAGTACTTCTCCGAATGGTGGAAACAATTGATGGGTGAATCTGAAGGTAAGGATCAAAAGGGTATTTACCCATCTTCAGCTAACTTCACAACTGATTTACATTCATTAGGCCAGTACATTCAAGAAGGCCGTCGTAATTTGATGGAAACAGTTGTCAAGATTGACAAACCAACTCATGACTTAAAAGTACCTGAAGAAGAGGGTAACTTAGATGGTCTTGAATATCTACAGGGCAAATCAATCGACTTTGTTAACACTAAGGCTTATCAGGGTGTTGTTTTAGCACATACTGATGGCGGTGTTCCGGTTATGAGTGTTCACATTCCAGATCAAACTGCTTATACTTTAGGCTATTTAATCTACTTCTTTGAACGTGCCGTTGCTGTATCTGGCTATTTAAATGGCATTAATCCATTTAACCAACCAGGTGTTGAAGCTTACAAGAAGAACATGTTTGCACTTTTAGGCAAGCCAGGTTTTGAAAAATTAAGTAAAGAATTAAACGAACGTCTCTAATTGCTTAGAGATTTCTAATTAAATAAAAAGCTCCTAAGGTTATGAAATTTAAACCGTGATTACGGCCTACATTTCATGATCCTAGGGGCTTTTTATTCTTTATTTAGCAAGACTCATTTTTGTGTTTTGTGTATTTGATGTTGCCATAGTACTTTGGTTGGCAGTTTGAACAACGATACTTGGAGTTGTCCAGCCATAATGGCTAGCCTCTTTTTGAACGGCCGCTAAATAACTATCGGCCGCTTTTTGTTTGGCAAAGGTGGGTGCCGAATTAATTGAATCGCCAACGGTTATTACGACCTTGGTTGGTGTTTTACCATTGTTAGTCACCGCTAATTTGTCAACACCACTATGTAAATTATTTAGTGATTGTTGTAAGTTAGTTTTAAATGCTGTCAAATTGGATTTGGTTGTGGCCTGGGTCTTGTTGGTCACAGTATATTGAAGTGGTTTACTTTTGGCATCATGTTTCGCCTTAGCCGTTACTTTATAATTGGCTTCTTTGGTTTGAGCAGTAAGGGCTAATTGCTTTGAAAAATGGCCCTTTGAATTAGCTGTTACTTGATAGCTCTGATCCTTTGTCTTATTTTTAATTGTTACGGTTGCTTTATCATTAGTTTTGCCACTAATCGTGAATTTACCTTGGTCATCTGATGCGACTTTGGTATCCTTTGTAACAGGCTTTGTGCTATTTGGTACGTTTAGCTTCAGTGTTGTAGTATCTTTTGCGTTAACGCCAGAGCCTAATAGCAGCAAACTACTGCACCCCAATAGACTAAGTGTGATAAAGTGTTTTTTCATATTCAATTCCTCCAATGTGCTGCCAAATATATAAATGCCGAACGATCATTATTCTTTAAAATATTAAATTTTGCTAGCTCACCTTCCAATAGATTAAGAGAAATTACTGGAATAGGTCAATTGCTTCTTCGAGGTTGCTCACTTAGTTTTCCGAATAGGCCGGTTAGGGAGTGCTTTAAAAGGGTGTTCAGGTAAGTAAGTACGCCGGGGTGCGTCGACAGAGATCAGCCATGGCGTAAGTCATAGTAAAGGTACTAATAGGCATAATGTTGTGGTTAACGAAAAATACAGCTCCAGCGAATCGCGTAAGTCTAAGCATAATAAGTGCAAAAGCTTACCAAGTTAGTATGGTTTAATCCAACTTAATGACGGACTTGCTTACGAAAGGGTTAAGCCACTCCCTAGATATTTCAGTAATGTTCAAATAAAATTTTGTTTACAAGAATAATATTAGCTTTAACTTTTAATTAAAACAATAAGCGATCGTAATTTTATTACTTAATTGTTTCGCGAGGTGCGTTCTAAAGTAATGCACGGAAACAGTAAGTGGAGATCGTTTGTCCGAAACGCCTATGTTAGTCACGGCATCTACACAAAAATAATTTCAGGATTTTCTCTAAATAAATCGTAGCTTTAGGTAAGCCTTTGAGTTACTAGCGTGTGCGGATTAATTATTGTAATATTTGCTAATGATTAGTACGAGACAATGCTTTAATTTTCATGAGTTAGCGGTAATGGCAGCCTTTTCATAATTTTAGGCCGCAAAGTTACTTAATAAAATTAGGCATAAACGGTCCAACTATTTGTTCAAGTGTGCTAGAATAATGGTGCAAGAGCAAAAATTGTAATATATTTCTAGGAGGAATATTATTTATGTCATTAGTACATGGTACAGAGATTTTTCAAGCTGCCCGCGCAGGTCATTATGCCGTCGGTGCATTCAATACTAACAATTTGGAATGGACTCGTGCGATCCTTGCAGGTGCACAAGAAAAGAATGTTCCTGTCTTAATCCAAACTTCTATGGGTGCTGCAAAGTACATGGGTGGCTATGAACTTTGCCAACAACTTGTTGAAGCAACAATCAAGTCAATGGATATTACAGTTCCAGTTATTATGCATTTAGACCATGGTAACTACGAAGCTGCCAAGGCTGCAATTGCTGCTGGTTACAACTCAGTTATGTTTGATGGCCATGACTTACCATTTGACGAAAACTTAGCTAAGACTAAAGAAATCGTTGCTTTGGCACATCCAAAGGGCATTTCCGTTGAAGCCGAAGTTGGCTCAATTGGTGGCGAAGAAGACGGCGTTATTGGTGAAGGTGAATT
Organism: Loigolactobacillus iwatensis; assembly: GCF_003950295.1. GTDB lineage: Bacteria > Bacillota > Bacilli > Lactobacillales > Lactobacillaceae > Loigolactobacillus > Loigolactobacillus iwatensis. The sequence goes on from NZ_RHNP01000021.1 coordinate 20,445, forward strand.
AGCTAGTGTTGCTGAAGCTAAACAACTTGCTGCAACTGGTATCGACTTCTTGGCTGCTGGTATTGGTAATATTCATGGTGTTTACCCAGCTAACTGGAAAGGTTTGAACTTCAAACGTCTTCAGGAGATTGCTGACGCTGTTTCACTTCCATTAGTATTACATGGTGGTTCAGGCATCCCTCAAGACCAAGTTGAAAAGGCTATCTCAATGGGTATTGCTAAGTTGAACATCAACACTGAATGCCAGATTTCATTTGCTAAAGCAACGCGCAAATATATTGAAGAAGGTCATGATCAAAATGATGTTAAAGGTTTTGACCCTCGTAAATTATTGGCACCTGGTACAAAAGCTATCCAAGATACCGTTGAAGAAATCATCGGTTGGATGGGCACAAAGCCAGTTAAATTAGTTCCAGAAGAACTTTAATTCAAATTTTAAATAAGTAGTAAGCATATTCGTCTTTGGCGGATATGCTTTTTTATTTTAATGAGATTTTCAAGTTGTGCCATCCGTAAACAAAGAATAGGAAAGCGCTTAAAATGTCTTTGCTTTTTGTTGATTAAATATTTATAATGTGAGTGTTGACAGGTTTTTGCTAAACAAGCCATTAATGGCGAAAGGGGCAATTATAATGAGTAAAGAAGAAAACAACGTTGATCCTATAGATGAGAACCAAAAAGGTGCTGTTGAGGATTTATCCGCTAAGGGTAAAATTAATACAACAGTTGAAGGCGTGGACATGGCTGACGATAACTGGGTAGAAAAGGCCGCCGAAAAAGTTCATGCAGTTGATGGTGATACTTACGTTAAGTTAGATCGTGGCTTGTTAACGGTCAAACAATTGAACTATTTTTTGAATTCAATGCCAATTGAGTTAACCTATGCTGATAGTAATAATCAATTTATTTACTATAATAATTTACTTCCAACGGAGAAGATGCTTGCACCACGGCGGCCTGCTCAAGTGGGTGATCCATTATCTTTAGTTCATCCTAAGCGTGCAGTAAGCCATGTTGCTGAAGTTATTAATGCTTTGCGAACGGGGAAGGCAGACGAAATTAAGATGCCAGTACCTGGCAATGGTCCCGACAGATTTGTCATGCACTATTACCGCGCAATGCACGATGAAGATAAGAATTACGTTGGGATCAACGAATACGTAGCAGATCTGATGCCAACAATTAAGTGGTATCTAGAAAAGACTGGTCAAAAGCTAGTGGAAGATCCTGATGCTGTATCTGGGGCTTCTTTAAAGGATACTGTTGACGGTGCTGCCAGTGCATCAATTGATGATAATAAAAAAGAAGAAGAGAAACCAGTAGATGGTGGATCTAGCGCATCGATGAACGATTAATGATTTAAAATACTAGGGAGAACTCGTAAGAAGGTTGGTATGCCTTTTTATGAGTTTTTATTTTTTAATAAAAAGAGAACACCAAACTAATATTTTTAAATATTAGTTTGGTGTTCTCTTTTGTAAACCTCTGATTGGGTAACTAGGGATCGAACCTAGAAATTACGGATTCAGAGTCCGTTGCGTTACCATTTCGCTATTACCCAATAAATTGTATTAGATTAACTCAACGAATAATATTTTACCGGGTTTTAGGGTATCTGTCAATTAGTTATTTAAAAAAACGGCAAGGAATTTCATTGGTCGTTTTTAAAATAGTTTAACGTGTCAGGTTAAGACTTAGTAAAGTTGTAAATTAAGTCGTGTTTGGAAAATGATTTTACGAGTGTTTTCCTGACTAATCTAGGCCGTGTTTGGCAAATAGCTTTATTAGGATTTGTCCAACTAATTTGGTGTAAACGTGTTTGAAAATTTGGGCTCTTGTATTTGTCCTGTTTTAACTTGGCGAACTTTGTCACAGGAATAGCCAACCTTTGAACCATTAAAAGTTGTTTGCGATCTTTACTCTAGAACGTGAGCTCAGACTTTTTTCCCATTCCTTAATTGCGAAACAGTTGTGAACAATTGATAGAACATCAGAATTATTAGTAAGTTGTGCCGCGATTCAGGTTTTGATCTAGTTTAGTTCGATCGACATGGTCGGCAAGCTTATTAATTGCTGAGTAGAAACTAAACGCTTTCCAAGTACCTCCAGTTTTAATCAAAAAGTAATTGTGGTTTTAAGAAATCTGCCCTACAATATAATCTATGTGAATTTGATTGATATCTAGGATGATAATCAATCAGGAACTTTAGAGGGGGTTCATTATGGTGATAGTGACAGCGGGAATGATAGGTGTTGGTAAAACAACGTTAACGGGATTAATTTCAGAGCACCTTGGCACGAAAGCTTTCTTTGAGCCAGTAGGAGATAATCCAGTTTTACCACTATATTATTCTGATCCAAAGAAGTATGGTTTCTTGTTACAGATCTTCTTTTTGAATAAACGCTTTGCAATGATAAAAAAAGCACTTACTGATGACAATAATGTGTTGGACCGTTCAATTTATGAAGATGCGTTATTTACGCGTGAAAATAATAAAGAGGGCAATATCACCGATCAAGAATTCTCGATTTATTTAACTCTACTGGAAAATATGATGCAGGAGTTAAAAGATATTCCTAAGAAGGCGCCTGACCTTTTGGTTTATGCTTACGCCGACTTTGATACCATTCTTTACCGAATTAAAAAAAGAGGTCGTGATTACGAACAAGTTGATAACGATCAGAACCTGTATGATTATTATTATAAAATGTGGGCGGCCTATAAAGATTGGTTTGATGAGTACCAAGAAGGTCCTAAAATGAAGATTAATTTACAAAAGTATGATTTATCCGAACCGAAGCACGTTGCTGAGGTGTTAGCTAAGATTGATGATGAACTAGCGACCGTTCGAAAACAGAAGGTTATTGAGACTAACCAAAACTAGTATTAAAATTATTTTGGTTGCGTTTGCTTTTTAGTATGGTTCATGGTATATTCTAATCAAGTACTTCTTTGTTCGGAATATTTTGGTTTCAAGTTTCATCAGTAAACTTCTTCCAAATATACACCTTTCAAGATTTACCGAATAATTTGTGCCAATTGCACGTAGGAGGATTTTTATTTATGGAACACGGAACAGTTAAATGGTTTAATGCAGACAAAGGTTATGGCTTCATTACTCGCGACAATGGTAGCGATGTATTCGTACATTTCTCAGCTATCCAAGGCGACGGCTACAAGACTTTAGACGAAGGCCAAAGCGTAACATTTGATGTTGAAGACAGCGATCGTGGCCCACAAGCTACTAACGTTGTTAAAGACTAATTATTAGTTTTTAAAACACTCACTTGTGGTGAGTGTTTTTTTGTGGTCTAATTTGCGAGCTGACCTGCTGGGGTAGTTGGTATAAAGTCTAAATTAATGAATATTGATGAAATGTAATCAAGAAAGTCGCTAAACGCTGTTTTAATAGCGCCTGGCGACTTTCTTAAGTATCCAACAATATTTGGGCACATTTAAATAGTGTATTGTTGAAATACAGTTTAATAATTTGAATAATATAAATATGCGCGGAGAAAAAATGAATCACATTTTAATATTTGATTAAATATTAAAATGTGATAGAGTTATAGCAAGATCATTTCAATAAAGATAGGTGATTATTAAAATGAGTTATATTACTTTGCATCAATTTAAATATAATGGTTCGGGCCCATCTTTAACTAAGACGGAAGTTAAAGCGGAATATTTTAAGCGCATGGAAAGCGATAGTGTTTGGAAAACCAACCTTTATCCTTTACTGACAGATAGTAACGGCGGACAGTCTGATGATTTGCCTATCTTTTTTGAAAATACGACAAAAATGTATTCTAAAATTCAGAAAATAACTAATAATTCGAGGCAAATTAGGCGACTGGTTAATACGTTACCGGGTATAGCCGGCAGAACATATACAAATGAAGTTTTAGCAAATGAAATTTTTTTTACCAACGAAATCGAAGGGGTTAAAACAAATAGAGAAGATATTAAGACAATGGTTGATGAGCAAGAAAACGATCAAACGCTTACCAAGAAAAGGCTGCAGTCAACAGTTCACATGTATAGAGATATCTTTAACCAAAAAATTATTAAAATTTATTCACTAGAAGATATCAGACGAATTTATGATTCTTTATTACAAGGTGAGATTCCTGACAAAAAACTACCAGATGGAAAATATTTTAGAAATAAAGAGGTATGGATTGGATCAGCAATGAAAAAAGTTCATCGTCCTCCAAAAAATGAAAGCGAGATATCCGATAAATTAAAGCAATTAATTCATTTTATGAATGATGCGGATGTCCCTGAAATTCCTAAAGCTATTGTAACGCATTTTATGTTTGAGAATACTCACCCATTTTATGACGGTAATGGAAGAACTGGGAGGTATCTATTATCAGAATATCTTTCTTCAAAAATCGATCCCTATACAGGATTAATTATTTCTACTTCTATTCATAATGAACAATCAAAGTATTACAAAATTTTCAAAGAAGCGGAACGTAGGGATAATTTTGGAGACCTTACCGTATTTATTGAACAGATTTTAAGCATAATAATTGATGGACAGTTAGATGTGCGAACAAGTTTAGTGGATAAATTAGAGGCATTTAATAAATCGGCCAAAATCCTAAATAAAGTGTTCGCTCATACTGAGGAATATGAAGAGGCAAATTTAAAAAAGTGGAGAATATTCAGTGTGCTTTTTATTTTATTACAGTCTTATCTTTTCAATATGGACGATAATGGTATTACTGATACACAACTTATAAGTTTTTGGTATAGTACCGATACAAGGGTATTTAAAAAAAATAAAATGCCAGAGATAATCGGATGGTTGGAAGAAAATAATTGGATATACCGTGCTAAGTCCAATCCTATTATTCATAAATTCACGGATAGCACAAAGGTCACATTAAATTTGGCTGAAAAAGATTAAATGAAATATTGTCTTGCGCACTAAAACGCTGCTTCCATCTGGGAAGTGGCGTTATTTTTTCCCATAAACTATCACCTGTTACCTTTAAGATACAAAGAATAATGGTGATAAGTTGCTAGTGGTTTCACTAATAGTTGACATTATAGTAACGGCTATTGAATGGTTCATAAAATCGCGAGCCAATAAATAATGATAGCCGGGTTTTCAAATGTCGTATTATTACTTGTGCATTAAGAAAAGTTAGAATTATGGATTGGTATTTCAAAGAAAAGCAACACTAAGTAGTTTTCAGGGTTCTCTAAAAGCACAAAAAAATCCTCTAACTACCTAGATAAAGGCAATTAGAGGATTAATGGAATCTACCGGAAGCTTTAAATATCACCCGCACGGGGATCGAACCCGTAACCCCGCCTTGAGAGGGCGATGTCTTAACCAATTTGACCAGCGGGCAATGCTGGAAACAGGAACAATAATCATTTTACATAAAAACTAACTATCCGTCAAGTAACACGTAAAAATAAACGTAATCTTTATAAAAATAAAGTCAACGTGTTATTTAGAATATGCAATAAGATTGGAATCTTCAGATTTTTGGTTCGATTATAAACGAGGGCAAGGATTAGACCTAAAAGTACTTTAGAAAGCCAATAAATGAGGTCTACGTGGCCGAATAGATCCACGTGAACACTACCAAAGACTAATGAGCTAAGCAGGATACTAATCAAACGAGAATCTTTAAAGAACCAATTGATAAATAGGCCGCGAAAGATGATTTCTTCTAGGATTGGGCCGAAGAAGGCGGTAAATACAAACATAAAAAGTCCAAATGATTTAACAAGTGTGGCCAGGCTGTTAACATTTTCATTCCCACTAGTTTGCATAAACGGAACGGTTATGGCGTTAACCGCAAACATTGCAATGAAACCAAGGATGAGTGGCAGCCAGGTACTGGAATTTAATTTTTGATCAAATTCGGCACCGTTTTTAAGCACTGTTTGGCGGTAAAGATGCCCGTATAGGTAGGTCATTAGGCCAACGATGATTAAAAAGCTGATGCCTAAAATTATAATTAAATTTTGCTGATTGGTTTTAACAACTGCGGTGGCAATACTGAGGCCAGTGAGGGGCAGTTGTTCAACGAAGAAGAGAAGGAAAAATAAAAAAATATGTTTGACTGTTCGCATAGATTACACCAACTTAGATTAAGAATGTTTTTATCATAGCATGAAAGTTAATAGAAAAGCACTAATACGTATTAGCAGTAGTCTATATTTAACGCAAATGACTTGCTTTTAAGGTCAAAATTATCTATAATGACAAGTCGTCACATCTAAAATAAGTTTGATCATATAGAAGGGAGTTTGCGTGTGCCAACGAGTACTTTTTTTAACCTTGCAGAAGCAAAAAAACAGCGACTGTTGACGGCAGCGCACGCGGAGTTTTCGCGTGTACCGCTTCATGAGGCTTCAATTAATCGGATTATTCAACAAGCCAAAATTTCGCGGGGAAGCTTTTATCAATATTTTACCGATAAGATGGATTTATTCGGCTATGATTTTATTCAAGTACATAAACGACAACAAGATGATTTTTACCAAACTTTAATTGCGGTTAAGGGCGATTTATTTCTAGCTATTCGGACATTTATTGATAAAAACTTGATTGATTTTACTTCAGGGTCAGAAAATGCTTATTTTCGGAATGTTTTTCTTTCGCTGAGTTTTACGGAAAGTCAGCGTCTAAGAAAGCTAATCCGAAATAAACATCCTCATGAGCAGATTAACGAACTTATTGATCGAACCAAGATAAGAGTAACGGATGATGAATCCTTACAACAATTAGTACATTTAATTACGTCGGCCTGTTTTCAAACTATTGGTCGTTATTGTCAAAAAAACGCGCAAAAAGAGCAATTTGACTTGAAGACCTTACGTCAAGATTTGCTACGTGTTCTTGACTGGCTAGAAAATGGTATTGTACGTAAAACGGAAGGAGCTTAACCTATGTTAAAAATTGCGCGTGGGCGTATGTCAGTCTGGGCAGTCACTGGAGCTTTTCTTTTTATGATTGTTCAGGTAGTCAGCAGCTTAAACCTACCGAGCTTGACCGCCAATATTGTTAATAACGGGGTCGCTAAGGGCGACATTAACTATATTTGGAAGATTGGGTTTGAAATGATTGGCTTTGCCTTATTGAGTATCTTAGCCGCGTTAGGGAATGTCTTTTTAGCGTCCCGAACGTCACAAATGCTTGGTAAAAAGTTAAGAACTGATATTTACCATAAAGTAATTAACTTTTCTAATGATGAATTTGATCAGGTTGAGACCTCTTCATTAATCACACGAACAACCAATGACGTTGTTCAGATTCAAAATGTGGCAATGATGGCACTGCGAATGATGATTATGGCTCCAATTATGCTAGTTGGTGCTAGTTTTTTGGCCTATTCTAAAGATCACACGTTAACTTTGATTTTTATTATTATTTTACCGTTAATGGCAATTTTTATTGGAATTGTAATGCGCTTTGCCGTTCCTTTATTTCGGGCAATGCAGACTAAGACTGATAATATTAACTTGATTTTTCGAGAAGGATTGACTGGAGTTCGAGTTATTCGGGCTTTTCGGCAAGATCATTTTGAGCAAAAACGGTTTGAAGGCGCTAACCAGGACTATACGCATAATGCAGTCAAGGTCTATAGTCTCATGGCATTAATGTCCCCAATTATGACATTAATGATGAGTGCCACCAACGTTGGGATTACTTGGTTTGGTGCGGACCTTATTGCGAGTCAGTCGATGCCAGTAGGAAACATGATTGCGTTTATGACTTACGCCATGCAAATCTTGATGAGCTTTATGATGTTATCAATGGTTTTCGTTCTTATTCCCCGGGCACAGGCTTCAGCAAAACGAATTCAACAAGTCTTGGATTTGGATACAACAATTACGGATCCGAAAGAACCGCTTAAGCTAACTACTGAACCAGGTCGTAACAGTTTAGATTTTGACCAAGTTGATTATCGGTATCATGGTGCTGAAAAATTGGCCCTAAGTGGTATTGATTTCAAGGCCAAGAGTGGCCAAACGGTCGCAATTATCGGTGGGACTGGTTCCGGTAAAACAACGCTAGTTAATTTATTTCCGCGTTTTTATGATGTTGAAAAGGGCGCCATTAAATTAGATGGAATTGATATTCGAAACCTAACTTTGCACGATTTACACGCGGCAATCTCATTTGTACCGCAACAAGCCGTCTTATTTACTGGGACAATTCGCGATAACATGAAGTACGGGAATAAAGATGCCACGGATGACCAAATTTGGCGTGCATTAACGATTGCCCGTTCGGCTGATTTTGTTAAAGCAATGCCAGGTGGGCTTGATGCGCACGTTGAACAAGGCGGGGGTAACTTCTCTGGTGGTCAACGGCAGCGATTAGCAATTGCTAGGGCCTTAGTGAAGGACGCATCGGTTTATGTCTTTGATGATTCCTTCTCTGCGCTTGATTTTAAAACGGATTCAGAGTTACGTGGTGAACTACGGCAGGATCCACGAATCCAAAAGAGTATTGTCGTTATTGTTGCCCAACGAATTTCTACTGTCGCTGATGCTGATCTCATTTTAGTTTTGGATAACGGTAAGTTGGTCGGAAAAGGAACACATGAGGAATTAAAGGCTAACAATGAGGTTTATCAAGAAATAATGGACTCACAGTTGCGAAAGGGGGACCAAGTATGAGCGAGAAAGAGCAAGTAACGACAAAGCAACCTGTAAGTCACGGTCCTGGTCATGGACATGGTGGCGGACACGGCGGCGGGCTAGTTGAAAAGCCGAAAAATTTTTGGCAGACAACAGGCCGGTTAATGCGTTACATGTCTGATCGGTTAGTTGCGGTTTCCTTTGTACTTATTTTGGCAATTGCCTCGGTTATTTTTCAGATCCGCACACCAAAAATTTTGGGTGAAGCAACAACCGAAATTTTTAAGGGTGTTATGAAGGGAACTGCCGAGCAAAAAGCGGGTATCCCAATTTCGCGCTTTCCAATTAATTTTGGAAAAATCGAGCAGATTATTATTGTTGTTATTTTAATGTACTTAGCGGCGGCTGTTTTTAGCTTTTTACAGCAATTTATTATGACACGAGTTTCACAGCAAACCGTTTATAAGCTTCGTCGCGAATTAAAGGCGAAGATGGAGCGTGTTCCGATTAATTATTATGATACCCATACTAATGGTGATATTATGAGTCGGGCCATTAATGATATGGATAATATTGCTAGTACTTTGCAGCAGAGTCTGACGCAGGCGGTCACAAGTGCGGTGACCTTTTTAGGTACTTTGTGGATGATGTTGACGATTAGTTGGAAGTTAACTCTGATTGCGTTGATAACAATTCCGTTAAGCTTGATAATTGTCGGGGTTGTAGCGCCACGTTCACAACGTTTCTTTGCTGCCCAGCAGGATAGTTTGGGCTTGTTAAATAACCAAGTCGAAGAAAATTATTCGGGACACGTGGTTATTAAAAGCTTTAATAAGGAACAGGATGCAATCGAAAATTTTGAAACGCAAAATGACCGGTACTATCAGGCTGCCTGGAAGGCCCAATTTATTTCCGGTATTATCATGCCGTTGATGATTTTTCTGAATAACATTGGTTATGTATTTGTTGCTATTGTTGGGGGAATTCAGGTTTCCCACGGAACGGTTACTTTAGGTAACGTTCAGGCCTTTTTACAGTATACAAACCAATTTTCACAACCGATTTCACAGTTGGCCAATTTAATGAACACAATTCAATCGACAATTGCATCTGCCGAACGAATTTTCCAAGTGATTGATGAGCCTGAAATGACCGATACTGCTTCTGGCTTGCCAGAAATCAAAGATGATCCCAATTTTATTACCTTGGATCACGTTCAATTTGGTTACAACGATGAATTATTGATGCAGGACTTTAATTTAGAAGTTCAAAAAGGTGAAACGGTTGCAATTGTTGGACCTACTGGGGCCGGTAAAACGACAATCATTAATTTGTTAGAACGTTTTTATGATATTAAAGGCGGCTCAATTCGATTAATGGGGACTGATACGCGTGATATCAAGCGAGAAGCATTACGCTCGCACTTTGCGATGGTTCTTCAGGATACTTGGCTCTTTACCGGAACAATTTATGATAACCTTAAATATGGTAATGAAAAGGCAACGCGGGATGATATCGTTAAGGCTGCCAAGGCGGCCCACGTTGATGATTTTGTACGTAAACTTCCTGATGGCTACGAGACGATCTTAAATGAAGAGGCGTCAAACATTTCCCAAGGGCAGCGTCAATTAATAACGATTGCCCGGGCGTTTGTTGCGGATCCGGAAATCTTAATTTTAGATGAAGCAACAAGTTCAGTGGATACGCGAACCGAAGTTCATATTCAGCACGCTATGGCCCGGTTATTAGTTAATCGAACAAGTTTTGTTGTTGCACATCGTCTGTCAACAATTCGTGACGCGGATAATATTATTGTGATGAATGAGGGCTCAGTTGTTGAAACTGGGACACACGATCAGCTAATGTCTAAGAATGGTTTTTACGCTGATCTTTACAATAGCCAATTCTCTGGTAACGTTGCAATGTAATTGAGGCACGTTCTAGAGCAATGTACGGAAACAATGAGAGGCTGGGACTTTTGGTTCCAGCCTCTTTTTGGATAGATCGAGTTGTCTGTGGGAAAGTAAACTATGCTATGCTTTAGCTATTAAATACGGAAAAGAGTCGGGATAAATGTACGATAAAACACAGGCAGAATTGGCGGCGTTAGTTACGGATGGTGTTGTTCCAGGTGTTCATTATGCTTTTATTAACGGACAAACAACTGAAGAACATTATTTTGGTTACAGTGAACTAAAACCAGATAAAAAATTATTAAAGGCCAATCAACTCTATGATTTGGCCTCTTTAACCAAAGTGATTGCAACGACAACGTTAATATTGGAATTGCAAGAAGCCGGGCGTCTATCCGTTAATGATCCGTTACAGTGGTATCTACCTAGCTTTCAAGATAGTCGCGTAACCTTGCGCCATTTTTTGACCCATACTTCTGGAATTAGCGGCTATATTCCCCACCGAAATTCACTGAGCGCGGCCAAATTAATCTACTCCTTGTTAGGCCTGACCACTAGTGCAGGTTTTGGACGTGAAGTTAAGTATAGCGATACTGGTCTAATTTATTGTGGCTGGGTTATCGAACGCTTACTTCATTTGCCGGTTCAGGATGCATTAACGCGGTATGTATTGCGGCCACTGGGTATGTTAAACAGTACGTTTACGCCAGAAAAGAAATTGTGTGTGCCGGCAAGTTATGAGCCAGGTGGGCGCGGGCTAATTCAGGGGGTAGTCCATGATCCTAAGGCCCATATTTTAGGCAAACACTGTGGTTCCGCCGGATTATTTGCACCAATGAGTGATCTACTCTTGTTTGCTCGTTTTATGTTAGGCGATGCAGTCGTTTCGCGGCCGCCAATTAGTCGGACAACCATCAACAGTCTTTACCATGACTACACGGGCTTTTCTGGTGGTCGTAGTCTAGGTTGGGATTTGAAAATTTCACCAGAGGCTGATCAACATAAGCTTTTATTTCACACTGGCTACGTTGGCAGTTTTATTCTGCTTGATGGGAAAAAGGACACGGCTTTTATCTTCTTATCAAATCGAATTCATCCGGTAGCACCGAATGAAGCCTATTTAGCCAAACGTGATCACTTGATTGCGACCTATTTAGCCGAAAAAGCGCAAGAATGATGGAATTTAATTAATAAGAATGTAAGCGATATGGTAAACTTAACAATGAGGCAGTTAATTTATATTGAGGTGATTTTCTTTGGCAGAACCATTTTTCTTAAAACCCTATTTTCAGGAAAAAATTTGGGGAGGTACTAAGCTACACGATGTTTTTGGTTATGAATTATCCAGTGATAAAACCGGTGAATGCTGGGCAATTTCGGCGCACCCACATGGTCCCAGCACAGTAGCCAATGGACCTTATGCTGGTGAAACGTTAGACGAAGTATGGGCAAAGCACCGGGATGTTTTTGGTAACGCAAAGGGAGATGTTTTCCCGTTGCTAACTAAAATTTTAGATGCGGAAGCTGATTTATCAGTTCAGGTTCACCCGGATGATCCTTATGCAGCCGAACATGAACACGAATTAGGGAAGACGGAATGTTGGTACATTATTGCAGCAGATCCCGGCGCCGAATTAGTTTATGGTCATACAGCCAAAACACGTGAACAGTTGGCCGATATGATTCATCAAGAAGATTGGCAGGACTTATTTGTTCACGTGCCGGTTAAACCTGGTGAATTCTATTACGTTCCAAGTGGGACTATTCACGCTTTAGGTAAAGGCATTATGGCGTTAGAAACGCAACAAAGTAGTGACACGACTTACCGGTTGTATGATTATGACCGGGTCGATGCCAAAACTGGTAAAAAGCGTGAACTCCACATTCAACCATCGATTGATGTCACCAATGTTCCCTTTGTTGCCCCTAAGTTAGACGTTCAGACAAAACAAGTTGGAACCTCCACACTGACAACTTACGTTAAGGCACCTTACTTTAGTGTCTATCAATGGCGAGTTCAAGGTGAGTTAGCTTTAGAGCGGCAAACTACACCTTATACGTTGGCTTCTGTGATTGACGGACAAGGACAGTTAACGGTTGACGGGCAAACTTACCCGTTAAGTAAGGGTCAACACTTCATTTTACCGTTTGCAGTTAAACAGTGGCAACTTAGCGGTGATTTGCAAATCATTGCTTCGGAACCCGGCGTTAAGGCCTAAATAAAAAAACTGATGTTGTTTGCCACTAATTACTCTGGCGAACAACATCAGTTTTTTATTTTGCCATGGGGGCCGTTTGGTAACCCTTTTCGTCTAATTTTTTTCTTAATTGCAAAACAGCGGTATAAGTTGCTAGTACATAAACGTGTTTAGTAGGTAAGGCTTTGATCTCAGTAATAACGTCATCTAATTCCGGTTTTTTCACTAACTTATCTTCTGGAACACCAGCAATTTTTAAACGGAAAGCGATGTCCTTTTCGCGTTCACCACCAGCAATAAATCGGGGAATAGGAAGGTGAGTTAAGCTTTCAAAGTCAGCGTCCCAAATCCAACTGGTATCAATACCATCGGCGTAATTAGCGTTTAAAAGGGTCACTAGTGAGAAAGGTTCTTGGTCTAAAGCAATCATATCTAAAACTTGGTTAAGGCCAACCGGATTTTTGACTAAAATTAAAGTTACGGCCTTGTCTTCCACCTGAATGATTTCTTGGCGCCCGAATACTTTTTGATCAGCATCAATGGCATGTTGAATTTGGGGTTGCGTGATACCAAAGTAACGACCAACTGCATAGGCGGCCAATGCGTTGTAAATATTGTAGGTACCACCAATTTGAATTTTAAAGGGGTGACCATCAATTTCAAAGCTAGAGGAAGTTGGTGTCTGCTGAGTTAATTGAGTTAAACGGTAAGTTAGTTCAGGCCGCTTAAAGCCGCAGTTAGGACAGTAATATTTACCAAGGTTACTGTAAACCAAGGCTTTATAATGTAGAATATGGTGACAAACCGGGCATAAAACCCCATCAGTGTTATAAGGGGCCATTAATTCGCCATCTGGTTCGTGATCAAAGCCGTAAAAGATAAATGGATTTGGCAACTCGCGGGAATGAAAGATTGGTGCGTCACCGTTAGCAATAATTGTTGCTTCAGGCGCATTCGCGATGCCATCAAGGATTTTTTGGTAAGTCGTGTAAAGCTCACCGTAGCGATCCATTTGATCACGGAAAATATTGGTCAGAACAAAAGCTGTGGGTTTAATGTATTTTGTAATTAAAACAACATTTGCTTCATCTACTTCAAGGACAGCCAATTTCTTACCTGATCTGGTTCGCTGGTGCGTTAGAAAAGCAGTAGTGATTCCCTGTACCATGTTGGAGCCAGTTGGGTTGGTTAAGATATCGGGATACTGTTCGCGAAGTACCTTAACGGTCAGTGCGGTGGTCAGAGTCTTACCATTGGTTCCCGTAATGATGACAACTTCGTAATCCCGCGCTAAGGTCGTTAAAATTGTTGGATCAATTTTGTTTGTAATAATGCCAGGTAAGGAACTACCACCTTTCAAAAAAGTGTGGAGAAACCAGTAAGATGATTTACCAGCGGCAATTGCTAAGGAACTTTTTAATGACATTTTAGATACTCCTCAAGATTAATAATTTCACACATGAATGTAGCATACCATAATTAATAGTGGCTACGGCAAAATGATGATTTAGAAGGTGAATTTTCTTCTAAAATCGATTATACTGAATAAGAATGTTTATGAAAAGGGGTTTGAAAAAGGATGGCCCAATTGTTTTTTCATTACGGTGCAATGAATAGCGGGAAGACAATCGATATTTTAAAGGTTGCGCATAATTACGAGGAGCAGAATAAATCAGTGATTATCATGACTTCTGGGATTGATGACCGCGATGATGTAGGCGTTATTTCTAGTCGAATTGGTTTGCGCCGAAATGCAATTCCAATTTTTGCTGAGACTAACCTTGAAAAAGTTGTTGCGCAAGAGGACCCAAAGGCAGCCTGTATCTTAATTGATGAGGCTCAGTTTTTAAAAAAGCATCACGTTTTAGAACTGGCAACGATTGTTGATGATTGGAATATTCCAGTGATGACGTATGGTTTAAAAAATGACTTTCAAAATGAATTGTTTGAAGGCTCAAAATATTTATTACTTTATGCTGATAAAATTGTTGAGATTAAGACAATTTGTTGGTTTTGTAATAAAAAAGCGTTGATGAACATGCGTGTTACTAATGGTAAGCCAGTCTATCAAGGTCAACAGATTGAGATCGGTGGTAACGAGGCATACTACCCCGTTTGTCGACACCACTATTTTCATCCCGATTTAGCAAAAATTGCGGCGGATAACTAGCGCGTGCATCGTAGCGACCTTATTTAAAACTATTAGCTAGTTTTCAGAACGCCAAAACTCAACTGGAACAATGCAGAACAGATTAGATTCCATTCCGGTGCGCGTTCCATACGCCAGCGCCGGAATGAAACCTAATTAAATCTGAGCACGTGTAATTCAGTGACCAAACGACATAAGCATTATTTTTAGTAGCGATATAATTTAATTTAAATATAGTGTTTGACAAAAAATAGAAGGCTGCTTTTCCAAACACTCTCTAGCCAGACTTAATTCAAAATTGTGAGGTAAATAAATTATGGACGAAATGTTTGATCAGCTCCAATCAGTTGCTGATCGTTATGAAGAATTAGAAGGATTGCTATCTGATCCTGAAGTCATTAACGATACGCAACGATTTATGAAGTTGTCGAAAGAAGAAGGCGAAATCCGCGAAACAACGGATAAATATAACCACTATAAAGATATTAATAATCAGATTACGGAAAATCAGGCGATGCTTCGCGAAAAACTAGATCCAGAAATGGATACGATGGTTAAACAGGATTTAAATACATTAGAGACTGAAAAGGCCAAGCTTGAAGAAGAAATGACCGTTTTAATGTTACCCAAGGATCCTAATGATGATAAAAACATTATTATGGAAATTCGGGGTGCTGCTGGTGGTGATGAAGCCAGCCTTTTTGCGGGTGATCTTCTTGATATGTACATGCGTTATTCCGAAAAACAAGGTTGGAAAACTGAAGTTGTTGATCAAACGCCAACTGAAGTGGGCGGTTTTAAAGAGGTTGTCATTATGATTACCGGTGATAACGTCTATTCTAAGCTTAAGTTTGAAAATGGTGCGCACCGTGTGCAACGAGTCCCACAAACGGAATCACAGGGACGTGTTCACACATCAACCGCAACTGTTGCAGTAATGCCAGAGTATGATTCCGTTGACATTGATATTGATGCGAAGGATATCCGAACCGATGTTTATCGTTCATCTGGTGCTGGTGGTCAACATATTAATAAGACATCTTCAGCCGTCCGAATGACCCATCTACCAACTGGGATTGTTGTTGCCATGCAGGATGAACGTTCGCAGCAACAAAACCGGGAAAAAGCAATGAAGATTTTGCGAGCACGAGTTTATGATTATTATGAGGGTCAAAATCAGAGTGAATATGATGAAAACCGAAAGAGTGCTGTAGGAACCGGGGATCGTTCTGAGCGGATTCGAACTTATAATTATCCACAAAATCGGGTTACTGACCACCGAATTGGCTTAACGCTGAATAAGTTAGACAAAATTATGAATGGTGATCTAGAGGAAATTATTGATGCATTGATTTTACATGATCAGACAGAAAAACTGGAGCAGCTACAAAATGGTTAATCCAACGTATTTTGAGGCCATTAAATGGGCCTCTTCTTTTTTAACTAAAAATAAAAAAGAAGACGCTGGTTCATTTTTGTTGCAGGAACGTTTTAATTTGGACCAAACCGATCTTTTGCTAAATTATCAGCACGCCATGTCTGCCGCCGATTGGCACCAATTTCAAGCAGACGTTCATCAATTTGCTTCAGACGTACCAGCGCAGTATATTGTTGGCCACGCCCATTTTTATGGGCATAGATTTCGTGTAACGAATGCGACATTAATTCCGCGTCCGGAAACTGAAGAATTGGTGGAGTGGGCGCTGGCGCTAGGGGAGCAACCACTAAATGTTTTAGATCTGGGTACAGGTAGTGGTGCGATTGGCATCAGTTTAAAATTGGCCCGGCCAAATTGGCAAGTTACAGCATCGGATATTTCGGCGGCCGCCTTAACAGTTGCCAAACAAAATGCCCAAGAATTAGGGGCAAAGATAACGTTTCAGCAAAGTGATATGTTTAAATCTTTGACCCAGCAAAAGTTTGATTTAATTGTGAGTAATCCACCGTACATTGCCAATTCCGAAACTTTGGTGATGGACGCGAGTGTTTTAAAATTTGAGCCTAAGACAGCATTATTTTCCGGAACGGATGGTTTAAATTTTTACCGGCAGTTGCTTGGGCAGTTACCGCTACATTTAAATACCAACGGTCACTTTTTTGGTGAATTTGGTTTTAAACAAAAAGAAGCGCTTGGTCAAATTGTGCAGCAACAATCAGTATTAGTGGCGCAGTTTAAAAAAGATATTACCGGGCATGATCGAATGGTGCGCATTCAATACAAAGAAGTTTGAAGGGATTGATTATTATATGGAAACAAAAATTTTTTCACCTGAACAAATAAAGGCGGCCGCAATTGATTTAGCAGCCGGTGAGCTAGTCGCTTTTCCAACTGAAACAGTTTATGGGTTAGGTGCCGATGCGACGAATGAGTTAGCAGTTAAGAAAGTATACGCCGCTAAAGGACGTCCCAGTGACAATCCGTTAATTGTTCATGTTGCTGACGTTGCGACCGTAAAAAAATATGTGGCAGATTTTCCGGAAAAGGCCCAAAAATTAACGGACGCGTTTTGGCCAGGCTCGTTAACCTTAATTTTAAATTTAAAACCGAATGCTTTTTCTAAAACTGTTACTGGTGGTTTAACGACGGCCGCCTTTCGTAATCCTAAAAATCAAGTGACGTTAGATTTGATTAAGACATTAGGACGGCCAATTGTTGGTCCATCAGCTAATACTTCGGGCAAACCCAGTCCAACAACGGCCCAACACGTAAACCATGATTTAAATGGAAAGATTGCCGGAATTATTGATGACGGCCCAACTGGTGTGGGTCTAGAATCGACGGTGTTAGATTTATCCGGGACAACGCCGACGATCTTACGGCCAGGTGCAGTGACAAAAGAGGCAATTGAACAAGTGATTGGTTCGATTGAAAATAATCACCATCATGTATCTGCAGAAGAAATTCCTAAGGCACCAGGAATGAAGTATAAACACTACGCGCCTAATGCTCAGGTTCTGGTGGTCAAAGAACCTAGTGAGTTTCGTGCGGCCATTGCGTGGGCGGCAAAGCAGGAACTTCCCTTTGGCGTTTTGGCAACTGATGATATTTTAGGTCAGAGTAGTGACGTGCGTTTTAAATATCAGTTTTCACTGGGTGATTCATTAACTACCGCTAGTCAGCATTTATTTGATGGTTTGCGTTACTTTGATTTATTACCTGAGGTGAAATTAATTCTGGCACAGGGCTTCTCTAAAGAAGGCCTAGGTGTGGCCTATATGAACCGACTAGAAAAATCGGCTGGCCAACAATATTTTACTGAAACTAACTAAGATTATGCTATAATTAATTTATTGCCATTTTAATTTAATTGTTTTATCATTTAGATAATGGGACCAGATTGGTCAGTAAATAACTTACGTTAATTATTTTGGAGGGAAAGCCATTGAACTATCATCTTAATGACCCAGAACTTTGGAACGCGATTCACCAAGAGGAACAACGTCAGGAACACAACATTGAACTAATTGCATCAGAAAATATCGTTTCTGATGCAGTTCGCGCGGCTCAAGGAAGTGTTTTGACCAATAAATACGCTGAAGGTTATCCGGGCCACCGTTTTTACGGTGGTTGCGAGTACATCGATGTCGTCGAGCAATTGGCCATTGACCGGGCTAAAAAATTATTTGGCGCGGAATACGCCAATGTACAACCACATTCCGGATCAGGAGCTAACATGGCCGCGTACCGTGCCTTCTTAGAACCTGGTGACCGAGTTTTAGGAATGAGTTTAACTGAGGGCGGTCATTTAACTCATGGTGCACCAGTTAGTTTTAGTGGTCAAACTTATTCATTTAAGAGCTACGGCATTGATGAGACGACTGGCCGAATTGATTATCCGGCGTTACAAAAACTTGCTCATGAGTTCAAGCCCAAAATGATTGTGGCAGGAGCTTCCGCTTATAGCCGGATAATTGATTTTAAGGCTTTTCGGGATATTGCCGATGAGGTTGGCGCCTATTTAATGGTAGATATGGCGCACATTGCTGGTTTAGTTGCTGCTGGACTGCACCCAAGCCCAGTACCTTATGCGGATGTTGTCACGACAACAACACATAAAACGTTGCGGGGACCACGAGGTGGACTAATCTTAGCGAAAGAGCAATACGCCAAGGCAATTAACTCCGCCGTTTTTCCTGGTATTCAAGGCGGACCATTGGAACACGTTATTGCAGGTAAGGCGGTTGCGTTAAACGAGGCCTTACAGCCAGAGTTTAAAACGTACGCTGCACAAATTTTAAAAAATGCGCAGGCTATGGCAGAAGTTTTCAACGCTGATCCACGGATTAAGGTTATCTCTGGTGGAACGGATAATCATTTATTATTACTTGATGTTACTCCGTTTGATTTAACGGGACGAGACGTTCAAGATCTATTAGATATGGTTAGTATTACCGTAAATAAAAACACAATTCCTGGTGAAAAGAATGGTTCGTTTAGAACTAGTGGTGTTCGTCTAGGAACACCAGCAATCACCACACGTGGTTTTAAAGAGGCCGAATCTAAACAGGTTGCCCAGCTTATTTTAGCAACGTTAGAACAACGAAGTGACCAAACGGCGTTAAGTCGTATTCGGCAACAGGTTTTTGATTTGACCGAACAATTTCCAATCAATGCAAAAAAATTTGATTTTGACTAGTTTTTCCTAGTTAAGTTCGCTAAACTATAGGTAATCATGTGTAAAATTAAATACGCAAGCCATGATGTTTTTTGTGTGTCATTTATACAGAAGTACTTATTTTAAATTGTGAAAGAGGAGCTTATAAATGGGAGAATTACATGTCATTGACCATCCACTAGTGCAGCATAAGTTAACAATCATTCGGAATAAGGACGTTGGAACTCAACAATTCCGGCAGGTTGTCAATGAAATTGCAACATTAATGGCCTATGAAGTAACCCGCGATATGCCAACGGAAGACACGGTTGTTGAAACGCCAATTGCAAAGACAACTAAGAAGACACTTGCGGGTAAAAAAGTGGCAATTGTGCCAATTTTGCGTGCAGGTCTCGGAATGGTTGACGGCTTTTTGGAATTGATTCCCGCTGCAAAAGTCGGCCACATTGGTATGTATCGTGATCATAAAACATTAAAGCCAATTGAGTATTTTGTTAAGATGCCTTCTGACATTGACCAACGTGAATTATTTGTCGTTGATCCAATGTTGGCAACTGGTGGTTCAGCAATTATGGCGATTGATGCGTTGAAGAAGCGTGGTGCTAAGCAAATTAAGTTTGTTGGTTTAGTTGCGGCTCCAGAAGGCGTTAAAGCACTCCAAGAGGCACATCCCGACGTTGACATTTACATTGCCGGTTTGGATGATCGCTTAAACGAAGATGGTTACATTATCCCTGGTTTAGGGGATGCTGGTGACCGCTTATTTGGAACTAAATAAAATGCTTTAAATGATGACCAAGGCGATTTAGGTAATGCGCATTAGAAAAAATGATTTGTTAATCTATCATTGGCTATTCGATGCTCATTACGTGAAGTAACCTTGGTCTATTTTTAATCTGTTTTAGAAAGCGCATTCTCTTGCTGATTGGACAAATACTTCTAAAACTTTTTCTGAAAATAATCCTGTAACTGGGAGTAAAAAGCCATTTATAGGCCTTGGAAACGGTTTTTAACCCATGTTAGTTTTTTTGTATTTTTTGTTTATTGGTGGTATTATAACGATTGTATTTTGAACGTTACATTATTTAACAATCGTTCAAATTCTTTTCTGCCGGTGTCGCTTTCGTGCCGATTCGTTCTGTGTTACACTTTGGATTACAGTGACTATGTACATAACGAATTGCGCAACACTGTCAAAAATCTGGTTGTGGAAAAGAGGTGAGATTCTGTGAATGAAGAGACTTACGTTGTAAAGTTTTTAGGGATTCCCTTTAACATTACAAATGTGATCTCAGGATTAGCTGCTTTTGCAATCGTCTTTTGCCTAGTTTATTTTCTATCGCGTAATTTAGCTATGAAACCAACCGGTAAACAGAACGTGCTTGAGTGGATTATTGATTTTACCAACGGGATTGTTTCAAGCAATATTCCCGGCGAACAAGGGAAAAGATTCAATTTATTCGCTTTTGTTTTGTTCCTGTTTATCTTTGTTTCTAACCAAATGGGGTTAGCGATCCAAATAATTGTTGGAGGAACGACTTACCTTAAGAGTCCAACTTCTGACCCAATGGTGACTATGTCATTGGCATTGATGGTTTTGTTATTAGCACACTTTTTCGGGGTACAACGATTTGGCGTAAAAGGCTATTTAGTAAATTCCTATTTACGCCCCGTAAGTTTCATGCTGCCAATTGAACTATTGGAAGAATTTACGAATTTCCTAACGCTATCATTCCGTCTGTATGGTAATATTTTTGCGGGCGAAGTCTTACTTACACTTGTTGGAAGTGTCGCAAAGTCTCACGGGCTGATTACTACGGTAGTTGCGTTACCGCTCGAGATGGTCTGGCAAGGGTTCTCTGTCTTTATCGGCAGTATCCAAGCTTACGTTTTTGTTACCTTATCAATGGTTTATATTTCTCAAAAAGTTGAGAAAGAATAAACCAAACAATTCTAGGGAGGAAAGTATATTATGAATTTTATCGCCGCATCTATTGCAGCCGCAGGGGCAGCTATTGCCGCTGGTATCGGTAATGGTCAAGTCATCTCAAAAACAATTGAAGGAATGTCACGTCAGCCTGAACTATCTGGTAAATTACAATCAACTATGTTTATTGGTGTAGGTTTGATCGAAGCCGTTCCAATCATCGCGATCGTTGTTTCATTCATTCTGTTATCGCGTTAGGCTACACGAGGCAGATTACTGCCTTTTTTGATTGTCAATTAAATATAAAAGGAGGTGTCAATAGATGCTTTCACATTTCGTCGTTGGTGCAGCAAGTGGCTTATATATAGGTGATTTACTTTTTTACCTAGTATCTTTTATCTTGTTGTTACTATTAATTAAGCATTTTGCATGGGGACCGGTTACGAAAATGATGGAAAACCGTGCAACAAAAATCTCTAATGATTTAGATTATGCTGAGGATTCACGTACGAAAGCTTCAAGTTTACAAGCTCAAAGACAAAAAGAATTAGATAATTCACAGCAAGAAGCGACTGGCATTGTGAATGATGCTCGTCAAAATGGCGAAAAGCAACGGCAAACAATTCTTTCTACAGCACAAGATGAAGCAGGTACATTAAAGTCAAATGCTCAGAAAGATATTGCGCAGGAACGCGAAGACGCGTTAAAGAGTGCGCAAAATGATGTGGCTGCTTTATCTATTGAGATTGCTTCTAAAATCATTCAAAAAGAATTAAAGGCTGATGATCAAAAAGCACTCATTGATTCTTATATCGAAGGGTTGGGGAAGCAAAATGGCGCTAGATAGAGAAACAGTTGGTACACGTTACGCTACGGCGCTATTTGATCTTGCAACGGAACAGAAGACACTGGATAGCATTTATGAAGAAGTTGTTGCATTGCAACGAGTTTTTTCCACAAATGATGGATTAGGTGAGGTACTTTCTGGTGCAATTTTAACGTCAGACCAAAAAAAGCCACTTTTAGCTGCCTTAAAAAAAGACGCATCAAAAACAGTTGCGAATCTATTACAAATGGTTTTTGATTATGGTCGAATGGCTGAAATGCCCTATATTTTAGCTGATTACATTCAATTATATGATCAAAAACGCGGATTGGTACACGCTAAGGTAACCTCAGCAGTACCATTATCTACTGATCAAAAGGACGCGTTGGCGCAACAATTTGCTACGCGGATTGGTGCTAACAATGTTGAACTGGATAATGTTGTTGATGATAGCATTATTGGCGGTGTCATTGTTAAATCAAATGATTTGATTATTGATGGTAGTATTCGAACACGTTTAATGCACGTTCGACAGTTATTGTTGGGCTAAAAATAATAAACGGATTTTATTTTAAAAGAGGTGAACCCTATGAGCATCAAAGCTGAGGAAATCAGCTCTTTGATTAAACAGCAATTAGATAACTATTCTAATGATCTATCTGTTGAAGAAGTTGGTACTGTTACTTATGTTGGTGATGGTATTGCAAGAGCAACCGGCCTCGATAACGCAATGGCCAATGAATTGTTGGAA
This sequence comes from Loigolactobacillus iwatensis, assembly GCF_003950295.1. Lineage (GTDB taxonomy): Bacteria > Bacillota > Bacilli > Lactobacillales > Lactobacillaceae > Loigolactobacillus > Loigolactobacillus iwatensis. The sequence continues at coordinate 43,445 of NZ_RHNP01000021.1, forward strand.
TTTCAAAATGGTTCATATGGTATGGTACAAAACTTAGAAACAAATGATGTTGGTATTATGATTATGGGTTCATTTGACGATATTCGTGAAGGCGATACTGTAAAACGAACTGGTCGAATTATGGAAGTACCAGTTGGTGAAGGTATGATTGGCCGGGTTGTCAATGCTTTAGGACAGCCAGTTGATGGCCAGGGCGAAATTAAGTCGGACCATACACGTCCCGTTGAGTTTAAGGCGCCAGGTGTTATGGATCGACAATCAGTCAGTGAACCATTACAAACTGGACTAAAGGCAATTGATTCCCTTGTTCCAATTGGTCGTGGCCAGCGGGAACTAATCATTGGTGACCGTAAGACAGGTAAGACATCGGTTGCCATTGATACAATTATTAATCAAAAAGATCAAAATATGATTTGTATCTACGTTGCGATTGGCCAAAAGGAATCAACTGTCCGTAGCCAAGTTGAATCATTACGTCGATTTGGTGCAATGGATTACACCATTGTTTTGATGGCCGGTCCTTCTGAACCCGCACCAATGTTGTATTTGGCACCATATGCCGGTGCAGCAATGGGTGAAGATTTCATGTATAATGGCAAACACGTTTTAATCATTTATGATGATTTAACTAAGCAGGCTGCCGCTTATCGTGAAATTTCCTTACTATTACGTCGTCCACCAGGTCGTGAAGCTTATCCTGGTGACATTTTCTATACACATTCTCGTTTACTAGAACGTGCCGCTAAGTTAAGTGATAAATTAGGTGGTGGTTCAATGACCGCCCTACCAGTTATTGAGACACAGGCTGGTGATATTTCGGCTTATATTCCAACTAACGTTATTTCTATCACTGATGGTCAAATTTTCTTGGATAGTGATTTGTTCTATTCAGGCACTCGACCATCAATCGACGCTGGTGCATCCGTTTCTCGTGTTGGTGGGGATGCCCAAATCAAGGCCATGAAGAAGGTTGCCGGTACTTTACGTGTGGATCTAGCTTCTTACCGTGAATTGGAAAGTTTCTCACAATTTGGTTCCGATCTTGATGCAGCCACACAAGCTAAGTTAAATCGTGGTCGACGAACGGTTGAAGTACTTAAACAGCCAGTTCACCAACCGCTTCCAGTTGAAAAACAGGTTTTAATTTTATATGCTTTGCGTGAAGGCTATCTAGATAGTGTTCCCGTTGATGACATTTTACGTTTCCAAGACGAACTGTTTGATTATTTCGATAGTAATAAAGCAGATGTTTTGAAACAAATTGTCGAGACAGGTAAATTGCCTGAAGGCAGCGAGCTAGCTGATGGACTTAAAGCTTTTTCCAAAATCTTTAAACCTGGAGTGACACCTGTTGAAACGGCTACTAACTAAGAGGAGATGAGTACATGGCTGAATCTTTAACTGAGATTAAACGTCGAATTGATTCGACAAAGAGTACCGAGAAAATTACCCAAGCCATGCAGATGGTCTCAGCCTCGAAGTTGAATCAAATTGAAAAAAAGTCGTCCAATTATTTGTTATATTCAAGCAAAATTCGCGAAATTGTAACGCATATGGCCGCTGCGCAATTATTGGCTATTAGTAATTTTAATGATAAAAGTTCTACCAAGGACGGAAAAGATAAGATCCGCGTTAGTAGTATGTTGCAGGAACGACCAGTTAAAAAGACTGGTTACCTTGTGATTACCTCAGATCGTGGACTTGTTGGTAGTTATAATAGTAATGTTATTAAGGCTGTTACTGATATGATTACAAAGGATCATAAAACTTCTGATGAGTATGTCTTTATGGCAGTGGGCGGAACTGGCGCAGACTTTTTTAAAAATCGAGGCATGAACATTGCCTATGAATATCGTGGTGTAAGTGATGTTCCAACTTTTAACGAAGTTCGGGAGATCGTCACGACAGCAGTTTCAATGTTTGATTCTGGTGTTTTTGATGAACTTTACGTTTGTTATAATCACCACGTTAATACATTACGTTCAGAATTTCGGGCTGAAAAGATGTTACCAATTACTGATTTAGATATTTCTGAAGTGAAGGATAAGCACGTTTCTTATATTGCCGATCCTTCACAGGAGGAAGTACTAGATGCAATCTTGCCCCAATATGCTGCAAGTTTGATTTTTGGTGCATTAATGGATGCTAAGGCCGCCGAACATTCGGCTGGTATGAACGCAATGCGTAGTGCAACCGATAATGCCAAAGATTTAATCGATCATTTGACCTTGACTTATAATCGGGCACGACAAGGGGCCATTACCCAAGAAATTACTGAAATCATTGCAGGTGCTAGTGCGCTTGAATAAGCTGCTGTACCTAGTAAAATGATGGGAGGAACAAAATAATATGAGTGCTGGTAAAATTACCCAAGTAACGGGTCCAGTTGTCGATGTTGCGTTTCCTTTAGACGGTTCACTCCCTGAAATTAATAACGCACTGATTGTTCAAAAGAGCAAAGATGAAACAGTGACGTTAGAAGTTGCCCTGGAATTAGGCGATGGTGTCATGCGTACGATCGCTATGGATTCAACGGATGGTTTGCAGCGTGGAATGAACGTTACAGACACTGAAGGAGCCATTACAGTTCCAGTTGGTGAAGATACTTTAGGGCGTGTATTTAATGTTTTAGGTGAACCAATCGACTTCGGGGATAAATTTCCTGCCGATCACGAACGTAGTAGTATTCACAAGGAAGCACCTAAGTTTGAAGATTTAAGTACCTCCTCTGAAATTTTGGAAACCGGAATTAAAGTTATTGATTTACTTGAACCTTACCTTCGTGGTGGGAAAATCGGCCTGTTTGGTGGTGCCGGTGTTGGTAAAACAGTTTTAATTCAGGAACTAATCCATAACATTGCTAAAGAGCATGGTGGTATTTCAGTCTTCACTGGTGTTGGTGAACGTACTCGTGAAGGTAACGATTTGTATTATGAAATGAAGGGTTCAGGCGTTTTGAGTCATACGGCCATGGTCTTTGGTCAGATGAATGAGCCGCCTGGCGCCCGGATGCGGGTTGCCATGACTGGTGTTACCCTAGCTGAATATTTCCGTGACGTTGCTGGCCAAGATGTTTTACTCTTTATTGATAACATCTTCCGTTTCACGCAAGCTGGTTCTGAAGTTTCGGCCTTACTTGGTCGTTTACCTTCAGCCGTTGGTTATCAGCCAACGTTAGCTACTGAAATGGGCCAATTACAGGAACGAATTACTTCAACTAAAAAGGGTTCAATCACGTCAATCCAGGCCGTTTATGTACCTGCCGATGACTATACCGATCCTGCACCTGCGACTGAATTTGCGCATTTGGATGCAACAACTAACTTGGAACGTTCTTTGACTGAACAAGGTATTTACCCGGCCGTTGATCCACTTGCTTCAACTTCAAGTGCCCTTGACCCAGAAATTGTTGGTCAAGAACATTATGACGTTGCCATGCAAGTTCAGCAGGTATTACAACGTTACCATGAATTACAAGATATTATCTCTATTTTAGGGATGGATGAATTGTCCGATGACGAAAAAATCATTGTTGCACGTGCACGGAGAATTCAATTCTTCTTATCGCAAAACTTTAGTGTTGCCGAACAATTTACTGGCCAACCTGGTTCATATGTATCAGTTGCTGATACCGTTAAGGGCTTCAAAGGTATTTTAGCCGGTAAATATGATGATCTACCAGAAGATGCTTTCCGTGGTGTTGGTCCAATCGAAGAAGTTGTCGAAAAGGCTAAAAAAATGGGTTACGGTAGCAATACCGATGCATCTACTGATCAAGATCAAAAAGCTGCAGCTAACTAGGAGGTGTGCATATGGCTGACAAGCCCGTTTTGACAGTTAATATTGTCACACCCGATGGTATTATTTATAATCATCACGCTACGATGATCATTGTTAATGCATTAGATGGTCAGTTAGGAATTATGCCTAATCATGAACCAATTGTGGCACCATTACAGATTGATGAAGTTCGCGTTAAGCGTGTTGATCAATCTGATCGTGAAGACGCAATTGCCGTTAATGGTGGTTTTATGGAGGTCTCCGGTAACGTTGCTTCAATTATTGCCGATTCTGCGGAACGTGAACGTGATATTGATGTTTCCCGTGCGCAATTGGCAGAGCATCGTGCCGAAGAAAACATTAAAAAGGCACAAGAAAAAGAAGATACTGATGAATTACAACGTGCTCAAATTAAGCTTAAACGTGCGATGAACCGAATTAACGTTTCAAAGCATTAATTTAAGTTAACCAAAAAGTATGTCGAAGAGCATCTGTTTGTGACGGTGATTTAGTCATAAGAAGGTGCTTTTTCTACGATTAGTCAAGAGAAACCTCTATTTTATGGGGTTCTCTTTTTTTTGAGCAGTACTTTAAGATTTTTTC
>NZ_RHNP01000022.1 GCF_003950295.1 Loigolactobacillus iwatensis
GACGTGGCACTGGAAAAATCGAATATTCGATTTTTCCAGTGCCACGTCTTATTTAAACTTACTTATGTCACAGCCTCGTAAAATTGGCTATCAACAGGATTTGACAGAGAGCCATTAATACAAGCCCTAACGAAGAAGTCAGATAGTCTTGAACAACCTGAAATTTAAATTGCTTAGTGTATTTGGTCATAGTAAAACCCCCGGTATTAGATTTTGGTCCAATACCGGGGGTTCACTTCAAGTTCGCTACTCAACTTTATAATTTACAACAGTCTTTAAAATCCCGCACAATTACGTACCTTCAATCTGGTATTAAGGCTTACACCGTTCACCTTAAATTTAAGACCACTTACCTTAAATTTAATATTTGGCAAATTCAAAGTTATATACTTAATTTGTAAAGAAAGGAGGTCCACTATGAAAACTAATTTTTTTGTTAGCCCTGATACACGCGATGAACACACCGACTTTTTCTTAAAAAAACTCACTCCTGAAATTCAACAAATTGCAAGCCAATTAGTTGGCACAGGAGACCAATTATGGGGATATCGTGAAGATGATATTGTTCCCTTGAAGTTTAATCAAATTGAGCTCATTTATGCGCAGAACAATCGAGTTTTCGTCGAAATAGCAAGTGAAACACTACTTTTAAAACAGAGATTGTATCAATTGGAATTGATATTACCAAGTGATTTTATCCGGGTTTCTAAAAGTGAAATTGTCAACTATCATCACATTGACCACCTAGAGCTTTCAAATAATGGTTTAATCAATATCTTACTCACTAATCAATCGCGGGCGTTGGTATCGCGCAGATACATGACGGCCTTAAAAAGGAGAATCGGATTATGAAATTTAAAAACAGAAGTAAAGGACTAACTCTGGGACTTGGAATTACCTCTGGCATCACAATTGGTTTAGTAATATCTCTTCTTTTTTCATATCATTATGGTACTTCTTACCAGCCTTCCACCCCATCCTTTACGGCGCAATTCGCCAATCCCTTAACTGCAATTACACTCTCCATTGTTCTCTGGGGTCTAATCGGCGCACTTTTCAGTCTGGCCAGCCTAGTCTTTCAAATTGAAACCTGGAGTCTTACCAGACAAACAACCGTTCATTTCTTTATCACGTATATTTGTTTCACCATTCTGGCTACCTTATGCCGCTGGTTTCCTGTCTCTTGGCTAATCTTTTATATTCCAATATTTATTTCAATTTATGTCATCATTTGGGGTATTAGGTACTTGGGCTTTAAGCATTACGTCAAACAAATTAATCAGAAACTAAGCAAAAAAAACAATGAGCGGGACAAAAGTCAGTTTTAGGTTCACTGCATAACGTAGGCCAAATCCAATATTTGGCTATGGCTAGGCACATGAACCCAGACTTTTGGCGCACGTTCTAGCGTAATGGTCGAAAATAGTAAGTGGATAGGACTTTTGTCCCAACCGCTCAGATCCTCCTAAATCGAATTATTGAAGCACCAAATACTGGATAATGCGGATATTTACTATCTTATAGTCTTACTTAAAGCTTATAGTCTTACTTAAAGATTTTTCGTAAAAAAATAATCCATGCGTTTTACCGCTAGATTATTCCGTGAAGTTATTTTCCATCTTTAATGTTGTTTTTTTGTTTCATTATTTTCTTGGGCTAATTAACTAGCCCCAATTGGCAGGATCTTGACGCCAATCATGTAATAACTGCCGATCACTCTCGTCAATATAGCCGGTTCTAACTGCAACGTCAATTAAAGTGTCATAATCCGTCAAAGTATAAAATGGCAATTTAGCCGCAGCAAAATTTTTCTGACTTGCTGCCAATTGATAACTGAAAATTCCGCAAACGCCTAATACGTCGCCGCCCTCATTTTGGGTAGCAGCAACTGCCTTCAATACACTTCCACCAGTTGAAATCAGATCGTCAATAACAACAACGCGTTGGCCTTGTTGCAAGTGACCTTCAATTTGCCGACCCTGGCCGTGATCTTTAGGTTTAGAACGCACGTAGATTAACGGTAAATCAAGTTCGTCTGCTACCCAGGCCGCGTGGGGGATCCCGGCAGTTGCTGTTCCGGCAATGACGTCAACCTCGGGAAACTTTTCCCGGATAATTGCTGCAATACCATGAGCAATGTGCCGGCGAATTTTTGGATAACTAATGGTCAAACGATTATCAGTATAAATTGGACTTTTAATGCCGCTTGCCCAAGTAAAAGGTTCCTTTGGTTGCAACGTAACAGCCTTGATACTTAATAAATCCTCAGCAATTATTTCAGCAGTTTGTGTCATACTAGCGATTCCTCCCAAAGTTTTTTAATCCTCTGATAAGCCATTACCGGATTTGCGGCTTGCGTAATTGGGCGACCAACAACTAATTGACTACTACCCAATTTGGCGGCATTAGTAGGTGTTGCAACCCGTTTTTGGTCGTCAGTGGCTGTATCAGTTAAACGAATTCCTGGTGTGACGCATAAGAAGTCCTCCCGGGTGGCACGTTTAATTGTCCCCGCTTCAAGGGCGGAGCAGACAACACCATCTAAACCGGCCTGATCGGCTAGTTGAGCCAAATGCGTGACACTTTCAGTTAGACTAGCCGTAATTAATTGTTCTTGCTGGATCTGGATCTGATTGGTGGAAGTTAGTTGGGTTACCGCAATTAATTTTGGTACTTTATGGCCATGACTTCCTGACAATAACCCCTGCTTAGCTGCTTGCATCATCTCACGGCCACCAGAGGCATGGACGTTTGTCATGGTGACACCTAAGCCGCCTAACACCTGCATACTCTTCTCAACGGTGTGTGGAATGTCATAGAGTTTTAAATCCAAGAAAACGTCGTGACCAGCAGCCACTAGTGCACGCACAATATCTGGACCAGCACTATAAAATAATTCCATGCCAATTTTAACAAACAACGGCTGGCCTTGGGGAAATTGGTGTAGAAATGTCGTTACTGTAGCCTGATTAGGAAAGTCCAAGGCAATAATTGGTCGTGTATCCATTAGCTCAATCGTCTCCCTTACTTAGAGTGCTTTTGTCGTAAATGAGCGTGATTCTAGCACGCGCAAGATGGCACCAGCAGTATCCAGTGATGTGAACAATGGAATTCCGTGTTCAATGGCATCTTGCCGGATTTGGAAGCCATCAGAAGCAACGTCGCGGTCTTGATCCATTGTATTGATAACAACTTGAACCTGCCCAGCCGCAATGATATCAAGGATATTTTGTTGTTTTGAACCTGCCGTTTCCTTGATCTTAGTAACCTCGTTAACCCGTAATTTTGCAGATTTAAAGAACTCGGCCGTTCCCTTTGTTGCCATTACGCGGTAACCAATTTCCCGGAACCGTTTGGCCAAGGCAAGTGCTTCTTTTTTATCATGATCCGCGATTGTAAACAGTACCGTTCCAAAATCTGGCAAATGTAGTTTACTGGCTTCAAATGCCTTATAGAGGGCTTTTTCTACCGTGACGTCACTACCCATGACTTCACCAGTTGATTTCATTTCTGGGCCAAGCAAGCTATCCACGTTATTTAATTTAGAAAAAGAGAAGACTGGCGCCTTAACGTGTACCATCTTGCCTGCTTTATGCAGACCATCTTCATAGCCTAATTCAGGTAATTTCGCACCTAGAATAACCTGAGTGGCAACTTGGGCCATTGAAATGCCGGTCACCTTACTTAAAAATGGGACCGTTCGACTTGCTCGCGGATTAACTTCCAGTACATAAACAATCTCGTCTTGCACAATAAATTGAATATTCATTATGCCAATGCAGTTTAGTGCAACGGCCAATTGTTCAGCGTGGTGCACAATTTGTTGAATCACGTTATCAGAAAAAGTTTGTGGCGGGTAAACGGCGATTGAATCACCAGAATGTACTCCAGCGCGTTCAATATGTTCCATAATTCCCGGCAATAAAACGTGTTCACCGTCAGAAATAACGTCAACTTCGCATTCTTTACCTACTAAGTAACGATCGATCAAGACCGGGTGCTCATGGGAAACTTTTACAGCATCACGAATATAAGTTTCTAATTCGGTCTGGTTTTCAACAATCTCCATTGCCCGACCACCTAAAACATAGCTTGGGCGGATTAAAACGGGATAGCCAATCCGTTTGGCAATTGCGACGGCCGCTTCTTTGGTTGTGGCCGTGGCACCAGTTGGCTGGGGTATTTTTAATTGTTGAATGATTTGGTCAAAGGCCTCACGATCCTCGGCCCGATTCAAATCAGTTACCGTTGTACCAAGAATTTTGACGCCTGCCTTAGCTAAAGGTTCGGCCAAATTAATGGCGGTTTGACCACCAAATTGGACAATAACGCCCACTGGTTTTTCCAAATCAATGACGTTCATAACGTCTTCAATCGTCAAAGGTTCAAAATAAAGTTTATCTGAAACTGAAAAGTCGGTTGAAACCGTTTCTGGATTGTTGTTCATAATGATGGCTTCATAGCCCGCCTTTTGAATGGCCTTAACTGAATGAACCGTTGCGTAATCAAATTCAACACCCTGACCAATTCTGATTGGCCCAGCGCCAAGTACTAAAACAGATGGGCGCGGACTCACAATACTTTCATTTTCATCTTCAAAGGTACTGTAGTAATACGGCGTTTGTGACTCAAATTCCGCCGCACATGTGTCAACCATTTTGTAAACGGGCCAGATCTTTGCTTCACGACGCATTTCTCGAATTTGATCAGCCGGAATATGCCAGAGCTGACTAACTTCATAATCAGTAAAGCCGTTTTTCTTAGCTGTTTTTAATAGGTCTAAATCGCCCTTATGGTCTTTCAAAGCATTTTCAAGTTCAATAATGTGACTTAATTTATCCAAGAAGAACAGATCAATTTTAGTTAATTCGGCCAATTCATCAATTTTATAACCGCGCCGTAAAGCCTCAGTTAAGTAAAATAAACGATCATCTTGGGGATGAATTAATTTTTCAGTTAAATCATCATCACTGACCTTTGCAAGCTCTGGTATTTCAATGTGAATTGTCCCAATTTCTAATGAACGAACCGCCTTTAAGATGGACTCTTCAAAATTACGACCGATTGCCATGGCCTCACCAGTAGCCTTCATTTGTGTTCCTAGGCGCCGTTCGCCTTTAGTGAATTTATCAAATGGAAAACGGGGAATCTTAGTGACTACGTAGTCTAAAGTTGGTTCAAATTCAGCGTAAGTTGTTCCCGTTATTGGATTTTTAATTTCATCCAAAGTTAGACCAACCGCAATTTTAGAAGCAATTTTGGCAATTGGGTAACCCGTTGCCTTGGAGGCCAACGCCGATGAACGGGAAACACGAGGATTAACTTCAATAATGTAATACTTAAAACTATCAGGATCTAACGCCAATTGAACGTTACAGCCACCTTCAATTTTAAGTGCCCGAATAATTTTCAGGGAAGCGTCCCTTAACATCTGAACTTCTTTGTCCGACAAAGTTTGAACTGGAGCGGTTACAATCGAATCGCCGGTATGAATTCCAACGGGATCAATATTTTCCATATTGCAGACCACCAGTGCATTATCGGCGGCGTCGCGCATTACTTCATATTCAATCTCTTTAAAACCGGCAATACTCTGTTCAATCAACGCCTGCGTAATTGGCGATAATTTTAACGCGTTCGTGGCAATTTCGGTTAATTCGGCGGCATTGTTACAAATACCACCACCAGTACCGCCCATTGTAAAGGCCGGGCGAACGATCACTGGGTACCCAATTTTTCCGGCAAATTTAAGCGCTGCTTCAACGGTTGTCACGCTTTGCGAAGACGGAATTGGTTCATTTAATTTTTGCATTAAATTCTTAAAAAGTTCCCGGTCTTCTGCCTGATCAATGGCAGATAGCTTGGTGCCTAACAATTCGATATGTAATTCATCAAGAATACCGGCCGAGGACAGTTCCATTGCCATATTTAAACCTTGCTGCCCGCCTAAGGTTGGTAAAATTGCGTCGGGTAATTCTTTTCTCAGAATCCGCGAAACAAACTCCAATGTGATCGGTTCAATGTAAACGTGATCGGCGATTTCTTTGTCCGTCATAATCGTCGCTGGATTGGAATTAACAAGAACCGTTTCGTAACCTTCTTCGCGCAAGGCCAAACAAGCTTGGGTCCCAGAATAATCAAATTCTGCCGCCTGGCCAATAATAATGGGGCCAGAGCCAATGACCATGATTTTATGAATATCTGTTCTTTTAGGCATTTTCTCGACTCCTTTTTGCAAATGCGTCCATCATTTCCATGAACTCGTCAAATAAATGGTCTGCGTCGTGTGGTCCCGGAGTTGCGTCGGGATGAAATTGAACTGAAAAGGCTGGGTACTGACGGTGGCGTAACCCTTCCACCGTACCATCATTAATCTCGATGTGGGTGATAAGCAAATTATCCTTGTTAATTGAATGGGCATCAACAGCGTAACCATGATTTTGTGATGTAAAATCAATCCGTCCAGTCGCGATCTCTCGAACTGGATGGTTAAAGCCCCGGTGCCCGAATTTCATTTTATAGGTATCGGCACCGTTTGCTAGTGCAAATAGTTGGTGGCCAAGGCAAATGCCAAACAGTGGGATCTTACCCTGAATGCCGCGAATCATCTCCAAGGCCTCTGGAACATCTTTCGGATCACCAGGGCCATTTGATAGCAAGACGCCATCTGGTGCCAGCTGGATGATTTCTTCAGCCGTTGTGTTATACGGCATGACCGTTAAATTGCACTGCCGTTTTGATAATTCCCGCAACACACTATGTTTAAGCCCAAAGTCAATAACAACCACGTTTTTTCCAGTCGCCGGACTAGGAAATGGTTTGGTCGTTGAAACTTGCTGAACTTGATTCTTTGGTAAGACTAAGGCATTTAATTGGTCGAAGGCGTGTTCATCAGCCGTGTCCACAATACTTGCCTTCATTGTTCCTTCAGTTCGTAGGCGTTTAGTCAACCGGCGGGTATCAATTCCGGTAATCCCCGGAATCTTTTTTTGCTTCAAAAATTCATCTAGTGATAATTGATTACGCCAATTACTAGCCAGACGGGCGGCCTCGTGAACTACGACACCCTTACAAGTTGGGGCAATTGATTCATAATCGTCACGATTAATGCCGTAATTACCAATTAACGGGTAAGTAAAGGCAATAATTTCTCCATTGTAGGACTGATCAGTGATGGTTTCTTGATAACCACTCATACCAGTGTTAAAAACAATTTCACCAGTCGTCGTTGTTGGTGCTCCAAAACCTTCCCCTTCAAAAATTGAACCATCGGCCAAAATTAAGTATCGTTTCATTTGGTTGTGCCACCCTTCTGGTAAGCTACTTTACCGGCAACTAACGTTAAAGTTGTTGTTCCGAAAATGCTTTGCCCAATAAACGGACTATTATGTCCCTTTGATAAAAATGTATCTGGTGCAATGGTTGTGGCAGTGTTTAAATCAAAAACTGCAATATCTGCTACCGTCCCTAATCCAAGATAACCAGTATTTTTTAGGCCAAAAATTTGAGCCGGTTTGGCGCTTAACCAATTTAGCAACTGATTGAGACTGAAAATATTTTCCTTCACAAAATGTGTGTAAAGTAAGCTGAAAGCAGTTTCACTACCCACGATCCCAAATGGTGACTTTAGAAAACCTTGTTGTTTTTCTACTGCTGTATGTGGCGCGTGGTCCGTTGCAATACAGTCAATTGTCCCATCCAATAAGCCGGCCACTAAGGCTTGGCGATCCTGTTCACTGCGTAAAGGTGGATTCATTTTAAAATTAGCGTCGTCACCTTTTATCATATCGTCACTAAGTAACAAATGGTGTGGCGTGACTTCACAAGTAACTTTGATCCCTGCCGCTTTGGCTTGGCGAATTAGCCGGACACTTTCTGCTGTTGATACGTGACACATATGGTAATGTGCACCTGTCTGCTGAGCTAATTCCAAATCACGGGCTAACTGACTGGTTTCGGCTGCATTAATTATTCCAGGGAGACCAAGTCTCTTAGCGGATGCCCCAGCATTCATGACGCCGCCAAATAATAATTTGTCTTCTTCAACGTGCGCTGCCAGCGGTAAACCATTAACTTGTGCCGCCTTTAATGCTTGGTACATGCTACCAGCATCTTGAACGCCCGAACCATCGTTGGAAACGGCAAAGGCCCCAGCAGCTTTCATGGCCGCAAAATCTGTCAACGCCCCAGCCTGCCGTTGTTTTGTAATCGGAGCGTATTGTTTAATATGAACAACGCCTTCATTAGCGTTACGGGCAACCAAAGTCGCAATTTGGGCCGCGGTATCTGGGACTGGTGTGACGTTGGGCATTGCCCCAATTGTGGTGAAACCACCGTGAGCCGCTGCTAAACTGCCAGTTCTAATTGTTTCTTTGGTAGTTTGGCCAGGGTCACGCAAATGAACGTGCAGATCAACTAACCCAGGTGCAACTAGCTGGTTACTAACATCGATTATCTTTGCAGCTGGACTAGTTAAATTTTGACCAATAGCTTTGATTTTAGTGTTTTCAAGCAGTAAATCACAGGTTTGTAAGTGTCCATCTAACCAAACTTGGCCATTTTTTAAGATCGTCTCTGTCATACTAATCCTCCTAAATGATTTCCCCGTAAAACACTTTCCAGCATGGCCATGCGCATATAAACACCATTTTGCATTTGCGTCACAAAACGCGATTGTTTACCTTCAACTAAGTCACTTGCTAGTTCAACATTGCGATTAACCGGGCCGGGATGCATAATAATTGCTTGTTCTGGTAGACGACTAGCACGCTCTTTAGTTAGACCGTAACGTTCAAAGTAGGACTGGGTATCAAATGCCTGTTCACCTGGATGGCGTTCATGCTGAACCCGGAGTAACATCATAACGTCGGTTTTTTCGACTAAATCATCAATTGGCAGATAAGTACCATATTGGGCAAATTCTTGACTATACCAGGCCTTAGGACCAGAGAAAAAGAGCTCAGCACCTAATCGTTGCAAAATTTCCATGTTAGATCGGGCAACTCGCGAATGGGTCAAATCACCAATGATTGCAACCCGCAATCCAGTGAAGTCACCGAACTGTTCAGCAATTGTCATCATATCCAGCAAACTTTGCGAAGGATGCTCACCACTGCCATCACCGGCATTAATCAGTCCCAAGGATAAATCGGCGTGACCAAGTAATTCATTATAGTAATCGTTTTGTGGATGGCGAACGACTAGCAGATTAACGCCTACTGCATCAAGGGATAAGGCCGTATCGTGTAAGGTTTCCCCTTTACTCATCGAGCTTGCCTGCGGGTCAAAGTTAATAACGGTCAAACCAAGTTTTCGTTCGGCCATTTCAAAACTGGTGTGGGTACGAGTGCTGTTTTCAAAGAATAAATTACTGACGTAAACTGGTTCAGTTAATTTTAATTGAGCACCGGCCTTAAAATCTTCTGCCCGGCTAATTAGTTGTTCAACCTCGGCTACGTCTAAATCCTGCATTGAGACAATCGACTGAAATTCTGGCATGTTAGCGAGTACTTTCATCATCGTTATCCTCCACTTCATTTAAAGCCTGTTTTGGTAAAATAAGGTTCAATAAAATACCTAGAATGGTTGCTAAGGCCACACCAGTTAATTGGAAGTCACCTAACTGAAGGTAGGCTCCACCAATACCGATGACTAAAACGGTAGAAGCAATCATTAAGTTACGTTTTTCATCAAAATTAACCCGGTTATCAATTAAGATCCGTAAACCGTTGGCCGCAATAACACCGAAAAGCAAGAAACTGATGCCACCGATTACTGGACTAGGAATGCTCATAATTAAGGCACTAATTTTGCCGATAAAACCGAAGATAATAGCCAGAACTGCCGCACCACCAAGAACAAATACACTGTATACCCTAGTTATTGCCAGTACGCCGATATTTTCCCCATAACTGGTTACAGGTGGTCCACCGATAAAACCGGCAATAATTGAGGCTAAGCCGTCACCTGATAGTGTGCGGTGTAAGCCTGGATCCTTAAAAAAGTTCCGGTTAGTCAGTTTATCTAATACCATGATGTGACCCATGTGTTCAGTCATCGTGACAAAAGCAATTGGTGCCATGCCTAAAATGGCCCCAAGATAAAACTTTGGCTTATAACTGACAAAAGGAATTTCGAAGGCCGGCATGGCAAACCAATGGGCGTTTAGCACCGGCGTAAAGTTAACAATGCCAAAGAGTACCGCAACAATATATCCGCCAACAATTCCTAGTAAAATGGGAATCAAGCTTAGAAAACCTTTAGTAAACATATTAAAGGCGATCGTTAAGGCCAAAGTAACAAGCGCAACAATGAAAAATTTTAAATCATAATGACCGTTATTCATCATGGCGTCCTTGGCTGCGTTACCTGCCAAAGAAAGACCGATTACCATAACTACTGGTCCAACAACAATTGGCGGTAGTACGCGATCAATCCAAGCGGAGCCGATACGCCTAATCAATAAGGCAACAATTAGGTAAACTAGACCAACTGCAATACTGCCCTGAGCAATTGCCGGGTAGCCATCGGACTTCATTAGAACCTGCATTGCGACAATAAAGGCAAAACTTGAGCCAAGGTAAGCCGGAATTTTAGCCTGAGTAACTAGCATGTATACTAAAGTGCCAATCCCCGAACTAATTAATGCAATCCCAGGGTTGATACCAACTAAAATTGGGACTAAAACCGTTGAACCAAACATGGCGAATAAATGTTGTAATGATAAACCAAACCATTGTAATGGCTTCGGTCGATCGTGAATATCAAGTACAGCATGTTGATTCTGTTTGTCTTCTTCCATAATGAAACTTCCCTTCTTGATCCAACCTCATAAAAAAATAGCGACTTGCATCATCAGTACTTAGTGAGTCTGCAAGTTGCTATTGGCCGTACGAAAGGCGGACCAATAAACTATTTTGCTCTCACAGGAGTCAATTAAATCGTTTTTTGGTTAATTTAATTTTTCAATGGCGATTCCGTCGCGGTGATCAACTTCATCAACGGAAACTTTAATTTGTTCGTGAATGGATGTTGGAATATTTTTGCCAACAAAATCGGCCCGAATTGGCAACTCACGATGTCCTCGGTCAACTAAGACAGCTAAGGAAATCTTTTTAGGTCGGCCAATGTTCATTAAGGCATCAAGAGCGGCCCGCGTTGTTCGGCCAGTAAATAGAACGTCATCAACTAGGATCACGTGCTTACCTTCGATTGAAACTGGAATTTGTGAGCCGTTAACAGTTGGTTCCTCCGTTCCAGCTTTGTGTAAATCATCACGGTAAAGTGTAATATCTAATACGCCAACCGGAACGTCCATGCCTTCTAACTGCTTCATTCGATCGGCGATTCGTTGGGCCAAGTATATGCCCCGCGTTTTAATCCCGATTAAAACTAAATCAGCCAAGCCTTTATTTTGCTCGATGATTTCGTAGGTAATTCGTGTTAGAGCACGTTTCATTGTTACGCCATCAACAACTTCTTTTTCCGCCATAATAAGTCCGCCTTCCATAAAAAAAGAACCTCCTGCCCGGTTGGTAGGAGGTTCTATCGTTTTTAGTTAGCGTTTATGACTAATTATGATAGTTCCTTCTTAGCCTCACGGGACTAACTTAAAGGATCTTATTTAATTTTGATTACCACAAGCTTACTTGACCTACCTAGTTCTGTCAAGTTTAGTTTGCCGTAATTTAGTTAAAGTTTGCTGGAAGATTTCCGGAATTGGCCGTTCAAAAATCATTAATTTATCTGTTGTGGGATGGCGAAAGCCTAATTTAGCAGCGTGTAAAAATTGACCATTTCCCTTTAACGTCTTTTTTGGTCCGTAAAGCGGATCACCCGCTAAAGGATGGCCAATATATTTCATGTGCACCCGAATTTGGTGGGTTCGACCAGTTTCCAAAATACATTTGACTAGCGTAAAGTTTTCAAATCGTTCCAACACTGTAAAATGAGTGACCGCGTGTTTCCCGGTACTAACTACGGCCTGTTTCTTCCGATCATTTTTAGCTCGGGCAATAGGTGCATCAATCGTACCTTGTTCTTCTTTGATAACACCGTGTACTAGCGCAATATATTCACGAATTGTGGTCTTGGCCTTCAACTGGGCTGCTAAGCTCAAATGGGCCTGATCATTTTTAGCAACCATTAATAAACCCGAAGTATCCTTGTCGATTCGGTGAACAATACCAGGGCGAATGACGCCATTAATGGACGATAACTCGCAGTGATATAAAAGTGCGTTAACCAATGTGCCATCAGGATGGCCGGCTGCTGGGTGAACCACCATACCTTGCGGCTTATTGACCACGACAACATCGTTATCTTCATAAACAATATCCAACGGAATATTTTGTGCTACAACGTCTAGATGAATTGGTTCTGGTACTGCCACTTTGACGTGATCATTTGGAACAACTTTATACTTTGCCTTAACGACAACATCATTTACCTGAACGAGTTCGGCCTTAAGCCAGTGCTGTACTTGCGAACGTGAGTAGGCCGAAAAATGGTCACTAATCACCTTATCAATTCGACCCTTTTCAGTAGTAATTGTTAACGTTAATTCTGTTGTGCTCACGCCGTTGTCCCCCGTTTTTCGTCAAAGAAAATTAAATAGCAAAATATCAAAATAACACCAATTGTCAGTGAACTATCGGCAATATTAAAAATTGGAAAATTAATAAAGTCTAGTTGAAACATGTCGACAACGTAGCCTAACCTGAGTCGGTCAATAAAGTTTCCAATGGCACCGGCCAACATAAAACTTAGCCCCAGTGCAAATAACCAGTTCTTTTTACCTTGCGTAAATAGCAAATAGCAGATAATGGCAACAGCAACTAACGTAATGACGTAAAAGAACCACCGCTGTCCTTCAAGAATGCTCCAGGCCGCACCGGTATTACGTAAATGGGTTAGAGATAGCAAGCCGGGCATGACTGTTTGCGTTTGATTTAGTGAAATATTCGAAACAATCCAATATTTCAATCCTTGGTCTGCACAAATGATTAGGATGGCTAATCCAAAATACTGCACCAAATTAGTGACTCCCTTCGCTATTACTAGCTAATATTTGTTTAAAAATTTGTAGATCAGCGGCCAGGACCGGCGCCAACTTGTGATTATAGAAGATTGCTGCCGGATGAAACGTCGGAAAAACGCGGTATTGTTTAACCGTTTGTTGATAGGCCTGCTGCGTATAATTGTAAGTCAAAATTGAACCAGTAAATAATTGACCGTGAACAGCACCCACCTGATAGTTGGGCCCAAGTATTCGGTGTAATCCAGTGTTACCAATTGTCATTATTAAATCAGTTGGTAAATTAGCCAGTTCATAATCAATCAAAAAGGCTTGCCGCTTTAGTTCAGCCTGCGTTGGTGGTCGGTTATCTTTTTTTTTGTAATTTTCTCCCGTTCGCTTTGATCTTTTTGTAACTAGTTTAAACGGTCGACTCCGTAAAGCACTGGTAATATATACTGTTTGCCGGCTTACACCTAGTTCAGCAAGCATTTTATCCAATTCAATTCCAGCGCGGCCGGTAAACGGCTTTCGGGTCGTTACTTCGGTTTCTCCCGGTGCTTCACCCACCAAAATAAATTTTGGAGTCAAACTTCCGTTACCTGGTACGAGACCTTCCAAATTTCCCGTTACCGTCTTTTCGCCACGATTTAAGAGCTCCTTTGGCAAAATGGTTGCCATTTAGAACAATCCCGTAATAACGCCATCTTCGCTGATATCCATGTTTAGGGCAGCAGGTTTCTTTGGTAAACCGGGCATTGTTAAAACGTTTCCGGTTAGCGCAACAATAAAGCCAGCACCTAAATCAGGAACAAATTCACGAATGTGGATTTTAAAATGTTCAGGAGCCCCTAATTTTTTAGGATCATCAGTAAAGGAATACTGCGTCTTAGCCATACAAACGGGCAATTTATCCCATCCATTTTCAGTAAAGGTTTTAATTTGGCGTAATGCTTTCGTGTCGTATTCGACACCATCGCCACCATAAATCTTTTTAACAATTGTCGCTACTTTATCCGTTATTGCTGAATTATTATCGTATAAGGCGTGGTAGGTCACAGGCTGTTCTAACGAAGCCAAAACTGCCTTGGCAAGTGTTAAGCCACCCTTGCCGCCATCGGCCCAAACCTTGGTTTCAACGGCCGTAACACCTAATTCATGGCATAATTCTTGAAGCCGCTTGATTTCAGCAGGTGTGTCCGAGACGAACTCATTGATTGAAACCGTTACTGGTAGACCGTATTGTTGCATATTTTGGATATGGCGTTTCAAATTAACGAAACCCTGTTCCAAAGCTTGAATGTTTTCCGTTTGTAAATCGGCTAGCGAAGTCCCACCATTGTACTTTAAAGCACGAACAGTGGCCACAATTACGACGGCATCAGGGTGCTTGCCTAATTTAGGCACCTTGATATCCAAAAACTTTTCGGCACCAAGATCAGCACCAAAGCCAGCCTCTGTAACTGTGTAATCAGCTAATTTCAAGGCCGCCGTGGTTGCTAAAATACTATTACAGCCGTGGGCAATATTAGCAAATGGACCACCATGGATAAAGGTTGGTGTATGTTCTAACGTTTGTACTAAATTCGGTTTTAAGGCGTCCTTTAACAACATTGCAATTGCACCCTGGACTTTTAAATCGGCAACGGTCACTGGTTGTTTTTTATGAGTATAGCCAATCACAATTTTGGCAATTCGTTGTTTGAGATCGGTAATACTGGTGGCCAGGCATAAAATAGCCATTAATTCACTGGCAACCGTAATATTGAAACCATCTTCCCGGGGAACCCCCTGGAAAGGACCACCTAGTCCAATAACAACATTTCGCAATGCTCGATCGTTAATATCCAGCGCCCGTTTCCAAGAAATTCGGCGCTGATCAATATCAAGCTCATTACCTTGCTGGATATGATTATCAATCAAGGCAGCCAGTGTATTATTGGCACTAGTTAGCGCGTGCATATCACCAGTGAAATGTAAATTAATATCTTCCATTGGCACAACCTGTGCGTAACCACCGCCAGTGGCACCGCCCTTAATCCCCATAACTGGTCCTAATGATGGTTCCCGTAGTGCAATAATCGTTTGTTTATTTAATTGATTTAAGGCGTCACCTAAACCAATCGTTACGGTTGATTTCCCCTCGCCAGCCGGAGTTGGATTGATTGATGTCACCAAAATTAATTTATGATTTTTGGAAACCGAGCGATTCTTTAAGGCAGCCAATTTGACCTTAGCCTTATAATCACCGTAGAGCTCAATATCTGAATCTTGCAAACCAATTTTCTCAGCTATCTGTCGTACTGGTAACATTTCCTCTTTTTCATTTTTCTGTGCGATTTCAATATCTGACAATAAAAACACCTCTCCACAAAAGAATATCTAAAGTATACACGCTTTATTTCGCTTGTAAAAGCCCACAAACAGTTCCATTGACGTTGGCCCTAATCATCACTATAATTAATTGTGCATCACAAGTTAAAAACTGGAGGGATTCTTAATGCAACGAGGAACAGTAGAATGGTTCAGTTCTCAAAAAGGCTATGGATTCATTTCGTATGGTGATAACGACGACGAAATCTTTGTTCATTTTACGGCAATTGTTGCGGATGGTTTTAAAACATTGTCACCTGGTGATGCAGTTGAATTTGAAATTAAAGAAGGCGCGCGTGGTCTACAGGCCGCAAACGTTAAAAAACAAACAAACGAATAAAAATGAGGCTGGGACAAAAGTCCTAGCCTCTTATTGGTTCCGAACATTGCTCTAGAACACGGGCCAAAATCGAATTTTTCCCACTCCCTTATTTTAGCTTAATAACTTAATAATTCGGTGTTGTGCCCTTTGACCAACGTGGATACTAAATTGTTGTTTCACAGGTTCAACCGTGAAAATTAGGCGGTGCTTTTGTTGCCGCACTTGACTGATTTGTTTGAAGAGCAGAACTCGTTTTTGTCCAGGCAATACACCCTGTAATGTAATCGTTTGTTGTTTTTGATCAACAATCAGCTGGCGCCGCCAAATTCCTAAGAAGGCAATGAGTAAGAAAAGAATAAACATTGCAATCGTAAACCACTGAACGTGCGTAATTTCTAGCCAACCTGTTCCACTAATAAAGAGTAGCACAAAAGTCCATGACCAAAAAATAATCATAGAGTAAAGATCTGGCTGGTAAAAATAGCGGTCATTATTTTTTTGCAAAAGAGCACCTCAATTTTATTTTATAAGGAGAACAAGTTATGCTGACGTTAGCAATTGATGCTGCCACTAAAGGTAATCCAGGTCCCAGTGGTGCTGGAATCATTATTTCTGGAGATGGTTATAATATCCAGATCAGTCAGGTGTTACCCGATTTAACCAACCATCAGGCCGAATTTGCTGCCGCTAAACTTGGCTTTCAAGCGTTATTAGCACGTAATTTAACGACAAACACCATTTGTCTTATTACTGATAGTAAGCTGGTTTTTCAAAGTTTGGAAAAACGTTACGCCAAACATTATGAAACGCAAGTTGAAGATATTTTGGCCCTAGAACGACGATTTCAATTAGTCTTTCATAAGTGGCGGCCAGATCATCAAAATAAGGGTCCGCATCAATTAGCACAAAATGCACTCTTTAAACAATTAAACACAAAAAAATAAGTGAATCAAGTCGATTCACTTATTTTTTAGGCTTTTTTAAGTTATTTAAGGATTTTGAAGCGCTTTTCATCATCCATATAGTCTTTATCGTTGGCAGGAGCCTCAATTGAGCCAAAAGGCATTTCTGCACGTAATTCCCAGTTAGCAGGAATATCAAAAGCATCTCGCACAAGATCATCAATTAGTGGATTGTAGTGCTGTAAGCTAGCACCAATGTTGTTTTCGGCCAACATTGTCCAAACGCTCATCTGCGTACTCCCCTGTGTTTGTTCTGCCCAGTTAGCAAAATTATCGGCGTACAATTCAAATGAATTTTCAAGTTTTGTAACAACTTCGGTATCTTTATAAAAAAGAACAGTTCCAAATGCTGCTTTAAAGCCGGCAATCTTTTTCTTTGTATTTTCGTAGGCCTGTTCAGTTGGTACTTCTGATTTTAAGCGATCAACGACAATATCCCAGAGCTGATCGTGCTTAGCACCAAATAACACAACGGCACGTGTAGATTGACCGTTAAAAGCCGTTGGAACTTCGCGAACAACCTGTTTAATTAAATCAGCAATTTCCTTTTCAGAAAATTTTACGTCTTTGCCTAAAGCATAGATTGACCGGCGTTTCTTCAGTAAGTCTAAAAATTCTGTATTCATTAATTAACACACTCCCTTAACAAGTTAAAAACAGTATATCAACTTATTTAAAGTAAGTAAAGCTTTTTGTTTATAGGTTTTGGGTTTGATTTTGTTTTAGTCTAAAGTTAAAGTAACTTATTTATTTTAACTTGCTTTTATGATAAGCTCATCTTTACTACCCAATATTGGTGCAAAATAAAAAGGCAAGAACTTGTTCGGTCCTTACCTTTCATTTAAAAAATTATTTTTTAATGTTCACGTTTACCCCAATACTGGAATAAATCTGTTCGCAAAGCCCCATTATACAGCTTACGGCGTTTAGTTGCCTTAGCCCCATAATAACTTTCAAATTGAAGATCGCTAGTTAAGATGTACTTACTCCATGATGTTAATGGGCGATAAATGTCGCCCATTTGCTGGTATAAGACACGCACGCTTTCCTGATCACTCAAGCGTTCCCCGTACGGTGGGTTGGCAACTAAGACACCATTCTTCTTTTCCGTTCGAAAATCCTGCACGGCAACCTGTTTAAACGTTATATCGTGTAATACACCGGCCTCGTTGGCATTTAGTTTTGCTATATCAATCATATTTTGATCAATATCGGCGCCCATAATATCAAGGACAACATCATTATTTCGCTCAGCCTCTGCTGCTTGGCGTTTTTGCGTCACTAGCGTATTATCCACCCAATCCCAATTTTCAAACGCAAATTGACGCTTCAAACCAGGGGCAATGTTTAACCCGATTAAGGCCGCCTCAATTGGTATTGTTCCTGAACCACAAACGGGATCCAAAAATGGCATATCTGTGTGCCAATTGGTTAATTTAACTAATGCGGCCGCCATATTCTCTTTTAGTGGTGCATTACCCTTCTCAACCCGATAACCACGTTTAAACAGGCTGCTACCAGTAGTATCCAAAGTTAACATCACGTGGTTTTTCAAAATTGCGACTTCTAAGGAAAATAGTGCGCCTGTTTCTGGTAAGCGTGAGCTGCGATGATAAACAGAACTCATTTTTTCAACAATTGCTTTTTTCGTTAAACGTTGTACATCCGAAACACTGTATAACTTAGATTTAATTGACTTACCTGCTACTGGAAACTCGGCGTCTAAGGGTAAATATTGATCCCATGGTAAGGCCTTGACTTGTTCAAATAAGCTATCAAACGTGATTGCATCAAATTCACCAATAATAATTTTTACCCGATCGGCCGTTCGTAGCCAAAGATTGGTCCAAATAATATCTTCTAGATTACCTTGAAACCGTACACGACCATTTTCTGTTCGTCCTTTATAGCCTAGTGATTTTAGTTCATCCGCTGCCAAAGCTTCGATTCCACTAGCAGTGGTCGCAATTAAATTATAAGTTGTCATTATTTACTCCAATTTCTTTTGCTATTTATTTTTATTTTGCACGTGCAATAAAATGCGTTTTTTTTTAAAACGATCCTCTGACACCCACTAATTTTTACCTAATGAAAAACCCTCCATAAAGGAGGGCCATCCTGATAGCGTGTAAATTTCTATAAGCCATGTTTCGTCTCGTAAACACCTTCAGGAAAAATGTTTCGAGGGTAATCATCTATCTGCAGATAAGAATCTGCTCTCATGCGTCGTTCAATTCCTTACATGAGACGCCCCTACCAAAGTTTGGGTTACTCGCTCGCGGGGTTTACCCGTTCCAAATCGATTGTTTCCAACCGACATCGTCACTGTGGCACTTTTCAGGAACATGACTGCATAGATAATAAAATCCTTAGCAGTTGATTCCGCCATTACTTTAAAAAAAGCACCTTAGCTTATTGGGCTAAGCACGAACACTACAGACATCGCAGTCTGTGCGGGCATGGACTTTCCTCAGCTAGCAAAAGCTAACCGCGATTACCCGAAATTTACACGTTATGGTTAACTATTTAACTTACGCGGACCATCTTGATTATTGTCATCCAACTTTGCGCCAAAGACATGTCGTTCCAAATTAGATAACCGTTTCAAAATATCGAAATTGGTTACAGTTGGATTAGGCTGAGCACTCTGAACATCCTTATTAACAGTTACCTGTTTATTCAATTCATCGTTTTTTGCTCGTAATCTTTGATTATCACTTTGTAATTTTTCAGCTTCTGCTTGATAAGACTCGTAGTCTTTAATCACTGAATCCAAAAATTCATCTACTTCTGTGGGATCATAACCCCGCATCTTGTTTTTGAATTCCTTTTGCAGAATATCTTGGGTCGTAAAATTAAGATTTTCCATTAGATGTACACCTCATTGTACGCTGTCGTTAACATGACTGTTACTAAGTATAGCAAAGTTTATTCCGCTTGAAAACCATTTTCTTCATCATTTGCCAAATTATCCGCAACTTCCTGCAAAGTATCAAAATCAATCGTGACTAAACGGTAGTCATGGGTCTCCTGAAATCGCTGAATTGCTTCGATTGTGTAGTGTAACTTTGCCGGCGCCTGTGGATCGTAAATAAATAGCGCTTGGTCAGTGTGGCCTAACATGAATGCTTGATAATTACGGAGTTGCTGTGGCGAATGGTACGGCTTATCGCTCACTGCGGCACTAAACGTTGCTTTACTTTTAACGACTGCCAAATTTGTTTGGTTCGCTTCGTTCCAATTTTTTCCGAAATCGGCAAATGGCTCCATTAAAGCTGTTCGCAATTCAGGATAATCCTTTTGGAGCCCCGCTGCAACCTCAAGCGACCACTGCTCGACACCTAGCTGACCGCCTGTTATCAGCCAGTCTAGGCCTTCATCCAGTAATTGTTCCAAAGATTGTCTTAACGCTTCTTTAATAACTTTTAACTTTTTGTCATGCTGATCAAAAATACCTAGTTCATAGCTTCGGTAGCCGCTTACCCAAACACGCATGACTAACACTTCCTCAATTAAGTTTAAAAAGGCCGGCGCAATTGCTATAATAAAGCTCTAGGAGTGTGATAAAAATGCCATTTCATTATCCTAATGGCAAGCTTTACTTAAATGATGCCAAAGACAATCCAAAAAAGCAACCCAAAAACCAAGAAGTCCGTTTTGACAATCGTGGTATGTCGTTAGAAGAAGAAATAAATGAAAGCAATCGTTATTACCTAGCTCACGACATCGCCGTTATTTATAAAAAGCCATTACCAATTCAAATTGTCAAAGTTGATTATCCAAAAAGAAGTGCGGCTGTCATTAAGGAAGCTTACTTTCGTAAACCTTCAACAACTGATTATAATGGTGTTTACAAAGGCTACTATCTGGATTTCGAAGCTAAGGAAACCAAAAATAAAGCTAGTTTTCCATTAAAGAACTTTCACCAACATCAAATTGAACATATGCGCCACTGTTTACGGCAGGACGGTATTTGTTTTGTGATTATTCGCTTTGTGTCATTAAAGCGGCTATTCGTTTACCCAGCTACACCATTAATTCGTGCGTGGGATACACAAGAAACTGCCCAAGGTCGGAAATCAATTCCACTAAACACAATTGAGACTGAAGGCTTTGAAATTCATTACGCTTTAAATCCGCTAATCCCATATCTTAGCGCGGTTGAACAACTCATTCATTATCTTGAATCACGTAAAGGAGTCCATTATGGCAACTAATAATTCACGGGTCGCCCGTAACTCACGACAAAAACCGAAAAGGCCACACTACTTTAGACGGATTTTTCTTTGGCTAATCGCTATTGTGGTCGTCGTTATACTACTTGGTGGTGGTTTATTCACTTATTACGCAATGAGCGCACCAAAAGTAACCACTGCTAAGTTATCTAGTAAATCTTCATCAGTCATTTATGACAGTAGTGGCAATGAGATTAAAACACTTGGCCTAGAAAATCGAACTTATGTCAGTGGTAACCAAATTCCCCAAACCTTAAAGGACGCTGTTGTGTCTACTGAGGACCGCCATTTTTATACTAATATTGGGATCGATCCAGCCCGGATTGTTGGGGCAGCATTTTCTAATGCCCGGGGAGAAAGTGGTTTACAAGGCGGTAGTACTTTAACCCAACAATTAGTTAAGTTATCCGTCTTCTCTACTAAGTCTTCTGATCAAACCTTGAAGCGGAAGGCCCAAGAAGCATGGCTTGCACTAAAGGTTGACCGTACCTACTCTAAGGATCAAATTCTTGAATTTTACTTAAACAAAGTTTACCTGGCCAACGGCGTTTACGGAATGGGCACTGCTGCCGATTACTATTACGGTAAGTCACTTAGCCAACTGAGCTTGCCACAATTGGCCTTAATTGCAGGCATGCCCCAGGCACCAACGACCTATGATCCTTTCGTTAATCCCACTGCAGCCAAAAACCGGCGGGACACCGTTCTTCAATCAATGGTGGAAAATAAAAAGTTAACCCAGCAACAGGCTAATCAGGCTAAAAACACCCCGATTACGGATGGCCTGAAAACACAGGCACAAGCACAGGCTAGTGAAAAAAGCGAAAGTGATCCAACAATCGATGCCTACGTCAGTCAAGTTATCGCAGAGGTTAAGCGCAAAACTGGCCTTAACCCCTATACTAGCGGCCTAAAGATTCACACAAATTTAAATATGGATGTTCAAAAACGTTTGTACGATATTGTTAATTCTAATGATTACGTTAATTTTCCTGATGATTTACTTCAAACTGGCGTTACGATGACAAACGTAAAAAATGGTAAAGTCATGGCCATGATTGGTGGGCGTAAACAAGGCGACGTTCAACTCGGCTTAAACCGCGCCGCCCAAACTAGTCGTAGTAACGGGTCAACGATGAAGCCAATGTTAGATTATGGCCCAGCAATTGAATATTTAAATTACTCAACCTACCAACAAATTAATGATACAAAGTACGTTTATCCTGGTACTAATATTCAATTAAATGATTGGGACTTTAAATACATGGGCCAAATTTCAATGCGAACGGCTTTAGCACAATCAAGAAATGTTCCTGCTGTCCGAACCCTTGCCAAAGTTGGTGTCAACCGTGGCGGTGAATTCCTAAAGGGACTTGGTATTACCCCTAAACAGCCCTTAACGCTACAAAACGCAATTGGAGCTGAGGTTTCTTCCTTACAAGAATCTGCGGCCTACGCTGCCTTTGCTAACGGTGGTACCTATTACAAACCTTACCTAATTAATAAGGTTGAAAAACCTGATGGAACAACACTCTCATTTGATGCCTCAGGTAAACGGGCAATGAAGAAATCAACGGCCTACATGATTACCGATATGCTAAAGGATGTCATCACTGACGGTACTGGGACTAACGCTAGTATTAGCGGTGTCCACCAAGCCGGCAAAACAGGCACAACGAACTATTCAACGGCCGAATTACAAAATAATACAAATATTTCTAGCAGTATGTCGAAGGATTCTTGGTTTACTGGCTATACTCCTGACTACGCAATCTCTGTTTGGACAGGCTATGATCAACCGCAACAACACGGCTTAGATGCCACTGATCAACGAATTGCGGGTAGTATCTATCAGTCGCTAATGTCCTACGCCATGAGCAGTACAGGGGCTTCAAATAGCGACTGGAGTAAACCAAGTAGTGTCATTACTGAAAATATTCTCAAGGGCTCCAATCCGGCCCAAATTGCGGGATCTGGAACAAGTAGTAGCAAGATTACCAAGGAACTCTTTGTTCGCGGTACCCAACCTAAGAAAACGTCTAAAAGCGTCAGTCATAGTAGCAGTAGTGGCTACAGCAGCAGCTTTATGAGCTCGTCTTCTTCAAGTGAGCAACCATCCAGCTCTAGTAGCAGTTCTGCGGAATCCAGTAGTCAACCTGAAAGTAGCAGCACAGAAAGTAGTAGTTCTTCTGAATCTAGTAGTCAATCAAGTCCCGCTGAAAGTAGTTCCCAGCCGGCACAATCTGAAAGCAGTGCCGAACAAAACACTGCTTCGGTAACACAACCGGAAACTAATTCGCAGCAATAAAATAACCAAAAGGGAAGCTAGACCCAATTTAGGGGTTTAGCTTCCTTTTTGGTTATTTAGAAACAACAATAACGGATGGAACTTATTTCTCCTTGGCCAAGCGCTGTTGCCCGGCCAGGCAAATAGATAGTAACGGGCACGTCGCACACTTTGGTGCCCGCGCAAGACACTGATAGCGGCCGAAATAAATCATTCGGTGGTGGGCCGTAATCCACTTTTCTTTAGGTAGTTTTTGCATCATCAACTGCTCAACTTCTAGAACAGACGCCTTTTGCGGAACCATGTGTAAACGCTTGGTCACCCGTTCAACGTGTGTATCCACAGCAAACGCTGGTTCAGCAAATGCGTCGGCCAAAACCACATCGGCAGTTTTTCGACCAACACCCGGTAAGCTCATTAAATCTTGCCGATTGTTCGGCACAACACCCGCAAAATCAACCAAAAGCGCCTGACTAGTCGCCTTTATATGTTTCGCCTTATTTCGGTACAAGCCAATTGAATGAATATCTTGCTGAATGGCCATTTCGGTCGCCGCAGCCATTTCAATCGCCGTCGGAAAATGTTTAAAGAGTTGTGGGGTTACTTTATTAACTGAAATATCCGTTGCCTGCGCGCTCAACATGACCGAAACTAAATATTGAAACGGACTTGCCGCACGTAACGATGGCTGGGCATCAGGAAACATTTCTCCCATCACTTTAACAGCATACTGTGTTTTAGTTTTGGATAACACCACAGGTTCACCCCCTATTCCTTTGGCCCAGATTGCTCATCTGGATCGGCCCAATTATACATCGGAATTTGTGGCCCATTGTTAGTAGTACTGGCTGATTGCTTCGTGTTTGGCTCCCGTTGCGTTCGTTTCTGTTTCTCCTGTTGAATCTGCTGTTTAGTTGTCAAGTGCTTTCGTTCCCAGCTTAATAAAATTCTATCCATATACTTAAGACTATAAGCTTGATTCAAAACGGCTTCCCTTAGTGCTAATTCGATTACCTCAGGTTGATAGTGATCTTCATCCAGCCAGGCGCCAATCGTTTCCAATTCAATTGGTGACAGTGGCCGGCCAAACTCGGCTTCAATCGCTTCAAATAATTTCTGCCGACTATCATCTTTTTTTGCAGTGGCAACTTGCTGCGTTTGTTGTAATGATAAAGTGGCTAATTTATCATACAGTAACGAAAAATCGTAATGATCTTGACTACGGCCTGATTTATCTTGCGAGGTCTGAATTTCCAGAACCTTTTTTTGAATCAGCCGGTGCAACATTTGATAAACTTGCGAAGTTGCCAAGTGCAAGCGATCAGCAATTACCGTCATATCTGGAAAATCATTGCCACCAGAATGAAAACTTTCCAGTTGCAAATAAAGTAAAAATTCATCGTTAGTCAGACCAAGTTCGTGAAAATGAGCTAACAACAAATTAGAAATTGCCGTTTCGCCAGCATTAATAAATTGATGCATAAAGTTGGCCTCTGCCATATTTTTTCATCCTTTTTTAATTGTCCAAAGAACGCGAACCAAAAGGATTAACTAGCGTGCCTGATAAAAGATAACAAAATTCTTTCTTTTATCCACCATTACGCTAAAATAAACGATCTTTTGCTTCGCGCCTGTATTTTATAAATTATCTAACTAAAAATCAATTCAGCTGACTAAAAGCTTACGGGTAAATTCGATTTAACAACCTAGGGAACGGAATTGCCTCGCGTACATGGTCAATGCCACAAATCCAGACAATTGCGCGCTCAAGACCAAGTCCAAAACCAGAATGTGGCACACTACCGTATTTGCGTAAATCGAGGTACCATTCATATTCTTTTGGATCAAGCCCGGCAGCCTTAATCTGCTCTAATAAATAATTGTAGTCAGTAGCACGCTCACTACCACCAATAATCTCACCATAACCTTCTGGCGCTAATAAATCGGCACAAATGACGACATCATCCCGTGTTGGATGGGGCTTCATGTAAAACGGTTTGATTGCCTTCGGGTAGTTTAAAACGAAAACAGGTTGTTCAAACTGGTCGGCCAAATAAGTCTCTTCTGGCGAGCCAAAATCAAGGCCCCAGTCAACGTCAAGTCCACCCTTTTGCAACATTTTAATTGCTTCATCATACGTAATTCGATTATAAGGCAACTTAGTGTAACGCCGTAGAACTTCCTTATCCCGGCCTAAAACATCCAGTTCATAGTCACAATGATCCAAAACGCTTTGAACCAAATAGGCGACGTATTCTTCTTGAATTTTTAAACTTTCTTCTTGGTGCATAAAGGCCATTTCTGGTTCAATCATCCAAAATTCAATTAAATGCCGGCGGGTTTTAGATTCTTCAGCACGAAAAGTTGGCCCAAACGAAAAGACTTTACCAAACGCCATGGCTCCAGCTTCTTCATACAATTGCCCACTTTGAGATAGATAGGCATCCCGACCAAAATATTCAGTATGAAATAGTTCAGTGGTTCCTTCAGGTGCACTACCCGTTAGAATTGGTGCATCGATCTTAGTGAATTCCCGATCGTTATAAAATTGATAAGTTGCCCGAATGACCTCGTTACGAATCTTTAAAATGGCGTGAGGTCGTGTCGAACGTAGCCACAGATGCCGGTGATCCATCAAAAAATCGACACCGTGTTCCTTTGGCGTAATTGGATAATCATGACTTTCCCCAACTAATTCCAAGTTAGAAATTTCAATTTCATAGCCAAATTTAGAGCGCTTATCCTGATGGATTTCACCATAGATCCACAGACTCGCTTCTTGATGGAGTTCCTTAGCCAGCTGAAAAATTTCTTCAGAAACCGCACTTTTGACTAAAACACCTTGGAAATAGGCTGTCCCGTCACGTAATTGTAGAAAAGCGATCTTACCACTTGAGCGTTTATCCGTTAACCAAGCGCCAATTTTAACTTGTTCATTGACGTGTTCCTTGGCGTCAATAATACTAATCTGTTCAACCATTTAAAATTCCCCTAACTCTGTTATTACTTACTTTTTGTTTCCAAAAAAGCTCTGATTCGTTTGTAGGCTTCATCTAATGACGCCTGATCCGTTGCGTAACTGATACGAATGTAATCGGGTTGACCGAAAGAACGCCCGGATACTACTGCAACGTGAGCTTCCTCAAGTAAGGCTTCAACAAATTCCTCAGTTGTTGAATAACCACATTGAGCAACCGCCTGTTTAACTTTAGGAAAAATGTAGAAAGCACCCTGTGGCTTAGTCTCAATTTCAAAGCCCGGTAAGCTCTTAATCTTTGGGTAAAGAAGATTGAGCCGCTTTTCGAAAGCTAATCGCATTTTTTCAGCATCCTTCTGATCACCATTAAGGCCTGCCAAAGCGGCGTACTGACTCACTGCGGCCGGATTACCCGTTGCGTGACTAGCCACTGTGTTCATGGCCTTAATAATTTGCGGATCGCCTAAAACGTAGCCAATGCGCCAACCTGTCATTGCATAAGTTTTAGAAACGCCGGTCACTAAGAGTGTTTGCTTTTTAATGGCTTCACCCAAACTAACCAGTGACGTAAACTGGTTACCGTTATAAACCAAATTACTGTAAATATCGTCGACAACAATTAAAATATCGTGTGCCACTGCCCAGTTACCTAATTCACGCAATTCTTCCGCCGTATAAAGTAGGCCGGAAGGATTCTGAGGTGAATTAATGACCATTGCCTGTGTTTGCGGTGTCCGCATCTGTTCCAGATCTGCCACCGTTACTTTATGGTCCTTACCACTTGCCTTAACGGCTAATGGCTGACCACCAGCTAAGCGAACCTGTTCCGAGTAACTTACCCAAAATGGTTCTGGCAATAAGACATTATCACCAGGATTCAAAATGACTTGAAAAATTAAAAATAACGCAAACTTAGCACCATCCGTGACAATTACCTGATTTTGTTGATAATCAACGCCATCTTCTGCTTTTATTCGAGCCCGAATTGCCGTCTTTAATTCAGGTAGCCCACCTGCTGGTGTATAAAAACTTGCCTTGCCAGAATTAATTGCCGCAATTGCTGCATCCCCGATTGCCTTTGGCGTTGTAAAATCTGGTTCCCCAATGGAAAGATTAATCACGTCAATCCCCTTTGCAATCATTTCCTTTGTTTTACTAGACATGGCTAGCGTTGCTGATGGCTGAACCTGTTGAACCTTACGTGATAATGCCATACTTGCCACTTCCCAACCTTATAAATTTTCGACTAATTTCAATTGCTTGCCATTCTTAAAGGCAAGTGTTTCGTAACCTAATTGACCGTTTTTCTCCCGGTAGGAAACTTCCCAAGCAGGTTGCCCCCGATAGAGTCCTAAATTGATATTATAAACTTTCTTCGGTGAACGCTTTTGCCAAACTTGCTTTAAGGCAGCATTTCGGCTCAATCCATCAGCTTGATGAATGACCCGAATCTTACCCCCCTTTTGAGCAATAATCACGTAAACCCGCGTATTATCTTGCGTTGTTCCCGCTACGGTAAAATAACTTTTTTGCCGGTTAAACCAATAAAAATGATCCACTGTTTTTAAGTGTGCATATTTCTTGGCTAAACCCACCGCCTCATCCTGAGCTGTCGCCACTGGCTTATTAGCCTCGTGAAAGACTAGAAAGCCGCTTAACAAAATTACCACTAACAACCCAATTAAGGCGTAAGGTTGCCAACGTTTTCGTTTCCACTGTTCTCGCATTTGCCGCTCCTTCTTAGTCTAAAGATACATTCACATTATAGCAGATTTTATTTTCTGATTACTGACTTCAAAAAAATTTAAGTGTTATTTTTGAAAAAAGCATCAATAGCTGGAACCACCTCCGCCAAATCGGCCTTAATCTGTGGTAACCCAGTGGGAAGTGCCTTTAACATTCTTTTACCGTAAGTTGTTGTCAAGACCCGGTTATCAAGAATTACTAGAACACCACGATCAGTATTCGTCCGAATTAGACGGCCAAAACCTTGTCGTAAGCGTAACGTTGCCTTGGGTAACGCATCGTTGATAAATGGATTCAAGTTTTGCGTTTCTAACTGATGGTAACGTACCTTTGCCAACAGTCCATCGGGAGAATCAAACGGTAAGCGCGTCATAATAAGCTGTTCTAAAGACTCATTTGGCAAATCAATGCCCGTCCAAAAACTACTTGCGCCAAGTAAAATACCGCCCTGACTTAATTGAAAGCGCTTGGTAATTCGCTCTCTGCTACCAGTCACTCCCTGGGCAAAAAGTTCATGATCATTTCCTAAATCACTTGCCAACAAAGCGTGATAAACATCGTTAATCATTTGTAATGAATTAAATAAGACTAATGTCTGCCGATGATTGTCTTTGGTTAAGCGATAGATGGCCGAAGCAAGATAGGCCACATAAGCGACGTGGGTACTGTTCTTGATGGCTGGACTATCCGTCGTTAAATATAATCGTGCCTGCCGCTTATAGCGAAAAGGACTGGCAAAACGTTTTTCAATTAATTCCGTCTTGGATAAACCAAGCTGTTGTTTAAAGAAACTAAAATCACGCTTAATGCTTAATGTCGCTCCCGTATAGACAGGGGGTTCAAAATTAGCCGCCAAAGCAGTCATTACGGGAGAAACATCTAGGAGGTTAACGTGAATACTAAGGCTACGACTATCGCTATAATCCCGTAATGATAGCCAAATCAAGTTTAGCTCAGGTTGAACCAGCCGCAGATTGGTTAGCATTTGTTGCCAGGTTTTCTGGGCAGTGGTTAAATGATTTGCCTCATTACTAAAACGTAATAACAAAGCGTAATCACGTGGTAACCAGCGTTCACCCTGGCGATTAAAGGATTGAATAATTTTACTAGTCAAAAATAAATTATCAGTTAATAGCTGATCAATTTTGGTCAATTGGCCCTGCCAGTCCTGATACCAAAGCTGTACTCCATCAGTTAAAGGGACCTCTAGGTAGCCAGTACGAGCCGTTTTTTTGACGTGTTTGAGCACAAAATTTTGGTAGAGGCTTTCCTGCAATTGAGTCAGTAGACCTTCTAATTCACCTAAGCCAAAATCTAGCGAGGTTATATTATAGAGTGCTACGGCATCTTCCTGAAATAATGGCGGCAAAGTTTTCTTTTCGTGCCTAGAATTCAATAACTTACGTAAATTTTTAATAGTTTGGTAAACCGCTGCAAAAATAAATTGTTGGCTTCCTGCCTGCATGGCCGCTCCGGCAAAATTCTGTGCTTCATCAATAACCAAGTAAGGTTGATTCTTAAAATCGGTGGCGTGCTGGCTTAGATAGGCGTGGTTAGTTACCAAGACATCGGCAACCTTCTGCCGCTCTTGCTGCCGGCGTAAAAAATCCTCTTCGTAAAAGGTGATTGCCGGTGTAAACTGGTCGCCACTTTGATGGCTGATAGTCCCAAAAAGTGGTGATCGGTACGTGGTCAAATGTAACTCTTCTAGGTCACCAGTTTGGGTCATGGTTAACCAAACTAACAATTTCATTTTCAATAACTGAATTTGTTTAACCTTTTCGTCCACAACAATTACTTGGCTAAATTTATTTAAATCTAAATAATGCCGGGCGCTCTTAACCGTTGCAACTTGTAAATCAGTTTTTAATAGTTGATTAAGCAGCGGAACGGTTTGATCCGCAAATTGATCCTGTAAAATAGTGGTTGCTGTTGAAACCACTAACTGTTTTTGACTACTGATTAAGTAAGCAAAAGGAAGTAAATAGCCCAATGATTTACCTAAACCAGTAGCGGCCTCCAGCAACATGCCCTGCCTCTCATGGGTGTAATTGGTGTAAATCATATCCATCATGTTGCTCTGAGTTTTACGCCACTTTAATAGTGGTTTAAATAACTGCTTTTTCATTTGTTCTGCTGCTGGATAACTACCTAGCTGGTTGGTTAAGTGCGTTAACGGAACGGTGGTTTTGCGTAAGGCTAACCCTGCCTTGATGAAGAGATAGTCAGGTAATGCCTGCGGGTGCCGTTCCGCCTGCTGAGCACTCAATGCAAAAAAACGGCCGGTTTCTCGCGTTAAACTGGCCGAACATTTCGCCAGACGTTGTTGGGTTACGAGGGGCAACTGCTGTAGTCGTTTGCTTAAAGTAATAAATAATTTGGCCGTTACTAGTGCATCACTATCAGCCTGGTGTGGATTATCGTGCGTTAGATTCAAATAACGCGCTAAATCAGTTAACTTAAAGCTCGTACTCGTTGGTAATAGAATTTGGGCCAGATCAACTGTATCAACGCCTTCTAGCTCTAACGGTGCCTGACCCACCCGTACTAATTCAGCATTTAAAAAAGGATAGTCAAAATTAATATTGTGGGCAACGAAAACACACCCCCGCAATAAATTAACGATTGTCGGCGCCACGTCCTCAAATAAGGGAGCTTGGTGCAAACGCGTTTCCGTCAGGTGGGTTAAGCTAGTAATTACCTTAGGTAGCGGTTGTTCAGGATTAACGTCCGTTGCTAGGCGATTAATAATTTTATGGTGTTGAACTAAAACACAGCCAAATTGGATAATTCGGTCACCAGATTTAACGCTGGTACCCGTTGTTTCCAAATCTACAACGGCGTAAATGCTATCTTCATTCATATTTGCACCAAAGTCTCTTTTCTAAATTTTCTAATCAAATAGTAGCATTTTATGGACGAGTTGAACAACACAAACTAACAGATTGACGTCACAATCGACCATTAAATTAACGAAAGCGCTTCAGGCATTTACGACTAAGTATTTACAAACATTGTGACAATGTTTAAACTGTTTATGTTAAGTTGTCTTATACAACAACTAATTTTACGGAAAAGAGTGGCAATATGACTTTAGCAGAAGGTATTGGTGTTAGCAATGCGAAAATCATCTTAATTGGTGAGCATTCGGCCGTTTATGGTCAACCGGCAATTGTAATTCCGTTAACATCAATCCAATTAACCGCTAGCACAACACCAATTCAATCTGGTCAGTATATTGACAGTAATTATTATACAGGACCGTTGCAACGTGCTTACAAGAATTTGGCAGGTGTCAAAAAATTAATTTTGACCGTTCTTCAACAGCTTAACCAAACAAACGCCAACTTTAAATTAACAATTAAAAGCGCTATTCCCTCTGAACGAGGCATGGGTTCATCGGCCGCAGCGGCAATCGCTATCGTTCGAAGTCTTTACGCTTATTTTGAACAACCACTTAATCGGGCTACCTTGTTAAGATTAGCTAACGTGGCAGAGACCGTTACCCACGGCAATCCTAGCGGGATGGACGCGGCAACAACTAGTGCCCACGCCCCAATTTGGTTTGTCCGTGGTGAACAAAGTCATAATTTATCGATTAACGCCTCAGGTTATTTGGTCATCGCCGATAGTGGCATGAAAGGTCAAACTGGCCCCGCAGTCGCAACTGTTCGTGATCGCCTTGCTGACTTTCCTCAAGAAACCGATGTCTTTATGAAGCAACTGGGCTCCCTTGCAGTGACTGCGCGGGACGCCTTGGCTAATAATCAATTAACTACTTTGGGAACATGCTTGTCTCACGCCCAAATAATTTTACAAACACTAGGTGTCAGTAATGATACAATCGATCATCTCGTTTTTTTGGCTCAACACAATGGTAGTCTCGGGACTAAATTAACTGGTGGTGGTCGTGGTGGCTGTATTATCGCCTTAGTACCTGATAAAACCACGGCAACCCATTTAATTAACGTTTTAACGACGGCCGGTGCTACTCAAACTTGGTTGCAACCACTAGCCCATCTCAGCGCTACAAATGAGGTGCTAAATTAATGACGGCCGTTACTGCACGGGCTCACACGAATATTGCTTTAATTAAATACTGGGGCAAGTTAGACCAGAAATTAATTATTCCGCAGAATAGTAGTCTATCACTCACTTTGGATCACTTTTACACTGACACTACCGTTGAGTTTTCACCTAAATTACGGCAAGATCAAATCTACTTAGACAAGCAGCAATTAACCGGCCCTGCCGCAAAACGCATTAGCCGTTTTCTCGACCTTATTCGACAGCAAGCCCATTGTCAGCAATTTGCCTACGTTGATTCAACCAATCACGTTCCCACGGCAGCCGGCCTAGCTTCCTCGGCTTCTGGTTTTGCCGCTTTAGCTGCTGCTGCCAGCCGTGCTGCTGGTTTACAACTTGAGCGCCCGGCACTTTCCCGCTTAGCCCGACGTGGTTCTGGTTCGGCTACGCGCTCTATTTATGGTGGTTTCGTTGAATGGCAACAAGGTCATGATGATCTGACTTCGTTGGCCGTTCCCTTTAGTGAAGACGTTGACTTTGATATTCAGATGATTGCGATTGTTTTAAATAATCAGCAAAAACGCGTATCCAGTCGTTCTGGAATGGCAGAAGTCGTTGCAACTTCCCCTTACTACCCGGCTTGGGTAAAAGCAGCTAACACTGACTTAATCAGCATGAAACAAGCAATTCTTAAAAAAGATATAAATTTAATTGGCCAGATTGCTGAAGGTAACGCAATGAAGATGCACGCGACAACCCTCAGTGCCACCCCACCTTTCACTTACTTTGAACCAAAAACTCTAACGGCAATGCAGGTTATTCAAAACTTGCGTCAGGATGGGTATTCTTGTTATTATACTATGGATGCGGGGCCAAACATCAAGGTTATTTGTTCGGCAAAAGAAACGCCCGCAATTCTAGAACGGTTAGGTCACTTTTTTGACCAACAGCAATTATTAGTTGCCAAACCTGGCCCAGGCGTTCAGTATCTTTAAATTAAGCAGTGCTTTAAAAAGCAAATTCTAATTACCTTTTTAAGACACCCATAAATTAAAAAGCTCCCAAGTGGTGCGAAAGGAAATGATTGTTTGATAACGGCTCAGGCCCCTGGCAAACTTTATATTGCGGGTGAATATGCAGTTGTTGAGACTGGTTTACCTGCGATTATTGTTGCACTAAATCAATTTGTAACGGTTACAATTGAAAAAAGTGAGGACTACGGGAGTATTGTTTCAAAACAGTACCAGGAAAATTCCATTTATTGGTTGCGTCAGGGCGACAAAATGGTATTTGATAACCGGGATAATCCTTTTCACTATATTTTATCCGCCATTCGTTTAACCGAAAACTACGCTTTAGAAATGGGCAAACGCTTAACCCTGTACCATTTGCACATCAATAGTGAACTAGATTCTGAGGATGGTAAAAAGTACGGTTTGGGTAGTTCCGCCGCCGTGACTGTTGCTACAGTTAAGGCCCTACTCGATTTTTATGAATTACCGATTACTAAGGATAAACTCTATAAACTGGCCGCCATTGCCCATTTAGATGTTCAGGGCAATGGTTCTTTAGGTGATATTGCGGCTAGTGTTTACGGTGGTTGGATTGCTTACCAGGCCTTTGATCGCGATTGGCTAGAAGCAATGCGCCGTGAAACCAGTCTACACGATTTATTGGCCATGGCGTGGCCGCAACTAGATATCGACCTATTAACGCCTCCAGATAACCTGAAATTAATGATTGGGTGGACTGGCTCCCCTGCCTCAACTTCACAACTGGTTGATAAAATCACGATTGCAAAGGCAAAAAAGCGCCAGGACTACCAAAACTTTCTTCAAAATAGTAAACAATGCATCAAACAAATGATCGTTGGTTTCAAAACTAAAGATCTAACTTTAATTCAACAACAAATTCGGCAAAACCGAAAATTATTGCACACCTTGAGTTCCTTTAGCCACGTTTCAATTGAAACGCCACTTCTACAAAAAATGTGTAATTTGGCTGAAGGCCTCGGCGGAGCAGCGAAAACTTCCGGTGCTGGTGGCGGTGATTGTGGCATTGCCATCCTTGATAAAAGCCTGGCTACGGAAAAATTGGCCCAAAATTGGGTAGATAATGGCATTGAACGATTAAATTTAGCTGTGCATAACGTGACTTTATAACCTAATACGCCAAGAAGGTAACAAAAGTCTTTTAAATTACTTCTTGGTTATCCGTTCTCATTAAATACTTGGAAATACACATAGGGACTGCGGCAAAATTCACTTTTGTCCCAGCCCCTACTTTTTAGGTCTTATTCAAGTTCTGCGTTTGGAGGAAAATCACCTTGACAAATTCACAATCACACCGCAAAGACGAACACGTTTTTTTAGCGGAAAAATTTTATCAACCAGAACGGGCAAATGATTTTGACCAACTCCGCTTTATTCACCAAAGTTTACCTGAGATTGCTTTTAACGAAGTTTCACTAACCACCAAATTAGCTGATTTCAACTTACCGCTTCCTTTTTACATCAACGCAATGACCGGTGGGAGTCCTAGAACTGGTGAGCTGAATCATCAACTAGCCCAAATTGCAGCGACACTTGGTGTTCCAATTGCAACTGGTTCCCAAAGTGTCGCCCTACGACATCCCGAACTAGCGGCCACCTTTCGAATTTTAAGGGAAACCAACCCAACTGGCCTAATCTTCGCCAACTTAGGTGCTACGGCTAGCGTAGACGCTGCTAAGCAGGCTGTGACAATGTTACAGGCCGACGCCTTACAAATTCACTTGAATACACCTCAAGAAGTGGTTATGCCTGAGGGTGACCGCGACTTTCATTGGTTAAAGCAAATTCAGGCAATTGTTGCAGCACTAGATGTTCCAGTGATTATTAAGGAAGTCGGTTTTGGAATGGCCAAAAAAACCTTTAATCAATTATTAAAGGTTGGCGTTCAATACATTGATGTCGCTGGTACAGGGGGCACTGATTTTATTGCAATAGAAAATGAACGCCGTAAATCACGTAATATGAACTACTTACGCGGTTGGGGTCAATCAACCGTTGAGTCACTTTTAGAAAGTCAGTCCTTTCAAAATAGACTAACTATTCTGGCCTCCGGTGGTGTCCGTAATCCATTAGATATTATCAAGGCGTTACGACTAGGTGCCCAAGCAGTGGGCTTATCTGGCACCATTTTGCACCTGCTACAAAAAAACGGTCCCAAGACCACTACGGAAATATTATTGGATTGGAAAGAACAATTAACCGCTATCATGGCCATGCTAGGTGCCCATGATCTAACAGAATTACGCCAAAAACCCATTATTTATGGAACTAAATTACAAAGTTACATTGTACAGCGCCAACTTGCGGTAAAGTAATCAAAAATAGGAACGTGGTCTAAAAGATAGATCCGCTAATTAATAACGGATCTATCTTTTAGGCCACATTCCTATTTATTTACTGTGACTAACCGTTTCAAAATTAGTCAGCGACAAAACGTAACCCCTTAGGGAAAAAGTTTTTTACTGTTTTATTGACAAGCTTGCCAAAACCAACAGTTTTCCCCTGGTACAGTAAAAGCAACCACTGCTTACCAGCCAATTCACTTGGAATGGTGTCTCCGTGGACGTAACGCTGGTAATCGGAAGTAGTTAATGTTAACCGCTGTTTAAATTGTTCTGGAACTAAAGCTAAGGCCAACGCGTAGGCCGGCTCAAAACGGTGGGCCTTGAAGGTTCCGAGATGTAGTCCTGGCCGAACAACGTTTAAGCGATCTAACTTTAAAGGTTGCGGTAGCGCATAGAGTTGCTCACCAAAAACAATTAATTGATTAAAACCAATCCCATCTAGATTCTCTTGGGCAAATGCTTGCCAAACGGCCAACTGCTCTTTACTCAACTGATTAGTTGACTTGGACCGTTTCTTTTTGCGTGGTCGTTTAACGCCAATTACTTCTGGCCGCCCCGCCTTTTGCAGTTTAGCGATAAAATGGCCTTCCCCGGCTAAAAGATGAGGAAACAGACGCACGGCATTCTTTAAAGTTGGATTACCATCCGCCCAATCAGGCCGCCCGGCCACCATTCCGGTAGCACGTTTAATTGGCACTAAGCTAAATTCGGGATAAGTCGCCACTAACCACGCCATCATTTGTTCGTCTTCTTCTGGACTAAAGGTACATGTAGAATAAATTAATTGTCCACCTGGCTTCAGCATTTTAACGGCCTCGGTTAGAATTTCCCGTTGCCGCTTAGCGCACTCGGCCGGATACGCTGGCGTCCAGTACTGGGTAGCGCTGTGATCCTTACGAAACATACCTTCCCCTGAACAAGGCGCGTCCACTAAAATACGGTCAAAGTAATCCGGAAAATGCTTAGCGAGATGATCTGGCGTTTCATTTGTAATCACAACGTTGCGACAGCCAAAACGTTCCACATTTTCCGCAAGAATTCGCGCACGTTTGAGCATAATTTCGTTGCTCACTAATAACCCAGTTTGCTGCATAAAACCGGCCAAATGAGTGGTCTTGCCACCAGGTGCCGCACATAAATCCAATACACGTTCACCAGGCCTAGGTGCAGCAACTTCACCCACGTACATGGCACTTGGTTCCTGACTATAAACGTAACCCGCTTGGTGGTCAACACTGCGCCCGTTGACACTACCAAAGTAGCCCCACTGAGTGTAATTAATCGGCTGCGTTAGGTCCAAATTGACTTGCTTAGGTTGCGATTTTAAAGGATTCAAACGAAACCCTTTGTAACCCGTTTTATTAAAGCTAGCCAAAAAAGCGACCGATTCATCACCTAATAATCGTTGATACTTCTGCGTAAAACCTTCTGGTAAAAGCACTCGTTCTAGTCCCTTCCGCTTTTGATTTGTTGCCGTAAATAATAATATAGCCGGCCAGCATAATAAATTTGTGTGACAAGATAGAAGGCTAATAATAGCCACCACAAAGCAGTATACTGTGAAATGTATAATCGCCACATTCCAATAATACCACCGACTAATAGCCCCCCTAAACTACTAACCGCAAACTGACGCCATTCACGGCCAAAAATCTGCCAACGCGTTGTCGCTTGCAGTACGTTGGTCACCAATGCAGGCCGGGAAACAATAACGCCGAGCTCCGCAACCCCAACCAATAAGATGAAGACAAGGACAATCGCCAAACCATAGCCCCAGTAACGAGCAAGCCAAGAGGCCCCGACAATTGGTGTTCTACTCGGTACTAAATGAATTGGAGTTTTGGCCGCCAAAATGGATTGAAAAGTTGCTCGCTTTTTTAGATAGGGCTTTCCGTCAATGACAATTCGAAATTTATTAACTTTAGTTGGCGTCAAACTTTGCTTAGTTGAAGTTGATATAAAAATTCGGTTATCTAAATGGCTGCTGCTTCGATTACCAACAACCCCGATCACAGAAATGTACCGGTTACCGTATTTTAAATAGCTTTGTTCAGTTGGTGAGTATAATTTCTTTGCCACCTTTTTACCGACAACAGCAACCGGAATTTGCGACTTAAAATCGCTATCGTTGAAAAAACGACCTGAAATAAGCGGTAAGGTTTTAAAATTACCAGCACCATAGAGGTAAACTGTACTGCTATGTGGCAGCTGGTACTGAACCTGATAATTCTCTAAGTCATGCTGGGTCGCAAACGTTTGGTTTAGCGCTACAATTGAAGACTGCTTTGGCGACTTAAAAACGTAAGCATTAGTTGATAACCCGCCCCGGTCCAGAATATCCTGATAATCGGCACGGTTCATTTGACTGAAGAAAAAAACACCCGCAAACGCTAGAATTGCCGTCAACACGGCAAGCATTGATTTTCGTTTAAACATATTAGTTAGACCTATCCTTACTTTATTTACGCTTAATTAAGCATAAACGGTGCCCATTAGGTTGTCAAAAGATCTTGCAGTAAATTAATTAAAAAGAAATTTTTACAGCGTCTCAATCAATTTCTAATTTTACTGAACTAAAAAGAGCGCCTCTTTAACAAGATCCAGCCGTGGCAAATGCCGGTTCAATTTGCTTACCTGGACATTAGTCTTAAAATTAGCGTTTTGCCAAAAAATAGTGCTATTTGTACAACCATTTCGTTCACCAATACAAAATAGGGGTAACTGCGGTTTAGTTTGCCGCATTAATTGTAGTAATTGCCAATCAATTGGAACACCATCAGGACTCCAGCTCATAATAACGTAATCAATTTGCGAAACATATTTTTTATAGGCCGTACAGGCATCCAGTGCTTCAACTTCCGTCACTAAATGACGACCTGTTTCATTTTCGTGAACCCAATCTAACGTGTCCGTTGCAAAAACCGTCTGGCCTAAATGACGCAAGCCAGCGCTAATATAGCCGTTACCCGCCATGACCTCTAAGTACCGCCGACCTGGTAAACGCGCCAAATCCGCAACAAATTCCTGAGTTGTATGGGACCACATGCCAAAATGGATCTCAAGGTAATCCCGGTAAGCGCACAAAAGCCGATCAAGTTCAGTAATTTGTTGGCCTAGCTCAGATAACGTCCACTGTCTTTTTTGAATAAACTCTGGATAGACTTGGACAAAAAAGTTTTCTGGTACCCCTAAATAAGCTAACTCATGTGGTAGGCGGTCGTGCTTTAACAGCCAAATATTTCTTAAAATTCCGTCAATTTGTTGGTTAACACTGGGGTAGGCCGCAAAAACTTGACGATATTTGTGTAAGTCTTCAATATATTTTTCTGCCGGCTGTACCATTAAAATAACCTCCAAATAAAAAGCGTGGT
The DNA here is from genome assembly GCF_003950295.1 of Loigolactobacillus iwatensis. GTDB lineage: Bacteria > Bacillota > Bacilli > Lactobacillales > Lactobacillaceae > Loigolactobacillus > Loigolactobacillus iwatensis. The sequence goes on from NZ_RHNP01000022.1 coordinate 38,712, forward strand.
CCGAAAGGCCAGCTTTAAGAAAGTTAGCCATCAATTGATTTATTTTCAACCAACTACAGCTAGCTACTCAAAAACCAGTTACCTTTTGTTCCACACTTGCTATCTATTAACGAATCCCTAACGCAATACGTGCGTAACGACTCATTTTATCAACACTCCATGCCGGGTACCAAACAAGTTCAATATCAACATCCTTGACCTCGGGAACCTCATTTAAAGCTTGGGTAATTTCATCATTTAACAAATCAGACAGTGGGCACCCCATAATTGTCAAGGTCATCTTAATGTGGCATAAACCTTCTTCATTAAGATCCACCCCATAAATTAGGCCTAAATTGACAATATCAATCCCAAGTTCTGGATCAATCACAGATTCAAGCGCCGTTAGGATTTGGTCCTTAACGTCATCAATATCTTCTGCTGCTACCTTCTTTTCCTCACTCAAGAAATTCACCCCTTTGTTTTTCTACATTATACTTAAAAAACAAAGCGGATACAATGCTAAATGAGAAACCTTTTCAACTAGTATTTAAAATCAACGTTTCTTTGGTTTAAATTTACGTGCTGCCGTAACAGCCTGTTGCCAACCAGTTAATTTTTCCTGACGAATCTTTGCGGAAAGCTGGGGTCTGATTGGTTTAATTTGTTTGGCCAATTGTTCTAAATGATTAAAATTCTCAAAGTAACCAGTTGCCATCCCCGCCAGGAAGCCGGCCCCCAGTGCAGCACTATCCTGATAATCATTGGCTGGTAAAACTGGGATGCCTAAAATATCGGCTTGGAATTGTTGCAGGTAACGGTTACGTGCGGCCGGACCATCCATGTGTAATTCAAGCGCTTTTACGCCAGTAATTTTTTGAATTGTCGCTAATAAATCGCTGGTTTGGTAGGCCATCGTCTCCCAAGTTGCCCGCGTCAATTGGGAACGATTCGTAGTTTGGGTTAACCCAAACACCGCGCCTTTAGCTACGTTGACGGAAGCTAAATCAGCAATCGCAGGCACAATGTATAAATCAGTTGCGGCCGAACTTTTAGTTGCTAAATATTCCGACTCGGCAGCAGTGGCGAAAAAGGCTAGTGTCTCTTGTAACCATTTAATTGTCGCACCTGCCGTTAAAATGGTTCCTTCTAGAGCGTAGGTGGGTATCTGACCGGCAGTTTGGTACGCCAATGTCGTTAATAACTCGGTTTGTGTCGTGGCCAGCGCCTTTGTTCCAGTATTAAACATTAAAAATGTTCCTGTTCCGTAGGTTGTTTTTACCTTTCCCTTGGTCAAACAATCTTGGCCAACTAAAGATGCCTGTTGATCACCAATGATTGCGGTAATTGGAATTTGTCGTCCAAATGTAACTGGTGCGGCAGTTTGCAGCGTTGTATTGGTTGACGGATAAACGGTTGGTAGGATAGATGATGGCAACGCAAATAACTGTAACAATTCTGCATCCCATTTTAGCCGGTGAATATCAAATAATAACGTCCGACTAGCATTGGTCACATCCGTCACGTGCGCCGCCCCTTGGGTTAACTGCCAGATTAGCCATGAATCAACTGTTCCAAATAATAGCTCCCCCGTCTGGGCCTTCGCTAGCGCACCTGGAACTTGTTCTAAGAGCCAACGAATTTTACTTGCTGAAAAATAAGCGTTAACGGGTAGCCCTGTTTTACGTTGCACTAAGGTCTGATCAGCTTTTGTTGCTATTCGGGCCGCAATTGCCGCCGATTGATTGGAACGCCAACTAATTGCGGCGTGAATTGGTTGACCAGTTTTGCGATCCCAAACGATTGTCGTTTCTCGTTGATTAGTAATTCCAATACTAACCAATTCAGCAGGACTCACACTAGTATTCAATAACACATCAGTCATGGCCCGTTGAACACTGCGCCAAATTTCTAACGCATCCTGTTCAAACCAGCCTACTTGTGGTGTGGCAGTTGCTACTGCCACTTCAGTCGCACCAATAAGTGCCCCGGCCTGATCCATAATTGAAGCCCGGGTTCTAGTTGTGCCTTGATCAATGATTAAAAGGTAACGTGCCATCGCACTCTCCCCCTTTTCCCCTAAGTTTACGTAAAAAATAACGCGGAGAAAAGAAAAAGGCTTGTAGTTTACAACTATCACAAAAATAAGGTTGCTTTAAAAAAGTTGGCCATTGATAATTTTAAATTTATGAGTCAGGAGATAAACTTCACTATAATAAGCAGTCATAATTTGCGGTGTTCTTTTGGGCCAATCTAATCATCCGCTAAGAGTGTCAAACACTTTGTCAATCGCTGAACTAATACTGCTGCCTGTTCACGAGTTAACTGCGCAAAACTTACTCGAATGGTGTTTTCTTGTAACCCGAACAAAAAGCCGGGTAAAACCAATAAACCATTTTTCAAAAAAACAGTGTATTCAGAGGGGGTTAATTGGTGCCCTAAGTGTAATTTAAGCCATAAATTATAGCCGATTTGCGATAATTGAAAACTGATCTTATGCTGTTGCTGTAGCGGCAATAACAATCGTTGTAATTGCTCTTTTTTTTGCTTTAACTGCTGTTGCAATTGTTGCAGGTAAACGGTCAAATCAGGGTCGGCCAATAAACCAGTCGCCACTAATTGCGGAAAAATACTAAGTCCGGAATCTAATTGCTGGCGAATATCAGCCAAACGTTGAACGATTTGACTAGGTGCCACCAGCCAACCAATTCGCGTGTTTGGTCCCGTTAAAGTCGATAAAGTTCCCACGTAAAGAACATTTTCTGGATCAAGTGCCTTTAGTGGTGGTACTAAAACGTTCGCGGCACGTTGTAAAAGTGCCAGCGGATCATCTTCAACGATCGGCAATTTTAATTCAGCACACAGTTGAATTAACGCTTGCCGCGCACCTAATGACATTGTGCAGCCAGTCGGATTTTGGCCGGTTGGATTAACAAAAATAAACCGAATGTGATGTTGGTAATATAACTGGCGGAGTACCGCTAAATCCAAGCTACCGTCAGACCGTAACGGTACCCCAAAAATACGAATTCCGGCGGCTTGAAATAAACCTAATTGATAAAAATAAGAAGGTTGTTCAACTGCAATGGCATCCCCAGCAGCCAGTAAACCTTGGGTAATCAAAAAGAATGCCTGCTGCGCCCCTGAAGTAATCAAAATTTGACTAGTAACCACATTTTGCCGTAAATGCTGGTTTAAAAACAACTGCAATTGTTTTTTTAACTTAGGCGCACCACTAATTGCCAAGTGCGCCTCTTGGGTCAATACCGTTTGCCAAGTCATTGCTGGTAAAGGGCTTTTAGCGAGTAGTGCCGCTGGCAAAGTTGCTTGCGCCAAATTAAGGCCCTTTTTTTGATCCAGTAAAACCTGTAATTGTGCCATGTACTGTGTTGGATCAGCCAACCGATCAGCCGTTAAATAGGATTGCCAATTAATACTGTTAGGTAACACACCCCACTTTTCAGTATTGACCCAAGTACCACTACCAATTTTACGAACAAGAATTCCTTGACTAACGAGTTCGTCAAAAGTACGCCGCACCGTTGAGCGACTTACCGCCAAGGTTGCAGCCAATTGACGTTCTGCTGGTAACTGTTGGCCCGGTAATAAGGCACCAATTTCTAAACTATGACGAATAAAATTAATCAGCCGAAGATAGGCCGGCTGTGACCCTGTCGGTAATTGCCAGTGCAATAAAAACACCTCACTTAAATTAATAAACGTTGAATAAAACGTCCTTTATTTCTAATTTACCTTCTTATTATCACCTAAAATAGATCAATCACGCCGGATCATATTCTGAAACTGCTATTGATAAATATTCTATAGCAAAATTTGCCGCTTGAGAACAATTATTCAAAAAAAGGTACTTTAACAAGAATGGCCTCGCCTACCGCAAATTTTGTACCAACCAAAAAAATCATACAACGTTACCGCGTGTATTCTTTTTGTCATTGACCGCACCGCTTGCCGAATATCTCCACATTTAAATAAAGAAGAACTCATTTAAGTTAAATACAGGTTATCTTTAAATCGAAATTATAAATTTGAATGTCATTTTGCTAAATTTTTTACGCCCGTTTATTTTCCAGTAGAAACAAATAAATTCATTTTTATTTTCCATTTCCAGTCAGAGTACCTAAAAAAGGCGACCTTAATTTCCGAAAACCTAGAATTAAGGTTGCCTCTTAATTATCGTAGAAAACACTGTTCTCAGCATCATGTCTAAAAATGCCCCAGAACACTTTTTAAATAAACGTGCAATTTAAAAATAATCTAACGAGCAAATCTTGCCTTAAGTACTGGCCAAAGTGCCCGCAGTAAAACATAACCAACTATTACACCAACAAGTGCACTGAGGAAAAAGCTAGGTATGAATACCCACAAAGCCCCAGTCGTGCCTAGAAAAAGTGCTGCTAACGGGTAGGCCACTAATGCACCCAGAATACCAGTTCCAACTAATTCACCTAGGGCCGCCGCCAACAAGTTCTTAAACCAACGATAACAGTACCCAACGCAGAAGGCGCCAATCATACTACCGGGAAAGGCCAGCAAGGTCCCAGTGCCTAACATGTTACGTAATAGTGAAGTTAAAAAGGCCTGGGCAACCGCGTAGTACGGACCTACGAGCACACCACTAATTAAATTAATCAAATGCTGCGTTGGCGCAACTCGGGCAGGCCCAATTGGAAATTCAAATAAATTCCCCCAACTACCGCAATGGCCGTTAGCAACGCTGTCAAAACTAATTTTTGATTCCGTGTTTGCCGCATAAAAAAGACTCCCATCTATAAAATCACTAGGAGTCTCGTTAACATTGTCCATTTGCACGACAAAATATAACCAGTACACTTCCCTTCGCTAGTCCTAACTAGAGCAGGTTTAAAGGGTTTGACCACGGTCATCTCAGCAACTAAGCACCCCTAGTGAATTATTTTATTGTTATTAGTATACCTAAATTAGTCAGTAAATGATAGCGCTAACGTAAAATTAGCAACCACGTTACCAGAGTTTCAAACTGAGGCGAAAGCTATCAAGGCAATGTTATACCATAATAATTGCTTTTTTTCCATAAAGTTCACGTCCTAAGTCTAATTTTAAAGCAAAATTGGTCACAAAAAGACACCTCAACTTCCAAATCAAGAGAGTAAAAGTGTCTTTTCGTGCGTTGACCCTACTTCACTGCTACTGCGTACTGCTGTTCCAACACTCGTTGTAAATACAACGCTAAATGCTCATGGGCAAAGACTTGGGCCTTACTTTCGGCCTGATCATTATAATTTGTATTAGTGTTCACATCATAAACATATTTTTGGTGATTAGCGTCTTCCACCCACTCTACTGCGGCCACGTCTAGCTGATTGGCCGTTAAGAACTGTTCGTAGGCACTTTGTTGCTGTGAGGCTAACGGTGCAATAATTTTAAACTTAGACTCAGAGACGTTAGGAAGTTGGCATTCATCCGCTGGGCAAAGCTCAAACCCTTGGCTGGAATCAATGGCCACTGTGTAAAGAAACTTACGACCAATAAATTCTGAGCGGCGAATACGACCATCAATTGGTTTAATGTATTGTTGCAGTAATGTAATGCCATCAACTGGTTCCTCAAAATCAGTGCCGTTAACGTATTGTTCTAATTCGGCAATTGAATCAAAACGGTGCACACCAGCCCCTTTACCGGCCCGATTATGTTTAGTGATCAGCGGAAAAATATTCAGTTGCTGGGCGGCCGCCACTAATTTTTCTTTACCGAGAACGGCAATTGTTTTTGGTGTTTTGATGTCACTTTGCTGTAGGGCCAAATACTGTCTGACCTTACTAATCTCCAAATCAATGGCATTGGAGCCATTAAGAACAACACGGTGATTGTCTTCCAGCCATTTAATTACTTGTTGCCCAAACTCCGGCGTAAAGCGATGATTACGGGTATGAGCCGACGCCGAAATTCGATTATAAAAAATACCTTCTGGTGGTGTGCTGGTTAAATCCAGGACGCCAGTAGCGAGATCCCATAATTCGTACGGAATTGAATTACGTTTTAACCAAGTAACTAAATGTTGAGTCCATTCCAAATTTTCGTGTAAAACGTAAACTTTTGGTTGTTTTGTGGTCATGTTAATTCCTCCAATATACTTAAATTAAGTCGGTCTAAATAACGACCTGCTACCAAATGCTAACCTTTCGCAACCTTAACAATTGGCTGTGAAATTTTTACTGTTTTAGATTGTGCATCTAGTGCTTTGGCCGCTAAGGCATTACCTAGAACGTTTAAGGCCGTCCGACCCGCATTGGCAAAGAAATCAACGGCAAAAATCAACGCTACACCTTCCTTAGGTAACCCTAACTGTGAGGCTGTGGCCAGTAATACGACCACGGCACCTGACGGAACAGTAGCAATAGTTTTGCTGATAAAAGTCAATAACAACGTAATCGTCAACAACGAGGTCAAAGACATTGCTACGCCATAGCTATTGGCAATAAAGGCCACAGCAACGGCCAAATAGACCGTCGCGCCCTCTAAATTAAAGGTATAACCTAATGGCACCACAAAATCAGTAACGGTGGCGGATGTGCCGGTTTGCTTCAGACGTTCTAATAATTTTGGTAATACGACGCTGGAACTACCGGAGAAAAAGGCCAAGGAAAATAAATCCTGAATACTACGGAAAGTTTGAAAATAAGGAACTTTAAAAAATAAGGCAATCAGCGGAAAAACAATTAAGGCCAAGGCCAAATAACCGATATACAGACCGCCAATAAAGTTAACTAAGGAAAACAGCTTCCCAGCTCCCACTGTATTAATATCGTGGGCAATAATTCCAAAAATTCCAATTGGCGATAGTTTGATAACAAAATCAGTAATCTTATAAATTGCTTTGATCCAAATGTCGAATAACTTCAGTAACGGCGCCGCATTTTTTGGCCCATAGGCACCTAGGCCCAGCCCTAAAACAATAGCGAAAAAGATGACTGATAATAGATTATTATCTGAAAAGGCAGCAAATAAGTTTGCTGGAACAATATTGGCGATAAAAGTCCATAGATCGATCTTTGTGGCAATTCCTTTCAAGGTCTGCGTGCCGGCACCATTTTGAATGCTAGTACCAAATTTTAAATAATAACCGGCCGCTAAATAAACCAAAATAATGACGGTGGTGACAATGAAAAAGTAAACAAAGGTTTTCAACAAAAGTTTACCAAAAGATTTTTGCGTAAAAATTTGTACAACCGCGACGACTACCGTGGGAAAAATTAGCGGTAAAATCACCATAGTAATCGCATTGATAAATAGTGTTCCTAATAAATTATAGAAATTATCGGCCACGGGGATGAATTTTCCTAAAATAATACCTAAAACTAAAGCAATTAATAATTGATAAGGTAACGTTATTTTTTTAATGATCTGCATCGTTCAAACCTACTTTCGTGTTGTCTGTTCGTTTTCAATTATTTACAGCAGACAACACATGGCAGTATCACTGCGGGAACTTCCCCGCCATAAAATTAACCATTTATTAACTGGGTTGATTCGCAATCGGCTCATATAAGGCACTCCCTTTTATGCAAGTAATTGTGTGATTGGTACTAACTGATCATCAGAATAGCGCACATCATCGAAAATAACTGTCGGTAGGCTGGTAATGCCCTCAGCGGCAATTTCCCGATCGATTTGGGTCAGTACTTCTTGGGTAACAACTTGATTAGCTTTGAATTTAGTAGTCAAAAATTTGTTGACATCAACTGTGGCGTTTAAATCCTTCTGCTGCGCATAAACTGCTGTAATGAACTTCAAGGCTACCTTAGGCTGGGCATAATTCACGAACCTATTGGCCACGTTACCATTGGCCAAATCGGCTACTGGTTTATTCCAAAATTTGATTTTAAGTCGAATCTGACCAGTTTGAACCGCTTGAAACAGTGCTTGTTGATTGGCCAAGTACCATTGCCGACTATCTGGGCAACCTAAATTTAAAATTGCTGTGACTTGATGCTTTGCTGCCGTTTGACCAAAATTTAGCGCCGTTGAAACACTTAGATATTTTTTACTCATTATTAATTAATCCCTCTCATTAAAATTTAACAACTAACAAAAAAGCGCCCCTGCAAATTAACGCAGGGACGATCATTTCGTGGTACCACCCAGATTTATAACCAGCTTTACAACTAGCTACCTTAAAAGCACAAACATGCTTGGGGTTATAACGTACCCTAACGTGCTAGTAGCTTGCACCACCGGCAAGACTCTGGACTCATGTTCAGCTTGCTTTTGATCTGCCCTTTCACCAACGACAGTCGCTAATAATCAACTCACAAAACTTACTCATTCCATCAACGTCTTTTTTAATTAAATTCTAATTTTTATTGAGTATAAGAGCTTTGATCATAAATGTCAACTGATTAATTTAAAATTTAGACAATCAAGTAAATTCCTAAATTGTCAAACTAAGTGCAACACCGGCCAGCTTTCACTTATAAGTGGTCTAGGTGTTAGTCATGCGAGTAATT
>NZ_RHNP01000023.1 GCF_003950295.1 Loigolactobacillus iwatensis
GTGAGCTCTTTTTCTGCACAAAAATCCTGTTAATAGTTTACCATTTGTAAACTATCAACAGGAAAAAGTATAGAGCCTAAATTCCTAGTTAATGGAATTTAGCAGCCTTTTTAGTACGATTTACTTCACCGTTATCATTAATTAATGCTTATCAGTTGAATCCGAATGGTGATCATGCCCTTGCCGCGGACGTTGGGGCCTGCTGGGGCGGCCAGAAAACGGCTGCTGATGCGGGCCGCCGTTTGAAAAGTCACGGTCGCCAAAACTACCTTTAAAAAGTTGACTCATTTCTGTTCCCATATCCGTTTGCCAATTAGGATTAGTTTGCCGCTGACTTGCGTATTTACGACTGATTTCCCGCTGTTGTTTACGAAAGTCGCGCATCTTAGCGTTAGACATCTGCAGATACTGACTTTGATCATCCTGGGACAAATTGGTCACTTCTTGCAAATCAGTTTGATCCTCACGAATTGTAATGAACGAGATCACCGGCAGGGTCAAATAAAACCATAACGCCCATCCTGGTTTGAAATAAGCCAAAATTAGGAGGGCCACGTTCACAAGCGCAATAAAATTAGTGTGGTTACCGTAGATTCGGTGAAAAATCTTTTCAATGTCTTTGTGATCGCTATACTTTTGCCGAATCACAAAGTAACTGACCGCAATAAACAATCCGTTGACAATTATAGTCAAAATACCGTACGCAATAACGGTAACGCGATTGGTATCTACCGTAATCAATTTTGTAAAAATCGGCGTTAACGAAAGAAAGGCCAGAAAGGTAAACTCTAATACAAAAATCTTATTATTCATTGTTTCGGCATCAATAAACAACATTGAATGTTGGTACCAGATATTGGCAACAAAACAAAAGCTGATAAAAAAGATGCCGATAGCTTTACCGAACTGTAAATATTCAACCACCGAATTATGGTGGGGTAATGGTAATTCCAGGACCATGATTGTAATGATAATCGCAATAACGGCGTCACTAAAAGCATCCATCCGTTCTTTTAATTTTTCCATTATAAAATAGCCTCTTTTAAAATAATTTAAACCAGCAGCATGAAATTTACAACAAAAAACGTGCGGCAAAAGGCATTATATTCCGTTTTTGCTTAGTTCACCACTAATCCCAGTAAGCAACAACCTTCAGAACCTACCCTTGTCACACGTTATAACTCATTTACTTGGTGATGTACATGTACAACGTTGTCGTTGAAAAGCCAATATTGTAGTGGACACCATTAGAAGTAATTTCTTTAACCGTTGTTTGACCACTTGATTGGTTCTTAGTTTGCTTACTGAATTCCTTAAAGACCTTTTCCCCATCAGCACCTACTGTTGATGAGAAAACTGAAAAGGCGGTCCCGAATTCTTGTTGGGCCGACTTCTGTTTTAGTGTTTTAGTTGGGATGATAAAAGTGGCACCGATTAACTGACCGTTTTGGATATTACCCCGAATTGTGTAGCTATCAGTTTTAATTAAATCATGAATTCCAGGGTTGACGGTCTCAGGCAGGGCCTTAGCCGTTAAATGCATTTGCTGCAAAATAGCACTATACTTCATTGTCAGCATTGCGTAACTGCCCAACGGCTTAACTTTTTTAATCTGAACCTTCTTCGTCACTGTTTTACCAGAAGATTTGGCCTTAACCTTGACCGTTTGCTGAACGTTACTAGCAGGAACGGTGAAAACATAGTCACCGTGATTGTTTTTAACTTTACTGGTTTTTTTACCGATTTGATAAGTTAGATCAGCACTAGAACTAGCCGTTCCTTTAACAACGGCGGTCATCCCACTAGGTTTATACGTGGTCTTAGTCGTCGTTAATTTTAGATTAGAACAACCGGCAAGTACTAACACCAGCATTAACGCCAAACCAGCCGTGATTTTCTTCTTCATTTTATTAATCCCTCGCTTTAATTTCGTTAAATATGTATCCTAAAAGTCTTTTTCAATCTTATACTTTTAAGGTGCGCTTTTCAATTAGAAGATAACGCAAATTAATTGGTGCGAAATGTCAATTATTGATCAACCATTCTTAAGCCTCCGACCAGTTGGATTAGCCACATTTCAAGCATAACAATTCATCAAAATGGTCAAGCATTAATCTGCTCCAGCCGTACAGCCGCAGCAAACTGGGTCAGATGAGTTTGGGCCAAATTCAAAGAATTCACCGCTAACTTCGCGCTTGTTTCACTGCTTGTGGGCGAATTTTCAATCATCAATTTGAATTATCGGCTAAACTGGTATGAAATAATGCACACTAACACTTCGAAGACGGCATTAATGTGCACTTAAATTTTAATCGGATTGATTGATGACGTCAAAATTATGATTAACGCTTGCAGTCACCACCGGATGGGCCTTGAAGTAATCCGCAATTAACTCAGGCATCTCACGCTGAACCTCATGCTCAATTAAACTTGGGTTAAACATCGTAAAGTTACCACCACCGCCAGCACGATAACCGTTTAGCGCGATTTTAAATTGATCGGTTGGCAGCACCTTCCGGCCATGATATTCTAAGCGTGTAATTCGCTGTCCCTTTGGCCGGGCAACGTTAATCGTGTAATCAATCCCCTCGTACATGTCATAGTTATAGTACTGTTTTTTCGGGTGTAAAAACTTCGCGTTAATCCCCACTCTATTCTTACCCAGTGGTGCAAAAAATAAGGCGGATTTTTCTAACGCTGCTCGCAAAATTGCGCCACTAACTGCGACCAACGCAACAGTATTAGGGTAAACATAATTAGTCACCACTTGCCGCATGGTCACCTGCGCACCAAAGCCAGTGCTCTCATTATTAAATAGCGCGGTTGCCGAGATATCTGCCCCTACGGCCGTCATTTGAACACGCTGAATGAACTCAACGTAGGCCGTTTCAACAATCCGGGCCTGATTCGGATTCTTAATTTGCATATCGCCCTTAACTTGGCCCAATGGTTGATCTAACCAGCGCTCAGCCTCCTGTTGTAGTGGCCACATCTTGGTGACCAGTCGTGGCTCACTAACCTTAGCCGTGGGTAATAAGGTTGCTGTTGAAGCCGTTACACTCACCAATGGCTTTGTGGCCACGGTTAACTGAATTTTTCCCACTGCTGAGCCGCGATAACCCGGCTGAACAATGGGAACGCCGAGAACATGGCTGGCCAAACTACGGTGTTGGTGGCCGGTGACTAAGGCGTCAATACCGGGAACCTCCCGTAGCAAACGGTAGCCTTCATTTTCGTCGTTCACAATCCCCACTGGCTGGCCCGTTTTAAGATCAGCCTCAAAGCCACCGTGGTAAGCCACCACAACAACATCGGCGAGTTGCCGCAATTTAGGCACGTACTGCTTTGCCGTTGTGACAATCGATTGAAAGTTTAACCCCTGAATGTGCCGTGGCGTTTCCCAGAACGGAATGTGGGCCGTGGTTAGACCAAGAACTGCAACCGTCACACCAGCACAATCAAATAATTTGTAGGCCGAACCAAAAGCTGGCTTACCGGCCGTTGTTAAAATGTTTGCGCAGAGCACAGGCTGAGTCAAACTGGCCAATGCTTGCTGCAAATAAGGCCGGCCAAAATTAAATTCATGATTACCTAAAATTTGGACATCATAGTTTATTTCATTATAGGCTTGGGTTAAATTCTCCGGAGCAACTGGCTGCTTTTGGCGAGCAATGTAGTAGGCCAATGGTGAGCCTTGCAAAAAATCACCAGTTTCAATAGTTAAAACTGGTCCTGGTGCAGCTTTCCGCTGGGCCTCAATCACAGCAGCAGCGCGGACCAACCCAAATGGCGCCGTTAATTGCTTGGTTCGATAATCAGTGGGGTACAGGTAACCGTGAATATCGCTGGTTGTTAAAAGTGTTAACTTCATCCTATTTTGTTCCCCCTGCATTCAGGCCGTGAAACAAATACTGCCGGTGCCAATTAAGAAATGGCTTACTAGCGGCAGTAAATGCTAATCGCAATTTAGGTTGCGGCAATAGTCGCTCACGGTCTAGTAACGCTAAATTGGCCGCGGGCATTAACTTGCCACCCCGGCTGAAGCTAAGGTAGCCTTGTTCCACTAAGGCCGCGTGAATCGGACAAAGAATTAGACCATTTTCCGCCAATATCCGCTCAGACTGAGGTGAATCCTTCGTCGGTTTAAGCCGAACTGCCTTTAACAAAGTAGGCGTCTCAACACCACAAATAGCACACTGAACCACTTGCTGCTGGAAAACACGTTGCCGGAAAAGCTTTTGCTGCGCGCCAACTTGTGCTTGCAAAACTAACCTGGCCTTAACAATCATTGCCAATAAGGGATTATCGATCGTTGAAGTAACCGTCGACATACTTAACTGAAGTTGTTCATTTTTTTGGGTAAAATAATTTTGTTCAATTTGCTGTAAGAAAAGTTGGGTTAACTCGGCATAACACGGATAAAGGTAGCCTTGATTGCCGGCGCCATTTTGTTGAAAGGCCGAGTGTTGTTGTGGTAATAGTGGGCGAATTAAGGGCAAAATTTGTTTGATTTGAATTGGCCGTGGCAATTCATAGTAGTGCAACTGAACGAGGCGAACAATTGGCCGCGCACCATCAGTAACTAATTCTTCGGGTAGTAAACTACTCGTTAGTGGCGCCGTCACCTGACTTAAGGCGACAAGTGCTCCGGCAACGTAATGAAAAACAATGTCACCTGGCTGAACTTCAGCCAATCGCGCCCAGGATGGCGGTAACTGGCCACTTTGATCATTTTGATATGTCCAAATAATCCCCGCGGCTCGCTCTGCCTGATACGTTCGCCCCTGCATAACTATAAATGCTTGCACCTCAAAAACCCCACTTTCATTAACTCCCGTAGTCTAAATGCTATTTAAAAAATATTGTCATTTAATCTAACAATATTATTAACCGTTATTACTTGTTTCTTCTACTAATCAAGCAAACACTAATTTTCCATTACCACTTGGCTAAGTCAAACTACGACAACTGCAAGGGAAAACGACAATTAGTTGTGCTTCGTCTAAATAACCAACTTGATTTTAAAGTAAACTACCAGCGTCTTTTCAAACACGCTCGCTGGTCCTTAGCTATATTCTAGTGGAGCAACCGCCAAGATGCAATTATCAAAGTAGATAAAAAAAGCTACTTGGCAATTGCCAAGTAGCTTTAAAGTCAAGCTTAACGACGAATTTCTTTGATTCGGGCTGCTTTACCATGAAGTGCACGTAAGTAGTACAACTTAGCACGGCGTACCTTACCATGACGGATAACGTCAATGGAAGCAACACGTGGTGTGTGAATAGGGAATGTCCGTTCAACACCGACACCATTACTGATCTTACGAACAGTATAAGTTTCGCTAATACCTGCGCCACGACGTTTGATAACAACGCCTTCGAAAAGCTGGATACGTTCACGCGTGCCTTCAACAACACGAGCGTGAACACGAACAGTATCACCAGGGCGGAAGTTAGGAATATCAGTCCGCAATTGGTCTTTCGTGATCTCTGTAATTAATGGGTTCATAACAAATTTCTCCTTTTCTACAGACATTCTTGTCTAAGCAAGGCAGCGGAATATCGTAATAAGTGACCTAAACATCACAACAAATAATTTTAGCATAGCTCTTCTTGCCTGTAAAGGGGTTTTCCTTTATAAGCGATTATTTTATTTCTACAAAACTGTTCTTAGCAGTTTTCAAGTCGCAGTAAAACGTCATTGCCACAATCGTTCATCACAAAAAGATGTCCTGCTGCCAAACAGTCTTTTACACCAGCAACCAACCCACAATTGACTATGCTATACTAAATTCAATTGAGTGTTGTCAGACAAATCTTTACGAAATAAATGGCGGAATAACAGACGTAACTTACGGTTTATTATGAATAATCACCAACTATTGTGGCACAATAATTCTTACCTGACCAAAATTGTCCTTGCAATTACGACATACTAATAGCTATTAACACATAGTCCCTCAATTTTTAAAAGAACCGTTAACTTACGTTTAACTTTAACCACCGCCAGAAGTTCAACATCTGCTACAAATCATTAGACGTCAGCCTTAAGTCGTGTTTAGAAAAGGAGGAATTCACGTGCGAATTGTTGATTTTTTAACTTTACTAGGTGGTACCAACCAACAAATCATCGTTCAATACGAGTACGGCGCCAATCGTCACGGTAAAAGAACTGGTATCGTCGATAAAGTTCAGTTCATCAATCTGAGTACTTTAGAAATTGTGGACGCCAAACAGCCGCAAATTTATTTAACCGCCGCTGACACGGCAAAGCCCAAACATCTATGGGAATTAATTCTCTTATTAAAACAACACAATTTACAACGCTTTATGTATGTCCGCTACGGTGCGTATCTACACCCATTATTTGGCTACCGAATTGGTGATAACAAGCTTTTATTGGCCTAAAATCAGGCAACCACTTTTTTTACGCTTAACCGAATATTGTGTCACCTAAAAGAGCCAGCCGTACAAGACTGGCTAATCGGTTGCTTGATTAGCCTCTTCATCTTTTACTTCCCATAAAAGATCTTGTTGCTCATGGGTTAATTTAATTGTTTCCAATAAATCCGGCCGACGTAAATAAGTTCGCCGCAAGGATTCCTTTTCTTCCCACCGAGCAATCAGTTGGTGGTTACCGTTAGTTAGCACTCCCGGCACCGCCATCCCATCGAAATCCGCGGGCCGGGTGTACTGTGGGTGTTCCAAAAGGCCGTCAGCAAATGAATCATGAGAAGCAGATTGATCATTGCCCAGCACGCCAGGCAATAAACGGACAGTGGTGTCAATCATCACCATGGCCCCAAGTTCACCGCCCGTTAGTACATAATCACCTAAAGATATTTCGTCGGTCACTAAATTACGAATTCGTTCGTCATAGCCTTCATAGTGACCACAAATAAAGACTAAATGTTCTGATTTAGAAAGATCCTGGGCAACTTTTTGGGTAAACGGAACACCGGCTGGATCTAACAAAATAACCCGCTTTTTACCTGGATGGGCCTGGTTCAAGGCCGCCATTGCCGCATAAATCGGCTGTGGCTTCAATAACATCCCTTCACCGCCACCATACGGATAATCATCAACCGTATGGTGCTTAGTATCATCGGAATACGGGCGAAAATCGGTCACATCAATATTTAATAAACCACGTTCCTGTGCCTTACCAATAATTGATTCATTAAAAACGCCTGTAAACATATCGGGAAATAAACTTAAAACATCAATTCGCATCGTCAATTAATCCTTCCGGTAAATCGATCATCACTACTTTAGTCGCTATATCAACGCTAAGTACTACTTGTTTAAGGTAAGGCAAGAGCCAATCCTTCTTGCCTGGGCGCTGAACAACCCAAACGTCATTTGCCCCCGGGCTTAGAATTTCTTTAACTGTCCCTAAATCTTGCTTAGTTGCTTGGTCAATAATCTGACAGCCAATAATATCGCGGTAGTAGTAGCCTTCACCTGGTGTTAATTCCTGCTGGTCAGTCCGGGCGACTTGCAGGTCACTACCTTTAAACTTTTCAACATCGTTTATCGACGCTAAACCATCAAAGCTCAGTAGATCAAACTTTTTATGTTTCCGGTGCGTTTTAATCGTCAATTGTTGTTTAACGCCATTTAAGGTTAAATACAATTTAGAGCCTGGTTTAAAGCGCGCCTTAGTGAAATCCGTCGTTGCCATCACCCTAACCTCACCGGCAATTCCGTGAGTATTGACAATTTTACCAACGTTATAAAATTCTTCGGCCATTTTTTGGTCCCTTCTAATCAATTAATTTTCTAACATTAATAAAAAAGCACTTGAACAAACCAATTGGTCTATTCAGGTGCTCTATTATTCAATAATGTTGAGACGCACTCGTTTGTTACCCGGTACTTTTACACTATAAACGATCGTTCTGATCGCCTGTGCCACACGACCTTGTTTACCGATAATGCGACCAATATCGTCATGATTGACATGCAGATCATATTCCACAAAACGCTCCGTTTCGTGTTCCACAATCTCAATGTCATCAGGTTGGGTGACAAGTGGCTGAACGATTGTTTTAATCAGTTCTTTCACATCTGTCATCAATTAAACCCTATTTTTTTGCGTATTTTGCTTCATGAAGTTTTTGCATGATACCATGGTCAGATAAGATATTGCGAACAGTATCTGAAGGTTGAGCACCCTTTTCTAACCAATCTAAAATCGTATCTTCGTCCAGCTTAACTTGTGCTGGGTTAACTAATGGATTATAAGTACCAACCATTTCAATGAAACGGCCATCACGTGGTGAACGTGAATCAGCAATAACAATCCGGTAGAATGGGCGCTTCTTAGAACCCATTCGTTTTAAACGAATTTTAACAGCCATCTTTGCACCTCCTCGAATCTTTTCAACGCTAATAAATATACCAGTTATTTCTCTATCTGTAAAGAGTTTTTTCTTTACAGATAAAATCAATGTTAATTGCGCGTTTATAATTAAGCTTCTTGCCCCTAAAATAGCACTTTTCGAGACTAGCTGGCCAGGTAATTAAACCACCGGCTAAATAATGATTGCTTAAACCAACAATAATCTTTATCATTTAATAAGTAAATACGTCCAAAGCCTGATGACGTTAAAAGCTGACTTACTTTGGAGGAATTACATGATGATTCGTAAACCACACCGCCAGTGGCCGTTATTGGCCGTTGTCGCCACCTTACTTTCACTGACGTTTAACGCAACGGCCAGTACAAATACCCAGGCCGCACCGGCTTCGAATTCTAGCACCGAACAAATTAGTGGTAAAAAGACAAACAAACAACTCGCTAATTTAGACTATGCCGGAACTCAAACAATTGACATTAACAGCGGTCACCCTACTTTTTCTAAAAAGACAATGAGAACTAGTAAGGGTGCTTGGCAAAAATACGGGCAGTTAGATAATCTTAATCGACCAACGGCAGCCAACGCCATGTTACAGAAAAGTCTGATGCCAACCGCAAAACGTGAGCCACTCACCGTGAACCCCACTGGTTGGCGTAATAAGAAAATTAAAAGTGGTTATCTCTACAATCGATCACATTTAATTGGCTACCAGCTCACCGGTCAAAATAATAATCCTAAAAATTTGATTACGGGTACCCGCTCCCTAAATAGTCCCGAAATGCTGCGGTTTGAAGATGATATTGCCTATTATCTAAAATCCAATCCTAGTGGCTACATTCGCTACCGCGTCACCCCTATTTTTAAAGGCAACGAATTACTGGCCCGGGGTGTTCACATGCAGGCACAATCGATTGGTAGCAACGCTGTTTCTTTCAACGTCTATATTTTCAACATTGAAGATGGCGTAACGCTTGACTATAACGATGGCACTAGCCAAATTGGTGCCAGTGAAGTGGCCGCTAGCAGTTCCAGGTCAAGCTCAACTGCAACCACTTCAGCACCCCAAACCACCGAATCGGCCAGTGGCGATGTCACCACCGGCAATCAAGGCGAAATTATTGGTAATCGCAATAGCCACATTTATCACGTTCCAGGTCAATCTGGTTACCACATGAATTCGGCCAACGCGATTTACTTTAGTACTGAGGCCGAGGCCCAAGCAGCTGGTTACCGTAAGTCATTACGCTAAATCGTTCTATATTAAAAGTCCGCGAAAAATAACTTCGCGGACTTTTTTTGATCCAATTAATTTACATTTGGCTAACAAAAAAATGAATTTTGGCAACAAAAGAGTCATCCATTAAGTCACCATAAAATATCATCTGAATTTCATTTTTCCAAAAACGCTCAGCTTACTAAAATTAGTCAGATACAACGACCATTGATTTGATTGTTTTACGATTTTGCATATCTTGATAAGCTTGATTGATATCATTTAAGCGGTAGGTCTTGGTAAAGACACGACCAGGATTAATATTGCCATCAAGAACTGCTTTCAGCAAAAATTGTTTATCATAAGTCGTCACAGAAGCGGAACCACCTGCTACTGAAATATTTTGTGCAAAGGTTGAACCCATAGCATGGTTATTGTAGTGTGGTACACCGACATAACCAATCCGACCACCGTTATGCAATACACCAAGCGCTTGGTCAATCGCTGACTCTGTCCCCACGCATTCAAGTGTAGCATCGGCGCCACCGCCAAGCAACGCACGAACCTTAGCAATACCTTCTGCACCACGTTCCGCGACAACAGCGGTAGCACCTGACTGCAGCGCCATCTGTTGACGATCTTCGTGGCGACTCATGAGAACAATTTGTGAAGCACCACGCATTTTCGCCGCAATGACAGCACACTGACCAACGGCACCGTCACCGATGACAACAACTTTATCACCTCTTTGAACATTGGCACACCGCGCTGCATGATAACCGGTTGGCATCACATCCGCTAAGGTTGTAAGTGAATTGATCATCCCTTCTGTGTAGTCGGATGGTTGCCCAGGAACCTTGATCAAAGCCCAGTTTGCATACTGGAAACGGATATATTCTGATTGGAAACCGTTGGACCAGTTAGTACCACCTTGATGGCGATCACAAGTCCCATCAAATCCAGCCAAACAAGCATCACATTCACCACAACCGTGAGTAAAGGGTGCAATCACAAAATCGCCCGGTTTCACCGTCGTAATGGCAGAACCCACTTCTTCAACAATACCAAGTGCTTCATGACCATCATTAACGGAATGAGGTTCTTTATTGTCGCCATGCGCATAAGCCCAGAGATCAGAACCACAGACACACGCCCGAACAACTTTGATGATCACATCATCAGCAGCTTGTAGACTTGGTTTATCAACGTCTTGAACTGTTACTAGACCAGCCTTTTCAAAAATTGCAGATTTCATAATTTTTATACCCAGAACCGCCAAACAAATTGCTTGGCGTTCAATTCCTTTCAAATTTAATAATAATTTGCGCAGCGACCAAAAGGCCACTAAAAATAAGTTTCTACATCTTTAATTTACCACAAAAGTAGCCGCTGTTCTTTGTTATTACCCTTATTTACGGTTGATGCCTAAACTGTCACGTGCCCCTAGCTTAGGATCATGGGCCAGCCGCATAACTAGATCAGCGATACTAACAACGGAAACATCATGCCCACCAAATGGTTCGCCTTTATGGGTAACTTGATAAGCGGTGTCGCTGCCATTATCAAACCAGCCGGGACGAATAATCGTATAATTTAGATCAGATGCTTCAATCACATCAGCAGCATCCCGATAAGTTTGTAAAACTGGGTTAGACGCCAAGTTACCGGAAGCACCAACTGCTGCTGGGATCTCATTGTAAATACCCATTGAAGTGATAAATAATAATCGTTTAACCCCAGCTTCATCCATTGCGGCAACCAGTGATTGCGCCATTGCCCGCAGGTTGCCACTTAAGGCAGCAAAGACAACATCTTGTCCCTTCAACGCATCCTGCAGCATTGTTTTATCAGTGACACTACCTGCAATTGCGTGTTCACGGTCAGCATTTAAGTTTCCTAAACGCCGCGTATTGCGGGCCATTAAAGTTAGCTGATCCGTTGTGTTAGCCAACAAATACTGCCGGGTCGTGCCACCAACTGTACCAGTAGCGCCAATAATTAATACATTTGCCATCATGTAAAACCTCCTAAAATTCACTTTACTTATTTAACTGACTTAACTATAGTCCCTTACACTAACTGCAAGGCAAGCTATTTTTTAAAAAAGTTTGACTTCTAGTGGGTGCAAGACGCTAATATAAGTTGCACCCCAACTAGGAAAGGAGCTTCACTTAATGCCATTACTACAATTTAATTTAGTCAAAGACGTTTGGACCAAAACACAAGTCAAAGAAATCTTGGATAGTGCCTATCAAGTTACGCTGGCAGCTTTTAAGGCCCCACAAGGTGACCGTTACCAAACAGTTACTTATTATGCTGCTGAAGATTTAGTCTTAGGCGACACCGGCCTAGGATTTACCCGTTCGAATAAACGAATTTTACTGAATATTCGAACACGACCGCGTACCGAAGCAGAAAAGGTCCAATTTTATCAGGCTCTGGCAGCGCAACTACAAACAAAACTAAACCTGGCCCCTAACGATCTCATGATCAATATGGTGGAAAACGGTGACGCTGATTGGAGTTTTGCGGCTGGTAAGGCCCAATTTCTGACCGGTGATCTATGAGCCAAAGGACAATAATCGCAATCTAACGGTTATTGTCCTTTTCCGATCAATACATGCTAGCATCAATGTGCATGATCAACCATTGCCCATTGACCTTATTCAAATGTAATTCTAATTGTAAGGGCCACGTGTTCCGTGAACCATAAATACTGGCATCAACCTGGCTTTGACCAACTAAAACTGCTTGCTCAGCGGTTAACTCAGTCACAGCCACATGATCTTCCGTTGACGAAAAATAATGCATTTGACCACTTTGAATTTCGCTAAGCCACTTTTGCTTACTTTGCACCATCCCGGTCATATGGACCAAATGGAAATCATCCGCCAATAAGGCACCTAACTTGTCAAGATCACCGGCAACCATATACTGATTATGCCTGCGATACATGTCAACAACACTTTGTTTAGGATCAGTTTGCTTTAATGTTGAAACCAAACCGGGAAATAGATTTTCATGATTTTGTTGTGCCATTTTGCTAATTGCCATCATCTTACCCTCCAAAATTAGTTAAATTTTTAATTCAAAGTAAGCTTATGCCCTTGCACTTACTGTAAGGCAACCATCAATTGTACTTTTCTGCCCAAAATAGCCAATTTACTAATTATTTAGTTACACTACTTTTTTGCCGTCAACTAATGAACGTAAAGACTATGGCCAAAAGTACAAAGACCAATGTATTGAGCCAGAATAAATTGTGAATACTAGCAATGTGCAAGCTATTTTCTAGCAATAAGGCAGTATAAGG
Source organism: Loigolactobacillus iwatensis (assembly GCF_003950295.1). Classification (GTDB taxonomy): domain Bacteria; phylum Bacillota; class Bacilli; order Lactobacillales; family Lactobacillaceae; genus Loigolactobacillus; species Loigolactobacillus iwatensis. Next base: position 12,889 of record NZ_RHNP01000023.1, read on the forward strand.
TGACAAAGACCCAGCCAAGTTATATGCAATCAGGATCAACGAAGTGGCCAAGATATTACCATTACCTTCTAAATTCACTGCGTTCAAGATTCATGAAAAAAATAAACCAGCGCCGATGACCGTCAACCAAGTGAAATTGGCTATTGCAATTAACACCATTGCTAGCGCTAATGACGTAAAAACCACGACCAAAATACGAGCCTGCAGCCAAGTGAATAAACGACCAAATAATAAACCGCTAAGCATTGCACCAAGCCTTAACGTCCAAAGTACTTCTTTAATACTGATTAAATCAAGTAAACCGCGTGAAGCTCCAATTATTAAAAAAATCATAATCAAATTATGCTTAACCGGCTAACATAGTGAGTTACACTTAAGCTATGAAATTTTAAATGAGGTGCAAATATGAACATTAAAGAAGCTAGCAATCAAACAGGTGTTTCCTCTGCTGCCATTCGTTACTATGAAAAGGAATTATTGATTCCCGCAATTGATCGTAGTGAAACAGGTAATCGCGAAATCGATGCTCGCATCATTCGCCGGATCAATTTTGTTAAACAAATGCGAGCTGCTGGCATGACTATTGAAAACCTACGTCGTTATATTGAATTATTCGACTCAAAAGAAGATAACGACAAAGAACAAATTGCCTTGTTAGCAGAACAATTAAGCGATATGGAAGAACGACGCGATGATATTCAATCAGCTATTGATCACCTACACTATAAACTAGAACACTATTATGATCATGTCGTTGCATCAGAAAAAGAATTACAAGAACTAGAACGCAAACATGACGAACAAGTTGCCCAGACCAATGATGCCGAAGCTAAATTTTAAGTCACTAGGCTAAAAAGAACCGACCACTAAGACACATAATCTTAGTGGTCGGTTCTCTTTAGTTTGGCTATTATTTATCCGCTGCAGCGTACTGCTCATCTGTTACTGGTTCAAGCCACTTCGGTGTTCCCGCTGTAATAAAACCAACTATCTTTTGTTGCGCTCTGCCAGTGTTTAACCACCTCATGCGTCACTACAACATTACCGGCAACTAAAATGACGAGCCGGCTGATCCGCTTCCTGATACCAGCCCTCACCACCTGTAACTAATAAAAATTGGCATCCATTATGATGAATGCCAGTTATGACGACAACCTGGCTCAAAAGTCACATTACCAACACCACATTAACTTCGGGTCATTAACTAAACCTTGTAAATAACTTTGCCCTAAAAAATATTGGCAAAAGCATCATTTTTAGGTTCCATTTTGAAAATACCATTTCTCACTGCTGTTTCCTTTTGACTCATTGTAAACGGCCTTCTTATCTATTTGATCTAGTGTTAGGTCAACTTTCTAATTGACGTAGCTCGCATTCCGCAAGACTTTGATTTTCTTGTAGATAATTTAAATGTGCTAGCTCTAACTTAAGATCATTACGTTTTTCATCTAATTGAACTAACGTCTGTTTTAAAAGTGTCGTTTGAGCCGCAATTAGCTTTTGTTTCTCGTTTTGTAGTTCCGTATAACGTTTCAATTTATCTAGGTCGATCCCAACAGCGTACATTTCATCAATAAATTTCACAAAATCATTGATTTGTCGCTGAGTAAACAGTTTTGAATCGGGTAGCAAAGCCGAATTTTGATAGAATTTAAGTTTTGATTTAGAAATTCCAGTTTGACGACTCAGTGTTTGGCTAGTCATAAAAATTACTCTCCTTCCCACTTTACAATCTTACAGCGTTAGTTATTTTGTTTTTTTGGTACAATCAAAATAATCGTCAAGAGCAGCGCAATAATTAGAAATCCAACACCGCCGCGCAAGGCCCAATCAGTCCGTAAAACCAAATTATTTGTTCCAGCCAAGGCTGTCCCCAGTACGACCAGAATAGCCAAACCCAATGAGCCACCGACTTGATGGGCCACGTTGACGACGCCAGAAGCGGCGCCAGTATCCCGTGGTTCAATATCAGCGATTCCGGCTGTGGTCAACGGACTTAATGCGGCACCCTGACCAAGACCAATCAAGATCATTGGCAGCGCAATCGTTAAAATATAGTTGCCATTAGCACCGGCAAAACTCAGCCAAAACATGCCAATAATGGTCAATATTAAACCACCAACTAAGGTCATGCCGTTACCAAATTTGGCCGTCCAGCGGGAAACTTGCAAGGCGCTGATGAAATTTGCAATCGTCATTGGAAAGAAACCGATCCCAGCTAGTAGTGGTGAAAAACCGTATACCTTTTGTAAGAACTGCGTAATAAAAAACCAAAATGCCATCATCGCGCCTAAAAATAACATCCGTGCTAAGTAAGCGCCTGTCCGCTCTTTATTCTTGAAAACACGTAATGGCATAATTGGCTGTGCCACTTTAGCTTCACGAAGAACAAATAGCGCTAATAAAATGACTGCTGCAATAATCCAATACCAGGCCGTGTTGCTATCTGAGATTAACAAGATTCCGTAAACCAAACTAACCATCCCAACTAGAGAAAGTAGTGAACCGATGCCGTCAAACGAACCTTTTTGTGCTTTAGTCGCGTGCACCGTTTTGCTAGCCCAAATAAACATCACAATAGCGATGGGAACATTAACGAAAAATGCATAACGCCAACTTAATAAACTGGCGAACAACCCACCAATAACTAAGCCTAAACTAGCACCGATACCGGCCACGGCCCCATAATCAGCCACCGCACGAATCCGTTTTGGCCCGGCCGGAATACTATCCATTAGTAACGCCAAGGTCGATGGTGCTAATGCGGCCGCACCGGCACCTTGAAAACCACGGGCAATGATCAGCCAAGTGGCACTATTGGCCAAACCAACCAATAATGACCCAATACCAAAAATCACTAGACCAAAGTTAAAAATTTGTTTGCGGCCAATGATGTCGCCTAGCCGACCGCCTAATAACAATAACCCGCCAAAAATAATCGTGTAGGCATTTTGCACCCAAGTCAAATTGGCCGTTGATAAGTGTAGATCACTCTGAATATTAGGTAACGCTGTGATAACCACCGATACATCTAACACCGTCATAAAATAACTGACGAGTACGATCGCTAAAATAGCAAATTCGTATTTAGTAAATTTGTTTTGCATGATTTTTTTGCTCCTCTGTTATGTCTTTATTTTGATCACAAGGAGCAGTATATTAGGTTGCAGTAACTTCAAGGCAAGTCCTTTTCAGAAATTTTTTTATTTTTTTATCTGCCGATAATAAAAGTAGTTGTTACATAGGTCTTTAAAAAGAATCCGTTTAGAAATCAAATGATTTCTAAACGGATTCTTTTCTAACAGTTAATTCATTGCTTTTACTTCTAAAAAGCGAACGCTACATTAGTAAAGTGTTCAATTATATATGTCACAGCCGCATTTAGAATTTGACAAGGAGCATCATTAAATATAAAGCGAATACTTTATTCGTATTGTTCATCATTTTAATTGGGACCAATATTTATAGTGCAAACTACCTATTTCACACAATAAAAATAACTTAAAAAGTAGGTTTCTGAAGTGAATCCCCATGAAACTTTAAGCAACTTTCTGGGTGATAAGAACACGGTATTTACCCGTGCTCTTGCCACCCAATTTTGTTTTGGTTCGCGTGAAATTATAATATTGAAGCCAGTTTGAGATGTCTATGGTTAATTCCGCCAAGATAGTAAACTGTTTTTTGGTCATAGTAAAACCCCCAGTATTGGATTTTGGTCCAATACCGGGGGTCACTTCAGGCCGTGAAAAATAACTTCGCAGACTTTTTCTATCCAATTAATTTACATTTGGCCAATTAAAATAGGCAGCAATTACCCTATTTTCGGCGGCGTAAAGCCTTGATTTGTTTACGCTTATTTTTCTTTTGTTTACGTACCATAGAATTCATGGCCATTTTGCCTAAACGACCAGACATGCCTTTGCCAAACATTTGGTCCATTCCAGAAAAATTACCGTTGGACATCTTACTCATCATTTTCTTGGATTCGTTAAATTGCTTAATCATTCGATTAACTTCTTGAATCGAGCGGCCTGATCCGGCTGCAATTCGACGCCGACGACTTGGATTTAGTATATCAGGATTAGTTCGTTCTGCCGGTGTCATTGAATAAACAACGGCCTTCATGTGCCCCATCTCTTTAGGCCCCATTTGAACGTTCTCAATTCCGGGCATCTTTGACATCCCCGGAATCATCTTCATGATATCCTGAACGCCACCCATATTCTGCACCTGATCAAGTTGATCAATGAAATCATTGAAGTCAAACGTGTTTTCTTGCATTTTTTCAGCAAGCGCAGTGGCCTTCTTCTCGTCATAGTCAGTTTGGGCCTTTTCAATTAAGGTTAACATATCGCCCATCCCAAGGATTCGGTTAGCCATTCGGTCAGGATGGAAAACGTCAAGGTCAGTTAGTTTTTCACCTTGGCCGGTAAATTTAATTGGCTTCCCGGTAACGGCACGAATCGAAAGCGCAGCACCACCACGAGTATCACCATCTAATTTAGTTAGGACAACCCCGGTGATCGTTAACTGTTCATCAAAACTTTTCGCAACGTTAGCGGCATTTTGACCAGTCATCGCGTCAACCGTTAAAAGAATTTCATCAGGCTTAGCAATTTCCTTAATATCTTGCAATTCCTGCATTAGCTTTTCGTCAATTTGTAAACGGCCGGCAGTATCAATAATCACATAATCGTTCTTATCTTCGGCGGCCTTAGCCAATCCCTGGCGCACAATTTCCCGCGGATCAGTATCAGTTCCCATTTCAAAAACAGGGGCATCAACTTGCCGGGCAACCGTTTGTAACTGATCAATGGCCGCTGGGCGGTAAATATCGGCCGCAATAAATAAAGGCCGGGCGTTATCATTTTTCTTTAAATAACCCGCTAATTTAGCCGCCGTCGTTGTTTTACCAGCACCTTGCAGCCCAACCATCATAATGATTGTTGGAATGTGGGCCGATTTATTCAGCGGAACGGCTTCTTCCCCCATGACTTTAGTTAGTTCTTCATCAACAATTTTAACAATTTGCTGTGCTGGCGATAAACTATCTAAAACTTCAGTTCCAACTGCTCGTTCCCGAACAGTCTTAACAAAGTCCTTCACAACACCAAAGTTAACGTCGGCCTCTAATAGGGCCAACCGTATTTCACGCATGGCGTCCTTAACATCACTTTCAGATATTTTGCCTTTACGGCGTAATTTACTCATTGCATTTTGTAGCCGTTCAGTCAAACCTTCAAATGCCATAATGTCACCTACTCTTTAAATTTAATCTTCTTCGTCCTTAGCCAAATCATGAACTAATCGTTCTAACTTTGCATCTTTTTGATAATTAGCATTGACGTACGCAACCAAACGATCCAAGGTCGCATTGCGCACTTTAAAATCAGCCAGTAAATGTAACTTGGCCTCATAATCCTCAAGTATCTTTTCCGTTCGCTTAATATTGTCGTAAACGGCCTGCCGACTCACGCTAAATTCTTCAGCAATCTCACCTAAAGAATAATCGTCGGCGTAATAAAGCTGTAAATAATTATACTGTTTTTTCGTTAAAAGTGACGCGTAAAAATCAAATAATGAATTAACTCGATCATTTTTTGCAATTTCCATAATATTTTTCTCCAATGACGATCAGTAGCTTATGCCATACTTAATAAGATTACCCTAAATCAACTTTAAAAGTCAATCATGGCCGTGACCGATTTGAAATTAATGGGCCAAAGTAATAAAATTGGTAGCGTTCACAGATTTAGTCTGTTTTTTAGCCTGAAATCTGCTAAAATAAAGGTAACTACATAAAGGAGGTAAACACTAATGGTACCAGTTATTATTTATTGGGGTTCCGTAATTCTTCTTGCCGTTTGGTTGGTCTGGAATGTACTCTTTTCAATCAAGTTCTTAGCAAGTGGTGAACGTGGCAATCTTTGGGGCTTCATGTTACTAAATATTTTCGCACTTATCTTTGGTATTTTAGTTCAATGGGCCTTTGCCGACAATGGTTTTATCAAGTGGGCACTCGCTTCGTCTTCACAGAAAGTCGTTCAAACCCCGTGGTTGTACATCAACAACTGGATTAACGTTGTTTTAATCGTACTTCAATTCTTCTTAGGCTGGATTCGTTCTCCAAAAACAGCTAAATAGAATTTAGATATAAAAGACTGTTGCCATCCAAATTTGGATAGCAACAGTCTTTTTTGCTGTAAAATTTTTACGCTGCAAGTTTAACAAACGACTAATTTCAGTTATTCATTTTCTTTTGCTGGTTCATCCGTAATCAATCCCTTAAACAAGCCATAGACAAACTCATTCGGGTCAAAAGCCTGCAAGTCATCAATTTGTTCACCCAAGCCGACTAACTTAACGGGTAGGTGAAGCTCATTACGAATTGCTAGGACAATACCGCCCTTGGCCGTACCATCTAGTTTAGTTAAAACAAGCCCAGTTACATCGGTTGTTTCTTTAAACTGTTTGGCCTGGATTAAGGCATTTTGACCAGTGGTTGCGTCCAAAACTAATAATACTTCTTGCGGTGCATCCGGAATTTCGCGACTAATCACACGTTTGATTTTTTCTAGTTCCTTCATCAAATTAACTTTATTCTGCAAACGACCAGCAGTATCCACCAACAGAACATCAAAGTCTTCATTCTTGGCCTTTTTGACGGCATCATACACAACTGCTGCCGGGTCACTTTGGGCCTTGCCACTGACCACTGGTACGCCAGCACGTTGCCCCCAAACCTCTAACTGCTCAGTTGCAGCCGCCCGAAAGGTATCCCCAGCGGCCAATACTACTTTTTTACCGTCTTCTTGATACTGGTGAGCCAGCTTACCAATTGTGGTGGTTTTACCTGCCCCATTGACCCCAACAAATAGAATCACCGTTGGCCCAGTTGGTGCAAAATTAATGCTGTTTTTTTCGTCTTTACCCTCTTCGTCATAAATATCAACGAGTTTTTCAACAATCGTCTGCGCAACTTCTTGTTGACTCTTAGCATTGCGCAGCTTAACTTCCTCACGAAGCTCATCACTAATTCGGACGGCCATGTCAAAGCCAACATCGGCGCCAATCAAGGTTTCCTCTAAATCATCGAAGAAGTCTTCATCAACTGACCGAAAGTTAGCAAATAGTGCGTTCATTCGTTCGCCAAAAGTTTTACGACTTTTTTCTAATCCCTTGTCGTATTTCGCTTCAGTTTTTGTTTCTTCTTCAGGTTTATTGCCGGTAAAAGCGTGTTTAATTCGATCAAATAATCCCATTTAAGCATTTCCTTCCTCAATTAAGTTGAAAGTAATCGTCCAGAAATACGGCCACCCCGTCTTGATCATTGGTCAATGTCGTTTGCTCAGCCACAGCCTTAACCGCTGGAATTGCGTTGGCCATTGCCACTCCCACGTTAGCTGCTGCTATCATGGACAAATCATTCGCCTGATCGCCAAACGCCATTAAATTGCTACGATTCCAACCAAGGTGGGTCAACAAAACATCTAAAGCGTTCGCCTTAGTTACTGTTTTAGGCACGAACTCCAGCAAATTAGTTCGGGATGAAGCAACGTTAAACCCTGCCTTTAATTCCTCAGGCAAGCTTGATAATGCTTGGTTAATCTGCTTTGGCTCCGTTGCTATTACCAGTTTACTATAATCATGCTGCTCCGGCAATTGTGCCGCGGTTGTGGCCACCACTTTCAAATTTGGATTCATTGCTTGATAAAGCGACGGTCCTAAATCAGTGATGTGGTAAACTTGTTCAAAATCCAGAACATCCACTGGCCACTTAACTTGCTGGGCAAAAGTAAACAATGGCTGCATTGTACTCTTGGCCAAGTTAATTTGTAGCAGTGGTGTTTTTTGCAATGTTGCGCGTACCAAGGCACCATTAAAAGTGGAAACAAATTCTCCTGCCGGCATTAAATTAAGCTGTTGTAAGTAGTCCGAAATTGCGTTGATTGCCCGGCCAGTACAAAGCACAATTTTAAGCCCTTGCTGCTGTAAACGATGCAATGTGGCAACCGTTCGCGGACTAATTTTTTTTTGACTATTTAGTAACGTTCCATCTAGGTCCAACGCAATCATTTTAATCATTGCTGTACTGCCTCCGTTGCTTCTTTTAGTGAAACTGAAACCATGTGCGACACACCAGATTCCTGCATGGCAACGCCGTACAAAACGTCCATTGCCATCATTGTTCCCTTGCGGTGCGTGATCACAACAAATTGCGTATTCTTATCGTAATGCTGCAAAAAGCGACCAAAACGGTCCACATTAGCATCATCTAATGCCGCTTCGACTTCATCCAGAATGCATAAAGGTACCGGCCGAACCTTAATAATCGCAAATAATAATGTAATGGCAGTTAAGGCACGCTCCCCACCAGAAAGCAGGCTCAGCTGTTGCAGCTTCTTACCTGGTGGCTGCGCAATAATTTCAATGCCCGTCGTTAATAGCTCATGGGGGTCAGTTAGCGCAAGCGAGGCCTGACCGCCACCAAACATTTTTGGAAAAGTTTCACTAAAGGCAGCGGCAACTTGATCAAAGGTTGTTTTAAAGCGTTGAATAACTTCTTGGTCCATTTCCGTCATCGTGGTCGTTAACTGCTCTCTAGCCGTTAATAAATCCTGCCGTTGTTCATTTAAGAAATCATACCGTTTCTTTAATCGCTCGTATTCAGAAATTGCCCCAAGGTTAACCGTGCCAATATCATCGAGACCCATTTGTAATAATTTGGCCTGCTGGCGTAGTTCCGCTGTTCCTGTTGACAAAGCAGCCTTTTTAGCGGCTTCATAACTTAACTCATAGGTTTGGGAAAGTGTGGTTAGCGCCTGATTAATTTGTTGATTAAGATCCGCAACGTTCGCTGTTACCTGCGTTAATTTGGCGTCTTGCTGTTGCACAACGGCTTGTGCGTGATCCAATTGCAACTGTTGCTGTTCTAGCGTTGTGGCAATTGTCGCACGTTCTTGCTGTTTGGCTGTAATTACAGTTGTTTGTTGCCCCAATTGCTGCTCAATTTTAGCCAATTTAGCTTTTACTGAATCTGTCGTCGTACCCGTTTGTGCAAGCTGTTTAGTCAGTTGTTCCTTTTCTTGCCGTGACGCACGCAACTCTGAATCGAAGTCCTCTTTGCGTGCTTGGCCTTCACGCTGCTCTTTTTTCAAATGTTGTAATTGTTCTTTAGCAACCGCCAAACTCGTTTGTGCCGCTTGTCGCTGCTTGGCCGTTTGATTTTGATTAGCTTCATAAACAGTAAGATCAGTCTGCGCTTGTTGCAGTTGCTTATCGGTGGCTGTCATTGCGGTTACCAACGTGGCCGTCTTAGTCGTGTTAGTGGCCAATTGCTGCTCAACTTGCTTTTTAGTTGCGGCCTGCTGCTGTTGTTCGTAAAGACTAGCTTGTTGCTGCTGGGTAAATTGTGCCTGCTGCGTTTTCAACGTCGCAATGTTGGTTGCCGTGACAGTATTTTGCTTGGCCAAAGCCTGCCGTTGTTGGCGCAAGTCAGTTTGTTGCGTCGCTTCTTTTTTCAAAGTGACCTTAGCTGCCTTTAAAGCAGTCTCTTTATCGTCTAACTGTAATTGCATAGCATGGAGTTTTTCGGCCAACTGCCGCTGTTCCAATTCACGGGCCAATAAACCGCCACGTTTGGTCGCACCGCCACCAGTCATCGATCCTCCTGGATTCATAACGTCGCCGCTAAGGGAAACAACACGGACTCGGTGCTGTAATTGATTAGCAATTTGGATCGCAGCCGTGATATCTTTAGCGATAACAATTCGACCAAGTAAATGACGAATAACTGGTGCAATTCGTTGATCATAGGTAACTAAATCAGCCGCAATCCCAACAAAACCAGTAACTTGCTGCACCTCATTTAATTGCGCCTGCGTCAAACTTGCAGCGTGCACAACATCCAAAGGCAAGAAAGTTGCCCTTCCCAATTGCTTTTGCTTTAAATATTGAATGGCGGCCTTACCAGCACTCTGATTTTCAACAACAACCGATTGTAACTGCCCGCCTAAAGCCGTCTCAATGGCAGTATTATATTTTTCGGGAACTTCCACTAACTCGGCCACTGCCCCGATAATTCCATTAAGCCGACGCCGATTCTTTAAAACACCACGAACACCTGCGTAAAAGCCAGAGTAATCCTGCTTCATTTCGGCAAAACTAGACTGCTTGGCCTCGGCCTTTTGCATAATTGCTAACGCCTGGTACCAATTCTTTTGGGCCTGATCATATTGCTGGTTATGCTTTTCGTGTAACTGCGTCAAATCCGTTAACTGCTGTATTAACGTTTGTTCACGATCATTGGCCTGTTCAAACGCCTTTTGGGCCGCATTCAATTCTGCAACTACTTTAGCAGCACGTTGTTGGGCAGCACTGGATTGGTTCTGCTGCTTTTTATCCACCGCGTTTTCTTGCGTCAATTGCTTTTGTAAGTAAGCGGCCTCGTTATGCAAAGTTGTCTGTTGCTGCATCTGGTCAATGTATTGATTTCGTAAATTTTCAATTTGTTGTTTCCGTTTGGAAGCACTCAACGAACCATCCTGTTGCAGGTCGAGCTGTTTTTCTTGTTGCGCCACTTGTTGCTGCTTTTCTGTTAATAATTGCGTGTTATGCGCAACAAGGTCCACTTGCTCACTTAATTGCTGCTGTTTTGTCGCAATGGTTGTGGTTAAATTGGCAACTTTTTCCTGGACAACTTTGCGCCGCTCGCCGGCCAATTGCTGCTGGCCACTCACATCAGCCTGTTGTTTAGTCAACGTTAGTCGCTGCTGCTGCAATTGATCCAATTCCAACTCTAATTGCTGTTGTTGCTGTTTTTTTGTTGTCACCTGTTTTGTAAAAGCAGTTTGGTTCTGTTTTGCCTGTTCGAGGTTCTCACGCGTCTCTTTGAGCTCAGTCTGCCGTTGTTTCTTTGCCACAACTTGTTCATCAATTTGCCGAACTAAAAGTGTCTTAGTCACTTCATCCAACTGCTTTTTTTGCGCCAAATAATCCTTGGCTAGACTGCTCTGCTCTTTTAATGGCTCCACTTGATCCTTTAGTTCAGCAATAATATCTGCTACCCGATTAAGGTTAACCGCAGTCTCATCTAATTGACCGGTAGCTTCATGCTTACGCTGTTTATATTTGACAACCCCGGCGGCTTCCTCGATAATTCCCCGGCGATCCTCTGGTTTACTGTTGAAAACTGCCGCAATTTTTCCCTGGGAAATAATGGAAAAGGATTCTCGCCCAAGGCCAGAATCCATAAATAAATTCACAATATCCTTTAACCGGCAAGGCTTTTGGTTAATATAAAACGCCGAGGTGCCATCCCGGTACAACGAACGCATGACGCTGACTTCCTCGAAGCTTGTCTTTAAAGCGTGATCATGATTACTAAAAGTTAAGGTTACTTCCGCCCGATTAAGTGGCTTACGCGCACTTGAACCAGCAAAAATCACATCAGGCATCTTGCCACCACGAAGACTCTTTGCCGACTGCTCACCGAGGGCCCAACGAATGGCCTCTGTAATATTACTTTTTCCTGAACCATTAGGCCCAACAATTCCTGTAATTCCAGAATTGAAGTTAATAACGGTTTTATCCGCAAATGATTTAAATCCATTTATTTCTAACGTCTTAAGCTGCACACTTCTGTTCCCCTTTATGCATGACCTAGTAAACGGTCTAACGCCACCTCTGCTGCCACTTGCTCAGCAGCCTTCTTAGTGTGACCTGATCCCGTACCTAATACCTTACTTTTGGCAACAACCTCAACCGTAAATTGTTGGTTATTAGTTGGCATCGCCTCAGCAACTAAATGATAACTAATTTCAACTTCGCCATCTTTTTGTAAATACTCTTGTAGGTTTGTTTTGTGATCCATCACGTATGAAAAGTCCCCTGCTTCAACCTTAGGAAATACAACCTGCTGTACAAACTTTGTCACGACGGCCTTACCTTGATCAAGGTAAAGGGAACCAACAAAACTTTCAAAAATATCACATAGTAGCGAATTGCGGTTACGCGCACCGTTTTTTTCTTCACCCTTACCAAGTAGAATGTACCGATCAAAGTGACATTCACGGGCAAAAGCACTAAAACTATCCTCACAGACAATTGCAGCCCGTAAGCGGGTTAATTTACCTTCAGGATAATTAGGGTACTTTTTATACAAATAATCGGACACAGTTAGTTCCATTACCGCGTCACCTAAAAATTCAATCCGCTGGTAATCTTGTAACTGTAACTCAGGGTGCTCGTTAACGTATGAAGACTGGGTAAATGCCTCTTCAAGTAACGCAAGATTATGGTACTCAATGCCAAATTTAGCCTTGAGTTCCTTTAAAAATTTTTCGTTCACAATAGTACTCCTTTATTTTTAGTTTCTAAAAATTATTTAGAAAGTGCTTAGATTCCATTCTGAAATGGCAACTGTCTATCGCCGGTGTGATATTTGAGCCGTTTAAAACCGGCAGCCACCGGTGATACTGTCCACAAGCCGCTACACCCGCGTAATAATCAATTGCCATTTATGAAGTAGTTACCACCTGACAACGGAAAAGTAGGCCGTTACTAATTTAAACCACAAAACGCTAGCTAGCTGATAATTGTGTTATTAAATTGGTTCACCGTTCCTTTTCAAATGTACCCAATTAAATTATACCGTTCTTCACGACAAAATCCTACTCAACAGTAGTTGTGGCAAATAAAAAAGCAAAGGACTTCAACTAATTTAGTGTCCGCACTAAACATGGAATCCTCTGCCTTAATAAAATCAATTTACTTTTGGTGACTTTGAACGTAAGCAACCGCATCGCCAACTGTAACAAGCTTTTCAGCATCATCATCAGAAATTTCGGCGCCAAAAGTATCTTCTAATTCTAAGACAAATTCAACAACATCGATTGAATCAGCGTTTAAATCTTTTTTAAAATTTAAATTCATTGTGATCTTATCCGCAGACAGTTCAAAATGATCTTCAATTAATTTAGCAATTTTATCGTAGATCTCCTGCTCAGACATATGCTTTCCTCCTAAGGCCTTAACCTAAAATTAATCGTGTAACCCAAAGCAGCCCTTTAGAAAAATTCTAAATGGCCGAAGTTCATAAGTAGTTTACTGTTTTTCAAACAACTTGTCTAGTCAAACTTATTTATTTTCCGGATGCTTTTCTAATTGATGTTTGCCAAAATAGTCCACAACATCATTGACGACATTATTTTGCACCATATCGCGAATCTGACTAACCGTGTAATACACAGCATCTGGTGAGGCTGTTCCGTGAGTTTTAACCACTGGAGCCTGCAAACCAAGTAATACTGCTCCACCATAACGTGAATAATCGAAGGCATCCCGCATCGTATTTAGACTTGGCTTTAACAGGAGCCCACCAAGTTTACCCCGAGTACCACTGGCCATAATTGTCTTTTTAAGTAAACGCATAACCGCTATTGCTGTACCTTCAATTGATTTCAAAGCCGCGTTACCAGTAAAACCATCCGTTACAACAACGTCCGCCGCACCGTTTAATAATTCACGCGCTTCGATGTTTCCAATGAAATTCAAATCAGGATTAGCCGCCAAGAGTTGATAGGCCGCTTTATGCACCAAATCACCTTTTTCAGGCTCCGTGCCATTATTTAATAACGCGATTCGGGGATTATCGATTTGGCGCATATTTTTAGCGTAATAGTTACCTAGCACCGCATACTGGTAAAGATTATCTGGTTTTGTATCAGCGTTAGCGCCAATATCCAAAATGTTGAACTGGCCATCATTCTTAAAATCAGGCAAAGTCGGCATTAAACCTGGCCGATCAATCCCTTTAATCCGACCAATGATAAATAACCCAGAGGCCAATAGCGCCCCGGTACTCCCCGCTGAAAAAATTGCGTCAGCCTTGCCAGCCTTAACCGCCTGGGCGGCAACAACCATCGACGCATCCTTTTTACGACGGACGGCGCGAACTGGCTCTTCGGTATCTAAAATCTCTTCCGTTGTGGGAACAACCTTTAATCTTGTTTCCGATTTGATTTCAGCGCGAATTTTCTTTTCGTCACCGTATAACTGAAACTCAATATCAGGAAATTTATCCCGGGCACGTTCAACGCCCTCAATAATTGTCTTGGGTGCGTTGTCGCCGCCCATCGCATCAACTGCTAATTTCATTATAAACGCCTCTCAATCTAAGTTCTGGTAAGCCTTAGTTTCATGTTCCAAATAGTCCTTCAGTTGTTCATTGGCCGGTAAATCTAAGTTATTATTCGTTAATAATTTTTGTGCTTCCAGTTGTGCCGTCTCTAAAACCGCAAAGTCAGCGACTGGATCACCAACTTTGAATTCGGGCATGCCGGACTGCTTTTCACCAAGAACGTCCCCGGGTCCCCGTAATTCTAAATCTTTTTGCGAAACTTTAAACCCATCGTTAGTTTCCGTCATGACTTGCATTCGTTCAATTCCAGTTTGATTTTTGGGATCAGCAACTAAAATACAGAAGGAGGCAGCCTTCCCCCGCCCAATTCGGCCGCGCAACTGGTGAAGTTGCGATAGGCCAAAACGATCAGCATCAAAAATTAACATGGTCGTCGCGTTAGGAACATCAACACCAACTTCAATTACTGTTGTCGCCACAAGAACTTGAAAATCATTGGCCTTAAAATCAGCCATTACCGACTCTTTTTCGTCGGCCTTCATTTGCCCATGAAGTAAGCCAACCCGGTAAGTTGGTTCAAAGGCCAATTGCATATTCCGGTAGATTTCTTGCGCGTTCTTTAAATCCATACTTTCCGATTCTTCGATTAAGGGTGTAATGACGTAGGCCTGGTTATGCTTGGCCAATTCTTTTTGCATAAAAGTTAGTGCATTAGGAACCTGGTTACTACGAATCCACGAGGTTTTAATCGGAATTCGCCCGGCGGGTAGTTCGTCAATTGTCGAAACATCCATTTCTCCAAAGGCCGTGATTGCTAAGGTACGTGGAATCGGTGTGGCCGTCATTGCTAAAATATCAGGCCGGTAGCCCTTTTCCCGTAAAATCCGCCGCTGGTTCACCCCAAAACGGTGCTGCTCATCAGTAATTGCTAACCCTAATTCAGAAAAATCAACGCCCTTTTGGATTAATGCGTGCGTTCCAATAATCATCTGAACGGTTCCGGCAGCAAGTCCAGTTAAAATTTCTTTCCGATCTTTGGTTTTGGTTGAGCCGGTTAACAGCGCAATTTTGACATTAAACGGCGCAAATAATTTAGTCAAATTCTTATAGTGCTGTTCGGCCAAGATCTCGGTTGGTGCCATTAGTGCTGCCTGCAACCCAGCAGTAACCGCCGCGTACATCACGATTGCGGCCACGATCGTTTTCCCACTACCAACATCACCTTGCAGCAATCGATTCATGTGTTTTGTTGATTTTAAATCACGACAAATTTCGTTAACAACTCGCTTTTGCGCGTTGGTCAACTCAAACGGTAAAGTCTTGATGAAGGCCCGCAGCTTTTGGTTATCATAAGCAACTACCATACCCTCTTGCGGTGCTTGTTCACGCTGCTTAACTAATTGCATCGTCATTTGAAACAAAAAGAACTCTTCAAAAATAGCGGTTCGCCGGGCAGCATTTGCCTCTTGCTGTGTTTTTGGAAAATGCATTCCGGCAATTGTCGCTTTTTCGGAAAGTAACCGGTACTTTTGTTGCAATGCGGCCGGAATAATATCACTAATCCAATCCTGATAATTTGTAAAAGCATCCCGAATAAGCTTTACCAGTGTACTCCGATGAATGTTCTTACTAACACTGTAAATAGACGCAAACGCTGGATTATTGGAATTCTTAACCGCCAGCACTTTCATGCCAGTCAAGCTTTTTCGCTTTGCGTCCCACTTACCGTAGATTGCAACTTCGGCGCCAGTCACAAATTTATCCTTAAGCCATGGCTGATTAAAAAAAGTGACCATAATCACATCGTGCTTAATTAAGAGCCGGACATTTAACCGATTACGACCGCGGCCAAAACGACTCACAATTGGGTCGGAGACGACGGTTCCTTTTAGCGTCACCTTTTCTTGATCGGCGGCCTCATTTAAATCAACAACTTTAAGATCCTCATAACGAAAGGGAAAATAATGTAATAAATCGGCGATTGTTGTGATTTTTAATTCACTAAGAGCTTGCACACGTTTGGGACCAACTCCTGGCAAAACAGCAACAGAATCCTGCAAACTTTTTCCAACAACCATTATTTTCTCCCTTCTCCAAACAAAAACATGGGTCAAAAGACAATTAGTTTCTTGAATAAGCATAACTTAATCATCCAGAAATGTCTTTTAACCCACCATAACTTAACTATAAAATTTAATTATTCCACCGAAACTAAATATGGATAAACGGGCTGCCCACCATCGTGGATTTCAACTTCGATATCTTCATTAGCTTCCGTTATTTGATCAGCAATGGCTTGGGCTTCTTGTTTTGTACCACCTTCACCAACAAGAAGCGTCACAATTTCACTATCTTCATTTAGCATGGCCTGAATCATTTTTTGAGCGGCCTGCTGCCGATCTGGCTCTGAAATCTTGATTTTACCATCAATAATACCCATAAAATCATCTTTATGAATTTCAAGCCCATCAATTGTGGTATCGCGAATAGCCTTCGTCACTTGACCACTGATCACATCGGCCAAACTGGATTGCATATTAGTTTGATTCGTTTTTAGATCATCACCAGGATTGAAAGCAAGTAGTGATGTCATTCCTTGGGAAATTGTTTTACTTGGCACAATTTCGACGGGAATTTCAACGACCTTTGCTGCTTCCTGAGCCGCTAATAAAATATTCCCATTATTTGGCAATACCAAAACTCGCTTGGCGTTAGCCTGTTTAATAGCAGCCACAATATCAGCCGTACTAGGATTCATTGTTTGACCGCCACTCAAAATAACTGTGGCACCAAGACTCTTAAAGAGATCACCAACGCCTTTACCAGAAACAATTGCAACAATCCCGTAATCAACTGGCTCAGCGGGCTCGTTTCTTTCTTCTTCATCGTGTTCCAAAATTGTTTCGTGCTGTAGGCGCATGTTATCAATCTTAATCTTCATCATTGAGCCAAACTGGTGGCCGTAATTTAACACCGTTCCCGGATGCTCAGTGTGAACGTGAACCTTAACAACCTCTTCATCATTAACAACTAATAATGAATTACCTAAGCCATCTAAATAATTGCGAAAATCGTCATAGTTAAACTGCTTGGTTGCACCATCTTGACCCAAGCCAACCATCATTTCAGTACAGTAGCCGTACTCAATGTCATCGGTAGCAATCTGACTTTGAACGCTCTGATGATGCATGGCGTTAACCATCTCATCCATTTCACTTTCGTCAGGGGTATAAACATCCTCGTTTTCTGCGTCACCAGAGAGTCCTTCTAAAAAGCCTTCATAGACAAATACAAGCCCCTGGCCACCAGAATCAACCACACCAACTTCTTTTAAAACCGGCAATAAATCGGGTGTTTTAGCCAAAGATTCCTTAGCAGCAATGACCACTGCCCGCATAACCTCGGTGGCATCATCCGTTGTTTTAACAGTCTTATTTGCAGCCCGCGCAGCCTCACGGGCAACTGTTAAAATTGTCCCTTCAACTGGCTTCATTACAGCCTTATAGGCGGTCTCAACACCACTCATTAAGGCTTGGGTCAAATCCTGTGCGCTAAGCGTTGATTTACCAGCAACACTTTTAGCAAAGCCGCGGAAAAGCTGTGATGTAATGACACCAGAATTGCCGCGAGCACCCATTAAAAGTCCCTTAGCAAGCGCCTGGGCAAGATCACCAACAGTCGTTACCTTAGCCTCATTAACCGCCTTAGCCCCACTGCCAAATGACAAACTCATATTGGTTCCAGTGTCACCATCAGGAACGGGGAAAACATTTAGTGAGTTAACAAAATCAGCATTCTTATTTAAACGGTGGGAGCCGATCCGCACCATATCTTGAAATTTTTCTGCTCTTATTTCAGTTACTTCCAAAACAGATCCTCCTCATTAATCGGCTAACACCCGGACACCTTGAACAAAAACATTCACGGAATTTGCCGAAACACCGAGCATTGTTTCTAAATTATACTTCACTTTATCCTGGACATTACGACAAACTTCTGAAATTTTAGTGCCATAACCAACAATAATGTAGACGTCAATTGCAACACCATTTTCTTCTTGGCGAACAACGACCCCTCGTGCGTAGTTTTCTTTTCTTAAAATATCATTTAAATTATCACGAATTTGATTTTTACTGGCCATACCAATAATGCCGTACACATCCGTTGCGGCACCACCAACAACCGTTGCAATGACCGTATTGGAAATATCAATCGTCCCGTATTGGGTCTTAATTCGAACAGCCATACTTAAGTAACCTCCTTGAAAAACAATCTACACGATATTCTATCATAGCCCCCGTTTAAATAAAAGTCAGCCTGTTTTTAACGCCGTACAATTTAGACGAATAAGTGAGCCGTACTTGCAAATTAGGTTACATGTACTTTACGGAATAATTTAGTAAAAAGCGTATTTAAAAAGTAAAGACCAACACTCTTTTTAAGTACTTCTTAGCTTTATGCTGTCATCACACTTGGGCAAGCGGTATACTAACTTTAAGGTTTGAATTAGATGGGAGTGGTGACAATGGCACAGGCTTACCAAAATATTCTTGTTGCAATTGATGGATCAAAACAAGCACATAATGCTTTCTTACAAGCACTGCAAACTGCCCGCACAAATCACGGACATATCTTCTTACTGACAGTTCTCGATATTTGGAATGAGGACTACCACTATGATTTTAAAAAGAGCGAAGAACGTGACAATTATACCGATCGACTAGTTAAAAAAACACAAAAGCAACTAAATGGTTTAAAAGAAGAAGCCGCGAACTATGGCTTTACTGATCTCGATATTCATATTCGCTTCGGCAATCCTAAAACGGTTATTGCCCATGACTTTACCATTGATCATGCCGTTGATCTCATTCTGCTCGGCCCAACTGGTAAAGGTGTTGTTGCCCGGGCTCTAGTTGGTTCCACCGCAAGTTACGTTGTCCGTTCTGCAAGCTGTGACGTTCTCATTTCACATTTTGACAACTAGCCAAGGCACTGTCAAGCAAAATTACTTGAAAGAAATCTATTGCAATCATGGTCGGATTATGCTAAATTTATTCAAGTAAGTGTTTAATGAATAACCTTTAAAAAGTTTCGGTAAAGGAGGCAATCTCATGGCAAAAGACTTTTTAACCGGACAAGGTACTAACTTCGGTAACAAACGTTCGCATGCGTTGAACCATAGCCGGCGTAACTGGAAACCTAATTTACAAAAAGTACGTATTTTAGTAGATGGTAAACCAAAACGCGTTTGGGTATCTGCACGTACTTTGAAATCTGGTAAAGTAACTCGCGTTTAAGCGATTAAAAAAAGAGTTGGGAAAAATCCCAGCTCTTTTTTTATTGCCGTAAAATATTTAATTTGCTTCGTCTGAACTTTGAATCACACAAACAACCCCACTGCGAAACGAAAAGGTTGCCGAACGTTTCGTGAATTGGTTGCTGGCGTACATAATTGGTTGTGCAACGTCAGCATCACGCAAGCGGTATTTAGTGTCATACAACGTGAGGCCCTCCACTGCCGTCAACGGCCCAAAACCTAAATAATGCTTATCAGGATCGCTAACAATTGAGTGGACTCCCGGACTAAAAAAACGAAAATCATTTTGCTTATCCACTAATTTAATTCGTTCAATAAACGGCAAGAAACGTGCCTCTAAGAGCATAAACAGATTATCAAGAAAATGATCTAATCGTCCCCCGGTCGCACCATAAATGACCACTTGTTGTGCGTGAAATTCCTGTAAAGCGAGTACCAGGGCCAATTCAGTATCGGTATCATCTTTATCAGTAACCGCCGTTCGAATATCCGCCACTTGCGCCTGAACTTGATCAAATTCCCGGGGAGAAAGTGAATCATAATCCCCCACCGCAATTTCAGGGATGATCCCCAAACGTAACAAACGTAACGTCCCCCGATCAGCACTAAGCCACTTTCCGGGAATCGCTAAAGGATTTTCCGTCAACTCTTGCGGCCATAAATCAGTTGGCCCACCAACCAATAAATTAATCCGCGTCATAGATGGCCACAGTGTTTTTTAAAGTTTGCAAACGAGCGGCAGGATCGGCGGCCTCGTAGATATAAGAGCCGGCGACGAAAACATCAGCACCTGCGGCCGCGCAAGTCTTGATCGTTTCTGCATTAATACCCCCATCAACCTCAATATCAAAGTGATAATTATCATTCGTTTGCCGTAATTGATCTAGTCGCTTAACTTTGGCCAACATGTCAGGTAAAAATTTTTGTCCGCCAAAACCAGGATTCACGGTCATGACCAGCACTTGATCAACTAGTGGGAAAACATTCTTAATCAATTCAAGCGGTGTCCCCGGGTTAACGACCACTCCAGCTTTTAAGCCAGTTTCTTTAGTCATTTGAATTGCCCGGTAATAATGGGGTGTACTTTCCACGTGAATGGTTAATAAATCAGCGCCAGCCTGCGCAAAGTCTTTAATGTAGTTTTCTGGATGTTCAATCATTAAATGGCAGTCCAAGGTTAACTTAGTGACTGGACGTAAAGCGGCAACAATACTTGGCCCAAACGTAATATTAGGGACAAAATGACCGTCCATCACGTCAACGTGCAAGTAGTCCGCACCAGCGTTTTCAACTAATTTTACATCACGTGCAAGATTTGCAAAATCCGCACTTAAAATTGAAGGTGCAATTTTCATCAATATTTTCCTCCCTTACCGTACTTAGGCTTTTCAGCCTTTTTTTCTTCACGAAATTGTAAGTAGTTTTCATAACGACTTTTTAAAATTGTACCTGCTTCAACTTGCCGCTTAACTTCACAACCTGGTTCTTTATCGTGCTGACATTCGCGAAACTTACATAGTGGCGCTGCTTGCATAAATTCTGGGAACAGTCGGCCTAACTCGTCCAAATTGATTTCAGTTAAGTTTAACGCCGAAAATCCAGGTGTATCAGCTACTAAGCCGCCAAATAAAGGCAACAATTCAACGTGGCGCGTGGTATGTTTCCCCCGGGAGAGGCTTTCAGAAACGGCCGCCGTTTTTAAATTTAAATCTGGTGATATGTGGTTTAATAAAGTTGATTTACCGGCACCAGACTGCCCTGTAAAAACAGTTAGCTTATCACTAAAATGGGCCGTCAACTCGGCCACACTTGTTTTAGCGTATGGTTCTTTCGCCACCAAAGTTGGATAACCCAATTGCCGGTAATAAGCCAGCGTTGTTTGTAATTCCTGATAACGCGCCGGTGAAAGTAAATCAGTTTTGGTCAAATAAATAATTGGCGTGATGCTGTTAGCCTCTAAAGTAATTAGAAAGCGATCCAATAAATTACTTGAAAAATCAGGCTTCACCGCCGAGGTCACCACAACCGCCTGATCAATATTGGCAACTGGTGGACGCACTAACTGATTTTTACGCGGCAAAAGTTCTAGAACGTAACCTTCATTTAGATTGGTGCTTTCAAAGCGAACGTAATCACCGACAAGTGGCGTTAAACCACGCTTGCGAAAATTACCCCGGCCCCGCGTTTGAAATGTTTGTTGATCAGCGTAAACATAATAAAAACCACTTAACGCCTTTCGAATTTGTCCTGTGGCCAAACTGTAACCTCCTTTTATTTAAAAAAGAGGCCGTTTCCGACCCCTCACAGGTAAACGGATTGTCTATCTAAAAAGCAGTTTCTCCGTTTAATTACGGAATGGAAACCAAATGCCTTTTAGCTACTTTCTAGTTTACCAAAGTTTAACTTATTTCGTTACATTATTGTTTTCATTGATCGTAGTCCCATCCCGGACAATTCGGTACTGGCCACTAGCCTCAGGTTTTAGCGTAAATGGTAATTTAAAAGTTGTTGTTTTAGTCATAACTGACTGCTGGTATACCGTTCCAATGTCGTGCGCATCATCACCGATGTAAATGACAACCTGATTACTGCTGCCAGTACTTTTATCGTAAGGAACAGTGACTTTTTCGGTAAAACTGATGTCATTTGCGGGCTTTTGGCCTCGCGAAATTGTCACGATTAACTGATCTCCTGGTTGAGCGTACTTACCAGCAACAGGCTTTTGGACCATAACCGCACCTGAACGAACTGAGTCAGAGAAGGCCGTCTTAAGCGTTAAATCAAGCCCCATACTACTGGCATATTCTTGTGCGCTTGCCTGCGACCAATTAATCAAATTGCTTAACCCAAAAGCGCCCTGTCCAGCACTAACCGTCAGCCTAACCGTTGTTTTTTCTGGGACAACATGATTACCGGCGGTGACGTTTTGGGTCATCACCACCCCCTTGGCCGTGGCGGTGGAAGCGGTCACTGTTTGCTTAACTCGAAAACCTTTTTTTCGTAACTCTTTTGCTGCCGCCGAATATGATTGTCCCGTGTAATCAACTACCCGCACCTTCGCTTTTCCTTGACTAATAACCAAGTTAACTCGACTATTGCGCTTCACTTGTCCCTTAGGTGTTGAACGAATCACCTTACCATTAGTGATTTTTTGATCAGTTTGTCGCGTTGTTTTGCCTAACTGCAAATTTTTAGCAGCCAATTTTTTTCGGGCCTGAGTTTGCGTTAGTCCAACAACATTGGGAACCTGTGTGCTCATCATTTCTTGGTAGGCATAAACGCCGCCACCTAATAGGACTAAAATAACAACCGCTAATAAAACTAGTAATAACGGAGTTCTTCGCTTTTGTTTCTGTTGCTGTAAAGCCGCCTTAGTTGCCGAGTTGTCAACTGGCTTTTTTTCTTCAGTCTGGTGCTTAGGTGTATAAGTCTTGGCGTCATCATCCTTAGGCAAGCGATCATCCAACTGCGAAATAGGCGTAATCACTTTTGTTTCTTCTTGATCAATTTCGGGTTTAAACTTCGCTTCAGTCGCTCGATCTGCGTTCAAACTTGTTTTTAAATCAGCGGCCATTTCGGAAACGTCAGCGTAGCGTTCCACTGGAACTTTAGCCGTCGCCTTCAAGACAACATTTTCGAGGGATTGAGGAATATTATGATCAAATTCACGAACGGAGGGAATTTGATTCTGAAAATGTTTTAACGCGATACTTACAGCGGTTTCGCCCTCAAAAGGAACTTTACTAGTTAACATTTCGTACAGAATGATGCCCAATGAATAAATATCAGAACGCTTAGTTGCAATACTGCCACGAGCCTGCTCAGGTGATAAATAATGAACCGAGCCCAACATTGAGTTCGTCTGCGTGATTGAATTCTCCGACAAGGCAACTGCGATCCCAAAATCCGTAATTTTCACTTGACCAGTTTCATCGACTAAAATATTTTGCGGCTTTAAATCACGGTGAATTATCCCGTGTGCGTGGGCCTCACCAACTGCTGCTAAAATGGCCAGCATCATTTTAATGACCTGTGGATAGGCAATGGGAAAATTACGGGCAATATAGCGTTTTAAGTCAGTTCCCTTAATGTATTCCATCACGATGTACTGCATGCCACTATCTTCGCCAACGTCGTAAACCTCAACAATATTCGGGTGAACTAGCTCAGTTGACGCCAATTCTTCCCGTTGAAAACGACGAATTGTGTCAGGATCATTCTGCAAATCTAAACGCAGAATTTTGATGGCAACATCACGATCAAGGATTAGATCACGCGCCAAATAAACGTTAGCCATCCCGCCTTCACCAATTGGCTTGCGGATCTCGTAGCGACCATCTATTTTATAGCCATCTTCCATCATCGGCTCTTCACCTCACGATCCTCAAAGAGTAGCAAGGCAGTAATGTTATCTAAGCCACCGGCCGCGTTCGCCTGTTTAATTAATTGCTCACACTTTGCTTGTAAACTAAGGTCACTTGTTAACACTGCCGTAATTTCATCATCACTGACCATATTAGTCAGACCATCAGAACATAGCAAAATATAATCACCGTACTTTGACTGTCGAACTGTCACATCCGCATCGGCTTCCGCAGAAACGCCAAGTGTCCGAGTGATAATATTTTTTTGCGGGTGATGGCGAGCGGCCTCTTTACTAATCTCCCCGTGCTTAACTAACTCATTGACTAAGGAATGGTCTTCAGTCAATTGAGTTAGCTTACCATTCCGGTATAAATAGGCACGACTATCTCCAATGTTGGCAATAATATATTCATTTTGAAAGTAAATGACGGCAACAAAAGTAGTTCCCATGCCACTAAGATCAGCGTACTGCTGGGATTTAGTTAAGATATGTTGATTTTCTTTTTGTAATTCCGTAACTAACCAAGAAACGATCGGTTCTACTTTTTTAAAGGTTGTTTGTTCAAAATCGTATCCAATATGTAAAACGGCCATTGCCGAGGCAACGTCCCCACCTAAATGACCACCCATGCCATCCGCAACAATCGCAAAATGAACGCCGGATCGATTTTGATAAACACTCACATAATCCTCATTGTTTGGTCGTTTTTGACCCACATCCGTCCGATAGGCAAACTTCATGAAAACTACCTCGTTTTTCGCTGTAGACAACAGATAAAGAACCCATCCGTTCGGTAATCGTCCGGATAAAGCTTCATGTATGGTTCCGTTTCAACTGTTAATTCATAATCAGTTTTAACCGGAATTAAGTCAAATTCTGGGTGCTGCTGTCTAAATTTTTCGATAACTTGCTGATTTTCTTCATCAACAATTGTACACGTACTGTAGGTCAAAATACCACCGACTTTTACCTTCTTGGCAACACTATTTAAAATGGCCAATTGAATCTTTTTAAGGTTCTGTAAGTCGGCCTCACTACGAGCGTACTTGATTTCAGGTTTACGCCGCAATAAACCAAGACCAGAACAAGGTGCATCAACTAAAATACGATCAAACTGCTCATCAGCAAATTTACTGTGTACATCCCGCGCGTCCATTACCTGGGCCGAAATAACATCAGAAACATGCAACCGATTAGCGTTTTCTTCAATCAAACGAACTTTATTAGCGTGTAAATCCAAAGCAGTTACGTGACCGCCTGCCCCAGCGTTTAGATAAGTTGCAATATGCGTGGTTTTCCCACCAGGCGCTGCACAAGCATCCAAAACTTGTTGATTTGGTTTAAGTTGCATACTAGGAGCCACTAGCATGGAGCTTTCGTCCTGCACCGTATATTGACCAGCCTCAAAGGCAGCCGTTCCAGCAAAGAAACCACCTTGGCTCACTAAACCAACTGGGGTTAAATGACTTGGCTCTACCTGTAAATCAACATCCGCCAATTCAGTCTGTAATTTTTCCGCATTAGTAACCCGCGTATTGACTCGAATTGAAGCCGTTGGGGGCTCATTAATATGTTCCAAAATTGCCAAAGTTTTCTCTTGGCCCAATTGTGTTTGTAGCTTTTTAATCAACCAGACAGGCAAACTATATTTGATGCTCATTTGTTCGTCGGCATCCGCTATTTCCGTGAGATCACGCAAACCAGTTCGTTGAATATTGCGCAAAATGGCCGTCACCAAACCAGCAGTTCCCTGGTTACCACGATTTTTAGCAATTTCGGTTGCTTCATAAAAGATGGCCCGGTTAGGAATTTTATCTAGGTAGGTCATTTGGTAAACGGAAAGCCTTAATACCTGCCGTACCCAGTGTTCCAGTTGCTGTGGCTTTTTTACAAATGGTGCTAACCAATAATCTAAAGTTAGCCGGTGTTGAATAACCCCGTAAACTATATTAGTCAGTAAACCAGCATCACTTGAATTTAGGCGCACTCGATCAAGCACTTGATCAAGGGCAATATTTGCGTAACTGCCCTCTTTTTCAACTCGCTCTAAGATATCCACTGCTAAATAACGTGGTGTTTGCTTTAATTTATTTGCCATCGAATAATTGTTGTCCTTCCTTAATGCCGTGCCCAATACCGTTTAAAAAGGCCGTTATTGGCATTCTTGCTTTACCTGCTGGCTGAATTTCATTAACGGCAAAGACGCTTCCCGCTCCAGCAGCAAGCGTTAATTGGTGCTTTGTCACTGTAACAATACTTCCTGGTGCCTGGGTCGTTTTTTCTGTTAAAGGTTTTACCGACCATAATTTAGTTCGTTTACCTAACATCATAACATAAGCACCTGGTTCTGGGCGTAAAGCCCGAACTTGGCAATCAATTTGTTGCGCTGTATTTTCTAAATTAATTTCTTCTTGTTCTGGTTTGATATTTGGCGCAAAGGTTACTTTAGCAGGATCCTGAACTTGCGGCGTTATCTTTCCGGCCAGAAAATCTGGTAACGTTGTGCGTAAAAGTCGCTCCCCCACTACACTAAGTTTGGCAAATAAACTCCCACTATCATCCGTTGCCTCAATTGGTAAACGTTCCTGGCGTAAAATATCACCTGCATCCATCTTCATCACCATTTTCATAATGGTCACGCCGGTTTCTTTTTCACCCTTTAAAAGTGAATACTGAATCGGAGCACCACCGCGATATTTTGGTAACAACGAAGCATGCACATTTAAAGCCGCAATTTTTGGTGCCGCAAGCACGCTCTTAGGTAAAAATTGGCCAAAAGCGGCCGTAACAATCAAATCTGGTGCCAGATCAATAATTCGTTGTGCCTCTGAGCTACCGCTTAATTTTTCCGGCTGCAGTACCTCTAATTGATGTTCCAAGGCAACTCGTTTTATCGGAGATGGTGTTAGTACGTGCTTCCGGCCAACTGGGCGATCTGGTTGTGTCACAACGGCTAAAACCGCGTAACCTTGTTTTAGCAAACTTTCTAAAATTGGAGCCGAAAATTCTGGAGTACCCATAAATACAATTGACGTCAAATTTAACTCCTCCTTAATTCTTCAAGGTTAATTTACACTTCACACGGAAGTTTGTTCGTGTGATCCGCTTTGACTTACTTCTTTTTAAATGAAACTCAGCGGCTCACGATCGATTGAGATCTGAATTCCCTTTTTGGTTTCCTGATTGTCTTGCATTATTTTTGTTAATTCAGCGTTTAGGTTAGGTTCATTTTTATATTTGATCACCATCTGGTAGTAATAACGCCGGTTAACTCGTGCAATGGCCCGTGGTGTTGGCCCTAAAATAATCGCTTCTTTGGATAAAACTGGTTTTAATTGATTCATTAACTGAAAAATTTTCTTTGCGGCCAAATTTTCTTCTTCATGGCTGGCTGTTAGCAAAATAGTGAAATAATAAGGTGGGTAATTACCTTGATGACGTAATGTCATTTCTCGCTTGTAAAAGCCTTCGTAGTCATGATGCCGGGCCAATTGAATGGCGTAGTGTTCCGGATTATAAGTCTGAACAACTACTTCACCCTTCTTGTCGGCCCGGCCAGCGCGACCGCTGACTTGAGTTAATAACTGAAAAGTTCGTTCACTGGCCCGAAAATCAGGTAAACCTAAAGCCGTATCGGCATTTAAAACGCCAACTAAAGTGACATCAGGAAAATCAAGCCCTTTAGCGATCATCTGTGTTCCAAGTAAAATATCAGCATCATGCCGACCAAACTGATTTAAAATTTTTTCATGAGCACCCTTACGGCGAGTTGTGTCAACATCCATTCGTAAGATGCGGGCAGTTGGTAATAGTTCCTTTAACTCCGCTTCAACTTTTTGGGTGCCGGTACCATAATAACGTATTTTATGACTGTGACAGTTTGCGCACACCTTGGGAATCGCTTCTTCGTGCCCACAATAATGACATTTCATCGAATGGGTATCCATGTGTAACGTTAATGAAATATCACAATTAGGACATTTCAAAACAAAACCACAATCACGGCACATCACAAATGATGAAAAGCCACGGCGATTAAGCATCAAAACACTTTGTTCATGTCTAATCAACCGTTGTCGAATTTGCGCCAGCATCAACTCAGAAAAGTTACCTTCAGTTGTCTTCTTCAATTCATTTTTCATATCAACAACGGTTACTTCTGGCATAGGCCGATCATTCACTCGGTGTTTCAGGCGAATTAAGTGGTAAACGCCCTTTTGTGCACGCGCCCGGGATTCCAACGAAGGCGTTGCACTGCCTAAAATCACAGGGCAGTTGTGATACTTAGCCCGCCATAAGACCACATCCCGGGCATTGTACCGGGGCATATCATCTTGTTTATAACTTGTTTCATGTTCTTCGTCCATAATAATTACACCTAAATGACTTAACGGTGCAAAAACGGCCGACCGTGCTCCTACAACCACTTGGGCCTCTTGGCGCTCAATTCGGCGCCATTCATCGTAGCGCTCACCAGTCGACAAACCACTATGCAGCATTGCCACCCGCTCACCAAAACGGCCCTTAACACGATTAACCATTTGGGGCGTTAAGGCAATTTCTGGAACTAACATTAACGCCGTTTTACCAAGCTTTAGCGCATCTTGAATCACTTGTAAATAGATTTCAGTTTTGCCACTTCCGGTCACACCTTCAACTAAGTAAACCTCGTTTTCGCTTGCTTTAACCGCTTGACTAATTTGTGTGACGGCGGCCGACTGTTCTGCAGTTAAAACTCGTGGTTTTGTGTGTTCAACTGTATGGCCAGCGTAAGGATCACGGTATTGCTCGATCGCAACCTCCTTGAACCAGCCTTTCTTGGCTGCTGTCCGTAATGTTTCCCGTGATACCGCAGCAGCCGCCAACACTTGCTGGTAGGCAATTGCCTCCGTTTGACCTGCAACTGAGGCCAAATAAGTTAACAATAAAGCCTGCTTTTTAGCAGACTTAGTTAAATTGGCTTTTAATGCTTCACATTCGGCCGCCGATTTAGTTGGCAACAATCCTTTAAGCATTTTTTTATGCGCACGATTATTAACGTGGTAAACAATTTCAACTTGCTGCTCTTTTTGTAACTGTAATAATTTATGGGCCGAAGTTAAACTAGTTGCCTCTGAAAAAGGAATTTCCTGTTTACCTTGAAATAATTCAGTCGCTAATTTAGGGTCAGCAGTTGGTTCAAGACGAACCGTTTTTTCGTAGCTAGCCTTCATAACACTAGGCAACATGGTTTGTAAACAACTAATCCAAAAAGCAAACGTTGATTGGGCCAACCACTGCGACAATTGTAGTAATTCATGGTTGAGCACTGGCCGCAAATCAACTACCGAAACGATTTCTTTTAAAGTACCTTCAAAAGAACTTTGATCGGTAATCGCAACAACAAATCCTTGCAACTGACGTTTACCGAAAGGAACGACAACTCGCATTCCGGGACTGATTTGCTCGGTCAAACTAGCCGGAATTGCGTAATCAAAAGGTCGATTAGTCTGCATTGTCGGAACATCCACAATTACCTCTGCTATTTGCGTCACCACTGGCCCTCCTCTCGTTTAGATCTAATTTAACTTCAAATCTTTTACTGCCTGTGCTAAAATCTCCCGGGCAATAACATGTTTATCTGCTAACGGCAAATCAAGCGGCCCTTGATTTGGTCGGAAAATGGTCACTTTATTCGTATTGACGTTAAAACCTGCATTACGATTGGAAACATCATTGGCAACGATCATATTTGCCTTCTTGGCACTTAATTTTCCTTGCGCATATTCAACAATATTCTGCGTTTCTGCAGCAAAACCAATTAAGTATTGTTGTTGTTTATTCTGCCCAAGTGTCGCTAAAATATCCGGCGTTTTTTCTAATTCTAAAGTTAAAGTTGCCGCCGTTTTCTTTATTTTTTCTTTAGCAACCTGTTTAGGCCGATAATCAGAAACGGCCGCTGCCATAATAACAATTGCAGCCGTTTTAAACTGTGCCTGAACAGCCTGACTCATTTGTGCCGCAGTTTCCACCGAAATAAGCGTTATTCCAGTTGGTGCGTTTAAATTCGTCTTTGCACTAATTAAGATTACTTCAGCCCCCAGATCACGCGCAGCTTCCGCCAAGGCATAACCCATTTTACCGGATGAATCATTCCCAATAAAACGAACTGGATCTAACCGTTCACGGGTACCCCCAGCTGTAACAATAACTTTTTTACCCTGCAATGGTAATTGTTGTGGATTAGATTTATGCGCAACGTAGTCCGCAATTTCATGCGGCTCTGGCAAGCGTCCCTTACCCGAGTAGCCTTCAGCAAGAAAACCGACGGCCGGATCAATCACATCAAACCCATCCTGCTGCAATTGAGCCAAATTACGAGCTACCGCCGGATTTGCCAACATATGCACGTTCATCGCTGGTGCAATATATTTTGGCGCAACCGTAGCCAATAATGCAGTCGTTACAAAATCGTCCGCAATCCCATTGGCTAATTTACCAATAACATCTGCTGTAGCCGGTGCAATGATAGCGATATCCGTCCAATCAGCTAAAGCAATATGAGCCACCTCCGCCGCATCTTCTTGTTTAAAACGATCTGTATAAACAATGTGTTTACTCAACACTTGAAAGGTAAGTGGAGTTACAAAAGCGGTTGCTCCCTCAGTTTCAGCCACACGAACTTCTGCGCCACGGCGAATTAATTCTCGCACTAAAGAAGCCGCCTTATAAGCTGCAATTCCACCGGTAACGTATAGCGCAATATGTTTTCCTGCTAACAATTGTAGTTCCTCCACTTCTTCATCGATCAACTTAGGGAGTGTTTGGAAAATTCTTACCTACACTTATTTAGAAGGCCATTAAAAACTGACCTTCTAACACATTTGGCCCAAAATTAATCAGGTAAATACTAGCAAAAGTGTTTTCCAAACCCACCTTAGTTAAATCATTGGTACTCTAAGATTAAACTTGTTTAATAATTTTAGAATTGAACTGCAGTCTAATCCCGCTCTTATTTCATTTGGCATCATTAGCAAAATTAGTAATAATTCTTAGTTGCAAAGTAACGACTGACTAATTTTACAAATGCTTCCTAAATTCTTCTGCCTATAATTGTAGCAGAAAACAACTAAAATAGCTTTGCGCTTGTCACAAAAAAAGGTCAGGAATTTTGGCTCTATACTTTTTCCTGTTGATAGTTTACAAATGGTAAACTATTAACAGGATTTTTGTGCAGAAAAAGAGCTCAC
>NZ_RHNP01000024.1 GCF_003950295.1 Loigolactobacillus iwatensis
TGTAACGGACAAAAAGAAAAATCCGGTAAGAACTGGAAAACTCACCAGTTCTTACCGGAACTAATCTTAGATTGTTTACTATTTTTGAACATTATTCTAGAGCGTGCTCCAAAATCCTGATTTCACAGCCTAACTACGGCTAGTCCACTGCCATTTAAATCTGGCGGTGAACTTTCAGCGCAACCAACAACCACACAATTAGCGCTAAGGACAGCGCAATGATAAGTAGCCAGGCCCCACCTAATTTAGCTAATGGTAAATGGACGTTCATCCCGTAAAAACCGGTAATAATTGTCGGCACGGCCATTGTCAGCGACCAAATCGTCAGCACTTTCATGGTATCGTTCATATTGTTATTGACAATACTATCAAACGTATCCGCAATTCGATCCACAACCTGCGTTTCAATCGTAATCATTCGCTGCACCTGCTCGGCTTCAATGGTTGCGTCCTCCAGCATCTCTTTTTTAGTTTGATCGGAAACTTTACTAAAATACGTCTTTGGCAGTTCGTCTAGTAAATCAAGGTTCGATTGGGCCGCACTTGAAAAAAAGGTCAGTGTTTGGCGTAAATACGATAACGCCAACAGATCTTTGTTTCGCGCATTTTTATTAAGTAACTTATCCAACTGATTGCGACGCTTAGTGATCGCCTTAATAATTGAAATATAACTATCCATCAATGAAAATAGCGCCCGCAAAACAAACGAATCGTTCCGTTTAATCTCAGGATTTTGTTTAACCGTCTTAAAAATGGCGTTGACCCAATCAAGGCCACTTTCATTAAACGTAAATAACGTTCCTTGATGAATCAAAAAGCTGACTGGGCGGGTGATATAGCGCAACTGCTCCAAATCAAGTATGTACGGCACATGAACGATGAAAAGCTCAATATTCTCATCGGCATCATAGACGTAATGCGGGTTTTCATCTTTATCAGTCACATAAGTGATCATCTCATCAGTTAAGCCATACTGCTGCTTGAGTTTGACGCACTCCGGGGCCGTTAATTTCTCCGTTTCGATCCATTTATAATTATTAAGCGTATTTGCCGCATTAATCATGACTGCGTCTCCTTTTTTCGAGCAATGGGTTGTAATTTATTTTGAAAGACTTTTTTACGCTTGAAGGGTTCAAAAAATGATCACTTTACGCAAACTTGCTCTAATTCTCAGAATCGATTATACCACATTAGCTTTTTTAAATATGTTTACACCAGAGTGTCAAAGAAAGGCGCTCGGCTTCTACTTCGTAATTTTGAGGTAGAGGCTGAGCGCCTTTCTGGTAGAAACGTGTTTAAAAAAGCAGATTCCTGCGGTTGCCATGTTTCAACTTGGCGGTTTTCGCCGTAGTTGAATGGACAACGTATGAAGCATCTAGATTATTAGCGTTTTGTGCTAATAATCCTCAATTGCGTAATAGTAGCTACAACAGCCAAATCACCTTTTTCAAAGGTAATTTGGCTGTTTAGGCTGCGATTCGGACTTCGGCTCATCTTAGTCCGATCGACATCGTAAGTAATGCTCAGAAGCTGAGCGCCTTTTCTATTGGAAACGTGTTTGGAAAGGCAGCTTCTTCCGCTTAGCTACAATCGCCAAATAATTCATTTCATGAATTATCCGTCAATTTAGGCTAATGCTCAGAAGCTAAACGCCTTTCCAAACACTCTTACAATCCCATGGTTTGCAAGATCAGGTAGATGTTCAATCCAACCAGCACCACTGCACACGTCCAGGCTGTGTACTTCACCCAGGTTCGGTTTGCAAACTCTCCCATTAACTTCTTATCACTCGTAAATTTAACTAATGGGACAATCGCAAACGGTAAGGCGATACTCAGGAATACCTGTGAGAAGGTCAGTAGGTTTTCGATCTTGGCCTCATTGCCGTGGTAGTAGATGGCGAACGCTAGGACTGGTGAGACTGAAAGCAACCGTGTTACTAGCCGTTGCGCCCACAGTGGCATTTTCAAATGAATGAAACCTTCCATAATAATCTGGCCGGAAAGCGTTCCGGTGATGGTTGAGCTTTGGCCGGAAGAAAGTAGTGCAATGGCGAACAGCATGCTGAGTACTGGGCTGGCAATCGCACCGATAACGTGTGAATTGCTAAGTGAATTAAACAGGTCAACGAAGCGGCCAACTGAGCTGTTAGTGCCGAAGAACAACGCCGCACCAAGAATTAATAGTAGGCTGTTAACGATAAAGGCAATGGTCAATTGAATATTGGAATCAATTGTGGAAAACTTAAGTGCCTTGGCAACTGCCTTATGGTCCTTACGATCAACCGCTCGTGTTTGTGAAATTGATGAACCAAGGTAAAGGTCATGGGGCATGATTGTTGCACCGACAATACCTAAGGCCAAGTACAGCATGGACTTATTTGTCACAATCTTGGCGCTTGGAACGTAACCCGCAAACAAGGGGCCCATTTCCGGCTTTGATAGAAACACCTCATACGAGAAAACCAGTAAGATGACGGCCACTAAGGTTGCCACAACGGCCTCGATCTTCCGGAAACCTAGCTTCATTAATAGTAGCAAGATTAAAACGTCCGCAGTCGTGATTAGAATCCCAACAATCAGAGGAATTTTGAACAATAATTCTAATGCAATCGCCGAACCAATAATCTCAGCGATATCAGTCGCCATAATAGCAAGTTCCGTAATAATCCATAAAATAAATCCAGTTCGCTTGGAAGTTCTTTCTCGCGTTAGTTGGGCGAGATCCTTACCAGTTACAATTCCTAACCTGGCCGCCATAGCTTGTAGTAACATGGCAATCAAACTTGAAATCAAAACCACTGACAACAAGCTGTACTTAAATTGAGCACCACCGGAAATCGATGTTATCCAATTGCCGGGATCCATGTAGCCCACCGCAATTAAAACACCAGGTCCAGTATAACTTAGTAATGTTCGCCAGAAGCCCGCATTCTTAGGGACCTCGACACTCCCATTGATCTCGTCTAAACTCTTACTGTCGTTTCCGGCATCCGCAAACAACTTATTCTTTGGTTCCGTTACACTCGCGCGCATTTAAGCCGCCCTCTTTCCATTGATTTGGAATTCAGTCTTTACTGAGTGAGTACTCAATTAACTTCCAACACTTATTATAGCCACATTTAAAGTTTAATCAAGCCTAACTTTTATATTATTCGCTAAATATTAATTATTTAAGGACAAGTATCGGCTGTTATCCTTGACAAACGCTGTTAAACTCGTATACTCAAGCATTGAGTGATAACTTAATTACGCCGTGAAAAATCTGACACACTTGATGGTAAGTAAAAGATATTTCCCGTAAATTAATTAAATCATTTTTAAAAACATTTTCGAATTTATGTACTCTACTAAAAAAGACGTTAATAAATTTTTATCATTAAGGGATGGTGAATTACTTGGAAGACGTCGAATTACAGATATTTAAAGAAACCCATGTTTTTGAGAACATGACCACTAAACAGATGCACATTTTGGTTGCCGCGATTGATATTTTCGCGGAAAAAGGCTACGCAAACACAAGCACCAAAGAAATCGCGACCAAGGCTGGTGTCGCTGAAGGCAATATCTTTAGTAAATTTAAAAATAAGCGCGGTTTATTAAATGCAATTATTGCCCCAATTATTGACTCAATCTTTCCCGCGTCAATGAACGATTTTATTAAAACGCGCCTAACTAAAGAATATTCAACACTACACGATTTTTTCGATTCAATCATTAAGGACCGCGTTGCCTTTCTAGCGGCCAACTCCAAAATCATCAAAATCTTTGTTTCCGAAATGTTATACGATCAATCAGTTCGACAACAGATCATTGAAAAATTTTCTGGCGCCTACTGGTCCAACATTAATCAAGAACTGAATCGGTTGAAGGCCAAACACTTAATCGTTGAGCTGGATAACATCGAAATTCTAAAGATTATGTGGTCAATCACCGGGGGCATTATTATTGGTCATTTATATTTCGGCCAATCGCTATCCGCCGATAAAATTGATCACGCCATTGGGGCCTTAGTTAAGGCACTAAGCCGCTAAAGTGGCGCCTTACCGACACTTTTCAGCTCAAATAGCTGTAGTAAAATCCAGCACGCAAAAAGACGTTTCCCTGAGTTTTCAATAACTCAAGGAAACGTCTTTTTTGATTTGAACGTTAATTTTCCCAAATTAGGCAGGAAAATTCTCGTAAAAGTAACCGATAAGTTACGCAGCATTAAAGCTGTGGTTTCTACTCAATTAGACTAACTAAACAATTAAATTGGCCAATAATCAAGGCTCAACCACTGCCAAGGTGGAATGGAGGCGCTGGCGTATCAGCCGTGTCGAAGGTACTTGATGACCGAATCCTAGTCATTTAGTACCTTGCGTGATTGACAAGATCCATTTTCTTTTCCGAATGGGTTTAATCGGAAAGAAAATTAGCTTGTCAACGCGCCACGCGTTCCATACGCCAGCGCCGGAATGGAACCTAACTAAATCTGCCCATGTGTAATTCAGTAGTCAAGCGGCATAAGCACTATTTTTAATAGCGCTATAATTCAATTTAAATATGAGCGCTACACTCTACCACCATTAGTTCATTGAATTCACAGATGCCTGCATTTCTGTTTTTGGTGGCATCCAACCAGCAATATCGGTTGTCCGGAAACTATAGTCTAATGGCACGTGATAAGCTTTTTCGTAGGCCGCACACTTTTGCGCGTAGTCTTGCTTCATCATTGCCAAACTATTGTCGCGAACACCCTTGGCTGGATCAGGATAGATCGGCTTCAAAACATGCATGATGTACGCAACTTTTTTAAAATTGTCGCTTTCGATATCGGGCAAATCGCGCATTTCCACAAAACAAGAAATAATTGGCACGTTAAACTTAGCCGCATAATAGTAAGCCCCACGTTTTACCGGCCGCGGTTTGCGGTAATTAAACCACATTTCCTGCTCCGAATAAATCAAAATAAGTTGTTTCTGGTCCAAAATATTTTTTAAGGCTTCGGGAAATTGTCTGCCCATATAATCTTTATCTGGTCCCAACGGAATTGTGTCGTAGTAGGTCATCAAATAGCCCAAAAAACCTGGCATTTGCAAGTTTTCCAGTTCGCTAACGACATAAAGGCGTGACTTACTCATTTTTTTGACGGCTTTGTGCACAACTAAGCTATCCAGCGGACTAAAATGATTGCTGGTGACAATCCCACCGCCATCGACATTTTGGACATTTTCCAGTCCTTCAATTTGAGTACTGTGCAAGATCACTCTAGTTGCAATGTTCATAATTTCCCGCGTAACGACGTTATTATATTTATAGGTTTTGGTTGTTTCTTTCTCAAGGTAGCTTGCTAAAAATTCTTCTTGCTGCTTACGGGACAACTCTGGATCATCGGTCTCCACTTTATCATTGAAGCGTCCCTCTTCGGCGGCCTTTTGAATATTGGCAATCACCTGCGTTCGGCCACCCTGAACAATCAATTTATCAATCATAACCGGATTTTTTCGCCTCCTAATGCTGCCTTCTTGAAGTTCATCGCCGCTTGGGCAACTTTTGGCGCCGTGACCAGCAAACCGGACAAATTGCTCTGATCGTATTCTTGTTGTTCTGCGGAATAATTATCCCGCATCGCAATCAATTGATCATAGTAAGGCGTCTCTTTAGCGTAGGGCCAAAAATAACTTTCAAAGGCCGTATGCTTGTACTGCCACGGCTTAGCAAACAAATTATAGTGAATCAGCTTGGGTGAAACATCCTTTTCCTTAACCGCAGCAGCTTGTGTATTCCATTCGACGCCTAAACGCAAAATTCTGTCGTGGCCCATTGCGTTAAGGTAATCTTGGTCCGGCGCAATTGTTTGAAAATGATATTTATTGTATAAAGTCACAAATTCATGGCCCAATTTGGTTGCCCGTAATTCCTTTAGGTTCATCACCAAAATACCAGAATTGATGTAATCAGTAACCGGCACGCCCACCGCTTCTTCACTATATTCAACAGTTTCCGGATTGCTGCCAATAAAGACATCCGGTATCCCGGCAACTAAATTGTTACCAAGCTCAATGTTAAAGAGCTGCGAAATATCCCCGGGAACAACGATATCAGCGTCAAGGTAGATCGCCTTATCGTATTCTGGGAACATGTCGGCGATAAACAGGCGGAAGAAAATTGTGTAAGTAAAGTAGTCTCCCCGGAGCTTAGCCTGCTCACCAGTAATGACGTTTTCTAAACGGCCTTTCATTGAAACAAAGCGAATTGGAAATTGGTCAGTCCCAATAGCGGCAATATCCTTTTGATTTTGTTCCGAAATACCTTCGTGCAAAATAATAACTTGGTAATCATAACCGGCCGTAGCGTTATCAATAATTGATTTTAGCGCCACAGCTAAGAATGGTACGTATTTGTCATCAACCGAAAAGAATAACGGTATCGTTTTTTTTGTCGTTTTCAATAGTTTATAATCCCTTCATTTTTGGCATCAAATGGCGGTATTCAGTTAAGATATCGTCATATTCGTATAATCCTAGTTTATCGTGGACCTTATCGACTTCCCACGGCTTAACCTTCAAGGTGTGAATCCACGGGAAAAGGCGGAAGCTGGTGGTGAAATGTTGGAACACCGTTTTTCTATGCAAACGGCGCTGATCATTAAAGCGATGGGACACGATTTTCTTAGATGTCGCCAACTTGTTAATTGCTGATTGATCAGGCATGAACATCTTTTTTTCTTGGCACATTGAGCGACACTGACTAAATAACCCAGTTTTTTTAATTAATTTGAGGTTTAACAGTAAGACACCGGAATTCACGTAATCAAAATGGTCCACACTATTGTGGAAAAACCACTTGCCGTAATAATCCAATACGCCAACAAACTCGTTGCGGCTAATATCCTGGTGGTAAAATGACCGAAAATTCCTGTGGCAAACAATGTCAGTATCAAGGTATAAAAGTTTGTTGGGCAAGTTTGGCACTAAATCGGCAAAAAGGCGCAACATACAATAAGGTGTAAAAATGGTGTTCAGATTAGCCAAAGGTTTTTCTTCATTAAATAACGTTGTTACATCAATCTTTGTCACTGAATTTAGCGGATTAACTTGTTTAACCTGCTGCTCCAAAAATTGAACTGTCCGATCACTCACGGGATAATAGCTTGTTTTATTGGTTTGAATGGATGCCGTCATAATATAAATGTTGAGTGGTTCGGTGCTATGTTTTAAAAGTGAAAGAATCGAAATTAGTAACCCGTCCGCCATCTTCTCGTTGCCGCAATATAAGATATTCATCATATCATCTCTTTTCGTACTTAACGTATTCATAGGTGCTATTTTGGCTGCGTTGCACCATGCAATCATGAACTTCCCTGCACAATTTTTCTTGCTGAGCCTTCTTGCTAAGCGTTTGATCAGGTAAAAATGGCCCGTCCACGTACAGCGTTAACCGCGGTTTCTGCCCAAAACGGCGTTTCTGGTAGGTCGTCGTCATACAAAACGCTGGCACCTTATTTTGAACGGGGTAGTGAAAGGAAACGGTGGAAAAAGGCCGAATCTTCGTATAGTACGGCCAGACGTGGGCCTCCGGATAAATTGTCACAAAATGGCCTTGCTGCACCTTCTGCCCCACTGCCGCGGTAAAAGCACGCATTTGGTGTAAGGAACCCGGAATGACTAGCCCACCCATCATTGGGATCACCCGCCCGATCACTGGAATTCCTAAATTTGCTTCACTGGCAATGACGTAAGCCCGCTTGGTCAGCGCAACTTGCAGTGGGATGACAACATCGCCGATTGGCTGCGTGTGATTACCGTATAAGAAAAAGCCAGATTTTTGGTATTTTTTGATTACTTGTCGGTTTTTAACCTTAAGGTGCAAGCCTAACTTGCAATAACAAAAGCCCAGCAGCCAGGCGATTGCATAGGTAATCGCTGAACCAAGCTGGTAAAACACATTGGTGTGAAGCCACTTGTAGTCTTTTGGTAAGTGCTTATTTTGATTTTTGCTAGTCACCATATCGTCCGTAAACGAGTGATAATACTGAACGTTTTCCGCTTTCACCTAAATCCCCCTCCTGACTTGCGCGTGGCGAATGATTTAGCGTTCGTGCCCACGGTTGGTAATGGAAAATTAATCAATCCCTATATTTTAACACAATTAGCGCTTTGCTCATTTAAGTGATTACTCAATTAATTCTCCCAATCCAAAGTATATTCAATTATAATGTTTAGTCAACCCTAACTTTAATTTCAATTAGAATTATTTTATTTATGGCCGCCATTCTAGTCAATCGATTAGAAAATTATGAAATAGTTTCAAGCAAAGGCCTGTTTATCTGCTTAATTACTTCATTAAAGTATAAGAAAGTAACGATTAACTTTCAAATATTTAGGCCTGAAGGTTACTCGGACTTTAGTCAGTTAGGTCATACACCTTTACTAGTCCCTTTCTGGCCGATTAGTGGAAACGCGTTAAAAAAGCAGATTCCTGCGGTTGCCATGTTTCAACTTGGCGCCTTTCGCCTTGCTAGTTCTTGCGGCACGAACTTTGCCACAAGAATAGACAACATTCGAAGCATCCTAAGTTATTTGCGATCTTTGCAAATAACTCACCGTAATTGCGAAGTAGTAGTTGAATGGACAACGTATGAAGCATCAAAATTATTAGCGTACTTAGCTGCGATTCGGACTTCGGTTCACCTTAGTCCGATCGACATCGTAAGCGAAGCCAGTAATAATTCTCAATTGCGAAATAGTAGCTACAGCAGTCACTTCGGCCGTTACACGGCCAAAGCGCCTACTTAGGCTAATCCTCAGAATCTAACCGCTTTTTTTAGCACTCTCTATTCTGAAACGTGTTTGAAAAAGCAGATTCCTGCGGTTGCCATGTTTCAACTTGGCGCTTTTCGCCGTAGTTGAATGGACAACGTATGAAGCATCAAAATTATTAGCGTACTTAGCTAATAATTCTCAATTGCGAAATAGTAGCTACAGCAGTCACTTCGGCCGTTACACGGCCAAAGCGCCTACTTAGGCTAATCCTCAGAATCTAACCGCTTTTTCAAACACTCTTAGTCTGTTCCAATCGCTCCCCAAATCATTGCGCTAATATCTTCATAGGTGAATTTGTCGGCTGGGTAAATGCCGTTTTTGATGTTTTGGACGTGGCGCTGGACGATGGAAAACACTGCCGTCATGTGTAAACTAACGTGGGTTGGTCTAAGAATCCCCGCCTTGATGCCGGCATTCAGTAATACCGTTACCGGGTTGGCAATTTTCATTGCGTCATCAATGTAAGCTTGGCCTTGACCCCGCAAGGATTTGATTTGTTCAATGACGGTTAAGCTATCGGGATTGGCCAGGGCAAAATCATAAATCGACCTTGTATAAGTCCGCAAACGTTGCCGCAAAGGAAGCTCCGAGTCCGTAATTTGCGCCATGTCCGTTGTTGCCACAACCTTCTCTAACTCTCGCCGATAAACGCTGCTTAGCAGAGTTCGCTTATCCTTAAAGTACAAATAAATGTTCGACTGGGCAATATTGACTTTTTTGGCAACTTTAGTCGTTGAAACGGCCGCCGCGCCTTCATTAATAATGATCTGCGCCGTCGCGTTCAGAATCCGTTCTTCTTTGGTTATATCTCTCTTTTTCATGTATTTAGTGTACGCGAGATAAGTAAATCCTGTCAATGTTGACAAAGATAGATCTATCTTTTATACTAGCAACAATCCAGTTAAAAGATAACTATATCTGCAAAGGAGTCTTTAATTATGAAATTAACTTTACTTGGATCACTTGGAAATATTGGTCGGCTGACAGTGCCGGCCCTAGTTAAGGCCGGCCACGAGGTAACGGTTATTACAACTAATCCAAAACGACAAACTGCCATTAAAGCAATCGGCGCCATCCCCGCTGTTGGGTCGATGGCGGACGAACAATTTTTAACGACGGAATTTACCGGCGCCGACGCCGTTTACCTAATGTTATCCGGTAACGCCGGTACTGATCTACTAGCGGCGGCCAAAACCCAAGCGCAAATTTTTCGGCGGGCAATTACGGCCGCCCACGTGCACAACGTGGTTGATCTCAGCAGCATTGGCGCTGACGGCGGCCCAGATGTTGGTTCACTCTACGCCTACCATTTAATTGAAGATGAGCTACGAAAGCTCAGTGACGTGAATCTCGCCTTTGTGCGGCCAGTTGGTTTCTACAGTAATTTGTACGCCAATCTCCCCACGATTCGCGCACAACACACCATTTTTGCCAACATCCCGGCCACGGTACAGCGGGCCTGGACTGACCCACGAGATATCGCTGCAACCGTTGTGCCTTTACTTGAGGCAACTCCGGCAGGTCAAACTGTTCACTACGTCATCAGTGATCATTTTTCCGGCGAACAATTAACAGCTGCACTACAATCCGCCCTGGCGCTACCAGACCTTAAGTACATTGAAATCAGCGACAAACAGTACACCAATAATTTACTGGACCAAGGCGTTCCTAAACAAATTGCCGCTTCATTTGTTCAAATGAGCACAGCCCAGCGGCAACCCGAAAAATTCTACGCCGACCTGAAGCAGCATAACCCAACCTACGGCAAGATCAAGCTAGCCGATTTTGTCCGTGAATTTACCGCTGCTTACAATAACCCAGCAAACAAAAAAACGGCCGCAACCTTAGCCGAAAGAACGAAGAAATAGTTGTTTTTAAACTGAAAGACCAACTTTAAATGGTTGCTTTGAAGGCTGAATTACCTTTAAAGTTACTGTTTAAAGTTGGTCCTTTTATTCATTACTTTTTCTACCCAAATCAATAAATACACGTCTAAAATAGAAGCTAAATAAGCCCAGAAGTGTCATTAAACTAACTATTAGCCCCGCCTTTAGTCCTCTAGGAACAAAATGAAGCCTAATCTTATTTGCCCCGTTATTTGCCAACTGGATTTTAGTTAGCTCACCATACGCTCGTTTTACTGAAACTTCATGGCCATTAACAGTGGCGTGCCAGCCAGTGTCATAAGGTACCGTCATAATTACAGTTTGGCGTTTCTTACCAGTGATTTTTGCGGTCACAGTACTGCCAGCAATATGCTGCTGGCTAACGTGATGGCGAACTTGTTGTAGCTGGGAAGTAAGCTTTGCGTTAGGTTCCAATGAGGCAACGCTTGGGTGATTAATCAATAAATTATTTTGCGGAGCACGATCAAGCGTGAACTTAACTGGTTGCCGCGCCCGACCATAACCAAGATCAAGGATTCCATTTTCACCGAAATTAAAATCAGTCAGCACCGACTTTCGGTCACCTCGCGAAATCGTCACTGGTGCGTAATGCAAATTATTGCTGAAACCAGTTGCATTTAAGTAAAGATATAGCTCACCATTAGTGGTTGGCGTTATCTGATAGGTTTGGCGTAAACCAATTTTCTGAAGTGGCACGGCCTTAACCAAACGTAACACCGGCCGCTTAAATAATCCCTTAGCTAGGATATTTTGATTAACAAAAGGTGTCGTTTTACTAGTCAAAATATTTTGCTTGGTATTATCGAACTTTGACGGAAACAGTAAGGGTAAACTACCAGCATTGTGGGCCACACTTAAATGACTACCGGCTATTTTTTTGTGTGTCTGGTAACTACCACCGTAAGTAGTAGGTTGACCGTGTCCCATATAACCATTATTTCGAATTAGTGCATCCAGTGAATGCAGCGGATCTTCGACCACATTGCTAATACCAAAGTAACGGTCCATAAACGCAGTACTACCATTACTGTAGTTGGTCCAACGCTGGTCCTGTAAATAACCTAATTTGGCCATTAATCGAATGGTTTGCTTGGATTCACTGCTACTATAGTGCGACATTCCCGCATAGTTAAAAAGCAACGGATCGTTATCACTTCTTGAAAACGCCATTTCCGTGCGTAAATTACGTAAAGTTAAGTTTGGTAATTGGTCTAAAGCAGCAGCAACTTGGTCAGTAAATGTACTGAAATCAGTGGTACTCGGCGCCGTGTAATTATTTGCCTCAATGTGTCGATCGTTAAACGCAACCTCCCCAACAGCAACCAACAACAGAAGATAAATCAGGCCTGATGTGAGTTGCTGGCGGCGTAATGCGTCCTTTTGCGGCCACAGCATTATCAAAACAACATTGAACACCAATAACATTAAATTGAGCATGGCCGCCTTTAAAGATAGAAAATAAGGGTATTTAAAATGATAAACAAATATCACTATAAAAATGAGACCACTTATGCCAATAAATCGTTTTTTATCGAGACCAGCGGCCATTTGTGATAAGCCAACATAGGCCAAATACAGCATAAAAAAGACAATCACAAACGCAAAACGATTATAGAACCCCTGTGGTGGCGTACCACCGTGCCAAAGCGTGTTTAAGGGTGTAAACCACGTACTAAACACTAAAAATGCTAATACAATGGCCGCCGAGATTTTAGCACGCCGAGAAATTGCCCGGGCACAAAAATACGCCAAAATTAAAACAAAAATTAGACTGGAACAATAAATTAATGGTGCTCCATTGACCGCCCGATCAAAATTTG
The DNA here is from genome assembly GCF_003950295.1 of Loigolactobacillus iwatensis. GTDB lineage: Bacteria > Bacillota > Bacilli > Lactobacillales > Lactobacillaceae > Loigolactobacillus > Loigolactobacillus iwatensis. The sequence goes on from NZ_RHNP01000024.1 coordinate 12,534, forward strand.
ATGAATACGTACCGGCCAAAAATGACCGTCCAAACCCGTGAGAAAGACTGTAGCCTTTTCCAATCATTAATAAGTTGGCCACTGAGGAGCGCTTAATATTATGTAACGAATTCAACGTTGGTAACCAAATGACCGTTGTCACAGCAACCGTCGCCACGACCGCCAAAATAAAGTGCTTGAGCGCTGGCCAAATCGGTTGCTTGATCCTGCCTTGCAACCGGTATAATAACCAGACAAAGCTAAAAAAGCCAACCATAAAGGCTATGTAATAATTGAGCACAATCGTAATGCTTAACGTTATAATCAACCAACTTATTTTACCGGTCGCAAGCAGATGATCCACCGCCAGTAATACCAGTGGCAACATGATGATTGCATCAAACCAAATTATGTTCATTGAAAAGCCGATAAAAAAAGAACTTAAAGCGTATAACGTACTAAAAATCAGTTTAACCCAGGCCGCATTTTCACTATTTAGATTCTTATTGGGCTGCCGGGCAAAAAAGAGCACCATCGTTAGACCCAATAACCCAATTTTCAAACTAGTGATTATCGTTATTGCAGCTGCCAGATGAGGCAGTGGCACCAGCAAAAGGATAAGATTCAGTGGTGACATTAGATAATAGGTAATAAATCCAAAAATATTACCGCCTAAAGTAAATGAAAATGAATAAAACGAGTGCCTAGCTATTATTTGTTTAAACGCCGCGAAATAATTGATATATTGATTATTTAAATCACTTCGTAGCAACGTATTGGTCCCAAATGGCGTGATGTGCAATGAGGCCAAAATAATTAATAAAATTAAAATTGGTAGACACAACGATAATGTATAAAAAAGTTTCCGGTTTTTAGCCAACATGTTTGGCCCTCCAAATATTTTCAACTCCCAGCTAAGGCCAATATTAGCATAATTCAAAAGCTTATAGTAGACCTTCTTTATTGGCCAATATTCAGCCTATAATCATCTAACCCATGGCTCTTTAGCAAGATCATTTGGCTTTAGATTCACTTTGCTATTCATCATCAATCCCGATAAACAATATTTTCATTAGCAATTCACCAATTAATTCCCGCTAATGCTACACTATTACTTGCACCAGCAAAAAATCACTTTCGTAACCCAACATTCAAATTAATTAGGAGCACACTATGATTAAACAAATTATGCATGATCCAAATTTTTTATCTAAAAAGGCAGTGCTGGCCACCAAAATGGATGCCAGCGTCATCACCGATTTACGCGACACCCTCAAGGCCAACGAAGCCAATTGTGTAGGCATGGCCGCGAATATGATCGGCGTCAATAAACGAATCATCGTTTGCCAAATGGGCGCAATGGCTATTCCCTTAGTCAATCCTATAATCACGAAAAAGATTGGGGCCTTCACAACTGAGGAAGGTTGTCTATCATTATCCGGCGAACGTTCAACCAAACGTTACAAAACAATCGAGGTCAGTTATCGCGACCAAAACTTTGTCGCCCACAAACAAGAATTCTCCGGATTTATTGCCCAAATCATCCAACACGAAGTAGACCATTGTGAAGGAGTGCTGATCTAGAGAGTGTTTAAAAAAGCGGTTAGATTCTGAGGATTAGCCTAAACAGACGAATTATCTGTGCAACAGATGATTTGGCTGTTGTAGCTAACCGCAGGAATCTGCTTTTTTAAACACGTTTACGCTAAGAGTGTTGGAAAAGGCGCTTAGCTTCCGAGCATTAGCCTAAATTGACGAATAATTCATGCAATGAATTATTTGGCGATTGTAGCTACTATTACGCAATTGAGGATTATTAGCTTAAATACGCTAATAATCTTGATGCTCCATACGTTGTCCATTCAACTAAGGCGAAAAGCGCCAGGTTGAAACATGGCAACCACAGGAAGCTGCCTTTTCCAACACGTTTACACCAGAGTGTCTAAAAAGCGCTTAGCTTCCGAACATTACTGACGTTGTCGATCGGACTAGGATAAACCGAAGTCCGAATCGCAGCCTAAACAGCCAAATTATCTGTGCAACAGATGATTTGGCTGTTGTAGCTACTATTCCGCAATTGAGGATTATTAGCCAGATGCGCTAATAATCTTGATGCTCCATACGTTGTCCATTCAACTACTACTTCGCAATTACGGTGAGTTATTTGCAAAGATCGCAAATAACTTTTGATGCTACGAATGTTGTCTATTCTTGTGGCAAAGTACGTGCCGCAAGAACTAGCAAGGCAAAAAGCGCCAAGTTGAAGCATGGCAACCGCAGGAAGATGGTTTTTTAAACACAATAACTGCCAGAGACACAAATAACGCTTAAATGTTCCACTGCGGCCAGATTTCATTTTGGTGCGCGAGGGCCAGCTGTGTCGATGATTATTAATGGCGGTCTGGGCCATTTAGAATCATGCGGGCTTGGCGAGATCCACTTTTACCCCATCTTTGCCTTTATCTGGTAAAAGTTAGCTCGCCAACCCGCCACGCGTTCCGTCCTCGCGCACCGGAATGTAATCTAATCTGTTTTGCATTGTTCCAGTCGAGTTTTGCGTTCTGAAAACTGGCTAATAATTTTAAATATGACTGCTACGATGCACTAACAAAAAAATCCACTCAACCAAAAAAATCATCTTCCGTAGAAGATGATTTTCAAAAACAGTTACCGACTTCACCATAGCGAAGCCGATATTAATGTAGCAATTAAGCCAATTCCGGCGCACCCAGTGTCACATTGTCAGGCGTCACATCAGCAGGCGTGTCGTCTTTCTTTTCGCCGCCGAACTGATTTTCAACGTATTCGCGGTATAGTGCGTGGTGCTCCACAAGGTAATCATGAGTTCCGTGGCCGCTTACCGTGCCGTTTTCAATAAAGTAGATCTGATCAGCGTTGACAATTGTGCTCAAGCGGTGGGCAATAACCAAGGTTGTCCGGTTGTGCATCAATTTATTCAACGCCTTTTGGACCATCATTTCTGATTCTGCGTCCAAACTAGCAGTTGCTTCATCCAACATTAAAATTTGTGGATCACGCAGGAAGGCTCGGGCAATCGCAATTCGTTGCCGTTGTCCGCCAGAAAGTTTGACCCCACGTTCACCAATCTGCGTGTTCAGGCCAGCAGACATGTTTTTCACAAAGTCCTTTGCGTAGGCCATCTCAAGGACACTCCACAATTGTTCGTCTGAATATTCGCCATCCAGCCCGTAAGTCAGGTTGTAACGAATCGTTCCGGCCAGCACAGCGGCGTCTTGGCCGACTAAACCAATCTGTTGCCGCCAGTTAGTCAAGTTCACGTTAGCGATATTCGTGTCACCAATTTTGATGGTTCCACTTTCTGGTTGGTAGAATCGTTCCAGCAAACTGAAGATAGTCGATTTACCACCACCGGAAGGACCGGCAAAGGCAATAACCGTGTTGGGTTCAGCTTTAAATGAGACATCGTGTAAAATTGGTTCACCAAGATCGTAGGCGAAATCAACATTGTTAACACTCAACGTTTTGCTGTGGGCATCAACGGTTTCACCGGCTGTGTGATCTTCTTCGGCGACGCTCATCAAATCCTGAATTCGCGTTGTAGAACCACTAGCCTTGGCCAATGATGAGAAGAACTGGCCTAAAGTGGTGAACGGGCCAATCAATTGGACCAAGTACATCAAAAATGAGAACATGGTGCCCATAGTCATCGTTCCCTGAGCCACACGACTAGCGCCGTACGCTAAGATGCCGACAATCATGCCCATCATTGCCATCGTCATCAAGGGGCCGGCGATTGAATCATAAACGGCCTCTTTCATGCCAAAATGATAGAGATGATCGACTTTTTGGTGGCCAGACTCACGTTCGACGTTTTCCGCAGTGGACGATTTCATTAACCGGGTCTCACTAATGACTTCGTTGGCCTCGCCACTAAAACTGGCCAACTCGTCCTGGCGGGATATCGCAATCGTTCGGGAACGAGTTCCAATTGGTAGCGCAATGAGAATGACGACTGGCACCACGATAAACATCAGTAACGTCATCTTCCAATCCATCAGCACCATCAGTACCATCGCACCGACTAATTGGAGCAAAGAGGTCACCATGTTAGGCAACGTGTTCGCTAACAGATCCTTCACCTGCGTAGAGTCATTGACCAACCGGGAAGAGACTTCACCGGCCTTATGGTCATCAAAGTAACTCACTGGCAAGCGCAAAATCTTGTCCCAGAGAAAATCACGCAACTTTGCAACGACGTTCTCACCAAAAATTCCCAGTGTTGTACCGGAAACCGCACTGATAGCCGCACTTAGTACGAATAGTGCCACGACCCCCGCCACGAGAGTCATATTCACGTTGTGGCCTAACTGATTAATCAACTTTTGTGCAAGTTTAGGCACCATCAGTTGCATGATTGTGGCCACTAAACCTAGTCCCAAACCAAGCCACAACTGCCAGAAACGTGGCTTTACGTCACGAATCAGGCTAAAGAAACCTTTGAAATCAAATCCAGAGCGTTTGAACGGCTTGCCATTCTGCGGTCCCTTAAATTCTTGTCCTGGCTGTGGGCCCTGAAACTTGTTACCCTGATCAGTTTCCTGAAATCCCTTTTTTTGATCAAATTGTTGTTCTTGCATGTTACTCGCTCCTTCTTTCATAAGCAACCGGAATATTATTTCCGGTCAAACCCAAATGGACGACCACGGTGACCGGCAAAACCTTCAGGACCAGCATCTGGATTCATGGGTCTCTGGCCACCGCGCTGGGATTGCTTCCAATTATGGTTCCAGCCCTTAGACCAGTCACCACCACGACTCCAGTTATCATCTTCCGCCGGCATTGCAGCCAACATTTTACGCATATTAGCAATTAGCTGATCCACTTCTTCATCTGATAATCCGGAAAAGGCAGTATTTTTGTATTCATCCTGCGCGTGCAACGTTTTGCGGCCAGCAGCAGTCAGTGAAATCAGCGAAACCCGCTTATCTTCAGTTGAACTATGCCGTTCAACCATATTCACTTCTTCCAGCTGACTGATCAACGCACTCACGGAACTTGGCCGAATATCGAAGGCCTCCGAAATGGCCGTGTTGGTTAATTCACCCTTATCCTCCAACAACTGCAAAATACGCATTGGTCCGCGTTCATTTTGATATTGCCGGGTTGATTCTGGCATGTTACTCGCCAAAGCAGCACCCACAAAGCCACGGCGCTGGAACAACTGTCCAAATAATTTCATTAATTCATCTGATTTTTTAGTCATAATTAAGTCCCCTATTCGTTTGCTATTTAGTTAGTTTTGTTTTCGTTCCTAACTAACAAAATGAAGTTTATACCAATAGTTAGTCTCTGTCAACAACAAACTAACTATTTTTTGAAAAAGTTTTTTCGCTAAATTAAGTTGTTTGAAAGGAAAAATTGCCGTCTAAACTGCATTGTTACGCGCCTGATTCACTTTAGCATTACTGGTAGTGGTACTCAATAAATCCCCTACCCCGAAAAATAATTTCACTTTATTGCGGATTTCCTACCTATAATAAGTTAAATAATAGAACCAGTCGCAGAACATTAATTATATAACAAGAGTTGGTGCAATTCTTTGCCTACTGAGCATTATTATTTTTCCCCTACTGCAATAATTAACATCGCTTTAAAATACAATAAATAGTTTCCTAATTGTTGTAATTGAAAGAGTAGAAGCTTATTATATAGCCAGATAAAATTTAACAGCTTTATTTAGAGCATCAAAAAAACTACTAGGAGATCCTATTATGGCTGAAACACATGAAATAATTACTTTAATTACCGGTGCCGATAAGGGCGTCGGCTTCGAAACTGCCAAAGAACTTGGGCAAAAGGGACAACGGGTTATCGTTGGCTCGCGCAATGTTGAACGTGGCCACGACGCCATTGGCCAATTGGCCGCGGCTGGTGTCAAAGCTGATCTGGTTCAACTTGACGTTACTGATAAGGCTAGCATCAAAGCGGCCGCGGACACAATCGAGCAAGAATACGGCTATTTAAGCATCCTGATCAACAACGCCGGAATTGCCGCCGACCATCATCAACCAGCCTCGCAACTACCTACCGATGACATTCGCAAAGACTTCGACGTTAACTTTTTCGGCCTGATTGACGTCACCCAGACAATGTTACCTCTACTGAAAAAAGCACCTTCCGCAAAAATTATTAATATTTCCAGCAATATGGGGTCATTAGGTTTAGCAACGGATCCCAATTCACGCTTCTTTAAGGTCAGTTCCATGGGCTACCAAGCTTCCAAGGCGGCCGTCAACTTTGTCACAATTAGCCTCAGCAAAGAATTGCGGGATGCAAATATTTCCGTTAATTCGGTCAATCCAGGTTGGACCGCAACCGAATTTGGTGGTCGGCCGCTGGACAGTCCCAAAATTCCAGGAATGCAGTCCGTTGAAGAAGGCGCCGCCCGCATCGTTGCCATCGCTAGCGACCCGGATAATAGCACTACCGGCACCTTTACTGAAAACGCCGGGACACTGCCTTGGTAAAACCGCGTAATAGCTAAAAGCAAAAGCAGCAGTTAACCGCCATTTTTGACGATTAGCTGCTGCTTTTTGCGGTTATTTTGAAAACTGTTGCGGGAGTGGGACAAAAGTCGGTTTTTGGTTTACTGCGTAACGTAAGTTAATTCAATAACCATACTATGGTCATTAAATTAACTGTAGTTAGGCACGTGAACCCAAACTTTTGGCGCACGTTCTAGAGTGAATTTCGAAAATTATTTTCACTAACGATTTCCTAAATTCAACGTCCAACCAACTATCCCTGCCTATTGAATTTCTGTTGTTCGGCCAACTCAGTTTTGAGCCAATCAACGTAATCCGTTTCCCGATTAATTGCCCGGCGTAAAATTAAATAATGACCGTAGTTGGTCTTAATCGCAGTCGCCGTGCTAAATAATAGTCGTTGCCGCGCCTTTAGGTGGGACAAATTTTGCTGATGGTTACTTAATTGTTTGGTCATCATCGTGGCGATAATTGGATCGGCCTGGGAACTCACAAAATAGAGCTTTAACGCGAACTCATCGTGACTGACCGGCAAATCATCAGTGGGTGACTGAATCCAGTCAGCCAACACCGTGGTTCCCTTTGCAGTTAACGAATAAAGCTTTTTTTCTAATTTTTCACCAACAATTTCAGTGCGAAAAGTAACGAGGTCAGCCGCCAACATTTTTTTCAATTCAGGGTAAATTTGGCTATGTTTGGCCTGCCAAAATTCACCAATCTCATTTTCAAAAGCAGTCCGAATCGCGTAACCACTTAACTCACTTTTCGATAATAAACCCAAAATAATGTAAGGCAACGTATTCTTTTTGGCCACCACAAATCCCTCTTTTAAAGTTATTGCGTTAATTATAGCAGAGTGCTTGGAAAAGCGGTTAGATTATGGAGTATAGCCTACTACTCCGCAATAGCGGAAGTATATTAGCAAAGAACGCTAATATTCTTTGATGCTACGGACGTTGACCATTCTTGTGGCGAAGACTAGGGAGCACAGTTATAAAGTCCATAACTGTGTTTCCTCGACTAAGTTCGCCTCAGTCACCGCAAGAAACATGGCAGCCAGGCGAAAAGAGACGCGCAGCGGATCGTTCGACCGGCGTAGCTATACGTAATAATCTGCTTTTTCGAGCACGTTTCAACCAGAGTGCTTGAAAAAGCGTTCAGGTTCTGAGGATTAGCTTAGATTGACGAATTATCTGTGCAACAGATGATTTGGCAATCGTAGCTAACCGCAGGAACCTGCTTTTCCAAGCACGTTTACATTAGAGCTGCCTTGAAAAAGCGGTTAGATTATGGAGTATAGCCTACTGCTCTGCAATAGAGGAAAAATATTAGCAAAGAACGCTAATATACTTTGATGCTACGGACGTTGACCATTCTTGTGGCGAAGACTAGGGAGCACAGTTATAAAGTCCATAACTGTGTTTCCTCGACTAAGTTCGCCTCAGTCACCGCAAGAAACATGGCAGCCAGGCGAAAAGAGACGCGCAGCGGATCGTTCGACCGGCGTAGCTATACGCAATAATCTGCTTTTTCGAGCACGTTTCAACCAGAGTGCTTTTCCAAGCACATTTACGTCACTTTAGAGATTTACTTCTAACCCTCTCACCAAACGCTATTTATTTCGGCGGTGATAGTTTTCGTCGAAATAGCTCCCTGCTCTAATTTCATCAGGCAGGCTTGCGTATGGCGCCTCGCTAATGACATCCTCGTTATTCTGTCCGGCGTCCCCAATATAAGTAATCTGCGCAAATTCAGGAACAACTAATTTCGGATAAGTTGCGTATTTAACCCGTGATTCTTCCATTAAATCAATATGTTCATTTTGGTAAGTCACAGTGATTTCAGGATGTTCTTCGACCCACTTTGGGAAAAAGATCGTACCGTGAATTTTCTTTTCGTTAGGCATGAAATCTAGCGCAACATCCGTTCCAGTTGGTTCGGTCCAGCTAATTTTATAAATACCCTCCGTCAAACAAACGATGTCGGCCTTTTGATCAGTCACCCAGCGGCCAGCGACCATCCCACCGTGAATTCGGTAGTCAACGGTGTGATCATTTTTCGCGTACCATTCATATTCCCAGCCATTATCATAGGTATAAATAAAATGTGTTCCTAAAAAATCATCTAAAGTCTTAAACTTCTTATCTGTCATTTGTAGCACTCCAATCATGTAATTATTTACATGATTATATTAACCTATATTTTCCATTTGTCAAATGACTGACTAAAAAAATCCAATTAAAAAGAGGATAGAAATTAGTTTTCTATCCTCCGATTGAATTATTTACTAGCGGCAAATGCGGCATTGTTTCCTAATCAAACAGTCAATTAGATTGAAACACCTTTAAAATTGCCATCATTCGCTTTGCTTTTGTTGTTGAATTTAAATTTTACCTTCACATATTTTTTCAAATGCTCTCTAGTTTATGCAAAGAACCAAGCGCTTGCCTCATTGTACAGTTTGGCGACCGTTTCAGGCTTATCTTCGCCAGGTAAATCCTGACTACTTTGTAAGCCAGTTCGTGCCAAAATGTAACACAGGCCTTGATAGCTTGAGCGATAGGTCGCAAGTTCTTTTGTATCGATGGCAATGGCCTGTCCTGGTACGGCGGGAATTAATTCGTCCCGCTCGTAAATGCAATCACCATCAGTTAATTTCCACACGCCGTTAACTTTTTTTAGGCGCGAAAAAATGCGTGCGTATGAATGAAGATCAACTTCTTGACCATCAAGTTTAGTGCGTGGCGACAGCATCATCACTGTCATCTCACCGATGGCCTTGTTGCCATTCACCCAAACAGAGGTGCTATTTATTTTATGCTTAGCGCCACCGCCATTTGCGGCAGAAACCTTTTCAAAATAACCTTTGGCCGGACCATCATACCAAGAAACGTGAATGCGAGCATCATCACTATAGCAGGCCGCTTCCTGTGGATAAAGGCCATTATCACGGCAGTAGCGTTCATATTCAAGTAACTCACGAATTTCAGCACGATCTTGAAAAGCTGCCTTATCAAGCTGGTTCAGTGGTGCATCATAAAAATTTTTAGTTGTCATTGCTAGGTCTCCTTTTTTGGTAATAGGTTCATATTTATATTGATCCTGCATAAACGTGTTTGAAAAATATCTTTACTAGTCACGCCTTGGCCAATTTAGTGGAAACGTGTTTGAAAAAGCAGCTTCCTGCGGTTGCCATGTTTCAACTTGGCGTTTTTCGCCATAGTTGAATGGACAACGTATGGAGTATCAAGATTATTAACGTTTTTGGTTAATAATCCTCAATTGCGGAATAGTAGCTACGATCGCCAAATCATCTGTTGCACAGATAATTCGTCAATCTAGGCTGCGGTTCGGACTTCGGTTCACCTTAGTCCGATCGACATCGTTAGTAATCCTCAGAATCTGGGCGCTTTTTCAAACACTCTCTAATCTAAACGTGCCTAAAAACGCAGATCACTGCACCTAGCTACGCTCACCAAACGATCCGCTGCGCGGCTCTTATTGGCAAGCTAGGCTAGGTTCCGCGATCTAAACGCGTTTTGAGGCACTCTAATCAACGTTCAATTCATTATACATAATAATAAACGGGCTATTCTCGCTGCGGTGGGCCCTGGGGTGCATTGTTTCTGTATCTTTAACGGCACCGGTTGGCATCTTTGTTAATGGTTGATCGGCTGCTGTCTTGCCGGCCTTAATTTCGGCGATTCCTTTTTCCAGCATCGTCAAACTACCGGCTGGAAAGGCGTCTGCGCGATGGCCACTAAATAGTTGCGCCTGATCGCCGACGATGGCCTTTAGCTGGTGAATGGCATTTTCCCAGGCAGTCAGACTTGCGCAGCGTGTATCGTAAAGCTCGCTCATGACGGCGGTGGCCAGACTGTCGCCGGTGAAGCCATAGTGATTGGCGGCGTCAACAAAACACATACTGCCCTTTGAATGGCCAGGCAATGCGACCGCCTGAAGTGTGATGCCCCCTAAATCAAAACGATCTCCGTCCTGCAGGGGCTGATAGTTAAAGAACGCAGCAGTTGGCATCTTTTCTTTCATGTGCGTCACAAGTGCCTGATTGTGCCCGCTCGCAATATCCACATCGTGCAGCCGCTCGGCAGGCGCAAAGGCCGCTTTCATAATTTCATCATCGGTCGGATTCATGTAAACTGACTCAAATAACGATGCGCCGCCAGTATGATCTGGGTCACCATGCGTTAACAAACAAATAATCGGCTTAGTGGTCACCTGGCGAATGATCTTGATTAAATCAGTGTCAATCCCAAAACTAGCGTCAATCAACGCGGCTTTGTCTTCACCGACAACAAGTTGTTGCGCGAATTTAATCGGCCGGTCAGTGATGTTTTCAGTAATGTTGTAAACGTGCTCCCCGACTTGGGTGATTGTATATAAATCGTTCACAGTGAAGACCTCCTACTTATCTAAATGTAGTAATTTAGTCGCATTCCCGAACGCAATTTTTTCTTGGTCGGCGGCACTTAGCCCTGCATCGGCCAAAAAGGTTGCGGCACCGGTGGGATGATTGTAGGGATAATCGACGGAGTACATCAGATGATCACTACCAACTTCAGTTAAATCAAGCTGCAACTGGGCATTGAAGAACATCCCACTTGGCGTGATGTAAAAATTATCGCGGTAAGTTTCACTGATACTGCGGTCCAGGTGCGCCGTCAATCCCAAGGTTTGATCCATTCGTTCGAGGAAGTTGGGCACCATTTCCCCCCAGTGACCGGTGATGATGTGTAAATTAGGGTGGCGATCAAAGACGCCTGCCAGAATGAGGCGCACCATTTGAACGCCAAGATCCTCATGCCAACCCCAACCAGCGCCGGCAAAAGTGAAGGCCGTTAATTCGGACCAGCCGCTACCTTGATAGTAGTGCTCGCTAATTTCGGCAGGAATGACTGCTGGATGAAAATATAAAGGAACATCAAGTTCTTCCGCCTTGGCAAAAATTGGTTCGTAAAATGGATCATCAAAGAATTTGCCATTATAATAGCCATGAATCATCGCGCCTTGCAGCCCTTTTTTCGTGACTGCACGTTCAAGTTCTGCTGCGGCTGCTTCAGGATCGCCAACTGGTAAAACGGCCCAACCACCAAAGCGGTCCGGGTGAGTGGCAATCGCCGCGGCCAAATCATCATTGGCCATCCGTGCTAAATCAACGGCTACCTTTGGATCAAGGTTTTGCGGTGAATTGTCGCCGTAACCCATAATCTGCTTGTCAATCTGGTTAGCGTCCATGAATGCCAAACGTTTAGCGCCAACACTGGTTAACTCGGTGTTGTCCTTTTTGGATTTGGCCATAAATTCTTCAATGCTGTGGTCGTCTGGGTTCTTATGCGGATTGGTTGGTGCCGGCATGTAAGGCTTTGCCGCCGCGTTAACCCGTTCAGATTCCCAATGTTCCTCAAGTGTGATAAATTTCATAATTGTTACCTCCTAAATTTTTTAAACGTCATTTTACGTATTCGCAATTGCTTCTTGGAAATATCTTTTACTTTACGGTTCCTATAATACTCAGCTGAACACTAAATTAATACCCCATTTCGATGTCAAAATGGGGTAAACTGTCACATAAGGAGGCCGTGCTTAAATGAATACGATCAAAATGCAGTTGGCCCATAATCAGCACGTTGATAAACGCTTACAAGAAACGCAAAATCGATTGATTGCCGCACTTAAACGTTGTTACCTTGCCAAGCAGGAATTCAGCACGATTCACGTCACTCGCCTTTGCCAAGAAGCCCATGTTGCGCGGCAAACCTTTTACCGCCATTACGGCAGTATCAGCGAAATTATCGAAGTTAGTTGCGTACGGATGATCAACCAATTTTTACAACAGGTTGATCGCACGCCGGATTCAACCCGAATTTCTGCGCGGTTAATTGTGACCACCCTGCTTAATCACCGTTCCTTACTGGAAATCATGTTCTGGGGCGGCGCGGCGGAAAAAGCTATTCTGCTAATCACCGGTGACATTCTTCGCGTTTACAACTTTCAAAACATCCGCGAATCCCATACACCATTCATTGCCGAAATGATGGCCCGCAGCATCATTAGTTTCGCGCAAGTCATGCTGAAAAATCCCCCAATTAATGAAAAAGATCTCGTTGCGCTTTACACCCGATTGGTGCTGGCACCGACGACGATGTTTAAAGATATTGAGTGATATTTAGCTCAACGCTGATTTGGTGTTGCGTTGGGCAAAACAGTGCTGCCAGAAAAATCTATTCAAAAAGCTTCCAAAAAGTTAGCCAGTAAAACCAACTTTTTGGAAGCCTTTATTTTGTTGAAATTCGTGTTCGACCTAAAACCAAAAATCGCAAATAAACGTAAGTTAAACGCTTCTATTTTTAAAGATCAGCAAAGGTCTAGTGTCTATTTTTAGAAAATTAAGAAAATCCATCACTATAGCAGCATTGCCAGAACGTTACTTAAAAGATGGGCCAGAATACTAAAGCGGATATTCTTAGTTAAAAGATAGATCACACCTAGAATTAGGCCTGAAATAATGTAGCCCAAAGTTGCCCACGAGACCGTTACGCTATGTAAAAGCCCAAAAAGAATGGCGCTAGTAATTAACCCCGTCCATTGGGCCCACGCAGCATCGCTTTTAACAAAGTACGCAAAGAAAATTCCTCGGCTCAGTAATTCTTCATAAATGGGCCCAAACACGCTGACAACGATAAAAATTGGAACTGGGTACATTGCCAGCAACTTCGCGGTTGCGTTTTGATCGGCCGACGTTTGACCAGGCCAAAAGTACTGAACCGCAATCCAAATTATCAGAATTATCAGTGTAAAGATGAGCTTCCACGGTCGCTCTTTGAAAATGGTCGCTAGTGAAATGCGAAGTGGATTTTTCTGTTTAATGACAGTTTCATACTGCCGTGCGAGTAGAAATACTGTTCCGGCTCCTAATGCGGAACAAACCACCGCAAGAATGGTTTGAACCAATATTCCCCGATTTAGAATAAAATATGCGGCAATAAAAATTGGCATAACCATGATGTTATGGATAAACAGCCATAAAACAAACTTAACGCTATTAATAAAGATATTATGTATTTGAACCTTCTGACCCATTATCGTCCCCCCGTATTCAACCTAATCCATCTAATTGTAGGACTTAGACTGCATTAAAAACATCGGCCAATTGATTGAATGGGGCTAGTCCCAGGCATGAGGTTGAAAGCGGGTATGCGGAAGAGCTATTTTGCAACTAGGCTGCTGAAAGTATTTCATCTGGTATTTTCCGATATTGATAGTTATTGTATTCTTCAATTAAAACAATCAATTTATCCATTTTCTCATGTACCTCGATCAAAAATTAATCAATTTATTATGAACAATAATCTGTCTATTTTCTGTGGTATTTTAAATATTTACTTCTAAAATGTGATAAATGGCTATCATTCCTGATAATAACAACAAATTTGATCAGTAGATTCAATATAATATATGATACTTTAGATTTTATATTTTAGTAAGGAGGAGAGGGCTTTCTATTTACACAAAAAGCCTAGTATTTTCTTAACTATAAGTTATTAAAAATATACTCAATCATTTTTTTACAATGCTATAATATTATTAAAGTTTATCTATAAATAACTACTAATTATTTGGAGGTGTTTCATGACAAAAGTATTCTCCTATCCAGAATTGACACACCTTGATCAAGAACTTGGTTTCTTAGCTATAGGTAACAATAATCCTAAAGGAATCCCTACTAAAAGTGTTCTCATTGGTCATGACGGAGCGGGTAAACATTATCATATAAAGCAAACTCTTAACAACATCATTTCTTCAACCAATCAGAGTTCTGATCAATGGGAAATCTTCGATTGTCAAATTTCTAGTTCTGGACAAATAAACCAAGAGTATTGGGGAGAGAAGATCAAACAACATATCTTTTCTAAAAATCATGTTAACTCATTACAAAAATTATTACTTAACATATCACTATCTCTTGGTCCAGTTAGTACACCATCACTGCAAGATATATTTCCAAGCCTTATCGCAAACACTTCAAAGCGATTGATTGTTATTGAGAATGAGTACAAAAGCCTAAATTTTGATAACTGGTTAATCAATCTTATTCTCAGTCAAGAAGATGCACATTATTTGTTAGTATTCAGTGACCCACCTCAACAGATCGTAACCAAGTTGGACGTATTAAAACACAGCTTGGTCTTGGTTGTCACACAGATGCCCAAATTACCACCTAACGTTATGACATTAGACCTTGACTCCAATGCGTATAAAGCCATACGTCAGGCAATTAAAAATGTTGCGCGGCTGATGCACTGTGATACTGATAGTGTCGTTAAACAATTTCGTTCGCGTCCCGGAATGATTTTTAAATTAGCTAATATGAAGTCTAAAACAAATTTTCGGGATGTCTTAAAAAAACTAATAGCCGGACTGTCTCTTACAGAAGATTGCTTAAAGACTGTACACTCCGTATTGCGTCTTCTCAATGATGGTACTACGGAAGAAGATCTAGCACAGCTGATTGGAGCAGATAAAGCACTCCATATTTTTAAGTATTTGAGGAAGGAACATCTCATTGAAACAATTCAGGGTATTGATCGCCTAGGACCAGTTTTGAGACTCTATTATCAAACATTAGACAAACCAATTCCAAACCATATTGCCAAAAGAATCGACCAAATTTTTAAACGTAAAATGCCATGGAATTATGCAATTCGCGCGAAGATTGCTAAAGCAGCCGAATGTGAGTTGGAGACCGATAGTTTTCTTGCCCTAGATGCACTAAGAGTTAATTCTGCTAATTTACAATACAACAGTGATAATTCTCACGTACGATTGGCCGTCCAATTACATGAAGCTACTCTTAAAGATAAAGCAACCGATATAGAATCACTACGCCAGTCATCATATCAATTATTAAATTGCAGTGAACCATTGTTGCTCAAGGCACAGTTTTATCTCATTTTAATTCAATATGCTAAAAAAGCTCGTATTGAGTCGTTATTGACGATTGCAATTGAAGAAGCTATTCCAATATATATACAACTCCGCAAAAATGAGGAATATGAGATGCAATTTCGACTAGGGTTAGAATTAGCTCCGGATATTCGTAACTATAATCTTGATCGTCACTATCTCGATTCAGGCCATATGTTTGCAGACTTGCACTATCTCCTTGACGACTCGAAGGTAGACTGGCCTAATGATATCAGACTTACCTTTAAAATTATGTTGACACGACATGAGGGCGTCTTTAACAACATGGAAACACAGCGCTCACAACTGAAGGACTTATTAAGTGACGAAGTAGCCTCGTCACTTAATAAGGGTGAACGACTTCGGCTACTGACAAATCTAGTTGGTATTGATATGTGTCGATCCATTTCACCTTCAAATCAAAAAAATCTTCCTTATATTGACCAACTTAATCAATGTTTAAAAGATACACAACCGACATTTAAGGCTTGCAATAACCTTGCAATCGGAAGGTATTTCCAAGGAAAAATAGAACTCAAAGATGTCATTCATTATTTATGCAAACATTGCTATTCAAATTCTGAATTAACTGATATAGCCTCTAATCCCATCCCTAAAACCAGTCATAAGGTTATTCATATGAATTTAGCACTACTATTAGCTGAAGAGGACATGAAATATATTCCCCAATCCCTTTCCATGCTATCAATCACGTTAAATAATGCTCCACAGGATGATTTTTATAGATTCTACGTTGAATACAATCGATTAATGCTTAAGTTTAAGAATAGGACGATATCTAAGTATCGATTACAAAACCGACTTGCAAAATTGCAAGTTCCAGCCTTATTTGAAGGATTGGAATCGGGTGATATGTTATACAGACGTCTTGATAATCTAAACCAATTATTAGAATCAACTGCAATTAAGAATTATAGTAATTTGACTAGAAAATATCAAAAACAGATAAGAAATGCTGCCTGGCAAAGCTCATTACTTAGCCAATCGTTGTTACTTTATAGCGATTTACAATATTGGGATTAATCTGTAGTACCCAAGATTGCAGCTATTAAGTTACATTGTTGTTCTTTCATTTGACTGACAGCCCATACCGGTGAAGAGTGTTGAATAACGTATGGTGTAGTCGCAATATCAAAACAGTAAAGTTGACCATCGGTTGTCACACGAAAATCAATTCTTGCATAATTGGATAAATTAAGAAAAGTTGCGACCTGACAGGCTCGATTTATTAGCCGGCACTCGATGAGCTCAGCATCAACATTTATACGTCCACATAACATTTTAAACAATGAGTAAAACTCATAATCATAATTATTAGATCGAGTTTCACTTAATACTGAATTTTTGAAATAATATTGTTCATTGAAACTTAATCCAACTGGCGATAGCGCACGAAACTGTTTGTTTTCACCTACATGGCACTTAAGGACAGGCACTTCCACCTCAAAACCTTGAATTAGACGTTCCGCAATTTTTGTTCCCATTGAATCGCGTAATTTATCGTTGACCTCATTAGCTGTAAGTACAGGCCTTTCAGAATCATCTAGACCAATGCTAGCCGATCCACTGGCGTTCTTAAAAATAATTTGTTGTGTTCCTTGAAAATTAGCTGGATCCGTAATGGTGTATGTAGGAATATTGATTTCGAGCGGCTTGATTAGCTGTTCAAAAGTGTGCTTATCTCGGCAAATATTCATGGCCTCAACTGAAGAACCAATATAGGATACTTGATTGAAATCGGCTAGACTAGTAATCACTGACTTTTTATTACCATTTCCACCTTGTCGTGTTAAGTTCCAAACTACATCTTGATCTACATTAATTTGCCCACTCATAATCTGCTTAGTGAAGTCCATCTCTGATGTTAAAAGTTTATATGGAATGCTCACTTCAGATAAAGCACTCGTAATTTCCATAATTTCCTCCTCACTAAAGAAATCGCTATCAGGTTGTTCTAAATCACGTTTTACTGTTTGACCGACAATATTGGCAACTACAACAAGTTGGTGTGATTTAAATCTTTTCTGGCCGTGATCACTTAGTCTGCTTAGGTCATTCTTTGTCATTCTATAGTACAAACAAACACCTCCAAATAATTAGTAGTTATTTGGAGGTGTTTGTTAAATTCCGTAAATTTATAGTATTCCTCATATTAAATTGCTTTAATGCATTAACCTTGTTAACAGTAGCAATTTCAGTATAGATCTGTGTTGTAGTAATGCTCGCATGCCCCAGGAGTTCTTGGACAACCCGTAAATCAGCACCATTATTCAATAATTCCGTAGCAAAAGAATGTCTGAGATAGTGCGGTGTCGCGGACCGGTTTATTCCGCTTAAATCACGATACTTAAAGAAAATATTTTCTATTGACCAGATGGACAAACGATCGCCATATTTGTTTAGAAATAATGCAGAACTTTTTGGCACATATTTGCTTCTAATTTTTAGAAATCTTTTGATGGCTACTCGAGTTTCATAACTTGATATAAATAACAAACGTTCTTTTTTCCCTTTTCCATGAACAATAAATATCCAGCTATTTAAGTCTAAATCCTCAATGTTCATTAAGCTTACTTCACCAATTCTCATTCCAGTACAAACGAGCATTTCAATAATTGCAGTATTCCTAGTTGTTTGAAGCTCTGAAAATAGTGTATTGGCAAGATCCTGTTGATCATAAGCACCCTTCAGCAGCATTCCAACGTCATTATTATTTAGAACTCTTGGTAAGTCATGCCTTCTCTGTGACTTATAATTAAGTATCTTTGAGTCAAAGTCTGCAATCATTTTATTTTCCGTCAAAAAATTTCCAAATAGTTTCAGCGAAATTATTCTTCGATGAATTGTACTATCCTTATATTTCATTTTAACTAAATGATTAATAAAGCTTTGAAAATCATTGATCTCAAGACCGTCCTCCTTGTCACAAAATTTTATGAATTGATCTATATCACTTTTATAAGCTTTCATACTTTTATTCGATAATCCTTTTTGACTCAAATTAGTAATAAAATTTTGATATTGTTCCTTCTCAGTGATCCGCATAAACTTAACAATTCCTTTCAATAAAAAAACATATTCAAAGTATAGCGCATTGAATATGCTTCAATATCTAGAATCTTTATTATTTGATTTACTGTTTCCACTGTCGAAATTGATAAGACTATCATGCCGTCTACTGTTTGTACAACTTTACTTCAGTTACTTGATGCTAAAACGTAGCCTTACCTTAAATACATCAGAACTCTTTGAAGTTATTCTTCCGCATTTTTATCAAGACCCCACGAATTTATACTTAAGATCCATTCTCCTAACAACTAATGAAATTATCCCACCCTCAAAACTGCTTGCAATACTTAAAATTTCATTGGCTAAATCTCGGCCATCTCCCCCCTCGAATTTGAATCATTAGCGTTAGGCCTGATGTCACATTCCGGGTTTTGATCCATCACTTACTGCTATATGGCTTGTACTTCATTCCATAATTTTACTTTTGAGTGGTCTTTGCTAATGCCTACCTTATTTTAAAATGAGCCTTTTATCAAAGTTTTTATTATACTAAAATTCATGTTTGACCTAAAAATTTCAAATGAACATATTTCTCTCAATTAACCACTTCCATTTTTTTCAAAACCAATATTTCGATTCAGCCTTTTTGTAAAATTGACGGAAACTTTTTGTAAACTTTTTGCAAATTTTTTGTAAAGTTTACAAAAAACGTCTTTTTTGAAGAGATTAGGCCAATTTAGGTCACAAATCGGGCTGCTAATTTGTTATTAGTACTGTTAGGGTTAAAAAGAAAGAAGTTTAAAGAATGGTTTAATGACTAAATAACTTTTTTAAAAGCACTTAAAACCATTATTTTTTTAAACCATCTTCAACCAAGAAAAAGATTTTTTATACTAAAAATAATGAGCCACTTAGATATAGTTGTAAGTCTAATAATTCATTTGACAATAAAACTAGATGTGCTATTATTCTTCTTGCAATAGTTGTAATTACAATTTATTTTTTCAAATTGTCTGGAGGCCAGTAGATGGACAAAATTTTCAACGCTGAACAAACAAAACTTAAGCAAACCTACCAACAATTACTACGAAAACAGCTAGGTTTGCAAGAACAGTTAGCTGAAACGAAAAAGCAAGGCGTTGCCGCCAAGAGCACACTTGGTCGCGATATTGCGCTTAACTTTGATACTGACATCAAAACAATGGAGACACTGGCCGATATTGAATCCCGTAACCGGGAAATCGATACCTATAATTTTGATCGGGAAATTACGACCACAACTTTAGATAAGTTGAACCTTTTACTGGAACATCCCTATTTTGCAAAAGTTAACTTACAGTTCTCAAATGACGAGACCCCAGAGGATTTTTACATTGGTGCTGTTGGTATGACGGATGAAAATGATCAGCAGCTAATTATTGACTGGCGTTCCCCGATTGCTGAAACTTATTACAATCAAAAAAACGGCCCAACCACCTACCGCGTTAATCAGCGGACGATTAGCACTGATTTAAAGTTACGCCGGCAATTCCAAGTGCAGCGTGATCAGTTGCAGACCTACTTTGATACAACAATTGCCCTTGAAGATCCCCTTTTACGGGCCTCACTTTCAAAGCAGCAGACCACTAAAATGCAGGCAATCACGGCCACCATTCAAAAGGAACAAAATACGATTATTCGTTACCCTGATGTTCCGGTGCTGCTGGTGAACGGAATCGCCGGTAGTGGAAAAACATCCGTCTTACTCCAGCGAATTGCTTACCTGCTGTACCAAAAGCGCGGTGAGCTCTTACCAGACGACATCTACTTGTTTACGCCCAATACCATCTTTCAGCAGTATATCAGCACCGTGCTGCCAAATTTAGGTGAGCGCAACCCCATTAACTTGACCTGGGACCAATTCATTGAGCAATTAGGACTTTCCCAGCGCCACTTTACCGCAACAGCGACGGACGGCCAAAAGTTAGTTCAACTTGAGCGGCGCCTCACCACTTTGAAGTTTGCGGAAACTGACTTTAACTCGCTCAAATTAGGCGCTGAAACGATTCTTTCAGCAAAACAACTGCAAACTATCGCCGAACAGTTCAACCAGATTGTGGTGGGTCCCAGACGAATTACGGCAATTCGGACTGAACTAACACAACAACTAAACCGGCGCTTGGCCCAACAAGCTCATACGCGAGGTGCCCAAGATGCGATGTTAGAGCTTAGCGAACAGCAACAAGAACGTATTTTCCAGCAGCAAATTAATCCGCAAACAGAAAAAGAAATTTATCAGCGGACTTATCAGCATCAAAAATTTCGCTACCAACAACTCTATACGGCGATCAACGAAAGCCAGTGGTTATCTTTTGAACAACTGGGTCAACGCCTATTGCAGCAACCAACAATCACACTAGAGGAGTGGCTTTACCTCAAAATCATTTTAACTGGCTATGGTAATTCACGAGCCAAGTTCGTCATGATTGATGAAATTCAGGATTATTCAGAAGCCCAATTAATGATTTTAAATCGTTTTTTTAAGCAAGCCCACTTTATGTTGTTAGGTGATGAAAATCAAGCGATTAATGCTGGTAACGCCTCTTTCGGTCAGATCAAAACACTTTTCGAAAAAACAAGGCCGCTTGTGGCAACTTGCCGCTTGTTAACTAGTTACCGTTCAACTCCTGAGAT
Organism: Loigolactobacillus iwatensis; assembly: GCF_003950295.1. Classification (GTDB taxonomy): domain Bacteria; phylum Bacillota; class Bacilli; order Lactobacillales; family Lactobacillaceae; genus Loigolactobacillus; species Loigolactobacillus iwatensis. The sequence goes on from NZ_RHNP01000024.1 coordinate 33,725, forward strand.
TACGGCGCTGTTCACTAAACTTTCGGCAACCAAACAATCAATTAAAACGACCTCTGTCCAGGCGGCTGGACGAGAGCCAACGATTAAGATTGCGACATCGGATCACGCCTACCAACAGGATTTAAAAAAATTAGTGACGGATTTTACGACCAGTGCTGGTTTAACCGCCGTCATCGCTGAAAATAACGCACAACTTGACTGGCTAGCCCAAACGTTGGCGCCAATCCCCCATGTTGTGATCAAACAAAATAGCCGCTTGCCAACCCAAGGAACTATTTTAATCACGTTACAACTTGCAAAAGGGCTTGAGTTTGATCGCGTCATTATTCCTGATTTAAAACAAACCTTGTACCCTGCTAACACAATTGCTCGTCACCGGCTATACACGGCCATTTCTTGAGCCACACACCACATTTGCATTTTGGCCAACCAAACTTTAACGCCATTATTAACAGAACAGAATACCAAAAAATAAAGAGGAGATCATTAATATGTCACAAAAAATTAACGCTGAAACACTTTACGAAAGCTACGAAGGCCTACACAATAGTACTTACGATAACCAAATGGTCACAGTAACTGGAACCGTCACCTACGTCGGCCCTGACTCATACGGCCTACCCTCAATCGAAATTGGAAATCCGAACGACGGCAAAGCCTGGGTAATTTGCGTTGTTTCAGATTTTGCCGGCGCACAAAGCGGCAATCAAATTGAAATTACAGGACACGCGGAAGGCTTCACCCAAGGAGTTGTCGTGTTGAAGCACTGCACGGTTGATGAAGTTAGCGATTAAACTAGATTAGTTAGAAAAATACCATTAAAAGTATTTTTCAGGCCTTCTCTAGACTTTCATTTGCACACCATACAAAACTTTCAGAAATTAATTTAATTTGACATGGAACGCGTTCCACAATTTATACTGGACAAAACATAAGGGAGCGCGAGCAACATGACAATTCAACATATTTTTTCGGACTTGGACGGCACACTTTTAAACAGCGCTGGCCAAGTCTCTGCGGTCAACCAAAAGGCGATTAGCGCCTGCAAGCTGCCACTAACCTTGGTCTCGGCGCGAGCGCCACAAGAAATGGCGAGCATTATCACTAAATTAAATCTAAGTACACCGCAGATTGCCTTTAACGGCGGCCTGGTTTTCAAACCCAGCGCTAGCAAATTGGAGGTCCTTAGCCAAAGTACGATCGATTTCAATTTGGCCGGCCGCCTGCTAACGGTGCTGAAGCTCTATTTTCCGCAGGTTAGCCTCAGTTTTTATGATTTGCATAACTGGTATACTGAACGTATTGATAAAGGCATTCGCTACGCTCAAAACTTGAATCATCAGCCGGTCACCCAGTTGAAAACGACGACCTTTTTCAGTCAGCACCACCATGACGTTTTCAAAATCATGTTGCTCACTTTTGACCTAAACAAAATGGCTGCCTTAATCGATTTTCTGGCCAAACTCAACATTGCCGGCGTCAGCATTCAACAATCAGGTGACTATTGCTTAGAAATCACCAGCGAACAGGCCAAAAAATCCCGCGGCATCAACTATATTCTGCAAGCAGAACATTTAGCGGCGCGAGAAGCCACGGCCTTTGGCGACGGCTATAACGACTTATCCATGCTGGAAATGGTCGGCTACCCGATCGTGATGGGTAATGCGTTTGACGATCTCAAAACAAAAGACGTTTTCGTCACTAAAACCAACGATGAAAATGGCGTCAGTTATGCGCTGGATCATTTGATCAGGCATAATTTGGTTAACGTTTAGGGTGACTGGGGTAGTAGTTTTTCTGGCCGATTTAGCGTAAACGTGGCAAAAAAAGCAGCTTCCTGCGGTTGCCATGTTTCAACTTGGCGGTTTTTGCCTTAGTTGAATGGACAACGTATGGAGCATCAAGATTATTAGCGTACTTAAGCTAATAATCCTCAATTGCGGAATAGTAGCTACGATCGCCAAATCATCTGTTTCACAGATAATTCGTCAATCTAGGTCATATTTGAAAAATGCTTTTTACTAGTCTTTTAGGCTGATTTAGCGTAAACGTGTTTGAAAAAGCAGCTTCCTGCGGTTAGCTACAACAGCCAAATCATCTGTTTCACAGATAATTTGGCTGTTTAGGCTAATCCTCAGAAGCTGGACGCTTTTTCAAACACTCTCTTATTAAATGAGGTAATTAAATGGCAACAATTCGTGATGTTGCTCGGATTAGTGGTTATTCGATTTCCACGATCTCGCGGGCAATTAATCAAAGCGGCTACGTCTCTAAGGCCGCACAATTGAAAATAAATCGGGTGATCCACGATTTGGATTACGTGCCTAACGCAATCGCCCGTGATCTTAGCACCGGTAGAACGCACAAAATTGGCGTTATTTTACCGCATATTCGTGATCCCTATTTTTCTAAAATTCTCAACGGCATTATGGACGCTGCCTTCGCTGCTGATTACAGTTTGATCCTTTTGCCATCTGAGTACGATGAAGCGCTGGAAATGCACTATTTGGAGCAACTAAAGCGTAAGGAATACGATGGCTTGATCATCACTTCACACGGCATCCCGCTGGAACGTTTAGAAAAATATAACCAGTACGGGCCGATTGTTTGCTGCGAGGATACTGGCGATACGCAATTAAGTTCGGTTTTTTCTGATCGCGAATCTGCCTACACCGCGGCCTTCAAATGGTTGAAACAAAAACGGATTGAACGAATCGCCCTTTTATTCAGTCGTCGCGCCGGCGTTAGTGCCACTAGTAGCATCACTTTAAAAACCTTCGCCCAAGTTTACGGTAGGCTTCCACCAGATAATTTTATGATCACTGGAATCAGTACCCCTGCCGCTGGTTATTTAGCCGCAGAAAAATTGGTCAAAAATACCACTGACCTACAATATATTTTCGGCAACGGCGACGATATCATCAGTGGCGTCCGCCAATATTACGTCGATCAGCAGCTGCCGGTACCAGGACTAATTGGCCAAGGTCACCAAATATCTGGTGTTACCAGCGCAATTCCAACGATTGATCCCCACTTTTATGAAATCGGCGGACAGGCCCTACAGCTCGTGCTTGAATCAGGCAATAATATCCGCAAAATAAAAATGCACTCCGACTTCATTATTAACAATAAAATCGATTTAACATCGAATACATTTATTAATTAGAGAGTGTCTCAAAAGGCGCTCAGATTCTGAGGATTGGCCTAAACAGACGAATTACCTTTGAAAAAGGTGATTTGGCTGTTGTAGCCACTATTCCGCAATTGAGGATTATTAGCTTAAGTACGCTAATAATCTTGATGCTCCATCCGTTGTCCATTCAACTACAGCGAAAACCGCCAAGTTGAAACATGGCAACCGCAGGAATCTGCCTTTTTAGACACGTTTACGCAAACTTAGTCCGAAATATTACTAGTAAGAGAATTTCCCAAATACTTGCTAGAATTAACAAGCAATAGATCGTTGCTAACCGCAGGAAGCTGCTTTTTCAAACACGTTTCCGCCAAATCTGTAAAAAACAATCATTAAACGTTCTCCCAAACAAACACGCACTAGCCTGATTCGCAATCGCGAGTCAGGTTTTTTTGTGCGCCAAAAAGAGACCGGGAAAAAATCCTGGCCTCTCACTATTTTCGATCATTATTCTAGAACGTGCGCCAAAAGTCCGGGTTCACGTGCCTAACTATAGCCAATCCCATAACCATAGTACGGTTATGGGATTGACTTACGTTACGCAGTAAACCCAAAACCGACCTTTAGCCCACTCCCACTAATATTAACGTTCTGCACCTTTACCAACTAAGGCACCGGCAGTAACGTCTTTGGCAGCACTGCATTTGAAATTATCCAATTTATCGGCGGCATTGAAAATCAAAACTGAAACCGTTGTTGCCTTGCCAGCAGTTTTGATTTGTTGCAAATCCATCGTTGCCAACTGTGTCTCTGGTGTCACTTGATCGCCGACCTTGACCTGCATTTTAAACGGCATGCCATTCAATTCAGCAGTGTCAACGCCTAAGTTAAGCAAAATTTCTAAAGCACCAACTTTGAGACCCAATGCGTGATGCGTCGGAAACAACGAAGTCACTTCGCCGTTCACCGGACTATAAACCGCACCATCAGTCGGTTCCACCGCATAACCAACATCCATCTTGCCATTAGCAATGTTTGGATCGGCCACTTCGCTTAACGCCTCTAATTTCCCGTTAACTGGTGCAAAAAACTTGGTTTTCTTCGTCAATAAAAATATACTCATTGATTTCGCCTTCCTTAACCTTATTTGTTTACCACAAGTTCACGATAACTGATGGAACGCGTTTCAGGTCAAGGGTTTAGCGTAAAACTCTTTAGAAAGTTTTGGCGCAAAATTCAAAATTTAATTTCCACTGTAAATAGGTTCATGAAAACCTTAACCTGCCGCTTTTTCCTCCAAAAAATCTCCAGCACAAAAAAGGGCTGAGACAAAAGTCCTAGTCCTTTCTTGTTTCCGAACATTGCTCTAGAACGCGCGCCAAAAGTCTGGGTTCACATGCCTAACTACAGCTGATCCAAAACCGACTTTTGTCCCACTCCCTTAAACTAACTATCAATAAACTAAACTCGTGAATGTCGCCGCCGTACAAACCAAGCAACGCCACCAAGAATCAGGATTCCTAAGCCAATAAAAATAGTTGATGCTACTTCACCAGTTTGTGGTAACAAGCGTAATAATCCTTTTCGCTTAGCAGTCGTTTGCCGCTTAACCGATTGCTTAGTCTTCTTCGTCTGTGCCGGTTGACTAGGTTGATTTACCTTTGCCGGTTGCGTCGGTTGACCTGGCGTATTTGGCTTAACCGCTGGCGTTGGTTTATTTGGCTTGTTGGGTTTTGCCGGTTGCGTCGGTTGATTTGGCTGATTCGGTTTTGCCGGCTGAGTTGGTTTGTTCGGCTTGTTCGGCTTATTAGGTTGATTTGGTTTCCCAGGTACATGTGGTTTCCCCGTTACCGTCAAAGTATTAGTAAAGTTGAAACCATTTTGCTCACTCGTGTAATCCTTAACCGCTTCTTCCTTAGTCGTATAGGTAATCAGCTTACCTTGATTGTCGTATTTATCCAAACCTGTGAAACTATACTGCCAATCATCGGCCGCCGTTACTTGCTTACTCGAAACTTTATTACCATTCTTATACAAGTCAACAGTGATACTCCTCGGCCGCGTGTTAGTGGCATTGTTGTCATCAACCCACGTCTTCGTCCCATTTACTGATGTTGTGCCAGATTTCAAGGTATTGGTAAAATTATCACCCTTTTGCGTACTACTGTAATCTGGTACCGTCGCTTCTTTAGTGGTGTAAGTAATCAACTTACCTTGAGCGTCATACTTATCCAAATTCTTAAAGCTATACTGCCAATCATCGGCCGCTGTCACTTGCTTACTCGAAACTTTATTACCATTCTTATACAAGTCAACAGTGATACTCTTTGGCCGTGTGTTGTTGGCGTTATTGTCATCAACCCACGTCTTAGTCCCATTTACTGTCGTTGTGCCAGATTTCAAGGTGTTGGTGAAATTATCGCCTTTTTGCGTACTGCTGTAATCTGGTACTGTCGCTTCTTTAGTGGTGTAAGTAATCAACTTACCTTGAGCGTCATACTTATCCAAATTCTTAAAGCTATACTGCCA
>NZ_RHNP01000025.1 GCF_003950295.1 Loigolactobacillus iwatensis
ATCATCGGCCGCTGTCACTTGCTTACTCGAAACTTTATTACCATTCTTATACAAGTCAACAGTGATACTCTTCGGCCGCGTGTTGTTGGCGTTATTGTCATCAACCCACGTCTTCGTTCCACTAATCGAAGTCGTGCCCGATTGCAGTGTATTGGTGAAATCATCACCTTTTTGCGTACTACTGTAATCAGGGACGGTCGCTTCTTTAGTGGTGTAAGTAATTAAATTTCCATTAGCATCATACTTATCCAAATCTGTGAAACTATATTTCCAATCATTGGCGGCTGTCACTTGTTTGCTGGCGGCCTTGGTCCCGTTCTTATAGAGATCAATCGTAATGCTGGCTGGCCGTGTGTTGTTGGCGTTATTGGCATCAACCCACGTCTTAGTCCCACTTACTGATGTTGTGCCAGGTTTCAAGGTATTGGTGAAATTATCACCTTTTTGCGTACTACTGTAATCAGGGACCGTAACCTCTTTGGTCGTATATTTGATGAGATCACCTTGGCTGTCGTACTTGTCGAGGTCGAGAAAACGGTATTGCCACTTATCTGCAGCCGTCACTTGTTTACTAGCAACCTTTGTTCCGTCCTTGTACAACTCAATGGTGATACTCTTTGGCCGGGTATTGTTACTGTTGTTTCCGTCAATCCAGGTCTTCTGCCCGGCAATTGAAGTTTTGCCTTCAACCGTATTGATGAAATTAGATCCAGCCCGCGTATCGGTGTAACCTGTAACGGCCTCCTCTTTTACGGTGTAAGTTATTTGCTTACCTTGAGCGTCATACTTATCCAACCCTTTGAAACTATATTGCCAATCATCGGCCGCCGTTACCTGTTTACTTGCGGTTTTAGTTCCGTTCCGATACAAGTCAATCGTGATACTCTTCGGCCGCGTGTTGTTGGCGTTATTGTCATCAACCCACGTCTTCGTCCCACTAACAGTCGTCGTGCCCGCTTGCAGTGTATTGGTGAAATCATCACCTTTTTGCGTACTGCTGTAATCTGGAACCGTGGCTTCTTTAGTGGTGTAAGTAATCAACTTACCTTGATTGTCGTATTTGTCCAAGTTCTTAAAGCTATACTGCCAATCATCAGCGGCAGTTATTTCTTTACTGGCGGTTTTAGTCCCATTTTTATACAAGTCAATCGTGATACTCTTTGGTCGCGTATTATTAGCGTTATTGTCATCAATCCAGGTCTTCGTCCCGCTAATCGACGTTGTGCCAGATTCCAGTGTATTAGTGAAATCATCGCCCTTTTGCGCACTACTGTAATCTGGTACCGTCGCTTCTTTAGTGGTGTAAGTTATCAGCTTACCTTGAGCGTCATATTTGTCCAAGTTCTTAAAGCTATACTGCCAATCATCGGCGGCTGTCACTTCTTTACTGGCGGTTTTAGTCCCGTTCTGATACAAGTCAATCGTGATACTCTTCGGCCGGGTATTGTTGGCATTGTCGTCATCAACCCAGGTCTTGGTGCCGCTAATGGTCGTTGTCGCAACATCGGCGGCGGTCACAGTTGCCGTTTGTTTCTCTTCAGAAATGGTAAAGGGAATCGGAGTTTGATCTAATTTATAGCCAGTCGGTGCCTTAGTTTCGACAAATTGATAGTCGCCATCGGCCAAACCGTCAGCCTTGATTTCGCCACTTGCATTAGTCGTCAGCCCAGATTTAACGACCGTATTGCCCTGTATTAGGTCGAAGACGGCACCAGTCAATTCAGCGTCGGTCTTACTGTCCTTTTTGGTTAAAGTAGCCGAGCCGCTATAACCGCTGGCGGTACCGCCACCGCCCCAAACGACGTCCTTACTGGCCTCGGCGCTACTTCCGGTGCCATTACTACTAGTCCCGTCAACTTTATTCGTCCAAGTATTGCCTTGATTGGCATTCACATTGGACAATTTAGCAAAATAAACAATATTAACTGCCTTGGAAATATCACCTAATTTAATCGTTAAAACATTGCCATTTTGCGTAACTGTCGGCTGCACCGGCGTTTTATCATCATAGTAAGCCTGCAAAGAACCAGGTACATATTCTTGGTTCGGGCCCATTGTATCAGTTAAAGTAACGTCCTTTTGATCCTCATTATTATGGTTTGCCACCACGTTCCAAACAATCTGCGTTGGCGTACCATCACTCTCAACTGAACCGGGATCAATCCAGCCATTTTTACTAACTTGATAGTCGCCACTGCCACTATTCAAATCAGTTTTTCCTTTAAGGTTAAACGATAACGCTCCTTTACGTCCGGAAACCGTACTTGCCAGAGCATCGGTAAACGTAATCGTACCTGTCGTCTGCCCTTTAAGAATCGTCGCCGTCCCAACGGAAGTTACCCCGTCGCTACCGACAAGTTTAACCGTCGTATCCGTCGTTGGTGCATCAATGCTGTCAGGTAAGGTGAAAGTCGCCGTATCGCCAGCATTAATTTTGACATTATCGGCAATCGACCAATTATAGTTCACCTTATAATTGCCGTACATATCCAAGTTCGGATCATTCGTAACATCTTTACCCGAAGCATCTGTAATCGTTGCATCCTTTGCACCCAAGCCCGTCATCGCAATAGTTGCCGCCTTCGCAGTTTGTGAACCACTAATCGAAGAAAATGGTGACAATAACGACAACAAAACGGCAAAAATCATTAATATGGCCTGTCGTCGAGTCTTTGTAACGCGTTGCATTTGCTTTCAACCCCTTTATTCATCAACAACTCTTTCAATTACTACCTTACCTATAGTTTAATGTCTCTACATCAAAAAACCAATTCAATTTTTCAACTAATTCGTTTAGAAAATTGACTATCTTAGCCAAAAGCACCAATTAATTGATTTCTGCTTAAATTTTAGCGCAAAACCGGTGAATAAACAGCCCTATTTGGCTAATTAATTGAAGTGAATTTTTTTGTAGCACAGATTAATTTACGCTTTTGGATAAATCTAACTATGTGCTGCCTGATGGTATTATCGTAAAATATTAACCCATTTTTTAAAATATTTTTTATTCCTGATAGATTAATTACGTCATCAACTGGGCCCGACACATTACAACTCCTTCATAGAAATACCCCCTGAATTGTAAAAACCATTCAGGGGGTATTTGCCTTCTCAATCCGCCAACTTACGACTGATTTTATCCAAACTAGTGATGAGCGTTGCCTGCTGATTGTTAAGATTGATATTATTTAACGGAATAATGTTAATAGAATTGAAATGAAACACAATTAGCATAACGACCGTAATATTCAATACCTTTACGTTAAAAATCAAAAAAGAGGCTGTGACATAAGTAAGTTTAAATAAGACGTGGCACTGGAAAAATCGAATATTCGATTTTTCCAGTGC
>NZ_RHNP01000026.1 GCF_003950295.1 Loigolactobacillus iwatensis
GTGAGCTCTTTTTCTGCACAAAAATCCTGTTAATAGTTTACCATTTGTAAACTATCAACAGGAAAAAGTATAGAGCCCAATTTTAAGGGTGATCTTTTTTAGTGGCTTAAGGATTTAAATTAAACATTTTGGCAAATAAATAACGTCAGCATTGATTCAATAAAACCAGGGAGTGGAATAAAAGTCTGGATTTACGTTCTAGAATGGCGTTCGAAAATAAGCGGAGGCTGGGATTTTTGTCCCAGCCTCCGCTTACTATTTTTGATCATTTACTCTAGTACATGGACCCTAAACTGACTTTTGTACTACTTTCATTTTTTTACTTTTCGGTGGTTTGTGTTTCGGCGGTGTGATTATAGTTACCATAGATGTAAAAGTACTGGTTACTAACGCCGTCAAAAGTTGGGTTCATACTATTTTGATAAGTTTCCGCGTTGGATAAAGTTGTTGCTGAAAGGCCAAGTTCTTTACGGATTTTTTTCGATAAACGATTTAATTCCTTAGTTGAAGCAACTTGGTAGGAAGAGCCGGTAATCCAGGCATCTTGGCCTTGAAGTTGGTCAGATTTTATATCGGCGGTAGCCCCGCGGTAGTGGAGGGCAAGCGTTTTGATTTGCGCAAAGGTTAAATTGGTGCGGACATTCTTTTCTAAATCCTTTAAAACCTTGTCGTAATCAAACAGCATCTTTGGCGTAGCGGCTTTTTTCAAAATTGCTCGAATGACTTGTTGTTGCCGAATTTGCCGCCCATAATCACCACGCGGATCCTCATGGCGCATTCTAGTATAAGCAAGTGCCTGCTCACCGTTTAAGTGGTGCATTCCTTTTTTGAACTTTTGGCCGCCAGTCCAAACACTAGTGAAGGAAAATGGAATATTAACGTCAATACCACCGACGTCATCAACCAGCGTTTGAAGGGCGCCCATATTGATGGTCATGTAATAACTAACGGGAACGTTTAATAGGTGTTGGACACTATTAACGGCCATTTTAGAGCCACCTAGGTCGTAGGCAGCGTTAATCTTTTCCATAGCGTTATTCTGTGAACCACTTAATTCTGCTAGCGTATCACGGGGAATAGAGTTCAAGGTCATTTTTTTAGTATCAGGATTAATTGTTGCGAGAATAATCGTATCCGAGTTACCACGGTAAGTTCGTCCCGCAGCGCCAGTATCAGCTCCTAATAATAAAATACTAACGGGCTTGTGTTGTTGAATAGTGGTTGTCGTTGGAATACCATCCTTAGCGTACATACCCTTAATTGTCTTACCAGTATCATGATAAAATTTAACGATAAAGATACCACTGAGAATCAGAATAATTGAAATAATGAGTAATAGAATCTTAGTGAATGGGTGGCCTTTCTTAGGCGGCCGCTGTGCCATTCGCGATGGTGTATCAGTCTCTTCCATGTCTTCCTCCTATTGCTGCAATCTGTTTCTATTATAGCCGATTTTTTAATGATAGCAATTAGCGCCAAAGGTTTAAGGGATTATTATGAAATCAAAAATGTGTTTGACATTAGAAAATGATGGTGTTATTGTTAGAAACAAGTTAAATAATTCAAAGTGTTGAAGAGAAGAGTAACTGAATTATTTTTGTTAGCGAGCCCTGATTGGTGAAAGTGGGTAAAAATAAATTTGGTGAAGATGGTCTTGGAGCTTGTTAGTTGGTGCTGTAAGCAGTGCTAATTATCCGTCTGCAAACGATAACTTGCAAAGGTATAGTTAATAAGATGTACCTGATAAGGTCATGATTGTGAAATCAAGGCAAATATGGGTGGTAACGCGAAAGCTTTCGTCCCTGTTACGTTAAAGTAACGGGATGAAGGCTTTTTTATTTTATGGAGGCGAGCATATGATGTCCGTAGAGCAAGATTTAAGTAAGCAGTTGGTATTAAATACGACTAATGATTTTAAAGCGAAAACGTTAACAATTCTGGTGTTGAATTTAATGCCAAATAAATTGGAAACCGAGGGACAATTTGTCGATTTATTAAATGATCAGAATCATAATCTGGCTTTAACTTTCCTTTACCCGGAAACGCACCACTTTAAGTCGGCCGACACATTACCTTACTTACAGGAAAGTTACGCCACCTTCTCGCAAATTAAAGCAGGTTATTACGATGGGTTAATTATTACCGGGGCACCAGTAGAGACACTGGATTTTTCGTTGGTGGATTATTGGCGTGAATTTGGTGAATTGGTCGATTGGTCAAAGACACATGTTTCCCAAACTTTATTTATTTGTTGGGCGGCACAAGCAGGATTGTTTCATGATTACGGTATTAAGAAATATCCAGTTCGACCTAAAATATTTGGTATTTTTGGGCATGAAGTTCGGCAGCAGGCGCCATTAGTTGAAGGATTACCAGAGACTTTTTATTTACCACATTCACGTAACACAACATTAAAGTCCGCCGATATTCTGGCGCACCCGGATTTACGTTTATTAGTAGATGATTCCGATGTTGGTCCCGTAGTTGTTCAGAGCAGGGATGGCCGGCAAACTTTTATAACCGGGCACCCAGAATATAGTACCCAAACGTTGGCCAATGAATACCGCCGTGATTTAAAGGCGGGGATTCCGATCACTTTACCGGAAAATTACTTTTATGCCAACGATCCAACGCAGAAAATCATCAATCGTTGGCAACCAGCAAGTCAACAATTGATAAAGAATTGGTTTAAGTCATTTAAGTAAACTCATTTCCAAATTAAGTTGATTAATAAATAAACTGCACACTAATTTAAAGGAGAGAACAATAATGAGCGATAAAAAATTAAGATTTGAAACATTACAAGTTACTGCTGGTCAAACAGTTGATGAAACTGGTGCCCGGGCCGTTCCTATCTATCAAACAACCTCTTATGTTTTTAAGGACGCAAAGCAAGCTGCAGGCCGTTTTGCACTCACGGACGCAGGGAACATTTATACGCGGTTAACGAACCCAACAACAGATGTGTTGGAAAAACGAGTAGCGGCATTAGAAAACGGAACTGCCGGTGTTGCGCTGGCTACTGGATCGGCAGCAATCACGGCAGCAATTTTAAATGTGGCCGAAACGGGTGACGAAATTGTTTCGGCAAGTACAATTTATGGTGGGACTTATGATCTTTTCAGCGTTACGTTAAAACGTCTTGGAATTACGACTCATTTTGTTAATCCTGATGAACCGGCTAACTTTGAGGCGGCCATTAATGAACACACCAAGGCGTTGTACGTTGAAAGTATTGGTAATCCGGGAATTAATTTAGTTGATTTTGAAGCAATTGGTGCAATTGCCCATAAACACGGTTTAATTTTAATTGTTGACAACACTTTTGGGACGCCATACTTAGTTCGACCATTAGATCACGGTGCTGATGTTGTTGTACATTCGGCAACTAAATTTATTGGTGGTCATGGCACTTCAATGGGTGGTGTTATTGTGGAAAACGGCCAGTTTGATTATGCTGCTAGTGGTCGCTACCCGGGATTTACCACACCTGATCCTGCTTATAACGGTTTAGTTTGGACGGATGTTGCACCAGCGGCATTTACAACTAAGGCACGTGCGCAACCCTTACGTGATACTGGTGCCGCAATTAGTCCGTTTAACTCATTTTTATTAATTCAAGGTTTAGAATCACTATCTTTGCGCGTTGAGCGCCACGTTAGTAATAGTCGAAAGATTGTTGAATTTTTAAAAAATCACCCTAAAGTTGCTTGGATCAACTACCCTGAATTACCTGATAGTCCATACAAGGCGCTGGCCGATAAATATTTCAAAAATGGCGTTGGTTCAATCTTTACGATTGGCTTAACTGGTGGTGAGAAGGCGGGCAAAAACTTTATTGAAAAGCTTAATCTGTTCTCACTTTTAGCCAATGTTGGGGACGCTCATTCATTAGTAATTCATCCTGCCTCAACAACTCACGCGCAGTTAAATGAAGCAGAATTAAAGCAAGCCGGGATTACGCCGGATCTGATTCGACTTTCGATTGGGATTGAAAACGTCGATGATCTAATTGCTGATCTTGACCAGGCGTTGGCACAAGTTTAAAGGAAAGATATCGATCGGGTAGGCGGCCTTGAAGGGTTACTTATTCGATCGATATTTTTGCAAAAAAATAGAAGTCAAATTGGTTATAACAATTAAGTTAACCAATTTGATTTCTAGATTCAATCTACTTTAATGCCGAATCCTCGTTAATCAAGCGTGTAATTTTATTAATTTCGGCGTGAGCATTTTCAGCCGAATCCCGTGGAATGACGAACTGAGACTGCATTTTATGTGGATCTAAATTTAGCGGAACCGTTATTACGGATAAAAAAGAATGTTCATTAACACCCTTGTTAGTTGGTTCTTGTGCCGTTAATGCAGCAATCTTCTCGGGATGTGTTTTTAGTGGGATTAGATAATCGGCCAAAACACGGTAAGCGTAGTATTCGGCCTCTTCATAGAGTTCTCCCTGGGCGCTTAACTTAGGAATGTTTAGAAAATCAATTAAATATTGTTCATCATGTTTAGTGGTTCGAGTGGTAAAGTGGTAATCTTCGCTGTCTGTCATCATGCTTCTCCTTTAATCATCACAAAAATAACTGCTAATTTCTTAAATGTGATTTTAAGTAACATTAAGTTAAATTAACAGTTTTTTCATCTGTATCTAATGTATGCCATTTAGGTGTTATCTGCAAACTATTTGGCAAAGTATTTAACTGACGAAATTTTAGTAGTGAGAAGTGGAATAACGTAAATAGTCCAACTATAAAAGCTGTAAGGCTAATGGTATTGGTGCTCTAACTCATAGACTAGTTCAGGATCATCACCAGTTCGCTGATTTTTATTCAATTGATTGAGGCTTGTCATGTCAACATCACTTAGCGTGAAATCATAAATCGCGGCATTTTGTGCAATACGCGCCGGATTCTGTGACTTTGGAATAAAGGATAGGCCACGTTGTAAATGCCAGCGTAAAATAATTTGTGCGGGCGTCTTAGCGTATTTAGTGGCCAATTGTCCAATGAGGGGGTCCTTTAAAACGGTTCCGCGGCCTAAGGGACTCCATGCTTGAGTAATAATGTGATTTGCCTTTCCGTAATTGACTAAGGCCTCTTGTGACAAGTAAGGGTGATTTTCAATTTGATTAACAACTGGCATTTCGTTGGCCTGGGTTGCCAAGTAATCTAAGTGAGTTTGGTGAAAATTAGAGACGCCAATCTCACGAACCGTTCCTTCTTGTTTTAGATGTTCAAACGCCCGCCAAGTTGCAAAAAAACTAGAGTGAATTGGCCAGTGAACTAGGAGTAAGTCAACATAGTCAGTGCCCAAGCGTTGCAAGGAATCATCAAAGGAGGCCAACGTGTTGTCATAGCCCTGATTCTTTTCAGCAATTTTAGTGGTAATAAACAGTTCACTTCGTGGGACGTTTGTTTGTTTCAGAGCTTTACCTAACATCGTCTCGTTAGCGTAGGCCTGTGCAGTATCAAACAAACGATAGCCAGAATCAATTGCTTGGTTGATTGCCGTGTTCATTATTTTTTGATCATCTAATTTATAGACACCAAATCCTTCGATTGGCATTTTGTAACCGTCAGGAAACGAATAACGATCCATAATTGATTTTGTCATAGTATTAGCTCCTTCAAATTTAGATTCACTTTAAGTCTAGAACATTTTTGACCTAAAGCAAACTTAACTTGCCTTTTTTTCTTGTGGTTTATCGAAGAAAAAGGTTAATAAACCACCCGCGATTAATGCAACTAATACCAGCAAACAATTTCCAATTGTAAATTGCCAAGTTGGGGTAATTCCGCGCTGAACCAAAATAAGAATGGCGGCCAAAACAACGCCCCAAACGATGGCGTAAATCTGTGCTTCAAATTTCTTTAGTAAGTAGGTCATTAATCGGGCCATAATAAATAGTCCTAGAACGGCACCAATTGTAAATGGCACCAAAAGTAAAATTGTACTAAGTACGGACGCTGCAGTTTGGAAATCAGCCTTGAAAAGGGCAATAAAGAAGTCAATGACTTGGCCCATTGCGTTGTAAATTGTACCGTATTGGCCGATAACCATTAACATAATGGCACCGGAAATACCGGGGATCATCATTAAAGCAACAACGAAGAAACCGGCAAATAACATTGTCCCAAAGGCCATTGGCGAATTTAGACTGGATAAGGCAATGTGATTTTCGGCTTGACTATTTGTGGACAACTGCGTTAACCCGTAAATAAAGCCAAAGCCAATCAATGGCCAAAGTAATTGATACCAATGAAATTTTAACGGCTTAACCTTACGCCACATAAACGGAATTAGGCCTAGCATTAATCCAATAAATAGGGCGTAACTAGGTAGTGGAAACTGGACTGTTAACCAGAGAACACCCTTTGTTGCCGCTATGATGCCAATTAGGGCACCAACGGCAATCGGAGTTAGAAAGCGAAGACTGGCAAGTGGTTGGCGTCTTAATTGATTGATCTTTGCCATAATTGGTTCGTAAAGTCCAACAACAACGGCAAAAATACTACCAGACAGACCTGGAATAACGAGCGCTAACCCAATAAAAAATCCTTTAACTGCATTTAACATAGCTGACCCCCTCAATTTTTTGATCTGATTATGCTTAATTGCAAGCGTTTCTCTAAGTATACGAAATTTTTAGGGGGATTGTCACCTTATTTGGTAGTTTGATTGAACGTTAAGGGTGTGGTGGGTACTTCGATTCCGGCCTCGGCCAAGGCCCGCATATAGGCAGCTAAGTAATCGCTTTGAATGCGACCCTGAGCACCATTCTTAGTGTAAAGTACCACGCGTAAAGCCAGGTTACCGTTGCCAAGGTCCACAATCCCAAAAATATCGGGACCACTTTCAATGTCAGGGTACTTTGGTGTTAGCTCTTGGTTAACCTCATTCAAAATAGTCGTTACCTTTTTTGGATCTGTTTTTGGAAAAAGTCGGACGTCAAGTTGAATGCGCATATTGTTACGGGAAAGGTTACTAACAATATTGATGTTGCTATTTGGGATGTAATTCAAAGTACCATCGAAGCTTTTAACTTGAGTAACTCGCAGGCCAAGTGCAGTAACGATACCTTCAATACTACCGATGATAACGTGATCACCTACGTCTAATTGTTGTTCC
Source organism: Loigolactobacillus iwatensis (assembly GCF_003950295.1). Classification (GTDB taxonomy): domain Bacteria; phylum Bacillota; class Bacilli; order Lactobacillales; family Lactobacillaceae; genus Loigolactobacillus; species Loigolactobacillus iwatensis. The sequence continues at coordinate 7,132 of NZ_RHNP01000026.1, forward strand.
AATAAAATAAAGAAGCCGGAAAGAATGTCCTTCACTAAATTTTGTGCGCCTAGACCAAGTGCCACACTTAAGATGCCGGCACTGGCAATCAACGTTCCAACTGGTACACCAAGAACGCTTAAAACCGCATAAAGGTAGAAAAAAAAGATTACGTATTTAACGGTATTATTAACTAAAATAAAAATTGTTTGGGAACGGCCCTCACTAATGTTGCGGTTGACCTTATAAGTGTTGAAGCTGCGGTCAATTAATAAGCGCGCTATTTTATTAATTAACCAGAATAATAATGAAAATAGAATGATTTCTAAAACTGTACCTAAAATTTTGTTAAGAATATCAATCCATTGGATACTTTCAACGAAACGAGTTAATAAATTTGCTTGATGATTAACGCTTTTATTAAGCGCAGCCTCGGTTAATTGCATTGTCGCTAGCATAATGTCACCCTTTTTTTATAATATAAATAAGTGTAACAAAGGCGACTTTAAAATAGCAAATCGCTACTCTTTGATTGAAGAAAGCGTTAAATGATGCTATCCTAAAATTATTAAGTAAAAGGAGGCTATGATATGACTGGTGGTGAAGCTGCTGCTTTAATTGCTGCAATTGCATTTCTGATTCTTGTTTTCTTTATTGTGCTCGTTTTAATTCGGGTAACAAAAATTATGCGGGAAGTTCAGACAACTGTGGCCGAAGCAAACCGCACAGTAACAACAGTAACAAGTGACGTTGATGCACTTTCAAAGGAAGTTGAAGGTTTGTTGACCAAAGCAAATGTCTTACTTGAAGATGTAAATGGTAAGGTGGCGAACTTGGACCCCGTCTTTCAGGCCGCCGGTGATCTTGGCGAAAGTGTTTCGGACGTTAATGAAGCCAGTCATCATTTGGTGGAACGGTTAACTAACATTGGTAATTCAACGGCCAAAGCTTCAACGCTGGGTCGAGTGGGGGTAGGAGCGTTACGTTTCTACCAAAATCATCGCCGCAAAAAAACAACAACTGATAATACGCAAGGGAGCGATTTATAATGGCTAAAGGAAAATTTTTGTTTGGTTTTCTACTTGGAGGTGCCACTGCATTTGCAGCAACACGTCTGTTAGCACCAGAATCAAGTGACGAATTAAAGGATAATTTAGCACGAAAGGTCAATCAGTTACGCGATAAGACCGCTGATTACGCTGATTTTGTTGACGATGCGGCCAATGACTTTACGGACGCTGCTGGTGAAACAACGGATACATTGAAGGATGCAGCCAGTGACGTTAAATCTAATTTACAAGATTCAGCGGCTGATTTGAAAGACAATGTTGCTGATGATGCGGACTATGCAGATATCAACATTGATGGCCACAGTGCCTTTGGTGAAGCCAAGGATAATATCACATCGGCAGCAAGTAGCGCTGCTGATGAGGCTGATGACAAATTAAAAGAGGCAACTGATGATTCAACTGCCTCGTCAAGTGATGCCGACGAAGATTAGTTTTAACTATTAGTTGGTGGGACCTTCGTTTGAATATTGAGGAAATAAAGAGAAGCGGCTAGGACTTTTTGTCCTAGCCGCTTCTCTTTTTTATGGCTCTATTTGGTAAGTAAGCTAAAATTTGTTGCTGTATCCTCTTAAAAGTTTGCGCAAGAAGGCTACTAAACTTTATTAGCAGTTTTGGTCAGTAATACTTTGAACTGAAGGTCTTTCCAAACACTCCCTTAAGCTAAAGTGCCTTTTTTGGATTGGTTATTAGTTAATGTACTGTAATTCCTTTGGTGTGTGGGTAAACGGTTTTGCCCCTGTTTCAGTAACGTGGACACAATCTTCAATTCGAACACCAGCAACACCAGGAATATAAATCCCGGGTTCAATTGAGAAACACATGCCAGGTTGTAATTCCATATTATTACCCGCCATAATTGAAGGAAATTCATGCGTGGAAGTACCAATTCCATGACCTAAGCGGTGAATAAAGTAGTCACCGTACCCGGCCTTGGTAATCACATCCCGGGCAATTTGATCTAATTCTGCTGCTGTAAGACCTGGTTTGACGGCTGCCTGAGCTGTTAGTTGTGCCTCCAAACAGACCTTATGAATATCAAGTGCCTTGTCACTAGGTTTACCGAAAGCAATGGTTCTCGTAGCATCGCTCATATAACCCTTGTTAACGGTGCCTAAATCGAATAAAACAAGTTCATTTGGTGCAAGTTTTGTTTCTTTAGGTTCGCCGTGAGGATCAGAGGCGTTAGTTCCAGCTTGAACAATTGTGCCAAAGCTCATTTTCATCACGCCTTGTTGCATTAACGCGTATTCAATTTCGGCGACAATCTGTTGTTCGGTTCGGCCGGCCTGAACAGCCTTAAAGCCAACACTGAAAGCATAATCGGCCTGCTTACCAGCCTCGTCCATTAGGGCAATTTCGGCGGGCGTTTTAATCAATTTGGCCTTTTCAATAAAGCGACTAGCATCGCCAGGGAAGGTTGCTTCCGGAAAATATTTCAGGATTGTTTCGTAACGGCCAACAGGTAGATCATCTTTTTCAATTGCCCAACGCAGGGAGTTTGGCTGGCGGTTTTTGATCTGTTCTGCAATGATGGCAAAAGGGTCTTCGTGATCTAAGTAACCATAATCACCATATTTCCAGCCAGCACCCTTGACTGCTTCAACTTCTAACTGAGGTCCAAAATAGAAGGGATCTTGATCTGGAAAGACTAAGAGTGCTTGCACACGTTCTTCTGGTTCAGCATAAAATCCGGAGAAATAGGCAACGCTTGTTGGGTTGCTGATGAAGGCTACATCTAAATTATTTTCTTGTAGCCAATGACTTAAACTCTGTAAGTGGTCCATAAAATCATCCTTTCTTAACTAAAGTCAGTATAGCATATTCAACACCCCGCGTTAGCAGATACCCATTAATGCTTGGTTTAAATAAATTATGAAAACAATCATGTAAGTTTTATGAAAAAAGGCTTTAAAACGCTTGCATTTGTTTTCAAACTTTGTTAAATTGGTAAAGGTGAATTTATGAAAACAAATGAAAGCGGAGAGAGGGACTTATAAATGGAAAAACAGACAATTACAATTTACGATGTTGCCCGTGAGGCAAGTGTCTCGATGGCAACCGTTTCGCGGGTTGTTAACGGTAACCCAAACGTTAAACCGGCAACGCGCAAAAAGGTTTTAGAGGTGATTGATCGTTTAGATTACCGGCCTAATGCTGTTGCTCGTGGTTTGGCTAGCAAAAAAACAACGACAGTCGGGGTTATTATTCCGGATGTAACCAATATTTATTTTTCATCATTAGCACGGGGAATTGATGACGTTGCAACGATGTATAAGTACAATATTATTTTGGCTAACTCTGATGAAAACGGTCAAAAAGAATTACAAGTGTTAAATACGTTGTTAGCTAAACAAGTGGATGGCATTATTTTCATGGGTAATCAGATTTCGACTAATATGCGTTCGGAATTTGCCCGTTCAAAAACGCCAATCGTTTTGGCCGGCTCAGTTGATTCGGATGAAGAAATTGCTAGTGTCAATATTGATTATATTGCTGCCGTTGAAGAAGCAGTTAGTACTTTAATCCGCCACGGCAATAAGAAGGTTGCTTTTGTTACCGGTAATATGGACCAACCAATTAATGGATTATACCGGTTAAATGGGTATAAAAAGGCCTTAGCAAAGGTTGGCTTACCATTTGATGAAAAGCTAGTATTTGAAACTGAATATAGTTATAAGGCCGGTGAAGCAATTTGGCCAGAAATTAAGGCTACTGATGCGACGGCCGCAGTAGTTGGTGACGATGAACTAGCAATTGGATTACTCAATGGTGCTGGTGATGATAACGCCAAATTCCCAGATGATTTTGAGATCATCACAAGTAATGATTCCAAGCTAACTGAGATGTCACGACCAAAGATGAGTTCAATCACACAACCTTTATATGATATTGGTGCGGTTGCAATGCGTTTGTTGACTAAGTTAATGAACAAAGAAGAAATTGAAAATCAAACAATTCTTTTACCTTACGGAATTGTGGAACGTGGTACTACTAAATAGTAGTTAATCGTTTTTTGATAAAGAATGTGGCGTCGAAACAAAAATCAATTTTTGTTTCGACGCCACATTTTTATTCCTCGATACTTCTTCTACCATTTTGGCAAAATAATCTTTGGTGTATACTAAAAGTGTAAGAATAAATGGAGGCGATCTCATGCGGAATTTTGCACGATCGGCAGGATGTTCGATCTTTTTTGTTATTTTTTACGCAGTTGTTTTAGTGGCGGTTATTTTTCAGGCTAACATGTTGGCCATGTTGTTGATGGCAATTGGTATGCTACTAAACGCAGTGATTAATCTGGGTGCGCGCTACCAAACTAAAAAATAGGCTAAATTAAAAAGGCAACGTAAAAAAGCAGGTAGTTTACTAACCAGAAATTGATTAGTAAACTGCTTGCTTTTTTATAATAGATTATCTACTTGTTGTTCCAATACCAATGTTCTGGCGTTTATTAATTGAAGTTGAACTACTACTTGGAATAACTTCGCCACCAAACAAGGCAGCATCAGGGTCACCACCATTAAAGTAGTTTTTCCAGAAAGCGTTATAGGCTTTTTTGGAACCCCCAATTGCAAAACGATATTTAACTGGATCAGGTGACCAGCCGGCGTAAAGTGATTTAGTTTTGCTTCCACTAATAGCCTGGCGTGAGCCTTGATAGCTTATTCGTCCAGGTAGTCGGCCAGTTGACTTAGTGACAGAAACTTCTGTCACTCCAGAAGGGCGAGTGCGTCGTTGGGTAGTTCCAAGAATGCTACTATCCGTGGTATTGATCGCATTAGCTAAGTTGGTCCAGTAGGCATTACTAACCTCACCGGAAGTATCCGTCAAGTTATACGAGTTTCCGTAGAAATTATCGTAACCAGTCCAAGTTGCTAACGTGACCTTTGGTGTGCTACCAACGAACCAACTATCCCGGTTATCATTTGAAGTACCAGTTTTACCTACAAGATTGCTGGTATTAAACGTTGCTGCACCAGGAATTTGACTGGCAGTTCCCTGAGTAACAACGGAACGCATCATGTTTGACATTACATAGGCCGTTGCAGGCGAGAAGACCTGCGTGGTTTTTGGTTTATGTTGATAAACAGTTTTTCCGTTATTATCAGTAATTTTTGAAACAACGTAAGCATCAGTGTGTTTGCCACCATTTGAAAGCGTGGTGTAAGCGCTGGCCTCATCGGCAACACTAACTCCGTATTGGGTACCACCAAGTGCTAAGCCAAGTTCTTTGTAGTCCTTATTGGTTAACTTAATCCCCATCTTTTCCATGTACGGCTTCACTGAGCCGTGTTTGCGCACTTGGTTATAGAGGTTGACAGCGGGAATATTATAAGAATATTTAAGGGCATCACGAGAACTAACAAAACGATTCTGAATTGTTTGACCGTAATCGGTTGGCTTATAGCCATTATAATTAACCTTAAAATCAGCGATCTTAGTTTCCGATCCAATGAGCTTGCGCTGAATGGCAGGACCATAAACTAATAGTGGTTTAATTGATGAGCCAGGGGAACGCTTAGTGTCAAAGGCGTGATTAATTTGTGTGACGGAAAAATCACGTCCGCCAACAAAGCCAAGGATGGCACCAGTGTGGTTATTAAGCAACACGCTACCATTTTGCGCCGGTTCTTTAACGTGAATCGTTTTGCCGGTCTGCGGGTCAGTTGACGTATCCTCATGTGTTGGACCAAATGTGTTGCCTTGTTCTTGGACCACGTTTTGCATACTATCGTAAACGGACTTATTGATTGTGGTGTAAACATGATAACCACGTTCAGTCAACAATTGGGAAGCCTGTTGGTAATACTGTTGATAAAGGTTGTTATCCTGATTGACCTCAGTTGCGGTCAATCCATCTTTTTTGTAAAGTTGCTTCATTAAAATATTTCGTGCGTCTTTAGTAACCAAGTTATAAACGTAACCGTATTTCTGGGTCGGCTCCGGATTTGGTTGCTTACTAAGAAAATCTTTTTTGAGATCGTACTTTTCAGCGGTTTGCCACTGTTGTTTAGTGATTTTATTGTCCCGGTACATTCTGAACAAAACAACGTTCTTACGGTCTAAACCAAGTGAAAGATTCTTTTTCAAAGAGCCGTTATTCTTATAAGGTGTATAGACTGAAGGACTTTGTGGTAGTCCGGCAATAAAGGCTACTTGTGGTAAGTTTAGGTCACTGGCTGGCTTTCCAAACAGCCCCTCCGCTGCTTCTTGAACACCGGCAACATTCTGGCCCTTATTATTTCGACCAAAGGTGGCGGCATTTAAGTAGGCCTGGAGAATTTCTGATTTTGAAAAGTATTTGTCGACACGTAGAGCAAGTAAAATTTCGCTAGCCTTACGTTTAAACGTCGTTTCAGAGTTTAACAATTGCATTTTAACTAATTGTTGGGTCAAAGTTGATCCACCAGTTTGCGTGCCAATTCCGGTTAAACTAGAAAAAAGGGCACGCACAACTGATTTAGGAACGACACCATGATGCTGATAGAAGTATTGATCTTCCGTTGATGTAATCGCCTTAGTTAAATTCGGTGAAATTTGATTAATTGAAACTGGCGTGCTAGTGATATTTGTTTGTAATTCACCTAATTTGACATTTTTAGCAAAATATAAATTTGAAGGTGCGTAATCACTATTAATTGCCGTTTTCATTGTATTATAACTTGGTATTGTATCCTTATTGAGTAATGACGCAAAATAACCTAGGCCAATTCCCACTGTTAATGTGCCAACAATCAATAAAAATGAAGCAATATGTAAGAATAAACTCTTTAAGACACTTATCGTGATGTTTAAATAGTAAAAGAAAGCTTCACGTGGGGTCGCATTTTCTTTGAACGTGATTTTTGGAAAACGCAAGAATTCAATAATACTATGCCCTAAACGACTAAAAAAGCCATGCATACCCTTCGTATGGTTACCCGAGCGTGTGCGTCGGTCAGACCTTGAGTTATGGTCGTCTTTCAACTTCATCCCACCTTAATAAATCAAAATACTCCTATGTATTATAACAGATTGCTTTTTAAATGCAGTGCAAAAATTAAGAAGTTAACAAAAACGAAAACTTTTTGCTGAAAATAGAGCTGGTAGTGAAATACGAAAAATGTCATGATAGTAAAAAGTGTTACTAGTGGCATAAACGAGATGTTGCATTCATATAAAATAGATATTAGTTTACCTAGGAGGCTTGGAGATGTACACAACTTTACTATTTGATCTAGATGATACGTTACTTGATTTTAAAGCAGCCGAAAAACAAGCGCTAAGTAGTCTTTTTCGAGAATTACGGTTGCCATTAACACAAACAATTCAGCAACGCTATGCTACATTAAATACTGGCTTATGGCAAGAGTATGAATTAGGAAAAATTACCCGGGAAACATTGTTGAAAACGCGGTTCACACTTTTATTTAAACAACTAGACCAGAAAATTGATGGTGTTGCCTGTGAAAAAAGGTACCGAAGTTATTTAAGCAAGGGACACGCGTTAGTTCCCCATGCCAGTGAAATTTGCGGAATCTTGAAACAAGATTTTCATTTAGAAGTTGCAACGAATGGAATTGCCAAAATGCAGTTACAACGGTTAGCGGATTCAGGCCTAGATAATTATTTTGAACGTGTTTTTGTTTCCGAAGAAGCAGGTTTTCAGAAACCACAGTTGGAATTCTTTAATTATATTGCACAAGAGTTACCATACTTTGAAAAGGAAAGGACGCTAATAATTGGCGATTCGTTGACGTCGGACATTGCTGGTGGCAATCGATTTGGGATTGATACTTGTTGGTTTAATCCTAATTTAGTTACCAATCAAACAAGTACCACACCAACATTTCAAATCAGACAATTACCCGATTTAATCAAATTATTGGGACAACAAAAATAAACACGAAATAAGCGGTAAATTTCACTGGTTTACCACTTATTTCGTGTTTTAATTTAATTTTAAAAAGTAATGATTAGACTGTTTTGCTTAACGATAGCGACTAATTGCACAGGCAGTCTGTCCTTCTGGCATTTGTTCGCTAGGGATAATCACAACTTTACCGCCAAAGTTTAACGTATAATCACTCAGATCAAAGAGTAGATTATGGCGTTGGCCGATGGGAGTGCTTTGATCTAGTCCATCGGCCGTCATAATTCCGGCCGCAAAGCCATCTTGTGCCAACAGTAGAGTATCAATTTGTCCGGCTTTGGCTGCCAAAACTAAATCTTGCGAAGTTGTAAGAATTTTTCGCTGGGGAATTGCGTTTTGGTAACGATCTAATGTAATGGCGACAATTGCAGCAGCCCACTGTTGGTGTAATGGTTCAGTTTGTTTTTGAATTTGTTCTTTACTGAGATTAGCAGGGGAGGCCGTAATTTTTAAATGCTGTGCCAAGGCACTATTTTTACTTAATTGACGGAATAACGCTTGATTTTCGCTTAAACCGAACAGAATTAAACGTTTTGAATCAGTGTGGTCGATGAGATAATCATCAATCGCCTGATAATAATTGTGGTGGTCAATCTCAGTTTCTTCATCTTTAGCGTTATGGCCGTGATAGCTGACACTACCAGCACCATCGCCGTTTGTTCGAAAATTGAGGTCACCACCCTTAATTTCTTCACCTAAGGCCTTTTTAAGTGTCGTTGGTGCGTCTTCAGGGAATGTAATTTCGCTAAACCGCTGACCTTCGTATTTAAAGAGGCGAAAACTATCTTGGTTTAAACAGAGCAACGTATAGTCAAATTGACGCTGATTATTATTGATAATGGGCATCAGATCTGGAAACCGGCTAACACTGACACGTTGAGTGACTGCTGAGTTTAAACGGGTAACCATCATTTCATTTTGATTAACGATAATTCCCAGACTGATCGACAACTGATCACGCCAAAATGTTGCGTCACTTAAGAGTGGTGTCAATTGTGCTTCAAAAGATGACCAATTTGTTTCGGGAAATAGGGTGGTAAACTGTTCCTTGGCTTCCTTTAATAAATTTTTATAAGTGATTTGTGATTTTTCTGCTTCGTTTCGCAGTGGCAGTGTGTTCAGATAAATTGAGACAAACGGGCCGTGCTGCAGATCGTTAAGTAACGTTTTCAAATCAATGTAATGTGTTGTAACCATAAGGTAGTCCTCCTTTGATGATGAAAGTATTGCCAATTCAGGCTACCTTAAGGTTAACAAGTTATCGGGATAAAAGCGATAAATATGCTAACGAGTTTTCTAATCGGAAATCTGGAAGTAGCGAATTCGTTTGTAAAGTAATGCACCAAGCCACCCAGCTGCAGCGGCCTTAATGATTGCCGGAATAATAAAGGGTATAAAGCCGGCATTAAAAGCGGCGGTGGCGGAAAGATGACCGCTAAATGCTAACCAAATAGTTCCCATGATTAACGTTGCGAACGCACCTAGTAAGTTAGCGGTTATAGCGTGAAAATAGTGATAGCCGAAATGTTGCAAGTAACTGCCGGTAATCCAGCCCGTTAATAGAAAACCAAATAGAAAGCCACCAGTTGGTCCAAATAACGCGCCAATCCCAGATGCCATTCCGGCAAAAACGGGCAATCCAATCAGGCCAAGTAGAAGATAGATTGTAATTGCCCAGCAACTGTATTTTCGTTTAAGTACAGTGGCACAGAGTCCAATGGCAAACGTCTGACCAGTTAAAGGCACTAATCCAAGTGGTACGATCAATTGCGAAAAAATGGCGATAATGATGGCAAATTCGGCTGCTAAAATAAATCCTTTTAATTGTGTGTGTGTCATTGTGGTTCTCCTTTTATTGATAATAAACTTTAGTGACTTCTCCTGAACTAATTGTCCGTTGGCCAGTAGTTGTTTGTAACAGGAGCTCACCGTGATTGTTAATGCCGGTGACTAGTCCGCTAAGCTGTTCATTGCCTTGTTTGAGCGTTACTTGTTTACCAGTTAAAAACGAATTTTCACGATAATCAGTTAGAAAATGGCCCGCAGGATAATTAGGATAAATCGTGAAAAATTGCGTTAGGATTTCGGCAATTAACTGATTACGCGTTGTTGTGGGCTTTGTTGTAAATAAGGCGCCGACTTTGTTTTGTAAGTTACCATCCAGTGGTGTATCTGGTGCCGCAAAATCTAAGCCGATTCCGATAATAACGTCAGTAATGTGCTGTGTTTCAAAGTCGGTGACCGCTTCTGACAAAATACCACAGATCTTTTTATCATTTAAGTAAAGGTCATTCACCCATTTGATTTTAGTTTTAATGCCGGTTGTCAGTTTGATTGCTCGAAAAACGGCAACGGCAGTGGCGGTTGTTAGTAAACCAACGTCGGTTAACTGAGTTGTCGGTTTGAGAAGTAAACTAAGGTAAATTCCAGAGTTCTTTGGAGAAATAAATGGCCGGCCATAACGCCCATAGCCACGTGTCTGTTGATTGGCAATTAAAACTTGGGGCACGTCATTGCGCTGGGCCGCAAGCTCTTTTGCTTTTTGATTAGTGGAAGCAAGAGTGGGATAAACACTTAACGGCAGTGTTTGCAGTTCATTTGGTAAAAAATGCTGAATAGCAGTTTTACTAAGTAGGTCATTTTCCACGTAGCGGTAACCAAATTGGGCCTTGCTTTCAATTAAGTAGCCGTCCTTTTTAAGTTGCTGAATGGCCTTCCAAATAGCAGTTCGTGAAAGGTTAAGCCGTTGAGCTAAAATTTCACCGGAAATAAATTGATCACTGGCCGTTATAAGTTCTTGAAGCAGACGTTCTTTAGTTGACATTTTTATCAGTCCTTCAATTCTTGTTAACCATATTAAATTAGTGGTTAACAGGATGATAACTTAATTAATTATAAAATGCTAGCTAAAATGATAGAGAAATATCATTTTGTTTTCGTGGGCGTATTAAATTTAGATTACGAATGGGTCAAAAGTAATTTTTTGATTAGAAAGCATGTTAAGCTTAAGTTATTAAAAGGGAGGTAATGTTGTGACCTGGGAGCATTTTTTGGAACATCGTGTTGACGACCAAAAAGGTGATGGGCACAGTGTGACCGTTGACGTGCCAAATGCTAAAGAACAGTTGACACTAAAGATTGACGCTGATGTGTACGAGACTTTGGCAAAAGAGAACGGCAAACTGGAGCAACTGGTGAAGCACTTATTAAGTCGTCACCGGAAGCAAACCACAAAAGAGACCATTGTAATCAATAAGCGTAATCTTCGGATTTTCCTTTAAACTTTGCGTATGGTTAAAAGAGCAGAAGAAGGTATAATCGCTATTGATTAACAAGAGTGCCGCAGACAAGTAATAGCTTAGTTGCGGCATTTTTTCTCGTTTGGAATCCGTTTATCAAAACCCATTGTCGAGTAATAACATTCTTTAATGAATTACCTAATTAACTTAGCCGATTGTAAATTGCTAAGCTTTTTTTTATAATTAAATTAGTTTAAAGATTGTGGAGGTAAAGGATGAATAATGAATCGGCGCAAAAAATGTGGGCAGCCTTTGTGGAAGAACATCCGGAGATCACGGCTACCTATGATGTCTGGTCTTTCGGCAGTACAGCTGAATCTGCTGATCAGTTGGCACGGTTAGTGATCGCCCATCAAAAAACTGCGACGACTTCGAATTATGCACTGTATCGGCTAACTAATGAGCCAGTGCCAACTGTGGGGCGCTATAGTGTTATTTTAGATGGTCATCAACAAGCAGTTGCCATTATTCGAACAACGGCTATTCAAGTACTTCCATTTGGGGATGTTGGTGTTGATCAGGCCTACGCTGAAGGTGAAGGCGATCAAACAATTGCTTACTGGCGAAATATTCACCGCAAAGTATTTACCGATGAGTTGGCCGCCGTTCAAAAAACGTTTACGGATCAATCATTAGTTTTACTGGAACGATTTGCGTTACTTTTTCATGATTAGGTGTATTTGAAAAGTTATTCAGGCACTTGCATTTTTCACCGGCTATTTATAAATTATTTTTTGATTTTTTCGATGGATTACATAATAAAAACAACAACTGCTAGTAATGACAAACTCAGTGGGTTAGAATAATACTAAATTTAGATTATTTTTGTACCAGCACCGAGTAGACATTAGAGAAATTAGGAGGATGTTTAATGCATTATGAAAGTAAGGTCTTCACGACTTATGCTCAAGAACTTGAGCACCGTTTAAACAAGGTATTGGCTGACATTAGCGATAATAACCACGAGTTGGTCGATGTTAAGTTAACACCGATTAAAAATGATGATAGCATTGATACTGATATGATTTTGGTTGTTGTTATTTCGCGTTAACATTTAAAAAAGAGGTTGTGAAGTGCCCCGGTATTAGATTTTAGTCCAATACCGGAGAGTCACTTTACGGCCTCTTTTTGTTTCCAAATATTATTCTAGAACGTGTGCCAAAAGTTTGGGCTCACAGCGAAACTTAACCTAATGATCTCCGGTCCAGCTTCAATTTTATCAAAAAATATAAATTAAAATTTACCGCGCCAGCTCGTAAATGGCCTCAGCGTAGATGGCGGTTGCCCGTAAAAGGTCAGTTAATGGCAGATACTCGTCAGGTTGGTGCATGACATTCTCACGATTTGGGAATAACGCACCAAAAGCAACACCACGTTTGAGCAGGCGTCCATAAGTACCACCACCAACGATCTGTTCATGTCCCTTTTCACCAGTTTGTTTTTCGTAAACTTTTAGTAGTGTTTGGACTAACGGATCGCTAGCAGGAACATAATGGGGCGTCATTGCGTGGCCCAATTGCTCAATCTTAACGTTAGGGTCCAGCGTTTTGGCTAAAGCAGCAATAATGGTAGCGACATCTGTTCCTTTAGGATAACGAACGTTAAGCGTGATCGTTGCCGCTTGGTTAATCACGTAGGTAAAGAGATCGGGACTGGCCGTTAAATCACCCATAACATCGTCAGTGTAAGCAATTTTAAGTAGCTTACCTCGAGAATCATTATGAAAATAGTGGGCAATTGTTTGCAAATACTGTTCACCTGCGGCATCGAAATTATATTTGGCCAAAAATTTGGCCAAATAAGTAGCGGCGTTAATGCCGTCTTTTGGTTCTTGCGAGTGGGCAACTTTACCATAAAGAGTGAGTGTCACTTGGTCAGCAGTTGGTTGATAATTGCCACTAATAGGATTAGCGGCCAAATAAGTTTCAAAGGCGGCTTTTAAAGTTGGTGTTACCCCGGAAATCACTGCGGTAGCTGATTGGGGAACCATATTTGTCCGTAGACCACTGGTAAAGCTAGTTAAAGTTAAGTCGGCTGATTTTATTTCACTGTTAGGTGTAAAAGTTAATTTAAAATCTGTAATACCTTTTTCACCATTAATAATTGGAAATTCGGCGTCAGGTGAAAAACCAAAATCAGGTATTTTCTCTGTTTCCTGATAACGGTTTAGGCCGTACCAACCAGATTCTTCATCGGTTCCGAGAATAAAATGAACTTGTTTGGTTAATGGCAACTTAAGGTCTCGAATAATCTTTAAAGCATAATAAGCGGCCAGGGAAGGGCCTTTGTCATCACTGGTTCCGCGACCGTATAAACGACCATCCTTATGAGTTAGTTTGAAGGGGTCGCTCTGCCAGCCAGCACCAGCAGGAACAACATCCATATGACCGAAAATTCCTAAAATTTCTTTACCTGCGCCGTATTCAATTCGACCGGCAACATTAGCAATATTTTTGGTTTTGAAGTTGTCACGTTTAGCGAGGGCTAGCATTTTCAGTAAGGCATCCCTCGGACCAGGTCCTAGAGGTGCCGCTTCAGTTGCTTGCGTATCATCGCGGGCGCTATTGATTGCAACGATGTCACTTAAATCTTGCAGTAAATCCGTTTGACGTTTTGCTACTTCTTCTTCCCAATTAATTGGCATTGTGCCACCTGCTTTCTAAAAAGGTTTATTCAGTATAGCCTGAATTAACTGAACTGCCAATTAAAATGTACCTTAGATTAGAATTGCGGTAGGATTATTTCGAAGGGTTGACCAAAGAAGTGCAAGCGTATTTTTATGAAAAACATGTGATTTGGCGCTTTTAACCACAGATTAACGTTGGAAGGGATTTTTTTAATAGTACTCGAAGCGCTACGGTTAATTAATAAAATCAGGTGAGGAATGATGATATGACAAACGAACAGATTCAAAAATTGGCCCAGGCAACTAGGTATATGCACCAAGTATTAGATCAGGATACTACTGGGCATAGCAGTGATCACATTGAACGTGTGGTACGGTTAACCCAACGCTTATGTCAGGATGAGGGAGTGGCCGATTATCTTGCTTTGATGGCCGCAACTTTACATGACGTTGTGGATGATAAATTATTTGCAAGCGTCGCAGAAGCACGTCAGGCACTGCAGCAATTTTTAGATAAAATTACCGTTGACGCAAAGGAACAGGCTGAACTATGGCAAATTATTGATCATATGTCTTACCGAAAAAATATTGATCAGAAACAGCAGTTATCAATTGCTGGTCAAATTGTTCAAGATGCCGATCGATTGGATGCGATTGGTGCGATTGGCATTGCCCGTACATTTTATTTTGGTGGCCATTTTGGTGAAAAAATGTACGATCCGCAATTAGCACCCCGAACTAATTTATCGGCTAGTGATTATAAAAGCGGCGAAAGCACGGTTATTAATCATTTTTATGAAAAGCTATTACGGTTGCAAGATCAGTTGAACACAGCGGCAGCAAAGAAAATTGCGCTAAAACGTCAAACGCGAATGCTTAATTTTTTGACAGATTTTAAGGCAGAATGGGCGGCAGAGGATTAGGAAGTGTTTGAAAAAGCGTCTAGGTTCTATTTTGTCTCGGTCACCACAAGAACTAGCAGGGTAAAGTTTGTCAGGTTACAACATGGCAAACACAAAAGCGTACTTTTTCAAACGCGATTTAGGCGTGAAGCCTGATTAAAGGGGTAAAACGGTTTTTTTCTTGTTAACTAAAAATGAAAAAGCGCTGTAACAGGTCATTATTCCTTGTTGCAGCGCCTTTTTATTTTTCCGTTACGTGTTGAATCATCTGACCAAAAATAGTAATGACGTGTTTATCGGCCAAAGAGTAGAAAATGATTTTACCTTCCCGACGATTTTTAACAAGGCCGGCCTGCTTCAAGATGTGCAGTTGATGTGAAATTGAGGACTGTGACTTTGCTAACAGGGCCACAATGGTAGAAACAGGTAGTTCTTCTTCAAACAAAGTGTAAAGGATCCGAACACGCGTCTGGTCACCAAAAACTTTAAAGAGCGTTGTCATTTTTTCTAAAACGTCATCGGCAGGAACAACTAGGTGTCCTTGCGGTAGTGGTTTATCGACCATTACAGTGATCCTCCTAAGGGTTTAACCATATTATACCAAGTGACTTGGCCGTGGGTTGAGCTTGCAACACCGGCATTAGTGAAACCAGCCGTCTCGTAAAATGGAATTAAACGTTCTTCGCAAGTTAAAGTGATCGTTTGGCGCTCATGTGTCAAGGCGTCCTTTTCTAAGGCCTTTAAAAGTGCTCGGGCAATTCCTTGTTGGCGAAAACTAGGTGCAACGGCCAGGCCCAGGACACTTTGGTAACCACCAATTGTCGGATTAGGCTGCGTTTGGTCAAACAGGTCATCACTAATGTAAGGTTGATCGATAACTGGACCGTTAATAAAGCCCACAACTTGGGATTGGACTTCGGCAACAAAAAAAGTATCGCTGATAGTGGCAATTCGATTTTCAAAGGCCGCTTTAGTTGCGGCTTTTGCGGGACTAAAACCAGCGTGTTCAATATCCAATAATGCCGGTAGATCAGTGGAACGAACGTGACGAATTTTCATAGTTAAACTCCTTAATAATTTAAATTAGTGGTGATTAAATTCATTTATAATTCTCATAAAATGGCCATTGATAACAATTGGCCTCGTCACTTGATTTAGTGCAGGTGGCTGAAGCAAGTCAATTGATGTTAGACGCTTGGATGGTGGTAGTTTAAAGTAGTCGGCCCGTTGTGCAGTAGATTGATTGGTTAAATTGACTAAAACTTGGTTACTTTGTAGCCAGCCCTGTTGGTTAATTTGAAACCAAAGCTTATCTTTAACTACTTTAACGGCAGTGATTTTACCGCTACCACTGAATAATCGTTGACTGGTTGTTGGTGTTAACGGATTATTCCATAATTGTGGACGGTACTGATTTGGTTTTAATTGGACGTTTAAACCGAGGTAGGGATGTGCTAATTGGTAATTAGTACCGAAATTTAAGTTAACGGCGTTTACCCACCGACCATCGGTTAATTCGGCTTGGGAATAACCTGCCTTGGTAACGATTGTACTAATCTGAAGTGGCTCGCCAGCAGTTACTGAGTTACTCTCTTGCTGGTGAATGTAGGGATTAGTCCAGGTGGCCGCAGAATAAGTTGTTGTGACAGTGGCCACCTGATTGACAATATGTTGGTGACTACCATTTTTTGCTTGTGCGTAGGCGGCAACAGTTGCTGGGTAATTGGTCACAACACCATCAACGTTGTTAAGGGTAATTGCCGGAATTACACTGGCCGGTTCCGTCATTTCACTCCAAACGTAGATCTTTTTGTTTAAACGGTGTATTTGTTGGATAATATCGGGCGTGACGACGGTGTCCTGGAGACTAACACCAGTCACGAATTGTAAATCGGCCATTGAAATATCTGTCAGGTCATTAGCAAGTAGTAACCGGGGAACCTTTGGGAGCAAAACGCTCATTTTTTGCAAGCTGTCAGCAGAAAATGAATGAATGATGACGCGATCTTGCATGTGGTATTGATTAATTAAAGCTGCTAGCTTGGCCTCCATATCAATTGGTTTTTGTTTATTCTTTTTGGTTTCTAAGATAAATTTGGCTTCTGGTTGGTTGGCATAATGTTCGAAGAGCTGCTGTAATGAATGAATTGGTTCACCATTAGTTTCATGGGCCTGCTGAATTTCATTAAAAGGCGTTTTGGAGATAGCCATATTTTGACCGGTAACCCGCTTTAGATTACTATCGTGTGAAACAACTAAAACACCATCGGAACTTTCTCGTAAATCAAGTTCGCAGTAGCTTGCACTGGCAGCAAAACCATCATTAAGGCTCTGAAAAGTTTCTTCAGGGGCGGCTAATGGGTCACCGCGGTGGGCAACAACTGTGAAGCCACTTAAGACTAGTTGGCAGCACAGTAAACTAATAATGCTAAGAACGCGCCAACTTAATTTCTTTAACACAACGAAAGTCACTCATTCCTATCTAAAATGAAATTCTTATCAGCTTCTAGTATAGCCGATTTTGGCTAGTTTGTAAGCTTCACGACGCGGCTTAATTAAAACTTCAAAATGAGTTGTTGGTTCACAAAAAGATATCTTGTATACTAGGAATATTGTTTATCGCTAATCTTGGTCGGCTTTGGAGGTGGATTATTTAAGCGGGCCCGTTAAATCATTGAAAGAAGGGTGAGGGATTGTTCTATCTAATCGTTAATATTATTGGGATTTTTGTTTTTTTATGTGTTGCGTTTTTATTTTCGAAAAATAAAAAGCAGATCAATTGGCGCTCAATTGTTATTATGTTGGTTATTAATTTTGTGTTGGCCTGGTTCTTAACTAGTTTTTCAGTTGGAACGGCAATCGTTAAGGGAGCCGCTGATGGCTTTAATTGGCTGGTTGATGTTGCCTACACCGGAATTGCATTCGCACTTCCCAGCTGGGTTCATATGAAAAATATGGATTTTGTAACGAGTGCATTGCTACCAATTCTGATGATTGTACCGTTATTTGATATTTTAACCTATATCGGCGTTTTGCCGTTTATCATTAAATGGATTGGCCGTGGCCTAGCTAAGATTACGGGTCAGCCAAAATTTGAATCTTTTTTTGCTGTTGAAATGATGTTTTTAGGTAACACTGAAGCTTTGGCCGTTTCGAGTCTACAGTTAAAGCAAATGAAGGGCCAGCGTGATTTGACTTTGGCCATGATGTCCATGAGTTGTGTGACTGCCTCAATTCTAGGTGCTTACACAAAAATGATGCCTGGTCAATTTATTTTAACGGCAGTTCCGATTAATATTATTAATGCCATTATTGTAACTAGTTTATTAAATCCAGTAAAAGTGACACCAGAAGAAGACACGATCGCTAAAATGACTGGGAGTGCGGCCGAGGTACCAGCCACTGCCGGAAGCGAAGCAACGGCGAGTACACCTCAAAAACGTGAACCTTTTTTCTCTTTCTTAGGAGATTCTATCTTAGGTGCCGGTCGGCTAGTCCTTATTATTGCTGCCAACGTAATCGCCTTCGTTGCCTTAGCAGCCTTAATTGATAAATTACTTAAATTAGTTAATCCGTGGCTAACCTTAGAGCATATTCTAGGAATTGTGATGTTCCCGTTTGCTTGGTTGACCGGATTAAATGTGCAAGATGCTTTTAAATTTGCACAGTATATGGGGACTAAGCTTGTGACCAACGAATTTGTTGTCATGGGGAAAGTATCACCAGTTATTAACCAATTTCAGCCCCACTTTAGAGCAATGCTGACGGTCTTTTTGACGTCCTTTGCTAATTTTTCTACCATTGGGATGGTCATTGGGGCTTTTAAGGGAATTGTTAATAAGGAAAAGAACGACTTAATTTCATCAAACGTTGGCTACTTATTGCTTTCAGGGATCCTAGTTTCTTTACTATCATCAGCAATTGTTGGTGTTTTCGTTTGGTGATTTTCGTTTTGAAACACGCCTGAATTTGAGATTAGTCGATAAAAAGTACTGGTAAATTTATTTTTAAGTCCTTCCTAGGTATAGGATAGAGAACAGGTTCAACTTCAAAAAAAGCTGAATTGTGTTCCCTATTTTTTAGTCACTTTTTAAGCAATTATATCGAAATTGAAAAGGCTTACTAGCTATGCTATGCTTTTGCTGGAAGTTCTTTTTAGATGAAGTGGGGGAATAAAATGGCAAAAAAGAAGCTTATTTTAGATTTAGATACGGGAATTGATGATGCGTTGGCTATTGCCTACGCAGTTGCTAGTGAGGAGGCCGACTTAATTGGTGTTACCAGTACGTATGGCAACGTTGTGACTAAGCAAGCGGCGGCCAATAGTTTACGTATTTTAGATTTATTGGGTCAATCCAACGTACCAGTTTACCTGGGGCTACCACACTCATCAACTAGTAATCATTTTGACGTTATGGCGGTTTCCCAAGACATTCACGGGGTTAACGGGATTGGTGAGGTGGAACTAGAAAAGTCGCAACGCCAGCCAGAAAACGAATCGGCCGTTGATTTTATGATTCGCTCGGCAAAAACTTACGGGGCCGATTTAACAATTATTCCGACTGGACCAATGACGAATTTAGCGGCGGCAATTGCCAAAGCACCTGAACTAACCGCGCTAGTTGGGAAGGTTACGTTTATGGGTGGTGCCTTGACCGTTCCAGGGAATGTTACTGAAGTAGGTGAGGCAAATATTAATCAAGATCCCACCGCTGCAGATGCGGTTCTACGCAGTTCAACCAGCTTAACAATGGTCGGCTTGGATGTCACCTTGAGAACGTTATTAACCCGTAAAGAGACTAAATTATGGCGCTCATTAGGAACTAAATCTGGGCGGGCCTTTGCCGATATTGTCGACTATTACATTGCCGCCTACGCCCGATTGAGTGCCAATTTAAAGGGTTGCGCGTTACATGATCCATTAGCAGTTGGTGTAGCGTTAGATCCTGATTTGGTCCAAACAATTGATTTAAATATGAAGGTTGAAACTGAGGCGCCCTTTGCGGCCCGGACGGTTGGGGATGTGGATCGATTGAATGAGCCCACTAACGTAAAAGTCGCTGTCAATGTTGCCGCAGAACGCTTCTTACAGCGTTTTATGCAACGGTTGACCTGGTTATTTGCACAACATTAATTAATAAATTGAGGAGCGATAAAATTGACACAAGATGAATTGAAAAAAATGGTTGGTGAAAAGGCCGCAACATACGTTGAAGATGGTATGGTTGTTGGACTTGGGACTGGTAGCACCGTCAAATTTATGGTAGACGCCCTAGGCAAGAGAGTTGCAGAAGAAGGACTAAAAATTACTGGTGTTCCGACCTCGGATCGAACAGCGGCCCAAGGTCGGCAACTTAATATTCCAATTAAAAATGTTGATGAAGTTGATCATATTGATTTAACAATTGACGGCGCCGATCAAATTGACAAAAATTTTCAAGGCATTAAGGGCGGTGGCGCGGCTCATTTATTTGAAAAAATTGTAGCTATTAATTCTAAACGTAATATTTGGATTGTTGATGAATCCAAAATGGCCACTAAATTGGGTAGTTTCCCACTACCGCTAGAAGTTATTCCTTACGGTAGTCAGCAGCTTTATAAACGACTGGCCGCTAAGCAGTTAAACCCGAATTTTCGAAAGCAGGCTAACGGTGATTTAGTCCAAACTGATTCTAAAAATTATATAATTGATTTAAAATTAGGTACAATTGATGATCCATTTGGTTTAGCTGATTATTTAAACCGGCAAGTGGGGGTTGTTGAGCATGGTTTGTTTTTAAATGTTGTTAACACAGTTATTGTTGGCTATGGCTATGGCGATGGGCCAAAGGTACTTGAAGCACCAGAAAGAGTTACTTACCAACAAACAAAGGAGCATTAGGCATGCCAACCAAGATTATTCTAGATTGTGATCCTGGGCATGACGATGCCATTGCGTTAATGTTGGCTGTTGCTTCACCAAAGATTGACCTATTGGCAGTTACATCATCCGCCGGTAATCAGACACCAGACAAAACTTTGAATAACGTTTTACGTTTATTGACGTTAATGAAACAACAGCAAGTTCCCGTGGCCGCCGGTAATCAAACACCGCTACTACAAGATTTACAAATTGCGGATGATATTCACGGAAAGACGGGCCTAGATGGCGCAACATTACCAGAGCCAGATTTTGCACCGCAACCTGTTCCCGCAGTAGAATTAATTGCGCAAACGTTACGCCAAAGTGATGTTCCAGTGACTCTGGTTGTGACTGGTCCGATGACCAACGCTGCGTTATTTTTGGCTGTTCATCCAGAGTTAAAATCAAAAATTAAACGGATTGTTTTTATGGGTGGGGCCATGGGAATGGGTAATTGGACTCCCACAGTAGAATTCAACATGTTTGTTGATCCTGAGGCCGCTAAGCTGGTGATAAATTCTGGTGTACCTTTAACCATGGCCGGCCTAAACGTTACTCATCAAGCACAAATCTTACAGAAGGACGTAGAGACAATGCGGCAAATTAATAACCCAGTTGCACAGGCGGTCACGGGGTTATTAGATTTCTATCGTATTTATTATAGCCAGCCAAAGTGGAAATTTGAAGGAACGCCCGTTCATGATCCCTGTACAATTGCATGGTTAATTGATCCGACAATGTTTGAAAGTGCTTACCGCAACGTCGATGTTGAGACTAAGGGTGATCTAACCCGTGGTGAGACATTAGTTGACTATTATCATTTGACTAATAAGCCAGAAAATACGGATGTTTTATTGAAAATTAACCGGGAAAAATTTGTTGCCTTGCTTGTTGAAGCACTTAAAACTTTTAGTTGAATTTAAATTTTTAATATGAAAAGAAGCGTTTAGTATGAGAATTTCATTGAATCAGCTCGCCGATTTAAAGGAAATCATTCAAAAGGATGATCAGACACGGCCGGCAACCTTGTTGTTTTTCATCAGTAATAAAAAGCTAAATCAGCCAACCACTCTGGGATTTGGTGCGACTGCGGATACCAGTAAAGTAAGTGAGCAACAGTATGTGGTTGAATATCGGAGCAAATATTTAAGGGCAACCCTACAGGGCCAAACTAGTTTGAAAACATTTACGAGTTCAAGAAAGGCCCTACTCGCTTTACGTGATTTTGAATTTAGTCAAACGTTTACCTTACAGCAGGCACTTAATTCAAATGAAGGTGACCTGGTTTTATTGGATGATGCTACTAAACAAGAATTATGAGATTTTGGTAATTTTTAAATGGCATTAAAATTATAAAATAGCTAGAAATATCTAATTGTTTGTGTTATATTATAGTAACCATTTATTTATCTTCCTCTAACATAACCTGTTTGAGTATGATATTGATGTAAAAGATAACTTCCTCAGCTTTTACATCAAACTTCCGAAAAAGAACCTGTGAATTTTGTGCAGGTTCTTTTTTGTTATTTAAAATAGATTGACAACGCTTACAGCGTATGCTAATATTTCTTCGTAAGGTATTTCATCATTACCTTTAAATCAATTCTCTTTCTCTCTTATGCCAACCACTGTTCCGCAGACAGTGGTTCTTTTTTTGCCTAATAAAGTAAAAACCCGTATAATAAACCGGCAGGAGATGATTTTAATGCAGGTAATCAACTTAGATTTGATACAAGAAATTATGCAAAATGACGGTAGTACGTACCTTGATATCTCCAATATGACTATGAATGGGCGTGCAGAATTGGCGGCTATTCGAGGCTATATCAAAGAAGTACGAATTATTCAACTAAACATTCCGCACTCAACAGCATTAGCAACTTATGAAAAGTACGTAAATGAACATTTTACAATACCGCCCGAAAAATTCACTGAATGGATACCGTGGTTACCTAATGATGAGGCTAGCAAGGCGGCCTACCAGACAGTTATCAGCGAGAATCATGTTGGCTAGTGAGTGCTTGAAAGAGTGTTCAGGTTCTATTTTGCCGTAGCAGATTATTATTGATTCCACTGGTGTTTGAACTCGGGGATTTAGTGCAAGGCTAACAAGGTGAAATTTGTCAGTTTGAAATGTTGCTTTTTAGGAGATATTGTTACTAATTTGGTGATGAAAAATACAGGTTAATTAAAGCCTCCTGAGTTTATCCAAGTGTAGGGACGTAAATTAATTCAGCATTTTTATTGGCTAAACTATACTTTTGGCATAACGTTTTTAATAATAAAATGAAAGAAAAATGGTTTTTTATTAAAAAATGGTTTACAAGAATGTGGCTAATATGGTATAAATAATGTGTTGAGTTTTTAGAGAAACTCGTAATTGTCCAGTAGTTCAGCGGTAGAATACCGGTCTGTTAAACCGTAGGTCGTTGGTTCGAACCCAACCTGGACAGTTAAATAACTTTATTGATAATGTTATTTATTCAACAGAGTAGTATAATCATGGTATTATGTAAAACTTTAAAAAAGGGCTTTACAATTTACTTATGATTATGGTATAAATAATATACAAGTTATATTTATTGTCCAGTAGTTCAGCGGTAGAATACCGGTCTGTTAAACCGTAGGTCGTTGGTTCGAACCCAACCTGGACAGTCTTTAGAGCATCCGCTATGCGGATGCTCTTTTTTGCGGTTTGTTAAGGTGTTTTGAAAACAATTTTGCTAGTATTTCATGATTAAATGGGCTTAAGTATTTAAGTAACCTCTACGACACTTGCCAATTTAAATAAATGCTGGCACCACCTAAATTAGTGTTATAAATTATGCTAAAATAGGATTTGTTGATTTAAATGAGAATTAGCTAAGCTGAGGCCTGATTTATTTGCCTTAATTCTAATTTTATTTAGCTGATTTTAACTTGTCTGGAGGGACGATGTTGAAAAAGTATCATTTTTTGCGCTTAAATTTAGGTTGGCGAATTTTAATTGGTCTTATTTTAGGACTAATTGTTGGCGCAATTTTTTACCAGAACAAGGTTGCAGTGGCCATTTTACAACCAATTGGGACGATCTTTATTAATTTAATTAAAATGATTGTTTTACCAATTGTTATCTCTTGTTTGGTTGTTGGAATTGCAAAAATGGGGGATATCAAGAAGCTTGGCCGTGTTGGTGGGAAGACTATCATCTATTTTGAACTAATGACAACTATCGCAATCGCTTTAGGCTTGTTGGTTGGTAATTTAACTAAACCGGGGGATTCAATCAATATTAATACCTTGAGCAAGGTATCCATTAGTCAATATACAACTGCGGCTAAATCTGCTGGGCATCAGGGCTTAGGCACAATATTTATGAATATTGTACCGACTAATTTTTTTCAAGCACTGGGCAACGGGGACATGATACCAGTGATTTTCTTCACTGTAATGTTTGGCTTAGGAATTGCTGCAATTGGCAAAAAAGGGACCTTACTGATTGACTTTTTTGATGCTGTTTCCGAAGTGATGTTCAAAATGACCAACTGGATTATGCAGCTAGCGCCAATTGGTGTTTTTGCTTTGATCGGTGTCACGATTGCTCAGTTTGGACTCAGTGCTTTAAAGCCACTGGCGCTATTTTTACTGATTACTTACGCCACAATGATTATTTTTGTTGTTGTGGTGATGGGGCTTGTGGGAAGATTATGGCACATTAATATTTTTGATTTACTACGGGTAATTAAAGATGAGGTTATACTGGCATTTTCTACGGCTAGTTCAGAAGCGGCGTTACCAAAAATTATTGAGAAAATGCAAAAATATGGTGTCAGTCAAGGAATTGTCGGCTTTGTTGTACCAACTGGTTATACATTTAACCTTGATGGTTCGGCGATTTATCAGTCCTTAGCCGCTTTATTTCTGGCACAGGCTTACCATATTCACTTAAGCATCGGCCAACAGATTACACTTTTAGTCGTACTCATGATCACCTCTAAAGGAATGGCCGGCGTTCCTGGTGCGTCTTTTGTTGTCTTATTAGCGACAATTTCAACGATTGGTGTACCTGCAGAAGGACTTGCCTTTATTGCGGGAATTGATCGGTTAGTCGATATGGGAAGAACGGCTGTTAACGTCGTTGGTAATTCTTTGGCAGCGATGATTGTTGCTAAATCGGAACATGAATTTGATGAAGCTCAGAGCCAAGAATACCTAAGCCATTTTAAAACGTTCCCTAAAACGACTAAAGTGAGCTAAACATCTGAATTTGAATTAGTTTCGGTGTAAACTAGAGCGTGTTCTCAAGTTAGGTTATGTTTGGAAAATACATTTATTAGTATTTATCTGACTGATTTAGTGTAAGCGTGCTTGAAAAGTTAACTATGGGATTTGGGTTGAAATAATTAAACTGAGCTCTTTTTAATGATTGAGGAAGTGGTAAAAGTGCAATATTTTACGGCGGATACACATTTCTTTCATGAACAATTGTTGGGAAATAATGATTTTGCACCGCGGCCATTTAAAAATGTTACGGCGATGAATCAAGCAATTATTACCGCTTGGAATGCGCGAGTGAGTGATAAGGATGTTGTTTATCATTTAGGGGATATTGCCATGCACCCCAGCAATTATCCAGGAAATGATGAAGTGTTTGAAATTCTAAAGCAATTGAACGGTCAGATTATTTTCATCAAAGGGAATCATGATAATCGGGATTTATTTAAGTTCTTGGCTAAACATAATTGGGACGTTTTTCCGGACAAACCTAAATTCAGGTTTCATGATGTAGGGGTCTTAATTAAGATGAACCATTTTCAGTTCTTTATGACTCATTACCCGATGATGATGGGAATTGTAAAGCAGACAATGAATTTGCATGGTCATATTCACCATTCAAGTGTTCCAATTGCAGAAGATATCAATGTTGGCATTGATACACCAGAGACTGTTTTTTTGAAAAATTCACCACCATTTGGGACGCCCTTTTCGGAAGCAGAATTATTTGAGATGTATTCTGGAAAGAAAGCTTACTTGATTAAAAATAAACCCGTTAATAAATATAATTAGATATTGATTAAATCACACATTGATTTTTAATAATTCCTTCGGTACAATTAAAGCCTAATTAGGGGCAATTAAAGGAGTATCAATTATGGAGGAAAATAATAAATCTTTAGCAGATTTTCGTAATTTTATATTAGCGGCATCATTACCGACTGAGCGGGAGACAGTCAATAACTTATTACTTTTGGCATTGCACAAATACCGGAAGCAACAGATGTCAACGGCTTATCTGGAATATAGTTTATTTCCGCAGCTATTACCACTACTACAGGCCGATCAGGTGAATCCAGTGCGAGGTGTTTTAGAACGTTACGGCCAGACAGTTGATTAGGGTTTGATGGCAGTTGCTTTAGGCTGACTTGACGTTCACTGATTTTATCTTTAAGGTAAAATTATAGTAAAGGAAGGAAGGCTCCTTATGGCTGAGATCATTGATTTTTTTCACACGAATGATATGCATTCGCATTTTGAGACCTGGCCACGTATTCGGCGTTATTTAAAGCAGCAACAGGACGGCTTTCGTGCAAAAGGTGATACTGTTTATACAGTGGATATTGGCGATGCCATGGACCGGATGCACCCGTTAACTGAGGCAACTAACGGCCAAATTAATACACAATTACTTAATCAGGTTGATTATGACGCAGTTACAGTTGGTAACAACGAAGGAATAGGCAATTCTAAGCGACAATTAGAACAACTGTACGAAAAGGCTAATTTCCCCGTAGTTTTGGCAAACTTAAAAGATAAAAAGACGCAACAACAACCAAAGTGGGCTCAGCCATATTTAATTAAGGTTACAAATGAAGGGACCCGCGTTGCGTTTATCGGAATGACGGCGCCTTACATTTCAACTTATCGACCTAATGGCTGGGACCCAGAATTAATTCAGAATGCAATGCCTAAGATACTCGCCGATTTAGCAGGTAAATATGATGTTTTAGTTTTGCTATCTCACCTTGGTATAACGATGGACAAACGAATTGCGGCCAAGTATCCTGAATTTGACGTTATTATGGGTGGCCATACGCACCATTTATTGCCAACCGGACTGTTAATCGGAAAGACAATGGTGGCTGCCGCCGGACGTTTTGGTGATCATGTCGGTCACGTGCAATTGACCCTTAATCAAGATCATCAAGTTCAACAAAGCGTGGCTAGTGTGGTGACAACAACAAAATTACCTGTCGAAGCTGCTGATGAGGCTGAAATTACGGGTTATTTAACAGCTGGCCATGAACAGTTGGCCAGCCAAGTTATTACCCAATTACCCCATGCCTTGACGAGTAAGCCAATTGGGCATTCGACTTTAATGGACGTAAGTTTAGCGGCGGTTGCTAGAGCGGCCAAAACGGAAGTTGCATTACTTAACACAGGGGTGTTTCTAGGTGATTTTGCTGCGGGTCCGGTAACTGCAGATGATTTACATACCGTATTACCTCACGCGATGCATTTACTGCGGGTTACTTTACGCGGAACTGACGTCTGGCGTCTAATTATGGAAATTGAAAAGAACCGTCAATTTTTGCAACATTATCAATTGCACGGTCTCGGGTTTCGCGGTAAGATTTTTGGCGATATGGTGTATAAGGGAATTACGGTAAATTTGTTAAGCCGAACGGTCTATTGGCTAGGAAAACCGCTTGATCCAGAGGCCACGTACACCTTGGCCGGAATGGACACCTACCTTTACTTTCAATTTTTCCCAACGATAAGTATTGTTGGTGATAGTGAAGTTCTGTTTCCAGGTGTACTACGTAACGCCGTTGCAAGTTATCTCAAAGATGGAAAGGAGGAAGGTAAATGAGTACGACGAAGAGTGCCACACCAGATAAGGCAACCGAGGAAAAAAGTACCGGGATTGATTTGGCCACCGAAATTTCACAAATTGCTAGTAGCGATCCAGACGAGGTTAAGCTTGACCGTGTTTTAATGGAAACAGATACTATGATGACAATTGACGGGCATCCCTATGAATTAGTGACCAATTACCATGACGGTTTTGATAAAGAAAAATTGGGTGAACGATTTAGCGATATTTTAACTAAATATGATTATGTCGTTGGCGACTGGGGCTATGAACAACTGCGGCTCAAGGGCTTTTACAGCCCAACTAATCGCCGTGCACGGCGAGATCAATTAATTACAACTTTAGAGGATTATTTATTTGAGTACTGTAATTTTGGTTGTGCTTATTTTGTCCTCCATCAAGTTAATCCACCAAAGCAACCGACAGCACCGCGGCGAAAGCGATCACGACGGCCGCGAAAGGCACAAATTAATGAACGTCAAGTTAGTGTTAAGCCAATCAAAAAAGGTGCCAAGGCTGAAAAGTCGCCGCGCAAACGGCACTTTACGATTCGTGAAAAAAGTAAGCGAAAGACAGGAGAAAATTAGCAGATGCAAAAGAAGTACAAGGCCTATTTTATTGATCTTGATGGGACACTTTATCGTGGCAAGGAGAAAATTCCTGCTGCTTCCCGGTTTATTGCACGTTTACAGGCACAAAACATTCCTTTTTTAGTGTTAACGAATAATACAACACAAACGCCTGAAGTTGTTGCTGCTAATTTAACGAAGAATTACGATATGCAGATTAAGCCTGAGAATGTGTTTACTGCTGGTTTAGCAACTGCTGCTTATATTCGGTCGTTAAATCTTGGCAACCGAGTTTACGCAATTGGTGAACTCGGTTTAAAACAAGCCATTTTAAATCAGGGTTTTCAGTTTGATGATCTTAATCCTGATTACGTTGTTGTTGGTTTGGATTGGGATGTTACGTACCGAAAATTTGAAAAGGCAACTTTGGCAATTCAAAAAGGGGCTAAATTTATCGGAACTAATGCGGATACGAATCTACCTAATGAACGTGGGCTAGTTCCTGGTGCTGGTTCTGTGATTGCTTTTGTTGAGCGATCTACCCAGCAAAAGGCGACTTACGTTGGTAAACCACAGCCAATTATGCTAGAGGCGGCGTTAAAACAGTTTGGTTTGCGCCAGGAAGAAGCCGTGATGGTGGGGGATAACTATAATACGGACATCTTAGCAGGAATTAATACTGGCGTGGATACACTGTTAGTTTACACTGGTTATTCCAAACCCGCTGATATTGAAAAGGTTATTGTGAAGCCGACGTACGAGATTCAAAGTTTAGACGAATGGGACGTTTAATGCTTTGGCGTGCCGGGCGCTTTCTAAATTGGCTAGGTCTATTTTTGTGGTTATTAAGCTTGACCATTATTCTGACCTTTGGTTCAACTTGGCTTTACCGACTTGACATTCATTATTTTGAAATCTTAAAGGGTGTCCCAATGACTACGGCAACATTGATGAAGAACTACCACCAGATGTTGAGTTACGTTACGCTACCATGGGTTCAGAATCTACACATGACGGATTTTGAAAGTTCCTTTGCGGGAACGTTACACTTTACGGATGTTCGCCATTTGGTGTTTATTGATTATGCAGTTTTTTTGGTGACTAGTGTGACGAGTTGGTTGTTTTTACGCTTTTTACACCGTAAACGACAACTATGGCAATTGATTCGGCCATTTCAATTTATGATGGGAATTCCGTTTGTTGTTCTATTTTTACTGGCAATGAACTTTCAGACTTTTTTTACTGATTTTCATAAATTGCTTTTTCGGAATAGTGATTGGTTATTTGATCCCAACACGGACCCAATCATTTTGGTTTTACCAGAAGGCTTTTTTATGCACTGTTTTATATTGGCTATTATTTTACTAGAAGTATTTTTGCTAATTGGTGTTTTAGTTGGAAAAAGGGCGTTGAAAAAGAGTCCAGATAAGATGGGTTCTTAAAAATTCAATGGTTAATTGACTAGTAAATTCCTAGGATTAAACTAAAGATTTACGGTTTAATTTTGATTTAAAATTGTTGGTGGTAATGGTTCAAGTAACTGTTTGGATCAAGTTAGAAAATTGATATTTTGAGTTAGTGTACCGTAAAATTAATTCATAAATTTAAACAAATACGTTTACACTAAATTAGTTAGGTAAGTACTAGTAAGGGTCTTTTCCAAAAACAATCGAGGTTTATAGATGGAAATTAATGAATTCACCAACCGTGCCCGCAAAATTCGTACGGCTTATCATGAATTAGAGGTCAAGCAAGATGGGCGGCCATGGACGACTGAACAGGATGCCTTGGCATTTCTCACTGATGCTGGGCTCGTTGGGCGTCTAGTTATGGCACAGCAAGGTAGTTGGCCCGCAGCACAATCAGAATTTTCACTGGACTACAAAATTGCGGAATCAATTTGGTGGTTGAGTTCTCTGGCCGATGCCAACGATATTGATATGACCACTGCACTAGAGAGCTTTTTACGGTCACGGGAACAGCATTTAAAGTAATTAAAGAAAAAGTATTAAAGAATGATTTATTGATAGTGGAGTGAACTAACAAGTTTTCTTTCCTACAGCAAACATTAAAAAAAGGGACCTCGGCAAAATTTCTGTCGTAGTCCCTCTTGGTTTTAAATAGTTTAACGGTTACTGTGTAAATAGATGTTTTAAAACTATTTTAATAATGGTTCTGCGGCGTAGCAGTTACTAATTTTTAACGGAAGATAGCTTGAATGTTCACTGTTTTTAGTCAGTATCGAGGTTAGTTGCATGATGTTGACGTAAGAGTGTGATTAAAACGGGAATTAGTGAGATTGCTACAATGCCAACGACTACAATTGAAAAATGATCTTGGACAAAGGGCATATTTCCAAAGAAATGACCTGCCATCAGGCAAACGGTTACCCAGAGAAAACCACCAAGTACATTGAAATGGCTAAATTTTCGGTAATTCATGTGGCTACCGCCAGAAATGAAAGGAACAAAGGTGCGGACAATTGGCATAAATCGGGCAATAGCAATGGCCTTGCCGCCATGCCGATTGAAGAACTGTTCGGCCTGTGCCATTTTTTGTTTATCAATGAAACGATTAAACCAGCGATAATTGGTCGCCTTGGTTCCTAGTAGGCGGCCAATCTCGTAGTTAAGTGTATCACCGAGGACAGCGGCCGCAAAGAAAGTTACAAATAGAAACCAAATGTTTAAGTGATAGGCCGGATTTGCCGCTAAAGCACTGGCTGCAAAGAGCAGTGAATCACCAGGTAAGAAAGGTAAAATAACGACACCAGTTTCAACAAAGATAAGTAAAAAGAGTATTAAATACGACCAATTACCAAAACTGTTGACCAAAGTAACAAGGTGGGTATCAATGTTTAGTACAAAATCAATTAATTGGGGCATAGACGTCTCCTTTAGTTGGTTTTCTTATTTGTTTGAGTATACTGAAAAATGGTGAACTTAGCTAGTTTTAATTGTTAGTTTAAGTTAATTCTAATAATTAGACTGAAAATTTTAAAAAAAGATTGAATCCAAATAGAATTTTGGGTTCAATCTTTACGTTTTTAGCACCATTACTTATTAAAAATAAGTGGAATTCTTCATTATTAGCTGTGGGCGATTATTTTTTAGCGAATTAATTTTTAATAAATATCGTCTTCTTCTTCGGGATGTGCGTGTGCAAGGCGACTGGCAGCGGCTGCCGCAATGGCACCTACGATATCATCTAAAAAAGTATGAATTTTACCTGGTTGATGTGCGTTCAAGATGGCGAGAATTCCAGGTTTAACTTTATCAATATAGCCATAATTGGTAAAGCCGATTGAACCGTACACGTTAACAATTCCTAACGCCATAATCTCGTCAATACCATACAGGCCTTCATCTTCGGTTAAAATACTTTGAAGCGGTTCGTCAAGTTGGTGCTTCTCAGTTAAAACGTCAAGTTGAATACCCGTGATAATTACATTTTGAACTTCACGCTTACGTAAAACGATCTCAACGCTGTTTTCACACTCGGTCTCCTGTAAGTCTTTAATGTAGTCCTTTTGTAAAAATAGGACTAACTTTGCAATGTCACTAACTTCGACACCGCGTTTGTGAAGATCAGCAACTGCGATGTCGTGTAATTTTTCTTGATTTGGGGTCATTAGTTTGATAACTTCCTTTAGCGATACTTAAGCAATTGAGGTGCTATGAAGTGGCTGCCGACGTTCGGGATAAAGTGCTACTGAAATATGGTTAACAGCAGTGGGTGCTTCGCCAAAACCAGAGGCGATTAACTTAACCTTACCAGGGTACGTAACGCTATCGCCCACACCGTAAATTCCAGGAATCTCGGTTTCAAGGTTCGTATCAACCTTAAGTGCGCGGTGCTCCAATGGTAATCCCCAATCGCGTAAGACGTGATTATCGGCCGTAAAGCCATAGTTAACTAATAGGTCATCAACTTCTAAAGTAAGTCGGTCTTCTGATTTTGCCTTTTTTAAATCAAGACTTAAACCGGCATTTTTTTCATTAACGGCATCAATTAGGTAAGGCGTTACGATTTTAACGGACGAGTTCTCCAGTCGTTTAACACTTGATTCTAAACCGCGAAAACGATCACGGCGGTGAATTAAATAAACTTGCTTAGCCGTCTTTTCTAATGTTAAGGCCCAATCGATCGCTGAATCACCACCACCGGCAATTGCAACTGTTTTACCAGCAAAGTCGGCGACGTTATGGACAAAATAGAAGACCTTTTCATCCTCCAGTGTTTGATCATAGTCAATTGCAAGTTTTCGTGGCGCAAATGAGCCACCACCGATGGCAACAATAACACTGCGCGATTTTGTTTGGCCCTTAGCAGTTGTAATTGTAAAGCCATCTTCATGTTTATCTATCGAAGTTACTTCTTCACCGCAGCGAATTGTTGGTTTAAAGTCGTCAAATTGAACAAGTTGCTTGTTCAGTTCGGTTACTAAATTTTTTCCTTGGATTTGGGGGAAACCAGCAACATCACGAATAATTTTTTCAGGATAAAGAGTTGTTACTTGACCACCAAGTTCAGGTAAACTCTCAATTAGTTGCGTATCCAGTTCCCGCATACCTGCGTAGAAAGCCGTAAACATACCAACGGGACCCCCGCCGATAACAGTTAAATCATAAATGTGTTCCGTTTTGCTCATGTATTTTTTCCTCCATTTAAACTAATATCATTAATAATGATAACTCTAGCATAAATTGATTAACCTGGGTAGATTGTTTCGGGGATTAAAAGTGTGGTGTGTAAAAAGATACCTGGATTCTAATTCTGTTATTAAGAATTATTGACTAAGTATCGGAAATTGTTTTTTAGCCTATTAGGATAAATTGGTCAAAAAATACTAAATGATAGCAATTTTTAAACGCAGCCTCATTTTACGATAAACGCTAGTATTTTCATTGGATTCTGGTATGATAATGTGAGTTAATTAATGACTTTAAAAATAAAAGCAGGGGGAAAATAATGACTTATCCACAATTAGATTTAGAAAATGTACAAGGACCTAAAGCAGTAATTACGACAACTTTAGGGGTGATTACGGTTCAGTTATTTCCAGAACAAGCACCTAAGACTGTTGAAAATTTTGTTGCCCTAGCTAATCAAGGCTATTACAATGGCATTATCTTTCACCGAGTGATTCCAGATTTTATGATTCAAGGTGGCGATCCAACAGGAACAGGTGCTGGTGGTGAAAGCTCGTTTGGCGGACCCTTTGCGGATGAATTCTCCCAGGAGCTTTTCAATCTCAATGGTGCCTTATCCATGGCCAATGCAGGGCCAAACACAAATGGTAGCCAATTTTTTATTGTGTCCAACGAAAATGTACCAGCACAAATGATTGAACAGTTGCAGGAGGCCAATTATCCTGAAGAAGTGATTGCAGTGTATAAGCAAGGCGGTACGCCCTGGCTTGATTTTCACCACACTGTATTCGGTCAGGTGATTTCTGGTATGCCAGTTGTGAAAAAGATCAGTCAGGCTGCGAGTGATGCACAGGATAAGCCTAATGAAGATGTTATTATGACAAGTGTCAAAATTGAGGAAGCCTAAGGAATAATTGGAAAGGCGAATCGATTTAGGTGTACTTTCTCTAGATTGAAATAGTAGAAAAAAAGAACGGTAGGTACGACAAAATTAGCAATTTGTCGCACCTACCGTCTTTTTATTGGGCTATTAAAATTGTGAAAGAAAGATTATCTTACTCTTTCTACTAAATTGGTTGGGAAAATACTAGTAAAAGTATGTCTCTGTGCTCGCAGCGTTCTTCTAGAAGCTGTGCGATTTTTTCTGAATGGGGAGCGGGGTTAAGCCGTTTTCGTTCTATAGTACTAATAAATAGGTGGTTAACAACAGGTTCAAATATTAGACTTATCTCTTCAAAATTTAGTTGGCACCGAGATAAATGTAGAAATTTTGCTACTGGCTCGAACAAATAAGTAGGATTTCTTTAGGGATTAATTTAAGCCAATGATTTTTTAAATTAATAATACATAGATCTAAAGTTTGAAACACTTTCAAAACCATTAGTTGCACTGATAAATTGGCTTCGCTATAATATAATCTTGAATGAGTTAAAAAAGGGGTGACTAAGATGACTTATAGAATTGGGGATGTTGTTACTGGTTATGTGACGGGAATTCAACCCTATGGCGCCTTTATAGCTTTGGATGACGAGGTTCAGGGTTTAATCCATATTTCTGAATGTCAGCATGGCTACGTTAAGGATATTAAATCACTTCTAGAAGTTGGCGACAAAGTTCAGGTTCAAGTTTTGGATATTGACGAGTTTACTCAAAAAATTAGTTTATCAATGCGTTCGCTGGAAAAGCACCGAGAGTTTTCTTCTAAATTTCGACGTAAGCACTATTGGACGAATCGTGATGATAAAATTGGATTTGCACCAATTGCGGCAAATTTATCAGGCTGGATTGCGGATGCGTTAAAAAATTTAGTAACAAAGTAAGAGGGAATAAAGATGCAAAAAATTGCGGGCACAATAATGGTATTTGATGGATCAGGAGCGCCGGAATTTTTAGTAACCAAAGATCGGCAGGATCAATTTAAATTGCTGCTAACCGATTTTAATGAACAAAAAACGCCACTTGCCAATATTTTGGAGGCACTAAAAATAAGGCTGAAGGTTGACGTTAGTGATTTACGTCTTAGTGAGTTAAGCAATGTCGAAGTCGATCAAAAGAAATTATCGTTATTTATTTTTGAATGGGGAAAAGTTTCAACTAAAACGATAGATCACTATTCGGCAGTCTTTCAGACGGAAGGTTATCAATTCAAGGCACCGCGAGAACTGCGCGAGTTGTTGAAGCGAATTGATATTCGGGGCGTTCCATATTTCAATAAAAAGGGTTAGAAGGGCAACATTTTTATAACTGAATAAATGTAAATTTATTCGGCAACTTAATTTTTTGAAATAAAATTACGATTTATCTTGACGCACTTTATGAATGTTGGTATAGTATTTGTTGTTGCCAATATAGTTTTTCTAGTTATACAATTAAGAAAAATTCTTGACAACAAATTAGATTCTTGCTAAACTATAAAAGTTGTCGCGTTAAGTAAACTTGAATATTGATTGAATAAA
>NZ_RHNP01000027.1 GCF_003950295.1 Loigolactobacillus iwatensis
GAGCTCTTTTTCTGCACAAAAATCCTGTTAATAGTTTACCATTTGTAAACTATCAACAGGAAAAAGTATAGAGCCAATGAATTTTGTTGTAACTCCTATTTATATTTCTCGCGATTACAGCTCGAAAGTTCATAAAAATCAAGTCCTTCCCTACTTCTAAATTTGGCCTCCGTGAATTTCGGTAATTGGCGTCGTGAAGATAAAGGCCGTCGAATCGACCGCATGAATCTGGTTAATAACGGCCTGATAATCCTGATTTTCGACAACCAACATTAACATTTCACGTTCAACTCCAGTATAACCACCCGTTACGGCAAAAACGGTCAGGCCCTTTTCCAGACGTTGTAATAATTTAAGCTTAATCTCGGCTAAATCCTCATTACTCATGATGTAAACTGCCCGTTTACGATCCAAACCAGTCTCGATATAGTTCATCAGTATCGAAGTAATCACGGAGGAAAACAGAGCTAGGATAAACGCCTCCGTACCAGAAACAAAGATATTAAAGAAACAAACAATGCCATCAATTACTAAAAGACTGATCGAGGGTTTAATCCGAAAATATTTTTTTATAATCAGTGGTGGTACCGACGTTCCACCACTGGAAGCGTCTATCCGGTAAAGGATCGACAGGCCAATCGCAAAAATCGCACCACCTACAATTACATCCAATAATCGATCATCAACCACTTTTACCTGCGGCGTCAGTGCTAAGAAAACCGGCAGCAAGAAACTCCCCGCCATAATTCTTAGGGTCGTCCCTTTGCCCAAAAATAAGTAAGAAAGAACCAGCATCACCAGATTAATAACTAAAACAACTAACGAAACGTTCCAATTAAATGCCGCTTCCAACAAGATAGCAATCCCAGTTGCGCCACCAGCAGCAACTTGATGCGGTGCGTAAAATAAATTGATACTAATTGCAATAATTTCTAGGGCAACCAACATTAATAAGGCCTGACGAATATTTTTCATGGTAATTCTCTTCATTATTTCAACTCACTTTAATTTTGTTTGTCCACTTCCAGTATGTCAGAAATTCATTTTATTTGCAGTCAATATGGAACAGTAAAACTGATTCTGTGAATTTTACAAAAAATAGTTCAAGCACGTCTAAAAATTATTGTTTCCAATCCGATTAATTTTATTTATACAAGTGCTCAGAACTCAAACATTAACCGAACAGGACTCCTTTTCAGCTACGTTTACATCAGTGTTCAATCAGAGAACACGAATAAAAGTGGTTCCCAAAAATGCCTCTCCCCAATGCTTAGGCCGTGTTTACGGGAGTGTACAATATAATAAATCATTTATGATTTTTTAACTAATTGGCCAGAATTGCTGAGTAAAGGCCACGTACTTTTTAAACGCGCTAGTTAAATACAATTATCCGAAGTTTCTTGAGTAACTTTGCCTAATTCAGGTTGAATCGTAACGTGGTTAATAGCAAACTTAGCCATCAGCTCTTGATTTAAATTCTCTAGTAATTCATTATTATTGGCTAATTCAGTTCGAACAATGTGGACAGTCAAAGCAGTGTCAGTGGTTCCTATCGCCCAAATGTGTAAATCATGGATTGCCTTGACTTCAGGATGCGCTTCGATAGCCTGCTTCACTTCAACGAGATCAATTGACGCTGGCACCGCTGCCAAGGCCAAATTGAGTGCATCCCGTAACAGTCCCCAAGTCCCAAGGAGAATGAGCAACGCAATCAGTAGGCTAATTAGCGGATCAAGCCACGTCCAACCTGTAACTAGCATCAAGAACCCCGCAAGAACAACACCAATTGAAACACCAGCATCGGCCGCCATATGCAAAAAGGCACCTTTAATATTCAAATCTTTTTTCCGGCCGGACATAAATAACAACGCGGTAAATCCATTAATTAATACACCGATTGCCGCAACAATAATGACTGGCCAACCAGCAACTGACGCCGGTTGATTAAAGCGCTGAATGGCCTCTGTTGCTATTCCCCCAACCGCAATTAAAAGAAAAATTGCGTTTAGTAAAGCCGCAAGAATAGACGAACTTTTATAGCCATAGGTATAGCGTTGATTAGAATTTTTGCCACTCAACCAAACAGCAATCCAGGAAACGGCAAGACCAAGGACGTCACTAAGATTATGCCCGGCATCAGCAATTAGCGCTAACGAATTACTAGTAACGCCATAGCCGACTTCAATAATAATAAAAAGTAAATTTAAAAAAACACCGATTTTAAATGCTTTGCTGTACGCCATTTGGCCCGTTTGCATGTTCTTACACCTCAATCATATTTATATATGTTCAATTGTTCATATATTAAATCTAGCATATTGTTTGCTAATTAGTCAACTCTTTTTCTAGCGAGTGACTCAAAATTGAGGCGCTAACGTTAAACTATTGGGACAACGTTTGAATTCCTGCAGGTACCGTAAATTGGCCCGGGAAATACTAATCAAATTTTTTCAAACACGGCCTTGGAAAAAGATACTAAGCGACCCTAAATATTTTCTGTGGTCCATTGCTCTAATGTTTAAACGCAACCATTAATGCTGGGACAATTTGCTTTTTTCGTGACACTACATTTGGTAGTTGCATTCGATTTTGCCGCAACTTTTTATTAAATGCCGTTTCAACTATCTTTGCTTGGTTTCCAATCACTAATAATTCAACTTGGCCAATTAATATATTAGTCACCATTAAAATAACTAAATCATAACCAGTATCCGCCTCTTGTTGCATTTCTTGTTCAAATGCAGTCTGCCGTTTAAAAATATCCGCCTCTGCCACAACGTTAACGTTCGCAATTTTCACCGGGTGGCCAACCATAATAAAATCTTTGGTGTCAGCAGCTAATATTTGGTGAACAGACCTAGTATCCACTCGTGTCCCAGCACGCAACATTTTTGGTCCATAAAAGGCTGGATCAACTTGCGCAATTATGGCTAGATTGGCCAGTGCCCGCCGATCAATCAGAGTCGTTGTCGGTGACTTTAACAGTAAAGTATCCGAAATAATGGCAGATAGTAATAGTCCAGCCAATTTGGCAGGAACCTCAATGTCTAATTCCTTAAATAACTCCCATAGAATTGTACTGGTACATCCTACTGGCTCAGCACGATAATATAGCGGCTGATTCGATGTAAAATTAGCAAGACGATGATGATCAACTACTACGGACACCTTAAGCTGCTCAATATCAGCAACACTTTGTTGCCGCTCATTATGATCAACCAACATCACCGTTGCCACCTCGCTTGCTGCCTTAGTAATCACTCGCGGCATCGTTTCACCAAAATAATCGAGAACAAAGCGTGTTTCGGCGGTTGGTTCACCTAAAGCAACTGCCTCAGTATTTTTACCTAACTGATTTTCTAAATAACTGAGCCCGATTGCGGCAACAATCGCATCAGTATCCGGACTTCGGTGTCCAAAAACGAGTTGTTTTTCCAAAAAATTCCTCCACCCTTCAATTCCATTGATTACTTCATCGGTTTGCTTTTACCAAGTATGGTTAACATTTGCCGAATATGTGCTCGCTGATTATGGTCCGTTAAGACAATTAACGTATCCCCAGAATGAATACTTGTATCACCTCGGGGAATTATTTCTCGTTCGCCGCGACGAATCGCCATCAATAAGGTATTATCCGGCCACTTAATATCCCGAACTTGTTGCTCAGCAAAATGGCTGTCTGTAAAAATAGGAACCTCTACTCGATCATTCTTTCCACTTAAAACATTTAATTTTTTACCTAAATTCATCCGTTCTAACAATGAAGCGTAAATTGGTGCACCACCTAATAGGTCGACGACAACGTACGCCGTCAATGAAACAACAGCCAGCGGCATCAAGTGCTGCAAGGTGCCAACCATTTCCGTAATTAATAGAATGGCCGTAAATGGTGCTTTGCCGATACCGGCAAAATAGCCTGCCATTGAAAAAATCAATAAGTTCAAAATATCATCCTTAGGCAATAAACCTAGGTGAAACATGATCGTTCCGTAAAGCGCGCCGATAATTGCACCTAACGTTAGGATCGGTAAAAAGATTCCTCCTGGTAGTCCAGAACCGTACGAAATCATCGAAAAAACAAAACGAAGAATTAGTAGTCCAATTAAAATACGAATACTGGGGTTAACTTTTGCAATCGTGAGGATAACCCCATTACCACCACCTAGTGTCCGCGGCCAAAAATAACCAATTGGAATGACGAGAATAAATGGTACCAGACCGTTTAAATAACGCGGTAACCGAATAAAACGCGCGTACCAACCTGGTAATTTTAGTAAGACAACTTGGTAAAAATAACCCAGGCCACCTAAAATCAAACCCAGTAAAATTAAATGCCAATATAAGGACAGCGGAAAACTATGGGCGTAAGTGATATGTAAGACGGGCACTAATCCAAAAAAGTTAGTTGTAACAAAATTAGCACCAATCGCCCCTGCCAGCGAACTCATCCACACTAAAGGCGAAAAATTATGGTAAACCTCCTCCAAAACAAATAAAGTTCCCGCAATCGGTGCGTTAAAGGCTGCCGCTAGTCCAGAAGCAGCACCACTCGCGATTAAAACACGTCGCTGCATCCCAACATCCTTAAAACGTTCGGCAACCCCTTGGCCAACCGCCGCGCCTAACTGAATGGAGGGCCCTTCACGACCTAAAAACAGACCAGAACCAATACCCAAAATTCCACCAATAAACTTGCGCCAAAGAATTGACCACCAATGAACTTCTAGCTCTCCGGCTAATTGGCCTTCAACTTCAGGAATCCCTGATCCCATAATATGGGGTTGCGCTTTAATCAACCAAGCAATAAAAACGGCCATTAACATGAGCCCAGCCAGTATGGCCAATAATATCAGCGGTTGTTTTTGTGCTTGTAAGTACGCCCAAGTCCACGCCGCCAATGATTTTTCGATAAACAAACGAAACAAACTAACAACAATTCCGGTTAGAACGCCAACTAATAACCCCTTCAAGATAAAAACTAGGTGTGTTGTATCCACACGGTGCAACTTTTTTGGTGCCACCAAAATACCCACTCACTTTCAACTTCATTTAACGAAAAAAGCAGCACCGTTAGCTCTCGCCACCGGTGCCGCCACTCGTAGTTTCCTATTCATCATAACAAACTTTAGTAATTAACTTCAATACTAGTTACTGCAAAAACCAAGAGGAGCTCTTTTTCGTTAATTAAAGTTAGTTTTCAACGACACCCTATTTCTCTGTAGTACCAAACATTTTCAACAAGAATAAGTGCAAAAAGTAGGCCTAAATCGATATTTTAAAAATTGGCCTTTCAATTCCTCCTTAGCAATGATTAAATTGGTTTAATCATTGACTTCGGTAATTCATGTGGTTTAGTTTCCGGTAATTGCAGAACAAAAACTAGGTACAGTAATGAACCCAGAATCCAGAACTCACCTGCCGCAGTCCAGCCCAGGTTACCTAGAATAACACTCCAAATAATATTAAGAATCGTGTACACGAAGTAAGAAATTGCCCAGAACATGCCAAATATGATCGTTAATTTTTCTGGTGACATACCAGGCATCTCATGCGGAAGATTCATATATAGTGGATACATAATGAACATAATGAAGCCAGTTGCACCAGCTGCTACGTAGGCCAAATTTGGTGCTTTTGCGGCAAAGAATAATGTAGCTGCTGAGCCCAAAATCATTAACACACCAGTCCAAAAAAGAATTGGTTTACGTGCGTGATTAGTTAGGCCAATCATGGTTCCTACTACGGTGCCTAAAATACCAAAACCAGTCACCATCAATTCAATCAAAGAGCCATTAACCCGAGGTGCATAAGTTGCAAATAATGAAGGTAGGCTGGTAATCGATAAAACATAAAGGAAGAGAAAACCACCAAAGCCTAAAGAATAGCGCCAAACAAAAGGATCATGAATTGCATCCCGGTAGCCATAATGAACCTCTTCATGCTCACCGGCCCCAACGTCTTGCTTTGTGTTAAAGTTAACGGCCCCTAATTGCCAGATCAGTAAATAAAGAATACTAACCGAAGCCAAAACAGTTAATGTGATCTGCCAATCCAAACGTAAAAATTTACCGGCAAATAGAAAGGCCAGCGCAACCACGAAGGCCCCAAAATTATACGAAACCGTATTCAGTGCATTGGCAATGATTTTACGGTCCGTTCGAACGTATCGTGCTACTACTGGGTTCATATAAACAATAATCATCGAACCACCTAAAGTCATAATCATCCGCGCAATGGTGTAGCCCCAATAATTTGGAATCCACACGGCGACAATTGAAAACATCAATAGAACCAGCGCAGTCGTAACAGCATGCTTTGGTCCTAATTTAATTAGAATAAACGCAGCCAAAAAATTTGCAAAAACCCGCGCTAATGTAATCGAATAATTTACCACTTGCATTGTTAATGGCGATACTGGTCCCTTGAAAAATGCCTTAATAATTTCAGGCGTTAACGTTGACCCCGTCACCCAGTTCATTGCGAATAGAACGTAAGCCAGCCAAAGTATCACTAACATTAGCATTCCCCGTGAGCCTTGTTTCTTTTGTACATTTTGTGCCATAATTGTTGGCCTCCTTTTATTGACATATTACCCAAAAATAGATCATGAATGAATTATAAAGCGCTTTCATTATTTTAGCTAGTAATCTTACTTATATTTTCACTAAATTATCATTTAACGAATAATAAAAAAATAACCTGATTATTTTTCGTAACTTATCCAAAAAAAGCGACCACAACAAAATTAATTTTGTTGTGGTCGCTTCCTAATTATTTTTATTTAGTTATTTAATCTTTCAAATTGTCTTTCTAGTATGAACCGTTAGCTTGCCAATAAGCTTGGGCGGCAGTCCATGAGCCATAGCGTGAAGTCACATATTGATTAGCGACACGATCCTGGTTAGCGGCAGAGTAATCACCATTTAAGTATGAAGAACTTAATTGATATTTACCAATGTACTGGCCATTAGTTGCTGAGTATGAACCACCAGATTCTTTGTTAGCAATCCAAGCCTTTGCGGCATCTTCAGATGAACTAGCTGTACTTGTCTGAGTAGTTGCCTGGCTTTGACTAGTCGCTGCTGGTGCCTGACTTGTTGTCTGAGTCTGACTTTGGTTAGTCGTCGCTTGAGCCTGACTTTGACTAGTCGTTGCTTGACTTGTTGGTTGTGTCTGTGTTTGTTGTACTGGTGCCTGTTTCTGAACCGGCGCCGCTACAGTTTGCTGCTGTTGAACAGGTTGTGCCTGCTGTACAGGAGTTGTTTGTTGTGTTGCAGCAGTTGTCTGCGCTGACGCAGTAGATTGTGTTGTACCATCAGGAATATTATATTGATGACCAGCATAGATCAAATGCGTTGTCGAGCTAATACCATTAGTTTTTTCAATGGCATCAACGGTTGAGCCGTATTTTGTAGCTAGCTTGGCAACCGTGTCTCCTTGTTGTGCTGTAACTGTTGCGGCATTTGCAGCCTGAACGCCACCAACTAATAAACCAGCGGCACCAGCAGTTGTAACTAATAACATTTTGATACGTTTACTTAATAAAATAAGAATCACTCCTAAATGGGATTTGTTTGTTTTGTCTAACTTTCTTCTTAGTAGAATGCGCTAATTTGTTTCCATCACATTCAACGAGACCTAGTATAGCAACTCGGTGTAACAAACAAATACCTAGAGCGTTACAAAAGTCAATGATTTCGCAACACTGTCATATCATTGACATGTTTTGCAATATAAAAAACCAGTAAAAGATAACTTTCCTGCACTTACCTAAGTACGAACGTATGTACACAAAAATTACAAAATTGATATTTTCCACCCTTTTTTCCCTGAATTTGCTGAAAAAAGATGAAAAAAACTTTTTTTAGTGCAAAATAAATGAAAAATTAGCCGATTTTATTCTTTTAATCAATAAAAACGACTACATCACTTAGTCGTTTTTTGCTAATAATTTAAGTTTGGCAGCTAGCTCCTCATTTAATAAATTCGCTGGTTGCTGCTGCCACCAATCCTGAAGTTTACGCTGCGCCGCTACCAAGATTTTTTGACCGTTAGTGCTTAGATTAAGCAGCTTTTTCCGATGATCCACCGTATCCTGCTCACGAGTAAGGTAGGCCAATTTAATTAGCTTACGTACCATTCGCGTTATTTCATCGTCTGCCAAAAGCATTTTTTGTGCAATAGTGTGTTGATTAACGGTCGCCGTTTGCCCAACTAATAATATTAGGTTTAATTCTGGTAGCGTCAATGGTAATTTTTTTTGCTGCAAAAAAAGGCTCAACTGCCCTTCAATTTGCCGATTAATTAATAAAATAGCCGTACTGAGCTCTAAATAATTCATCTAATCCTTCGCCACCAAATTAATTTAAAATCATAATAACGTGTATTTTCAAATACTGTTTTCCCTTTAAAACACTGATCTAAGCGTCGCAATACCAGTTGTTGCTGTTTAAAATTAAGCTCGTCAACCAGACTATTCCAAATTTCTTGCCGCCCAACTTGTTCATGAACTGCGTAATGAAAAATCTGTTGCTGGTAATCAATTTTGTTATCGTTCAACCATTTTTCGTACGTTGCCATTAACCTTTGTTCATCAGATGGATCGCTGATTCCTTCCAATAAATAATCCAGTAAAACGTCTTTTTGTTGAATCACACGACTGATAACAACCGTTTTTCGTGCAAGTTTAGTTAAAGCCGCTAGATCATCAGCCTTTAGAAAAGGGGCCATATTTACAAAGACAACGTCCGCGAGTTCCCGCTTTTGCTTTAAATTAGACCAAGCCTCATGCCGAAAACTAAGCTTGGTTAACTGCTGTTTTGTCGCCACTTGGTCAGCATAAGCCAACATATTTTTGGAAATATCGCTTAAAATAACTTTTTTAGCACTACTAGCAAAAGGTAACGCAAAGCGCCCGGCACCAGCGGCAACATCTAAGATAATTTGATCGGTCAATTGGGACTGCAACGTTTGAATAACATCCCGCACAATTGGTACCTGCGATTCACGCTGGGCTGCAATATAACTGTCCGCAAAGTCATCCCAAAAAGCAGCTACCTCTTCTTCCTCTTCATCCACGGTAAATTCTCCTTTACACCAATAAATAACGGTTTACCGGTTATTAA
The DNA here is from genome assembly GCF_003950295.1 of Loigolactobacillus iwatensis. GTDB lineage: Bacteria > Bacillota > Bacilli > Lactobacillales > Lactobacillaceae > Loigolactobacillus > Loigolactobacillus iwatensis. The sequence goes on from NZ_RHNP01000027.1 coordinate 9,126, forward strand.
GTAACCACTTTCGCATTAACTAAAGTCACACCACATATATTTTACTTCTTATAGTAAGAAACCTAGCCGCCACAAATTATTAATTTCAGTATAGCATCTTAAATAGCGACCTAGCGCAATAAAATAGACCAAGATAAGCAATCGCTGAAATCACTTATCTTGGTCCATCTATTTTCAAACAATCTCTATTCAGTTTTTTCCCTTCGAACGTGTAACGTCAGTGCGTTGATTGCAACAATAACCGTACTTAATGACATTAGAACAGCCCCCACCATCGGATCTAAAATAAAACCGATTGGTGCCAATATACCGGCCGCCAATGGAATCGCCAAAATATTGTAGCCGGCTCCCCACCAGAGATTTTGCGTCATTTTCCGCGTTGTTTTGCGCGCCAACTCAAGAAACTCAACGACATCATTGGGGTCACTTTTGACTAAAACAACATCGGCGGAATCAATTGCAACGTCCGTTCCCGAACCAATTGCAACTCCAATATCAGCCCGCGCTAGACTCGGTGCATCGTTGATACCATCGCCAACCATCATGACTTTTCCTTTTTTCTGATAACGCCGAACAAGTCTTTCCTTATCTTCAGGCAATAGCTGAGCCTGATACTCGGTAATACCCAATTGTCGGGCCACTTTTTTTGCGGTTTCTTCATTATCACCAGTCAACATCACTGGTGTAATATTTTGTTCTTTTAAACTAGCAATCAAATTTTTAGCCGCTGATTTAATTTTGTCACCTTGCGCAACGTAACCTAAAACATTTTTTTCTTTTAATAGGAAACTAACCGAATTACCGGCGGAGGCCAATTTGCTAAACGCCTTCCGATCATAGCTTATCTGCTGTTTATCCAAGTAAGCACCAGAGACAATTTGGTAAGTTGTTTTATCAATAACACCTTGTAAACCAACACCAGTCAACTGTTTAACGTCACTAGCCTGCGGCAATGAAAGCTTTTTTTGCTTTGCCGCATTCAAAATACCAACAGCCAATGGGTGACTAGAACCATTTTCTAAAGCAGCAAACAACGCTAAAATCTTCTCGTCATTTTTTTCTGGTACTAAACTCTTAAAAGCGGCAACTTTGAAATCACCTTCTGTAAGCGTTCCAGTTTTATCCATTAACGTGTAACGGAGCCCTTTCACTTGTTCCATAGCGTCGCGGTTTCGAATCAATAAACCGTTGCTAGCCGCAATCGACGTGCTTCGCGCAACAACCAGCGGAATCGCAAGTCCTAATGCGTGAGGGCAGGCAATAATAAAGACCGTTACGGCAATTGGTAGTGCCATCGCTAGGTTATCAACAAAGAGCCAAATGAAAAACGCTAAAATTCCAACAAATAAGGCGGCATAGAATAGATAGCCAGCAACACGGTCTGCCATATTTTCTTGGCTAGATTTAGATTGTTGTGCGTCACTAACCAATTTCATCACTTGGGCCAAATAACCAGAATCTCCGGTGCCAGTAACCGTCATTTCAAACGTACCATCGCCGTTTACCGAACCACCAACAACCTTTTCCTGATTCTTTTTCGTAACCTGACGTGCTTCACCAGTCACCATTGATTCGTTTACGCTGGTTTCACCACTAATTAGATTGCCATCGGCAGGAATCTTTTCACCAGCCTTGACTTGAAGCTGGTCGCCCTTAACTAAGTCACTAATCGCAACGTCCTGAACTTTACCAGAAACCAATTTATGTGCTGTACTAGGTAATAATTTTGCCAAATTATCAACCGCTGAACCGGCACTCATGACAGCGTTCATTTCAATCCAATGGCCCAGTAACATGATATCAATCAAAGTAGCGAGTTCCCAGAAAAAATTAGTAACCTGCGGCTGAACTTGAAAAATATTATTTGCGATCACAGCGTAAATACTATAAACGTAAGCAACACCTATTCCCATCGTAATCAAGGTCATCATAGCAGGCTTATGTTCTTGCAATTCACCTTTGGCTCCTGAGAAAAACGGTGCACCACCATAAATGAAGAGGATTGTGCCAAGTGCGGCCACTACCCAATCAGAGCCCGGAAACGTGATTTGGAAGGGTAATTTCATTCCCATCATGTCGGACATTAGTAGCATCGGAATAGTCAGTACCAGTGAAATCCAAAACTTGCGGCGAAGATTTCCCATGTGCATCATGTGCCCACCGTGCATCATCATATCATCCGAATGATCATCCTTCATCGACATCGCCATTTTATCGTCAGTCATCGTTGTTTCCCCCTTAGTTACTTTTCAATAAACAATTCTTATTACGTTTACATTTGTAAACCACAAACATAGATTACATCCTTGGGGTAAAAGTGTCAAGTTAAACTACTTGGTTTAGGTAACTTTCGCCTTTACTTCATCGTAACAAAGGAAAATTGAACAACTCAACTTATTCGCTTTAAAATACAAAAAGCCAAGCAAATCAACAAAAAGAGTTTGATCTAACTACCCTTAATTGACTTGCTTGGCCTAGTGAATTTTGAAAAAAAGTAAACCAGACAATTGGTAAAACTGCACTAAATCATTGGCAATGACAATCGTCTGGTAAACAATTACACGAAACTTTTTCTGGTGCTGTTTTAGCTTTTTCAGTTAATAATTTTTGTAAATTAGCGATGTCGGTCTGACTTAAGCTCACATGATCTGCTAAGGCAGTTAGTGTCGCCCCCGCACGCATCTGACATAAATGATCAAACAAGGAAATGGTTGCAACGTCCATTGCCTCTTGCTCCGGAATTTCAGGGAAATAGGTGAAGGCTCGGCCATTCTTTTTGGCCGTTAAGGCTCCTTTTTTCATTAAACGCCCTAATAGTGTTTTAGTCGTAGCCGCCTTCCAACCCATCTTTTCGGATAAGGCCTCAATGACGGTATGACTTGTTGCCGAACCAAGCGTCCAAATGACGCGCATTACTTCCCATTCAGCATCACTAATCTCCATTTGCGCTTTAACTTCCATAACTCACCCTCCCTTTCAAATAAGCATAAATCGTTAAGTAAGTTTACGTCTGTAATTTAAAAGTGTCAATTATTAATCTTAACAAAAATTCAAATACATTTTTTGAACCCTATTTTTAGCGTCATCATATTCTCAGATTCAAAAATTCATGAAACACTTATCTGGAAAACTTTTTGACCTATTCAAATTTTAAACCATCTTCATTATACCAGAAATAAAAAAAGGGTTGTCACTCAAATAAATGAGTAACAACCCTTTCAAGTTACTTAATAACTATAATTAGTTCTTAGTAACGTTTGAAGCTTGTGGTCCACGGTCGCTTTGTTCGATATCAAAGTTAACGCTCTGGCCTTCGTCTAATGACTTGTAGCCGTCGCCTTGGATAGCTGAGAAATGTACGAATACATCTGTACCACTATCAGCTGTGATAAAACCGTAACCTTTGTCTGCGTTAAACCATTTTACTGTACCATGTTCCATAAGTGAAACCTCCAGTGCTTTTGCACAAAAATTTTGCATTTATCAAGTGAAACTAAAGAGGATTGCACTTAATGGAACTTGGCGCTCTTTAAAGTCATCATTATTAAATACATGAGTCTAGCTTAACAACTAATCCGATAAAAAGCAACTAATTTTGCTAATTATATTGAACTAATTAAAAAGGTAGCCCACTAAATCCCACTATAATGGGATTAAGGACTACCAATAAATTAATTTTGTTTTGAACGTTGTGCCTGTTCTCGCTTCAGCACAACAATAAAATTATTTAAGTAATCACTGATTGCTGATTTGGAGCGCCAATCAGGATTGCTGTGTACCTTACTTTGCAAATCTTGTTGCTTGATAAGTCACACTTCCTTTCTTATCTAACTACTGGAAGTGTTGGTGTTCCGATAAAACATGGGTTGTTGTTTTAAACCAACTTGTATAGTTAACCATAGTTACCCGATTAGTGCAAGTAAAATGCTCGCCACCTATTTTTCTAAAAAAGCGAATTACTTACCATTTACGAAAAAAGGACTACAATGAAGTTGTAGGAAAGAAAAAATAATTATACGGAGGTTATCACTATGGCAGAAGAAGTTACAGAACCTAAAATTCTAGATAAGAAAATGAATGAAGCATTTGACTGGAGTAAGGATACGATTCCCGTTCGTGATGCAGTTTGGAATTACTTCATGGAAAATAATAACCATGATACTGAAAAGTCATTAACAGAAATGAAACCATATGTTGATGGCCAGGATGATGCTAAGGTTAAAGACTTTGTTGAAAAAAATTTAAAGAAATAGCCTAAATTGGCAATGAAAAAAGACGTGGTACCAGGATTAAGATTAATTCTGGTACCACGTCTTTTTATAGTTTTCCATAAGATCTTTCTTTAGTATTTCAACCAAATGTTTTTGTGCCTTAAAAAAGCAACTTCCTGCGCCTTTTTCAAACATTTCCCAATCAAATTAAAATGTTGTTGTATCTGGATCGGCCGCTAAGCCGGCAACGCCACGTAAACCGTCAATTTTTTGCATATCGGCAGCAGTAATTTCGAAATCAAATAACTTTGTATTTGCTTCAATTCGATCAGCGTGAACGGATTTAGGTAACGGCAAAAATCCGTGTTGTAATGACCACCGTAGAACTAATTGAGCAACACTTTTAGCATATTTTTCTGCTAGTTCCTTTAATTCGGGCACGGTAAATATCTTACCAGTGCCAAGTGGGCTGTACGCCTCAGATAAAATGTGATGTGCGTTATTATAAGCAACAACCTCAGGCTCAAGATCACTTGGATTTAAGAAAATTTGGTTAACTTGGGGAACAACCGTTGCTGTCTTCAGAAGTGCATCAATGTGTTTAGGTCGGAAATTAGAAACGCCGATTGCGCGTAATTTACCAGCCTTTTGTGCTTCTTCCATAGCACGCCATGAACCAGCATTATCCGCCTCCCAATTAGCACGGGATGCAATTGGATTTGGCCAGTGAATTAAGTATAAATCTAAATAATCTAAACCAAGATTTTGCAACGATGTCTCAATAGCAGCCTTAGTTTTGTCGTAACCATGGACATCGTTCGTTAGCTTAGTCGTTACCCATAAATTTTCGCGCTTAATGCCACTTTCACGAATACCAGCGCCAACACTCTTCTCGTTACCATAAGCAAAGGCTGTATCAATGTGGCGATAACCGGCCGCAATAGCAGTTTTAACCGATTGACGGGCAACATCACCATCTGGCGTCTGCCAAGTACCAAATCCGACAATTGGAATTTGCGTTCCGTTATTTAATGTATAAGTATCCGTTAATTTAGTTAATTGTGTCATACTCAACCTCCTATTTTTAGCTCATCCGTAAAGTATTTCAGAAACGGCTAGTAATTTTTATTTTCCCACTAAGCTTCTAAAATTACTTTGTTTCCACTTCCATTAAAGTCATTCCAATTCACCTAGTCAAGTCATTTGATAAAAATTATTGCCAACTATACCAATGAACTTGCCGGGTCACTCGTTGTAAGACAAAAAAGAATAACGGAACGGTGAAAAACATCAAAATACCCGTTAAGATATCGGCGGGCATTCCCACTAATGCTTGAATAGAGGCGCGCATTGGCGGCAATCCTAGATCAACACTACTTTCAATAAAATAACGAATAAAGCCAGTTACCATTTTGGTCAAACCAGCAATAATACCAAGGCTTACAATCGTACCCGAAGTTAATTGATGGTGCATTAATTTAAAGGCAAGTGCAACGACACCAACTAACAAAACTACTTCTAAAACGGTAAGATAGGCGTGATTGGCGTACCCATTCATTAAATCAAAAAGACCAAGCCCAATTGCACCAGCTAACATGGCATAGCGCCAACCCAAGAATAACGTTCCAAGTGCCACAAAAGTAAAACCAAGGTCCACAAACGGATGTCCTACTGGTGATGGCACGTGAAATTGAAACATTGCAAGAATATAATCAATGGCGGCAAACATTGCCGCCTGTGTGACTAAACGTAAATGATCGTGTTGCACGGACAACTCCCCCTTTTTTAAACAAACAAATAGCTGATTTAAGGTACACTTCGGCAAAACGGCAAATCATTAGCCAGTGACCCCTTAGTTGCAAGACTTAAGACGGCTCAAAGTGTTAGATCCGTGTCCCATTACCGTAAGTTACTCCCTAGTATAAACTGCTCCTTTCCCTGAACAAGTACCAATCAGTAGATAAAAAAGCAGTCCAAAAAAGTGTTGCCCAAAGGATAATTGCTTTCCTTTGCGACAACACTTTTGTCGAGCACTAACTTAATTGTGTCATTTTTACGTTTATTTTTTTAGTTCCAATGGGCGATCAGGCCGATCATTCTCTCCTTTAACAGGGAAAACCTTATCTGGATTCAAAATATGTTTAGGATCAAAGGCATCCTTAATTCGATCCAATAAGGCAACTCGATCAGTACCATAAAATGCGGCAAAATACGGTTCCCGCGCATAACCAATACCGTGCTCGCCGGACATCTCACCACCAATATTCTTCGCAACCTGATATAATTTTCGAATGACAATATCTACTTTAACCGCAAAATCGGCCGCCGAATAATTATCCTGACAAATATAAATATGCAAGTTACCATCACCAGCGTGCCCAAAATTAGGCATCCGAACCTGATCGGTCTCTTCTATCTGGTGCACTTGTTCCAAAACGGCCGCAATTTTACTACGAGGCACGACAATATCAACCTCATCCATTGCCGGCGTAGTCGCCTGAATTGCCGTCAATAATTGATTCCGCGCCTCCCACACTAATGCCGCTTGATCCGCCGTATTCATTAAAACTGGCGCCTTTGCACCAGCATTTTTGGCAATTTCAAGTGCTCGCTCGTAGTCGGCTTGAACGGCGTCTTTATTACTACCGTCAAACGTTAATAACAGATAGCCGCCACCACTGTGATCAACAAACTGCTTTTTGGCATACTTTTCCCAATAACCTATTTCACGGCTACCAAAGAATTCAATTCCCGTTGGTACAATCCCGGCCTCTAGAAATTTAGGAACAACCTTAATCGCTGCCTCAACCGAATCAAATGGCAATAAAACATCAATCGTAATTACTGGCCGCGGAATTAGGCGTAAAATAAGTTCGGTTATTACGGCCAAAGTTCCTTCACTGCCCACAATAAGATCTTTCAGATCATAACCAGAGCTATTTTTCACCGTTTTTCCGCCTAGTTGCAGACTCGTACCATCGGCTAAAATGACTTTTATTCCCCGTACATAATCGCGGGTTGTGCCATATTTAACTGCCCGCATCCCACCGGCATTAGTGCTCGCATTGCCGCCAATAGTTGCCCACTTCATTGCTGGAGCCGGTACATAAATAAACGGTTTATCCGCCAAATATTCGTTAATATCACGTATTCGTAAGCCATTTTGAACCGTTATTGTTAAATTCTCTGGATCGTATTCAAGTACTTGATTCATTTTTATCATATCAAGTGCAATTCCGTGTTCAATTGCAACATTAGCACCCATCAAACCGGTTGCGTTTCCCCGAACTGTTACTGGAATTGTATGCTCATTGGCATACGCCATGATCCTTGCAACCTCATTATCATTTATTGGTTGAACCGCAACATCAGGCAAACTACGGACAGATTTCATTTGATCGTGATCATAATGAACCGTCGCTGGATAAATAACGCGATCAGCACCAACAATCTTGGTTAATGCCGCAACGTCTACTTCAGTCACTTTATTATAGGCCATGATTATGTCTCCTTTTTTGTATTCGCTTACATTAGCATTCTAGCATGACTTTTCAAAATTGCCTACTAATTTTACTTACACGATCTGCCTATTCAAACTAACGCTCAATCAGACAAAAATTGTGCAAAAAAAGCTGGGACAAAAAGTCCTAGCCCTTTCTTGTTTCCGAACATTGCTCTAGAACGTGCGCCAAAAGTCTGGGTTCACGTGTCTAACTACAGCTAATTCAATAACCATAGTACGGTTATTGGATCAGCTTACGTTACACAGTGAACCCAAAATCGACTTTTGTCCCACTCCCGCAATTATTATTATAAAGTTTTTAATTTACCACGAAAATCAGCAATACTGTCGTATCCTTTTGCTGCCATAATTCGTGTTAATTCCTGGCTTAAGCGGTTGAAAATTTTTGACCCTTCAAAGCCAAGTTGAGTGCCTACTTGAACCATGCTGGCACCGCACAAAATATGTTCAAAAATGTCCATCCCACTCTGCACGCCACCAGTCCCGATAATCGCTATCTCAGGATTCAAGCGCTGGGCCAAAGCTCGAACATTGGCCAAGGCAGTTGGCTTGATGTAAGCACCACCAATTCCACCAAAACCGCCTTTAGGCTTAATTAAAACGGTCTCCGACTCTGGATCGATCATCAGCCCATTGCCAACGCTGTTAATCGAATTAACGAAAGCGAGTGGATATTGGTTCAAAATCGCGGTAACTTGATCAAAGTGCATCAAGTCAAAGTAAGGTGGTAGCTTAACACCTAGTGGCTTTTTAAAGAAAGCAAAAGCCGCTGTTAAATAGCGTTCTACTGCATCAAAATCATAGCCTACTTGGGGCTTGCCCGGTACATTAGGACACGAAAGGTTTAATTCCGTTAATCCGGCAAATTCAGATTCCTGAATCTGCTTTAACATGTTCAAATCATCTTCAAGCGTGGTACCAGCAATTGACATAAAATTCGTTTGCTGGGGATGGCTCTTCTGCTCTGCCAACAAAAAGTTCAAGTAGTAGTCAAAACCGTGATTTGGTAGCCCCATTGAATTAATACAGCCATATTGTAGGCCGCGCATCCGAGGTTCTGGATTACCATCACGGGGTTGTGGCGTTGCACTTTTAGTAACTAACGAACCTGCTCGTGAATCCCGCAAACCGGCTAAATCAGTCACCGTTGCGCACCGAATTCCCGCTGCGTTCATCATGCAATTATCAAACTCGTACCCTGCTAAAGCTGTTTTTAAAGTTGTCATTAAAAAGTTCAGCTCCCTGTCTGATCTTATTTTTAGTTCACGTCACTTTAACGTATTTTAGGTTGTTCGTCAACTCACAATCTCAATTAATTCCGTCTCGGATAATCAAAATCAGCAGTATGACGCGTTAACCAGAGTCCCAAACTTTATTCTGGCGCTAGGCCCTTTTCTAAAAAGTGAATGACCTGTGGCGCTTCCTCTTCTGGAGAATTAACCAGCTTTGGAAAAGTTATTTGTTTAACTAAATAACCACCTACAATTGAAATTGTATACTGGAAAATCAACTTAATTGGCCAATTCACAATTAAGTTTTTTTGCTGCAGGGCTTTAACACTAGCTGCGTATTGGTTGGTTAAAACTGCCTGCATTGCACTAACAATTTGATTACGAATCGAAGTATTTCTGGCTTAATATTCGGGGTATGCGTCGTTTCCGTAAGGTCTAACCACTAAAATTGAACCCCGTGATTAAAGCATGCTATGATGAAAGTAGGCGGAAGGAGGCCTACGAATGCTAAATTTATTAACTGACGAGCAGTACACGCTCGCTGAAGAAATTATTTTTGATCGTGTCAGCATTGAATATCGCCGGCAATTAACCGAGAAAGGTCAGTTTTTTCTTGCTGAAAGCAGCGATGAAACCCAACCCGATTCGCAGCTATTCACTGATATTACCGAGGAAATCCTGCGTAAATGTTTTAAAAAGGATGATGATGCGGCAATCGAACCAGATTATCATGATGAACAACTTCAAATTCATCACTTAATCAGTCACTTTCTGAACAGTTTCACTAATCATTTAGTTCAAGTTGACCAAGAAAACAACGCAACCAGTTACTACACCAATGATTTCACGGTTAGAACAGTCGCCGCCTACGATCGTAAATATCATCTAAATTAAAAAATAAACAACTTAAATTGGCCCTAAATTCAGTTGGATTAACTGAATTTAGGGCCAATTTTAAGATGCATTTTAAAGCGCACACGGCTTCTGTGTGATGTGCCACCTACAGCCTACTTTTACTAGTGTTTTGCAACGTAAGCCTGTAGCTTAGTAACTGCTTTTTGTAGATTTTCCATACTAGCAGCATAACTAATTCGAACGTAGCCTTCTCCACCTGGGCCAAAGGAAATTCCGGGAATGAGTGCTAATTTTTCGGTTTTGGCCAAATCGCGAACAAAGTCCCAGGACTTTTGCGGACAACTAGCGGGAATTTTAGCGAACAAATAAAAGGCGCCATCTGGTCGTGCCATTTTAAAGCCTAATGGTTGCAACGCAGAGATCAAATAATCACGCCGTTTCTTATATTCTACGGCCATAATGGCACTATCACCCTGGCCATGTTTAACGGCCTCTAAAGCAGCTGCCTGCACCATTGTCGTTGGCGCTGTTACCATGTACTGATGTGCCTTAACCATCTGTTCAACAAAACTAGTTGGCGCTAGCACAAAGCCTAAACGCCAGCCAGTCATGGCGTGTGATTTAGAAAGGCCATTCACCATAATAACTTGGTCAGGAATGTAACTGGCTAATGATGTGTGCGGTTCTGAATAAGATAATTCACCATAAATTTCGTCACTCAGCACCCAAAGTTGGTGAGCCTTAATCACCTTAGCCAGCTCTGCTAACTCCGCTGAACTATAAGTAACGCCAGTCGGATTACTTGGATAATTTAAAACTAACGCCTTAACGGTTTTATTCCCTTGGGCCTGAATCGCCGCTTCCAGACGCTGCGGGGTTAAAACAAAACCATCCGCGCTAGTATCAATGAAAACAGGTGTAGCATGATTGAGCTGGGTATCAGGGATATAAATTGGAAAAATTGGTGTTGGGATCAAAACAACATCATCAGGATTCAACAACGTCTGTAATACCGCCGCAATGCCTTCAGTTGCCCCCACCGTTGTAATCACATTTTTGCCTGAATAATGCAATTTAAATTTAGCATTATAGTATTCAGCGGCCGCCTGGCGTAATTCTGGCGTGCCTGGATTAGGCGTATAATGTGATTCATTATTTTCAATTGCCTTAATTCCGGCCTGCTTAACGTGTTCAGGTGTATTAAAATCTGGTTCACCTAACGTTAGTTTCAACATTCCAGGAATCTGGCTAACTTCATTATCAAACTGTCGAATATCTGAAACTGCAATTGACTTGACCACTTCATTAAAATCTTCGCGCAAAATTTTCTCCCCACTTTCAAAGCTAATTCTAATTTAATTATACCTGTTAAACAGAAATTTTTCATTTATTCCATTATTAATCGGATTGTCAGAAAATACGTAAATTTTTTGTGCTGCAGCGACAACTATTATTCGAATAAGTAAAAAAGTGTCTTCGGTTGCATAATGTAACTTTTAGTATTACAGTTAATTTGAAATCAAATTGAAGGGAAGTTTTTTTATGAGTAACGTTTTAATTTTAGGTGCCGCAGGTAAAATTGCACGTTTAGCAACCCAATTATTTTTAGATCGTACTGATGACAAGTTGACCCTCTATTTGCGTCGTGCCAACCGTTTAACAGCCACTGATGAACAACGTGAAAAGCTAATCGACGGTGATACCATTGATGAAACCAAATTAAGTGCAGCCGTAAAAGGCCAAGACGTTGTTTACGCCAACCTTGCTGGTGGCAATATTGAAGCTCAGGCCAAAAGCGTCGTTAAGGCAATGGATGCCGCCAACGTTAAACGACTAATTTGGATTTCGACACTCGGTATTTACGATGAAGTTCCGGGTAAATTTGGCCAATGGAACCACCAAATGCTTGACGGTGGTTACCTCGAAACCTACGCCGCCGCGGCTAAAGTCATTGAGGCTTCCGATCTAGATTACACAATCGTTCGCCCAGCCTGGTTAACTAACACAGATGAAATCGACTATGAATTAACTCAAAAAGGTGAGCCATTTAAAGGTACTGAAGTATCCCGGAAGAGTATTGCCGACCTTGTCGTTAAATTAGCTCAAGATCCAACGCAAGAGGTTCACCACTCAATCGGCGTTAACAAAGCAAATACCGATGGTGCCAAACCTGCTTGGTATTAAAAATTTAATTTAGTTAATTTAAAAAAGAGTTCAACCAAAAGTAGATCACGGTTGAACCCTTTTTCTATACATTCCTTTTTAAATCGACTAAAACAATGCTTGGTATTGTTAGCCTTTACATATTTAAATTTATTTACTAACTTTTTCTTTTATGTTCTGGTACCAACTGATTTCCGCCTGTTGCACCTGTAATTTGTGCGTTAATAATTCTGCAGCCAAACCAGCCGTCGGAGCCTCTTTAATTGCAACTGCTAGTACCGAACAATCAGCCTTCAATTGACTAATATGTTGCGTGAGTGCCGCTTGCAAAACTGTTGGTTCAATTTGGTCGGCAAATAGCAAGCCAACCTTTGATGGTGATTGGCCCTTGTCTGGTTGTTTCAAATACTGGACGCTTAAGGACGCAAAGGTTTGTTTACCCTGTGCTGTAATCTGGTAGCTTGTTTTACTGACAAAGGCATTTTTAGTCGGCGAGTAAGCAACAACTTCGATATCACCAGCCGCTTCTAATGCGTCTACATTATAATAAAACGAACCCTTAGTTACTGTAATAAACGCATCGTAGTGGCGCTTCTTAACTAATTGCAATAATTCGTACGGATAACTGATACCATTTTGGGCCAGTAGACCTAGGATTAATAACTTAATCATTTTCACAACTCCTTAAGCTGGAAGTGTTTGGCAAAGCGTTTAGATTCCAAGGATTGGCCACAGGAATTTACTTTTCCAAATACAACCTATCTGTAAAGTCTATGTTAAGTTTAATCAAACCTAAACACAAGCTTGAATTTACTTCGTTTATATTAAGCTGTAATCCTTCAAAAAAAACTTAGGTATGGTTAACTTTAATCCAATGACTATTGACTTTTTTCAAAAAAAGCTTATTATAATAGTCGCAGTAAGTGAGTAATCAATTACTTACTTTCGATTGAAGGCCTAGAAGAAGGCACTCAATTCTAAGCCAATAGAAAAGAGGGAAACATTTTGAAAAATAAAGGAAAATCGACATCAACTGAATCGAAGAAACACGAGAAGATTTTTGATTCAACTAGTTCAAATCAGCAATCTTTATCTGAGGTTAATGGGAGTATTGATGTCCCGGAAAATGCAGGTTACTGGCGAACTTTACTCGCTTACACAGGACCTGGTGCGCTAGTCGCTGTTGGTTATATGGATCCAGGTAACTGGATTACATCAATCGCCGGTGGTGCGCAATTCAAGTACGTATTGATCAGTGTCATTTTACTTTCCAGTTTAATTGCCATGTTGTTACAGGCAATGGCTGCTCGTTTAGGCATTGTAACTGGGCGTGATCTTGCTCAGTTAACCCGTGAACGAACTTCAAAATCAGTTGGAATTATACTTTGGATCATTACTGAACTAGCCATTATGGCAACTGATATTGCGGAGATCATTGGGTCGGCGATTGCTCTAGAATTACTCTTTGGCTTCCCACTGATCGTTGGTATTATCATCACAGGTTTTGACGTTCTAATCTTGCTATTATTAATGAAAATGGGCTTCCGCAAAATCGAGGCCATCGTTGCGACATTAGTTGCAGTTATTCTCTTTGTTTTCTTATATGAAGTTATTCTAGCTCAGCCAAACGTTCCCGAAATCTTCCGTGGCTTTATACCAACCACTCAGATTGTAACGAATAAATCAATGTTGTATTTAGCACTTGGTATTGTTGGAGCGACAGTTATGCCGCATAACTTATACCTTGGTTCGTCAATTTCGCAAACACGGCACATTGACCGTAAAAACGAAAAACACGTTGCTAAATCAATTCGTTTCACGGTTGCTGATTCAAATATTCAACTAACCGTCGCTTTCGTTGTTAACTGTTTGCTCTTGATCTTGGGTGCTGCTTTATTCTACGGCACACACAGTGATCTTGGACGTTTCGTTGATCTATATCACGCACTTGGCGATAAAAAGATTGTTGGTGCCATTGCCAGCCCTGTACTCAGTATGTTATTCGCCGTTGCGTTGTTATCTTCGGGGCAAAGTTCAACGATTACTGGTACACTTTCTGGACAAATTATTATGGAAGGCTTCATTCACTTGAAAATGCCACTGTGGGCCCAACGTTTACTCACGCGACTACTTTCAATTACACCAGTTTTAATTTTTGCAATTTACTATCATGGTAATGAAGCTAAAATTGAAAACCTCTTAACTTTCTCGCAGGTTTTCCTTAGTGTTGCGCTACCATTTGCGATGGTTCCCCTAGTTATGTTCACGAGTAATAAAGAACTAATGGGTCCTTTCGCCAACCGTCCCTGGGTTAAATGGACTGCTTGGATAATCGCCATTATCTTGATTCTTCTAAACATTTATTTAATTCTTCAAACGCTTGGCCTTGTAGCCTAACGTTTTGAACTCTTATAACAAGTGCCACTAAAAATGAGGTTACGACAAAATTCACTTTTTGTCGTAACCTCATTTTTTATTCATTTACCCGCGATAAAACTTGATCGATGATGTCAAATACCCCTGCGGAATTATTATCTAAATTAGTCACAAAACTAGTTTGGGCTTTTAATTCTGGTCGTGCGTTTTTCATCGCGTAACCATAGTGAGCGTGTTGTAACATTTCCGCGTCATTTAAATTATCACCAAAGGCCATCACCTGATCAGGATTCAACTGCCAATAGTCTTCTAGCAATGCCAGCGCCGTTCCTTTATTAACCACCGTCGGAATAATATCAATACTGCCAAAGCCACTTGGTGTTGCCTGAAAGTCGGTCGGTAAAATCTGCGTTAAATAACGTGCATTCGGTGCCACCTTGGCGTGTTCACTAATCAAATTCACTTTATATATTTCATCTTGAACGGCGGCCAAATCCGAAACAAATTTGATATTACTGAAGTAATACTGCATCTCAGGATCATCGCTTAGACGATCGCCCTTTTCCATGTAGTTGCCATTACGGCCAGATAAATTAATCGAACTATCCGCGAACGCAGGATCATGCGTTAGGCGCCGAAGCACCAGCCTTAATTGCGGCTGTGGTAACGGCTCAGCGTCAATCACCTGATTACGGTGCATAATAAGACCACCATTTTCGGAAATAAAGGTGTTAACCGGCGATTTTTCTTTAAAAATATCTTGTAGATGGCGGTATTGATTACCACTTGCCACGACAAAATGAATACCAAGCTGCTGCATTTGCTTTAATTGTCGATTAAAGCGTTCAACTGGATATTCATTTTGATCATTTAAAAATGTGCCATCAATATCAGTTGCAATTAATTTAATCAAGAAAGCTCCTCCTAAATGTTTTAAGGTCTATTTTACGTTAGCAACGTAAAATCTTAGTTACGGAGGATGTCCATTCTCCTTACGCGAACTGCGCGTACTCGAAACATGGCCCTCCTAAATTCTCTAAGGTCTATTTTGCGTCAACACCGCAATTTATTTCTTTAAGCAGTATTTATTATTAAAGCGATTACAAATAAGTGAAATAAAAAATGTCCACCCCAAAAGATAGACATCTAACGTACTTATTTGCTTTCTTGTGCTTCCCGTTCTTTTAAGAAGTCCAAAACAGCTTTTGTGCTTTTAGCCTTTTTATCACGGTTCTTATGGTTTGTTGGGCGGCGGTTATTACCGACACCAGTATGGTTATTTTGTGCCATTCTGCAACCCTCCTCTCACAATCTTCTAAACTATCTCACTATTAGCAAGACAATAACTGTTCCTATCATATCAATTTAATTCGGCTTTGACAACTTAAAATTAAATTCTTATTTTATTTACAGTCAAAATTACGTGGAATCCGCGAGCAGGCAGCAATGATTTGAATCCTTTTACTAGTCCATTTCAAACACTGGTTAGTCTTTTTTCTTCAAAACACCATCTTCAATTTGGTAGACAGTATCGACTAAATCCAGCACACGCTCATCGTGAGTGACCATGACGGCCGCTTTTTGATTCGCGTGAACTTCATCGCGTAACATCGTCACAACCTCACGACCACGTTTTGAATCCAAACTAGCAGTTGGTTCGTCGGCCAAAATAAGTTGGGGATCATTCATTAGCGCCCGGGCAATTGCCACCCGCTGGCGCTCCCCACCTGATAAGGCGGCCGGATATTGTTGCAATCGTTTGGCTAGTCCAAGATGAGTCAGCAGCTCTTGAGCACGTTTTTCCTGCCCTTTTCGCCTTGCTAACACGCTCATATAACATAATTGATCCATAACGGTTAGATATGGAATTAATTCTGAATTTTGGAAAATAAAACCAATTTGCTCCAAACGTATTTTAGTCCACTGCTTTTGCGATAGTTGGGTGATTTCTTGACCTGCCAAGTAAACTTGGCCCTCGCTTGGACGTAAAAGTGCGCCAGCGATTGATAGAAAAGTACTTTTACCAGCACCACTAGGCCCTACCACCGCTGCAAATTCTCCAGGCTTAACGGCCAAGGAAACTTCGCGTAATACTTCAATCCGTGCGTCCCCATCTTGATAATATTTAACGACGTTGGTCAATTTCAATGTTTCAGTCATTCGCCAGCACCTCCAATCGCTGTGTTCGGATCTACCCGGGCAACCTTAACCAGTGACACCACCGCGCTTAAAACGGCAACGACAACAAAGATCAGGCTCGTCGTTAGTATAATTTGGCCGGAAATAATGAATGGCATTGCTGCTGGCATCACCTGTGCTAAAGCAGCAACAACAATATCAGCAATGATGACTGCTAAGAGTGCAACAACACCAATTTCACCGATCAAATAACGTGCCAGGTAACTCGTTTTGGTTCCTAAAGCCTTTAAAACACCAAATTCGCGAATCTTTTGAATCGTAATGACGTAGAAGAAAACGGCCAAAACAACGACGGAAATAATGTAAAGAAAGGCAATCATCATATCTAAAGAACCTTGCTCGGCCGAATATCCCGGTACATTTTGGATAATTGCTTCTTTCGACACTAAGTGTGCTCCGGCCAATTTAGGCTTGGTGGTGGTTGTTTGTTTAACCGCCAATGCACTGACAGTTTGCGTTTCTTGTGGCATCATTTTTTGCCATTGATTAGGTGTCACGTAAACAACTGGCGTGTGGGAATAGGTCATCGCCGTGGTGAAACCAATAATTTTTAACGTCACACCACTTTGACTATCCTTAAATTTTTGGCCCAAACGATAGCCGGAAGCCTTTAATTTATCACTAACAACCACGCCAGTAGTATTTAGGGTCTGGCCACTAACACTTTTTGGCGCGATAAAACTTCCTTGTTTAACCACAAAATAGGCCATATCCGTTTTTTTGGCAGCGTCTTTTGCCCTTTGAATCGTTCCCTGCTGAATCGTTAACGGTGTTGCCTGCTTAAATTTCTTAGCAAGCTGTTGCGCCTTAGTCTTCGTCAAAGTTGAACGACTAAAACGGTTTTCTGCTCCCTTTTGTAAAACATAGCCACTTGCCGGACTTTCAGAAATTGCAGCGCCATTGTCACTAGCCAATCCAGCGGCTAGTCCAGTAATGAAAAGAACTAAAAAGACGATTAAAAAGATAATCAGACTGATTAGACCAAATTTCAGTTTAGCGTGGCGCAAATCACGTAATGCTAAAAACATCTGCCTCTACTCCTCTTTTTGTTTTGATAAGGTTACTATAAAGAGGAAGTATGAACTGAATATGAACAAGTGATTACAAAGCGTATTTTAATTGAACTTACCGCTTTAAAGGTAACGAAACGCAAAAAGTGGTTACCTCAGGCATTGATTTAACGGAAATATGGCCGCCATGTATTGTGACAATTTCCTGGGCGATCGCCAGACCCAATCCGCTATGAGTTGTCCCGCGCGTTTGATCGGCTCGGTAGAAACGATCAAATAAATGCGCCTGAATATCTGGTGGAATTTGTGCTCCTTGATTACTTATTTCAACTTGCAGTGTTTCTGCTTTTACTTGTTGCGTAATTGAAATAGTACTGCCTACTGGCGCGTAACGAATAGCGTTGGTTAACAAATTTTGCCAAACCTGAAATAAAAGATCGGCGTTGCCTAATATAGCGAACTCAACTAAATGTGTGCTCACTAGTAAGTCCTTTTCGTCTAATTGAAATAAAAATGTTTGAATTACTTGGCGCAACTGTTCCGCCACTTGAATTGATTTTTTTTGCGTTAAAACTTGTTCCTGACTAACTGAAGCCAGTAAAAGCAATTGTTTGGTTAATGAGGATAAACGCTCCGTTTCCTGTTGAATGATTTGGAGGTACTCTGCCCGCGTGGCCGCTGGTAAATCAGATTGCTGTAATTCCTTAGCGTAACCATTTAACGCGGTTAACGGCGACTGAAGGTCGTGTGAAACGTCAGCAACAAACTGATTCCGCGATGCTTCTACCTGAGCTAGTGCGGCGGCCATTTTTTTAAATGCCACAATTAGCCGACCAAGCTCATCCCGAGAAGGTACTTTAATTTCTGGCTTTTGGTAATCGCCCGCCGCAATTTTTTCCGTTGCCTTAGTTAACCGCAAAATTGGCCGAACCAGCATCCGCAATGCAATAAAAAGCAACACTAAGGCCAAAATGACTGCCAAGACACTCAAGACCGTGAAATAAACCCGTAATTCACCAAATTGAACGTCTGGGTCAGTTCGCAATAATAGTGCCTGGCGTCGATTCAAGCGAACACCAATCGTATCCGTAATATCACTGTCAAAAAAGCCCGTAACCAAGATTCCTTTACGAAAGGCCCGAATTCCGTGGTACGTATGCCCGGCAAAAATGGTTTGCCGTTTATTTCCCGGGAAATTTTTCTGCCGGAATTGACGCCCGTAAAAATCAGTTTTGCCATTACGGTCAATTACGGCAATCTGGTAACCACTTTTGGCAATGGTTTGTAAATACGTTTGCCGCTGTTTGGCTGGCAACTGTTGGTAAAAACGGCCAATCTTCTTAGTAATTGCCGTCATTTTATTATCATTGGCCGGTTGTAATCGCTGGTGATAATAGTGATTCGCGCCTAAAAAAGCGATGAAGAGGCTGCTGGCAACAATGATCACGATCACTAGGACACTTTTGCGGTACAACGAAGCTTTCATACCGTAACCTCCAAGCTATAGCCAACGCCCCGCATTGTTTTAATCTCAATGCCACTATTGGCTGGTAAATGACTACGGAGGCGTTTGATGTGCACATCCACCGTTCGATCACTCCCATCATAATCAGTGCCCCAGATGTGTTGAATCAAGGTCTCCCGGGGAAATATTTGTTGTGGTCGCGCCGCCAATTGGTATAACAACTCGAATTCTTTCAATGGCAAATAGAGCTCTTCCCCAGCCACTTCTAAAGAATATTGTTGCCGGTTTAAACGGATTTTGCCAATCTCAATCACATTGGCCAATAAATTATGGTAGCGCCGCAATAAAGCCTGAACCCGAAATAACAATTCCCGCTCATCAAATGGCTTGGTTAAATAATCATCACAGCCAGCCGCAAAACCCTTTTGCTTATCAAAAATATCACTTTTAGCCGTCAACATAATCACCGGCAAATCTTTCGCGCGTTTAATCGCCCCGCAGGCCGCAACGCCATCCAACTTAGGCATCATGATATCTAAAATTACCAGAACAACATCATGCTGCTCGGCTAACGTAACCGCCTGTTGACCATCGCTGGCCTCAATTGTGTCAAAGCCCGCTGCCGCTAGCTGATTACGCACTAAACGTCGCAAATCGGTATTGTCGTCCGCAATTAAAATTTGCTGCATAAATGTCCCCCCACTCGTTACGTTAATTAAAAGCGTAACCAAAAAGTAAGTCAAGCGGACAAAAAAAGAGTTGCGCCATAAGTTGGCACAACTCCTTAAAAAGTGTTTAGAAAATACTTTTGCTGGTATCTATCTGACTAATTAGCGCGGATATTTAATCGTCGTCATCGTCTTCTTCATCCAGGCCAGTTCGTGCGCCGTTACCAAGATAGAATTGAAGGTCACGGATATTATGATTATTAATGCCACGCAATTTGACTAGAAAGGCGGCCAATGCTGGTCGTTCTTCTTTTTCAGCCAATTTAATTGCGCGATCGATAAATAAATTTTCCGTATCGTAGTCATGGACAGTAGCGTCGACAATGGCCGTTGCTGTGAAATATTTATTCTTGCCGGATTCTTCTAGCATACTGTACTTTTGATAATCAGCAGTTGTGGATGGTGGTACTTCCCCTTCGTCTAACAAAAGGTGACCCAATTCACTACTTAACTGTTGGCTTTGGGCCAATAATTCAGTGAACTTAGGGACCAATGAAAAACGTTCAGGCCCTTTAACGTACCACGCAGCCTGCTGTAATTTACTAGCCTGAATAACCAAATTGGACAAAATATGGCCCGTCATGGCACCAGCAGTTGGTGTGTGGTGATCAATATCTGCTTGCTTTAATTCCTGTTCAAATTTTTCATCGATTGTTAGTTCTGCCATTGTTGTTTCCTCCAGTTATTTAGGTTGTTTAACCTTGAGGCTTTGCACTTCATAGCCTAGGCGATTTACGACTGCAGCCAAATCTTCGGCCGTTGTTTGACTTTCATCAAAATCCGTTTTTACTTTACTAGCGTTAAATAAAACTTTAACGTTCTCAACACCAGTTTGTTTCTTTAATGCCCCTTCAATTTTTTGCATACATGACGGGCAAGTTAAACCATCTAATTGCATAATTGCTTTTGCCATAGTGAAAACCTCATTTCTTTTTTATTTGATTATCTTTAGTATAGAACGCCTGCTTTATAAAAAAATTGATTGAAATCAATTTTTTGTTTTTAATTAGGCGTGGGATACTTCTGATTGTTTGGTAGCTGTTTGTTGCTTAGAGCTGCGCGGTCGGTACTGAATCAAGCGCATTGCATTAAAAATAACGACTAAGATACTGGCTTCATGAACAAACATCCCACTAGCCATGTAAATGTAACCGAAGATCAAGCCAATGAGTAAGAAAACAACGGTCCCAATGGCAATGATGATGTTCTCGCGAGTATTTAAAACTGTCTTTTTGGCCAAGCCATACGCGTGCACTAGTTCGGCAAAGCTGGAACGCATTAACACAATATCGGACGTTTCAACGGCGACATCCGTGCCACCGCCCATGGCAATACCAATATCGGCAGTTGCAATTGAAGGACTATCATTGATCCCATCACCGATGAAAGCAACTGTTCGGCCCGCAGCCTTAAACTGTTTAACAAATTTCACTTTATCCTCAGGCAATAAATTGGCGTGAACTTCATCAATTCCTAATTGCTCGGCAACGTAATTAGCAGTAATCTGATTGTCCCCGGTCAGCATAACCAAATGTTTAATCCCCATTTGCTTTAACTGCGCCAAAGCTGGCCGCACATTGTCCCGGACAACATCCGAGACACCGATAATCTGCTGAATGACCTGATCGACTGCCACAATCACTGTCGAGCTGCCTTCAGATTGTAATTGGTGTAAATCAGCCAACTGTGAGGTGGTTAATTCAACCTGATTAGCGGTCATCATTTTTTGATTGCCGACTAACAACTGGTGATCAGAAACTGTGGCGCTAACCCCTTGTCCCTTGACTGTCGTGCTATTAGTGACGGCCAAATTATCAAAATCGATTTGTTTATTAGTTGCGTAATCAGTGATTGCCTTACCTAACGGATGATCAGAAAGACTCTCAATTTTGGCGACGAGCGCGGACACCAGCTTGGCATCGGCCGCGTAGTTCTTGACCGCAGAAACTTCAGTTGTTCCCTTAGTCAAGGTTCCCGTTTTATCAAAGACTAATGTATCCACTTTAGCGAAGGTATCCACAACCTCGCCACCTTTAATCAAAACACCATTCTTGGCACCATTACCGATCCCAGCAACGTTAGAAACTGGCGCACCGATAACCAAAGCACCTGGGCAACCTAGAACCAGAACCGTGATTGCCAAACGAAAATCCCGGGAAATCAGACCAACGATTAAAGCAATTATAATAACTGCAGGTGTGTAGTAAGTGGCAAACCGATCAATAAATTTCTCAGCGTGGGATTTGGTGTCCTGGGCGTCCTCAACTAACTCAATAATTTTGGCAAAAGTGGTGTCATCACCAACTTTAGTGGCCCGAATCTGTAAGGTTCCATTATCGAGAATTGTTCCAGAGAAAACGGCATCCTTTTCCCGTTTAGTCACTAGCTTTGACTCACCAGTAACACTGGCCTCATTTAAATAGCCAGCACCATCAACAATATCGCCATCAACTGGGACTTGCGCGCCAGTTTTAACCAAGACGACATCACCTTCGTCAACATCATCAACGTCCGTCTCAACCGTTGTCCCATCATCCTGAACAACTAAGGCGGTGGTTGGGGCCATTTCAGTCAACGATTTAATTGATTGGCGCGTTCTGGCCAAAGTTTTCTCTTCTAGAAAGCCACCAAACAAGAAAAGAAAGGTAACAATTGCTGACTCATTGTACTCTTGAATGATGAAAGCACCGACTACCGCAATACTGACTAGTAGTTCAATGCTGATCGTCTTAACGCGCAAAGATTCATACGCGCGAATGATAATTGGCACCGCCGCTATAATCGAAGCGATAATAAACGCCACCGTATACAATGTGTGCAACCCTAGCCAACTTGCAATAAAACCAATGGCAATTAAAATCGCCGTTGCAATCGTAATATTGTTCGTGTTCTTCTGAATAAAACGTTCAAACTTCATCTTAGTCACTCCTTTAATAAAATACCCTTATCGATTGAATGACTTTAGTATAGTGAGGTTTTGTTCAGTTTAACTTGATCACCATCAAGTTTTGACCAAAATAATTTAAAAGCGGTTAATTTGAGCACAACAATGCCTAGCTAGTAAGGTCAAACAGGTTTCCACTAAATTAGTCAGGTGAATATTAGTAAAGGTATTTGCCAAACACGGCTAGTGGGATGTAGCGCTCATATTTAATATATCGTTACTAAAAATAATGCTTAGGCCGCTTGGCTACTGAATTCCACGTGGGCAGATTTGGTTAGGTTCCATTCCGGCGCTGGCGTATGGAACGCGTGCGACTTGGACTTGCCGGATTTCGGCTTAGTCCAATCGACAACGGGAAACAAGTCCTGTTTAGCGAATATGTTCTAGTAATTAATACTTGCTAAAATTAGTTGTTAAGAATGAGCGACAGTGGCGCGTTGACAAGCTTATTTTCTTTCCGATTAAACCCACCGGAAAAGAAAATGGATCTTGTCAATCACGCAAGGTACTAAATGACCACAATTCGGTCATCAAGTACCTTCGACACGGGTGCGACTTGAACTTGGCGGTCTTTGCCTTAGTTCAATCGACAACGGGAAGCGAGTTTTGTTTAGCGAATAGGAACTAGCAACTGATACTTGCTAGAAAGTGTTGTTGAGAACGAGTAACAGTGATACGCCAGCGCCTCCATTCCACCTTGGCAGTGGTTGAACTCTGATTATTGATTAATTTAATTGTTTAGTTAGTACACAATTGAATAGGAACCACAGTTTTATGGTTGACGATGCACTAGTCAAGAACTCACCTACAGCCAACCAGCAACCCAAACACCTAAGTAGGCTAGCCCAACACCTAACGCAGTAGACAATATTAAGTACTGCAGCAATGAATACCACTGTTCCCTTCGTTGGAAGATGACTAGCTCGTTCATCAAAGTTGAAAAAGTGGTGAGCCCACCTAAAACACCAGTACTAAATAGTAGGTGATTAATTGAAGTGGCCGGATTAAGGCTTAATAATCCGATTAAGAAGCTGCCAACTAAATTAATTCCAAATGTTGCGATTGGGAAGCGAATATTTGCAACTCGTTTGACCCAATTACTGATTGTAAAGCGGATTACCGCTCCAATTGCCGCACCTAAACCAACCAACATAAATGCCATTTTCGCTTCCCCCTTTTTTAATGACGGCAAAAGAATTGTGCCGCGTGAACTGAATACTTTTTGCAAATGCGTTTGCCCTAAATTGATCAAAAACCGTTAATTAAAATTGGCAGCAAAGTACGCCGAAGTATCTTTTCGATACGTGCTAATTTAAAAGCTTTCGTCCCAGTGACATTCCAAAACTGGCCAATAAGAAACCACCGATTAATGAAGTCAGTAAATAAATTAAGCCTAGACCCAATTGGTGCCGCGTTAATAACGTTAATTCTTCCAAACTAAAACCGGAAAAGGTCGTAAATGCACCAACAAATCCCGTACTCATACCAACGACAAGCCAATGGGGCAAAGGCCAACGTTCCGTAATGTAAGTTGTGATAAAGGCCAGCAAAAAACTGCCAGTTAAATTAATTAATACCGTTGCAATTGGAAAATGCTGGTTAGGGATGATTGAGCTTAGGAAAAAGCGCAGATCACCACCGAGAAAGGCGAAAAAAGCAACCGCTAAACTATCCATTCACATCACCGCCATTAACTAAATCTACTGCCGTTGTAAACAAGACACCATCCGTAGCCAAAGGAGCCATAGCCGTTAATAGTGGCTGTAAGTCAACCTGAGCAACAATCGCCTCGACAACAATTGGTTCGTTATGACTAAACGAAAAAACTTTTGGTCGGTGGATTTCATGATCCTTGCCGTAACCGGCAATCCCCCGCGTAACGGTTGCCCAGCCGACATGGTGTTTCTGCAACAAATCAAGCACATCTTCGTAGTGATCTTTTCTAAACCACTGATTATCGGCTTTAGTAAATAATTTTACAACGTAATGTTGTCCCTCAGTTTGCATCATTTCACTCCCAATCTGACCACTAGCCGCACTAATTTGTCCCTTGTTTGCAATAATCCGATTAACACCTGGTACAACTGCCTGATAGGTTTCCGCTGGTAAGACTGATTCAATAATGAGTGGCAAATCATTAAACGGTTCGTCCTCCAGAATACTTTCATGGCGGTTATTCTGTTGATCAATTCCAGTCATAGCCTTGCGCATGGTGACTCCTGAAATATGCTGCGCCCATAAGTAACGTAGCACGCGGTGGGCCAACGTATGGTGCCCACTATCCATCTCTAATTCATTAAAAACAATCCGTAATAAATAGCCTGTCGCCATCTGTTCAGGCCTCCTTTATTTTTTGTATTTATGTAAAAACTTACTTTCCTAATGCATATTGATTAGACAACAAAAAATATTGATAACTAAAAATGATTGTTGCCGGTCATTTCTTACAGTAGTTGGGCCCGCCAGTTAAGCACCATTCCTAATTGCTATTAGTCTACTCGTTATTTGGTTTTCTGAAAATAGAAAATTAAAAAAATAGGAACCCACGACAAAATTACTTTTTATCGCGGTTCCTATTTCCGATCATTATTTTAGTGTGCATCAAAAACCTGTACTACTGCACAATTTGTTGCCACTGCTGCCAAACAGTGTCTTCAGAAAAGCGTGAACTGCTGCTATAGGCCTGTTCACTGAATTTCTGTAATTTATTTGGATCCTTAAATAACTCAATAATACTATTGGCCATACTAAACATATTCCCGTTTTCAATTAAGAAGCCATTTTCGCCATCTTCAATAATTTCATTGGGTCCATAATTGAAATCATAACTAACAATTGGTAAGCCATGGCTCAAGGCTTCGATCATGGCTAAAGGCTGGGCATCAATCCGACTGGCAATGACAAAGACTTGGGCGCTATCATAAATATCGTTTAAGTCCGCCGTGTAGCCCGGAATGCTAACCGCGTCAGTTAGATTAAGCTCCTTAATCAAAGCGTTAAGCTCATCAATTGTTTCACTAGGGCCATAACCCCGTAGTTCCAGCGTTGCGTCTGGCATACCGTTATGCACTAAATTAAACGCTCGAATAAGCTGATCAACCCGCTTTTCTGAGCCCAAGCGTCCAACAAATAAGAGCTTGTGTGATGTTCGTTTGGCCATCATAATTGGTGCCTTTGCAGCCTGTTCAGCCGGAATAACACCACCGGAAATTGTCATAATTGGCATTTGCGGCTGTTTTAAGCGCATTTCCAAATCACCACGCTGCCGGTTAGTCATCGTAATTAGGCCGTCCAATTTCGCCAAGCCTTGCATGCTTAACGGAACTTGATAATAGCCGTCTAATGGCGCATTCAGCTGATCTTCTGGTTCAGTTGCGTGGGCAATTGGAAAGAAGACGTACTTGCGCGCCTTAGTTGTCATCGCCAGTAAAGGCTGATTGGCAACTCCTGGTCGATCAGCGATAAAGGTGTTAGTTTCCTCAGTTTGCCGATTTAGTCTATCTAAGAAGAAGGTAAATAGATCTTCAACACTAGTAAAATAGTGCGCTACGTCTTGATCAGTAATGAGCTTAATCAACGTGTTCAGTGGATTGCCCTGCGTATCCTTAACGTAATAGCGCTCCATTACACGCTTACCAGTTGGTGTATACAAGTTTTCCGCCATTAATTGGCCATCTTGCCCGTAGAGTTGTTCCGCAGATTTGAAGCCACGCCAATCATATAAATCAGTTTGACTTAAATTTCCAGAAGCATCAAAAAAGTTAACGTAATACAATTGGCCAATCGTTCCTGGCGTAAACCAAACGTCTTCCACTAAATGATCACCACTACGAACGTGGCTCACATTAGCACCTGGTTCAATTTGATAATCAACTGGCAAATGTAGGTCTTGAATGTGTAACGTTTTATAGTCGGCTTCATCAATGAACTCAGCATTCTGAAAATAGTCGAACATATTAACCAAATCATCGTCAGTTAACCCAAATTGCTTAATTGTTCGGTGTTGCGAACGATCAAAATCCCGCGTAACAATTTTTGCCGGAACACTTTTAGCATCAAATAGCTGAACCCGCTTAATTTCGGCGTGTTCCACACCTGAGTTGCGTTCAAAAATATATTGATTTAGAAAGTAATACATTTAATCAACCTCCGCGACAGTTTGTTGCTGCTGGTAAAAACGATCAGCCTCAGTAATTAAAAGTTGCCACTGAGCCATAACTGCATCTTCTGAATAACGCCGACTATTATCGTAGGCGGCCTCACTAAAGTTCATCAATTTTGCCGGATTACTTAATAAATCGAGAATGGCTTCGGCCAAACCGTCAATATCATCATTTTTAGTTAGAATCCCCGTTTTCTGATCCTGAATAATATCAGCGGGGCCATACTTAATATCGTTGGCAATCAACGGCAGCCCGTGCGCCTGGGCTTCCAATAACATCAGTGAGAAACCTTCCGCCCGACTTGGTAGTAACCCAATTTGTGCACTATTATAGATCTCACTAACATTTTCTGAATAACCCATAAATTTAACACTATCCGTCAAGCCAGCCTCAGTCACTTGTTGGCGTAGCTTTTCTTCAGTATCACCGTTACTGTAGCCCCAGAATTCCAGGGTTGCTTTAGGATAATGCTGATGAACTTTTTCGAACGCCTTAATGGCTTGATCTTGCTGTTTTTCTGGTGCTAGGCGAGCAACTTCAACCAATTTTTGAGGGGTGCGCGTTTGCCAATCGACGTGGGGCTCGTTCAGCGTTTCATTGGCGACAAAACCAACTGGGATCGTAAATTCAGGAACTTTTTTACCAAAGCGCGCCACCATATCAGTTGTTTGCTGTGGCGTTGCTGAAATAACCGCATTCCACTGGCCCAAATTATTAAGGGCATGTTCGTAATTGGAATTCAAAGTTGAGTGCTGCATATCGCTAGGATCATTAACGTGGTCGTTATGCAAGTGTAATACTTTGAAGGCCTTCGTTTCCATGTGGAACAACGACCAAGCTAACTCAACCGTTCGATCACAAATGAAAACATTGTGCCCGCCATCACTTTGATTCAGCTCATCGTAGAAAAAGCGTGTTAACTCAGCCATCCCGTTGAAAGAATAGTCTTGGCCGTGATAATTTAAAACGCGCCACGAATTTTGTTCATTTCCCTGCCGATCTAGCAAATGCAACTTTTGAATGTGGGCCACACCATCGAGACCAAGGTATTGTTCGTTAGCAATCTTACCGTCCCAATCAAAATATTGCTCCAAACTGATGAAGCCCCGCGTATCGTACCAAACCATTTTTACAGTTTTACCATTAGGTTCTAGATACTGAATATTTTTAAGATCAGTAAATTCTGGTTCACGCGTTGTGATAATCATCAAGCGTTTGTCCTGTTGCGTAACAACGTAATCATGACCATCTTTTTGCAACGAACAATCATCTGGCAGCTTTAAATCATTCACGGTAACCTGCTGATAATCCACTTGTTCAGTGTTATTAAAAAAATCAAATAAGTTAATAAAATTTGCAGTACTAATATTCGCTTGTGCCAGTACCTGATGAAGATCCAGCGCAAATGAACGCGTGACAATTTTTGCGGCGACATTATTTTTATTAAAAAGCATTAACCGCTTAATTTCGGCGTGCTCAATACCAGATTTTTGGGCTTGCATATTATCATTTAAAAAATAATACATTTAGTCAGTCCTCCTCAATCTTCTAAGGTCTATTTTGCGTGTCCGCAAAATCCTATTTTCGGCGGATAGCCATTCTCCTAAATCCCACCTAGTTTTATTATACGCTCAAAGCCGGTTGCGCAACAGTGGGCGGAAAGTCCCTATTTAAGCACAGTCCATTTAATTAATTCAGGCCGCTTTTAAATTAAAACGGCCGCCTTAAGTAACGTTAAAATTTGTTCCAATGGTACTTTGACTGGATCTAACTGTTTGGCCGTCACTGCACGGGCGTAAGTTAATAAAGTTGTACTGATCATTGTTTGCAGAATTGGCGCAGCCGTTTTACGAAAAACACCTGCTTTGATACCGGCCGATAAAAAATCGTTCGGCGCATTAAAAACAGCTTGCCGCTGTTGAATTGGCACCGGCAGTGTTTGTAAGATTGGATCAACCGCAAATTGCTGCAATAACTGAACTTGTTCTGGATGTTCAATACTATATTGATAAAGCGCCCGCATATAAATTTCAAGCTGTTCTGCCGGCGTTTCAACATCCGCTAATTGTTGCTGCAAATAACCGGCAAGCTGTTCCTGCGTTGTTTGAAAAACAGTTGCCAGTAGAACCTCTTTGCTAGAAAAATAAATATACAAATTAGACTGAACAAGACCAGCGGCCCTAGCAACCTTGGCCGTTGTCACGCTGCTCAATCCATTTTTAACAATTAAATTGGTTGCACTTTTTAAAATAGCCAAGCGTTTCTGATCGTCTTTTATTCGCATAATTTAGTCTAAACTACTCCTAGTTATTTAGTTGGCTGATCGCCAGCCGGCCACCAGAGTTTGATCAATGCCTGCGTTCCATCATTGCCCAGTTGTTTTTGATCAACCAACTGCTCGTACAGTTGCGCGGCCGTTTTAGTTGCTGGCAAATCTAACTTCATCTTTTTAGCTTCATCCAGCGCAATTCGCAAATCCTTCAGGAAGTGTTTGGCAAAAAAGCCGGGCGTATAATCATGCTGTAAAATTCGCGGTGCGTACGTATTCATACTCCAATTGTCAGCACCACCAACATGTAAGGTGGCCAAAACATCGGTTAGGTTAAGCCCAGCAGCCTGTGCGTAAACTAACATTTCGGTCAAGCCAGTCATCGTGCCGGCAATCATAATCTGATTGGCCATCTTGGCGTGCTGACCCAAACCAGGTCCACCAAATAAATTAACGCGTTGACTAAAAGCCTTCAGAATTGGCTGCATTTGTTTATAGGCCACTTTCGTAGCACCAACCATAACGGTCAAAGTGCCATTTTTGGCGCCAATATCACCGCCAGAAACAGGCGCATCTGCTACTTGAAACTGTTGTGCTTGTCCATCTGTCGCTAATTTTTTAGCTAAGGTTGGCGTACTTGTCGTCATATCAACTAACAATTGATTAACCTTAGCACCGGCAAAGATACCAGCAGCACCATAATAGACTGCCTCAACGTCGGCCGGAAAACCAACCATTGTGAAAGTCACATCACTTGACTGTGCGACGGCCTTTGGTGTGTCCGCCCAGGTTGCGCCAGCCGCAAGTACCTCGGCTGCGTGTGCTTTTGTCCGATTGTAAACAACAACCTGATAACCTGCCTTCAAAAGGTTGTTAATGATGCCGCTGCCCATAACGCCAGTCCCCACAAAACCGATCTTTTCCATATTTTTGCCTTCTTTCCAGTTGCGCTCCCTTCTAGCTTAGTCCACTAACTAAGTTTTGTGAACTTTAAAATTTTACAATGTAAAGTGCTTGCTTCTCTTCTTAGATGGCCCATACTAGAATTGATTAGATACAAATTTGATAAGGAGGATGCTTATGCAGATTATTGAAAAACCATTAACGGATAAAGGAATGGCCGGCCCTTATTTAAAGGGGTTATTAAAATCCCCTGATCCAGCCGCTGGTCAGACCAAATTACCAGCAATTATCATCATTCCTGGTGGTGCCTATACGCACATTCCAGTTGAACAAACCGAAACAATGGCAGTGGCTTTTGCCAACCAAGGCTTCCAGAGCTTTTACCTTCGTTATTCCTTTATGGATGAGGCCCAACCGCTAATGCCGCAACCATTAATCGAACTCGCTAAGGCCGTGCAGCTACTACACCAAAACGCCGACGAATGGCAGCTTGATTCTGACAAGATTGTCATTGCTGGCTTCTCAGTTGGTGGCCATATTGTTGGGCTTTATAATGATTATTGGGATAGTGCTTGGTTAACTAAGGCAACTGGTTTTGGCGCCGATGAATTAAAAATTAACGCCGCAATCATGGGTTATCCTGTTGTCAGTCCTAAGCTCGGTTTCCCAAAGGATGCCGCAACCGTTCAAAAATGGGCGGACGACCCTGACTTCATCGCCGCTGACGAACAAGTGACTGCCACCAACGCCCCAACTTTTGTTTGGACAACCTTAGATGATAATGTTGTTCCTTCTGCTAATGCGCTCGCTTATGTAGCGGCGTTAAAGACCGCCGAAGTTTCAGTTGAAAGTCACCTTTTCCGCCACGGTCCCCATGGTCTTGCATTAGCCAACCAACAAACGGGCAATGATAGTGAGACGGTTAATCCCCACGTTGGTCATTGGTTTGAACTTGCTATCGAGTGGTTGACAGATATTTTAGATTAAATCCGCTAAACAAACGAATTTATCTACGTGCTAATTATTTTCAACTGCTGATTAGAATCTTAAGGCCCCTTTTGGCAGTTAATCATTTTTATCAGTTAGAATTCTAAAGATTATTGAGAACAAAAAAGCGAAGTGCCTAGAAATCACGGCACTTCGCTTTAATTTGTTAATTTACTTTTACAGCATTAGCGCCTTATTGCTTAACGTTGTTGCGTAATTGGTCGTAATAAAATTTCGTTAATGCCAACATTGTTTGGTTGGTCAATCGCGTAGGCCACAGCGTTAGCAACATCTTCTGCTGCTATGCCAGACGTTTGCTCGTCACTTTTAATTTGCTGCCGCTTTTTTTCGTTAGTAATCGTTCGGTAAAGTTCAGTGTTAACTGCACCCGGTGAGATCATCGTTGTCCGAATTTTACCAGCCTGCTCTTGCCGTAAGCCATCCATAATTGCTTGAATCGCCCACTTGGTACCGGAATAAACAGCAGTACCAGGGTGAACAACGTGCCCAGCTACCGAATCAGTTGTAATAACGTGGCCGGAACCTTGTTTTTCCATAATTGGTAAAACAGCAGCAATGCCATACAGTACGCCCTTGATATTAACATCAATCATTTGTTCCCACTCGTTTACTTTTAACTCACTTAACTCAGAAAGTGGCATTAAACCAGCGTTGTTAAACAAGACATCCACGCGGCCAAATTTTTCTACAGCCAAATTAACCAAAGACTGTACTTGCTTCTTATCAGTCACATCAGTTACCTGGTAAACCACTTCGGCCAGTGCCAAAGAGGTCACCAAATCTTCCAGACGATCCTTTCGCCGGGCGCCGATCACCAACTTGGCTCCTGCTTGTGCTAACCGCCGGGTTGTTGCCGCGCCAATACCACTGGATGCGCCAGTAATTACAACAACTTTTCCTTTAATTGCCATGTTTATGCCTCCTAAATTATTTAAGAATTATCTTGCGGATCTGTTTAAAATTCAATTTATTTTATTGCAAAAAAATGTGGTATAAAATAGGGCTCAACGACCACCTCATTCTCATTAACTAAAGATTAAGGGGCTCTATACTTTTTCCTGTTGATAGTTTACAAATGGTAAACTATTAACAGGATTTTTGTGCAGAAAAAGAGCTCA
>NZ_RHNP01000028.1 GCF_003950295.1 Loigolactobacillus iwatensis
CCTCACCAATTATTTGATGAGGCAATCATAACTTGAATTAAATTATTTTTGAAGTCGGTCAGTTATTTACTGCTTACGGACAACAAGTCACAAACTGGGATGGAATAATTTATAGTAACAAAAATAGCGCTCAAAGGTTAATTAGCCTTTGAGCGCTATTTGATTAGAAATATTTAAAAAAATAAACTTAATTCCGAGATACTCATAAAACTAATTCAAGACCATTAGCTTACTTAAAAAAGCCAAAAACGTTTTTTCTTTTTAGCAACTTGGGTAAAGCCAGTTGGCACAATTAGATCACCATTTATAATAGCCTTAGCATTGTTTTGGAACGTATCAACGAGTTCTTGCCCCTTTTCCTTACGAAGCTTGTCAAAGGCACGCTTCATTCTAAAATTGCGTCCTTTTAGGTTATGCGCATCGGAAGCAAAAACAAAGCCCAGACCCGCATCAATAATCTGCTGCATGAACTTCATGATTTCATCCCCAAACACACCAAGATAGCTACTGGCAGTCAGCTGCGTTAAGCAGCCACTAGCAACTAAATCATACAAAATTGTTGGATCAGCCTGAATACCTTGGTTTCGTTCAGGATGCACAATAACTGGAATAATATTCCTTGCTTGTAAATCAAAAATCATCCGTTGCGCGTATGCGG
Source organism: Loigolactobacillus iwatensis (assembly GCF_003950295.1). Classification (GTDB taxonomy): domain Bacteria; phylum Bacillota; class Bacilli; order Lactobacillales; family Lactobacillaceae; genus Loigolactobacillus; species Loigolactobacillus iwatensis. Next base: position 659 of record NZ_RHNP01000028.1, read on the forward strand.
GAACCTCTTGGTGGGGAAATTCTAACATTAGGTACCGATTGCCAGTATCTGCGAAAAGAATGTCATCCTGATCCAAGGCGGCCAAGAGATCTCCGGTTAAGTGAACCTCTTGTCCAGGAAAGACTTTTAACGGGATTTTTGCTTGATCAATTGCTTGTTGAAATTGAACCGTATGTTTAATGACTTTTTGCTTGTGGTTAGTGTAGTCGCTATCCATATGGTGCGGTGTTACTAAAATATGTGTAATCCCGTTTTCAACGGCAACTTGGGCCATAGCCAAGGATTGGGCCATCGTTTTTGAACCATCATCAACACCTGGTAAGATATGACAATGTAAATCGATCATTTCTTATCATCTGTTCCGTAATAGCCACCATAATAACCACCATAGTAGCCACCGGAATTCTGCGGTGTCACTCGATTCATAACCGTCCCTAAGATTCTTGCGTGAACTTTATCTAATAACTCTTTTGCTTTTAAAATTGCAGCCTTTTCAACTATTCCTTGTGGCGTCACCAAAATTGTACCATCAACCTTACTGGCAAGAATCTGAGTATCAGTGACAGAAATTACTGGCGGTACGTCAAACAGTACTAAATCAAAATGTTCTTTTAAAGCCTCAATTAAATGATTCATCCGTTCAGTTGCTAAGAGTTCAGCCGGATTAGGCGGAATTGGTCCACTTGGTAACACGTACAAATGATCAATTGCGGTTTCAGTAATTGCCTGATCCAGATTTAACTTTGGATTAGTTAACAGGGTAGTTAAACCTTGTGAATTACTGACCTGGAACGTCTGGTGAACTGTCGGCCTTCTCAGATTGGCATCAACTAATAATACGTTTTTGCCTTGCCCGGCCCACGTAACTGCTAAATTACTACTAACAGTTGATTTACCTTCTGATGGTCCTGCTGATGTTACTAAAAGGGTTTCTAACTTACGGTCGATCATTGAAAATTGAATATTTGTTCTGATCGTTTTAAATTGTTCCGCAATTGTTGAAGTTGGGTTTGATAATGTATAAAGGTCAACACCATACTTCATACTCTTATCTTCTAATTTTTTCTCTTTACGTCGAAATAATGCCATAATTTTTATTAGACCCTTCTCTCGTTAACGGTTCGCCTATTTTCCACTTTACTAGAACGTTTATTGACTACGTTATTATTTTTCTTTGTCAAATCTGATTCTGGTATGCTATTAATAATTCCCATATTAGTCAGGCCAACAGTATCACTTAAGAATTCCTCATCCTTAACCGTTGTATCAGTAAACTCACGTAAGAAAGCAATCCCAATACCTAATAATAATCCGAGAACGACCCCGATTAATAAATTGAGTTTTAATTTAGGCGAAACGGCAGTCGTATCCGGTCTAGCCTTAGAAATGATTGAAGCGTTATCAACATTCATCATTTTACTGATTTTTTGCTTAAAAACACTGGCCGTCGTATTGGCAATATTAGTTGCCATATACGGATCGGAATCCTTCACGGCAATTGCAAATACCTGTGAGTTCTGTTGACTAGAAATACTAATCTCGTTAGTTAGCAGATTAACGTCACCTTTAAAATTACTGGTCTTATGTAGTTGTGAACTAACATCACCTAAAATACTAGGGCTAACAATAATGTCTTTATATGTATTAATCATCTGGACATCCGTTTGAACCTGTTGGGCCTGTAATGCCTCGGATGTCTGTTTACGATTAACCAAAATTTGTGTTGAAGCACTATACTTAGGCGTCAAAAAAAAGAAAGTAATTATAAAGGCCAACGCGGTGACCAAGACTGTTGACCAAACAATAGTCTTTACGTGTTTCCGTAAAATACCTAAAATATGTTCTAAATCCAACGTTTCGTTCATGAAATACCTCCATCAATTTCATTGCGATAGCTTACTTTATCTACTAAAAGTTTATCCGAAGAGCGCGCAAATACCAAATCTATATTAAAGATTTACAAGATATTGTCCAAATAAGTAGAAATTCTCCATAAAACGCCTACTATATTATTGCGCTAAACCTCCATATTTTACCGCTTATCACTTACTTGTCAAGATTTACAAGAAAAAGATCATCAAATTAAAATCGTAATCTCATTTAATTTGATCGGCAGGCCCATCACCATAATAAACTTTTTCGAGGTACAGCCCACTCGCTGCTGCCGTAAGCCGAGCCTGTCTGCGATCCTTAACTGCATAAAGTCGAGGAATATCATGTAATGCTCGTCGCCCATTACCGATCTCCAGCAAAACACCAACCATAATTCGGACCATATTGTACAAAAAGCCATCACCATAGAACTCAAAAATAAGCTCGTTATTCGGTTGGTCAAAGTGAACCGTTGAGGCATAAATGGTTCGAACCTTGTTTTTAATACTGCCCCCTGATGCCGCAAAACTGGTAAAGTCATGGGTTCCAATATAATCTTTAACCGCAATTTGGACTTTTTTAACGTCTAAACTATACTTCCAGTGACCCGTGTAAAAACGTGTAAAAGGATTTGTATAATAATCAAGGTTAACACGGTAGCGATACTTTTTACCAGTCGTATTATAGCGTGCATGAAAATTAGATTCAGCTATTTCACAAGCGACAACCTTAACATCCAAAGGTAACAAACTATTAAGCGCCTTTAACATTTTTTCGGCGGGCAGTAAAAATGGAAAGTCAAAATGAATTACCTGGCCCAGGGCGTGGACACCGGAATCGGTTCGTCCAGACCCACTGACTGGAATTCGTGAAGACTTTGCCATTATCATTAATGCTTTTTCGATAACACCTTGAACTGTGCGCTGATTAGGCTGTAGCTGGAAACCAGCGAATTGGGTACCATCATACGCCAACGTAACTTTATAACGTACCACCATTAATTTTATCCGTCCCTTCTCATAAAAAAAGAGAATGGGCGCTAAATCCCACCTCACAAATTATCATCAACGTAAGATTACTAAAACAACGGTTACTAAGGCAAAAGCAAGTATCGTTAAATTATCCGCAAGTTGCCACGAAAGAACACGGTACTTACTCCGCCCCTCACCACCTTGATAGCCGCGGGCCTCCATTGCCGTTGCTAGATCCTCGGCGCGGTTAAAGGAGCTTACAAACAAAGGAATTAGCAATGGTACAATTGCTCGCATTTGTTGGAAAATATTACCTTCCCCAAAATCGACTCCCCGTGCACGTTGCGCATTCATAATTTTTTCCGTTTCGTCCATTAAAGTTGGCACAAAACGTAACGCAATTGACAGCATTAAGGCAACTTCATAAACGGGAAAGTGAATGACTTTTAGTGGCTTCAAAAGTGACTCAATCGCATCGGCCAAAGATAGTGGCGGTGTCGTCAAAGTTAATAAAGTTGACATAAAGATAATTAACACAAAACGCATAAAAATATAAATCCCGTTAACAACACCGTAACTAGAAATGACAATTGGCCCCCAGGACCAGTAGACTGTTCCACCGCTTGAAAATAACATTTGCAGTAAAACAGTGAATAGAATCAGCCAAATCAAAGGCCGAACGCCCTTAATAAAAAAACCTAGCTTTATTTTCGTTAATAAAATTGCAACCATTGTGAAAAGAAACAAGAAAAGATAAGTTTGCCAATTATCTGCAAGAAAGATAATCCCAACAAAATAAAAACTCATTAACAACTTAACTCGTGGATCTAATCGGTGAACTATTGAATCACCCGGAATAAAACGTCCCAATAATAATTTATTCGACATTATCGTTCCTCCCGGCCTGTGGTAATTGTGGTAACAACTCGTCGGCCAACTCAGTTTCGGTTAATGGCATCTGCTTAAACTGAAAACCCTTTTTAATTAATTGGTCCGCAAATGCAGCTGTCTCGGGAACACCTAATTGTTTATCCCGCAACCATTGAACGTTACTAAAAACCTCGCGCGGTGTTCCGACTTTAACCACGCCACCATTTTCCATGACGACCACTTGATCAGCATAATTTGCCACATCTTCCATTAAATGGGTAATTAAAATAACCGTTAATTGATTTTCTTGATGCAGCCGCTGAACCATTCCCATTATGTCCCGCCGACCCTCTGGATCTAATCCGGCTGTGGGCTCATCTAAAATTAAAACTTCTGGTTTCATTGCTAAAACACCGGCAATTGCCACCCGGCGCATTTGACCACCAGAAAGATCAAAGGGTGAACGTTCCAAAACGGCATCTTTAAGTCCAACCAGCTGAACCATCTCTTTAGCTCGCTTTAACGATTCCTCTTCACTAACACCAAAGTTCATCGGTCCAAAGGCAATGTCTTTTGCTACTGTCTCTTCAAATAATTGACTTTCAGGAAATTGAAAAACCATCCCGACTTTTTGCCGAATGGGTTTTAAATTTTTGTTATTGGTTTCTGGAGTAATGACCCGGTCGCCAATCGTCACAGTCCCACTAGTTGGTTTTAGTAATGCGTTGAGATGCTGCACCAACGTTGATTTTCCACTACCTGTATGGCCAATAATAGCCGTAAAAGCATGATCGCGTAAAGTTAAATTAATCTCGTGTAACGCACGACTCTCAAAGGGAGTTCCAACTTGATAGGTGTAGCCTACATCTTTAAATGTGATGTCCATAACCAATCAACCATCCCTTCTTCATTTAAATATTGCGCAGGAACGATAGTACCACGCTTACGTAATGCCGTTCGTAAACGCTCGGCGTAAGGAACATCAAGACCCATTGCAATTAGCCGATTACCGTAAGCAAAAATTTTTTCCGGGGTACCTGATTCTTGTAATTGTCCATCATCCAGGACAATAATTCGATTAGCATTTTCAGTCTCATCAATATCGTGAGTAATCGATAAAACGGTCATGTTTTCTTCTTCTTTTAACTTTCGAACAATTTCTAAAACCTCAACCCGTCCTTCAGGGTCCAACATACTCGTTGCCTCGTCCAAAATGATAATATCCGGCTGCTGAGCAATAACACCTGCGATGGCAACTCGTTGCTTCTGCCCACCAGATAGACGTGCTGGTTCCCGTTTAGCAAATTCAAGCATGCGCACACGTTTTAATGCCTCATGAACCCGGGTCACCATCTCTTCACGGGGCATTCCGTGATTTTCTAAACCAAAAGCCACATCATCCTCAACCGTTGCGCCAACGAATTGATTGTCTGGGTTTTGAAATACCATTCCGATTTTTTTGCGGATATCCCAAACACTATCTTCAGTTAAGGTTATCCCACCTACTTTGATGGTTCCAGAATCACCTTCGCCAATCGGTAATAGCCCATCAATTGATTTGGCAAGCGTTGATTTTCCGCTACCGTTATGACCAATAATAGCCACCCACTCACCCTGATCAACTGAAAAATTAACATCTTTCAACGCCGGATGTTCCGTTTGCTGCGGGTAGCGGTAATTTAAGTTTGTTACGTCAATAATTTTCGCCAATCTTAAACTCACCTTTATTTAAAGAAGTCATTAAATAAAATAATTGTCTATTAGGCCAATTGGTCAATCTTAAAAAATACTAATTAAATACCTTGACTAAGTTTTAACCATAAAGTCAACCAACATTATTCTGACTTCCGAATTTCACAAGAAAATACAATTAAAAATTAAACAGTCTCCTTGCATATTAATGTTTCAATAATATCATACTTAGGCCGTTTACGTTCTAATTTTTAACGGGATTATAAATTAACTTCGAAAAGTTGTCTAAGTATTTATTCAGTAAAAAAGGAGTTACGTTTAACCGTCATCCTACACGATTAAACGTAACTCCTTTTTGAACACAAAAAAATCACATTCCAAATTGTGTTCCGGTACAGCACCAAACGGTTACGTGTACTGGCCGACCATCGAGCTAGACTTGGAAAAACAACTAACCAACATCATAACACTCTAGTCAAAACAATTCAGAAGTGATCCTCCATAATTAAGTTAAATCATACTATGATTTAACTTCGTCTCGCAGAACTACTAGTCTACCAATTGTAAAACTACCATTGGTGCACCATCGCCGCGACGAGGCATTGTCTTGTAAATGCGGGTATAACCACCAGTACGATCAGTGTAACGTGGGGCAATATCGGCAAATAATTTTTGTAAGACAGTTTGAATAACAACGTTTTCGTCTTCTTCATGAACATCAGCGACCTCATCACGAACAAAAGCAGCAGCATGACGACGGGCAGCTAAATCACCCTTTTTACCTAAAGTAATCATCTTTTCAGCTGTTTTACGAACTTCCTTAGCACGAGCTTCAGTAGTTGTAATCTTTTCATTCATGATTAAATCAGACGTTAAATCGCGAAGTAAGGCCTTACGTTGTGAGCTTGTGCGACCTAATTTACGGTAACTCATTAACAGGTTCCCTCCCTTGGTTGGTTATATTACTTAAATGTCACTAGTCCTCTTTACGCAAAGAAAGACCAAGATCAGCTAACTTAGCTTTCACTTCTTCAAGTGACTTACGACCTAAGTTACGAACTTTCATCATATCGGCTTCAGTTTTATTAGTGAGCTCTTGAACAGTATTAATACCGGCACGTTTCAAACAATTGTATGAACGTACTGATAAATCTAACTCTTCAATCGTCATTTCAAGCATTTTCTCTTTATGCGTTTCTTCTTTTTCGACCATGATTTCAGCGTTTTTAGCGTCATCAGTCAAATTAACGAAGATATCCAAATGCTCGGTTAAAATCTTAGCCGCCAAACTAATGGCTTCTCGAGGATTGATAGAACCATCCGTCCAAACATCCAATGTTAACTTATCATAATCATTGCGTTGCCCAACACGGGTACTCTCAACTTGATAATTAACACGACTGATCGGGGTATAAATCGAATCAATTGGTAAAACACCAATCGGCATATCGTCTACCTTATTATCTTCAGCAGCGACATAGCCACGACCTTTACGAACCGTCATCCGTGCGTGGAAATGTCCACCACTAGCGACAGTGCAAATATAAAGATCTGGGTTCAAAACTTCAACATCACTGTCGGCTTCAATATCACCAGCAGTTACTGTTGCTGGACCTTTGACGTCGATTTCGACTGTTTTATCATCATCTGAATCCAACTTCAAAGCAAGCTTTTTTACGTTCAAAATAATCTGGGTAACATCTTCCGTTACACCATCAATGGTTGAGAATTCGTGCAAAACACCATCAATTTGAACACTTGTGACGGCAGCACCTGGTAATGATGCCAATAGAATTCGCCGTAAAGAATTACCCAAAGTCGTCCCATAACCACGTTCTAGCGGTTCAATGACAAACTTACCATAGTTTGTACTTTCATCAACTTTGGTAATGTTTGGTTTCTCAAATTCGATCATTTAGCTTCTTACCCCTTTCAAAACGAGAAGTGTCTTTTAAATATGAAATACGTTTCAGTTTTAAACTCAAAATGAAGCGTACTCACATTAAACACGACGGCGTTTCGGAGGACGAGATCCATTATGAGGAACTGGCGTTACGTCACGAATAGCAGTAATTTCCAAACCAGTAGCTTGCAAAGAACGAATAGCTGCTTCACGACCTGAACCTGGACCTTTAACTGCGACTTCGACAGCCTTCATACCATATTCCATTGATGCCTTTGCGGCACTTTCTGCAGCCATTTGTGCGGCGAATGGAGTAGATTTACGACTACCCTTAAAGCCTAATGAACCAGCTGATGCCCAAGCAAGCGCATTGCCTTGTGGATCAGTGATCATAATTAGAGTGTTGTTAAAAGTAGAATGAATGTGCGCGACACCGGCTTCAATATTCTTCTTCACCCGGCGACGACGTGTTGTTTTTCTAGTTGCCATTAATTGCTAACCTCCCTTACCGAATTATTGCTTTCTACCAGCAATTGATACTTTTTTACCTTTACGAGTACGTGCGTTGTTTTTCGTGTTTTGACCACGAACTGGTAAACCACGACGATGACGCATGCCACGATATGAACCGATCTCCTGTAGACGTTTGATATTTAAATTAACCTTACGACGAAGATCACCTTCAACCATAACGTTATCGACAGCAGCACGAATCTTATCTTCTTGGTCTGGTGTAAGATCTTCTTCACGAACATCTTCGGAAACGCCAGCAGTAGCTAAGATTTTTTTTGCAGTCGTATTACCAATACCAAAGATATAAGTTAATGCGATTACGATCCGTTTACCACGTGGTAAATCAACACCTGCGATACGAGCCATTAATATGACACCTCCATTAAATTGATTTTAGAATTAACCTTGACGCTGTTTATGCTTTGGATTAGCAGAGCAGATGATCATAACACGGCCCTTACGTTTAATAACGCGGCAGTGTTCACACATCCGTCGTACTGATGGTCGTACTTTCATGAATTTTACCTCCTATAAAAGCTGAACACATTAGCAATATGACAAACCGTAACTTATTTCGTACCTGCATTAATGCTACTTAAAGCGATAGGTAATGCGGCCACGCGTTAAATCATACGGTGATAATTCAACCGTTACCCGATCACCCGGCAGGATCCGGATATAATGCATTCTGATCTTACCAGAAACAGTTGCTAAGATTGTTGCATTATTTTCGAGTTCAACTTTGAACATCGCATTTGGCAACGTATCAACAACTTTTCCTTCAACCTCAATCACATCATCTTTCGCCACGCAAAAGTACCTCCTTAGTTATATTAGGGTTGCAACTTGCTGAAAACAGGCTGCGCAATTGACAAAAGCCATTGCGCTCATTGCAAGCGCTAAGGACTTTTATACCACATCAATTCAACACATAAAAATGGTGAGAGCTAGCGCACTCACCCTTTCTTATTAAGCCAACGTCCGAATTAGACTTTGGCTAGTTCGAAAAGATAACCTTGCCCATTATAGCAAAAGGACTCTTATGACGCAAGTTAGCAGATCACTCGTCACACTTATTTACCGGCTAATGGATCAAGAACTTTACGAATATCCTGAAAAACATCATCGATGTCCCGATTACCATCAACGTTGAAAAGTAAATTCTTCTTGCTATAAAAATCCAACAAGGGTGTGTTCATTTTCTCGTTGACTGCCAAACGATTTTTTACCGTCGCTGGCTTATCGTCATCACGTTGGAAAAAGTCATGTCCACCACAGCGATCACAAGTCCCTGCAACCTTAGGTGGATTATAAACTTTATGGTAAGTTGCACCACAAGTCTTACAAATGAAGCGTCCAGTTAAACGTTCCATTAATGATGCTGGATCAACATCGATGTTAATAACACCATCTAATGGTTTATTCAACTCGGCCGTAATCGCCTCTAACGCTTCAGCTTGACTAATTTGTCTTGGAAAACCATCTAGTAAATAACCAACTTTTGTGTCGGCCTCTCCTAAACGATCTTTCACAATACCATTTGTTACTTCATCAGGAACAAGTTCGCCCTTATCAATAAAACTTTTTGCCTTAAGACCAAGTTCAGTCTGATCTTTCATTGCTGCACGGAACATGTCACCTGTGGAAATATGTGGAATATGATAAGTATCAATAATCCGTTCTGCCTGAGTCCCTTTACCGGCACCTGGCAGTCCCATTAAAATGAGGTTCATAATTTTCCCCTTTCAAGATTATAAAGAAAGTGTCAAAGTGAACACTTCAACACACTTTCTTTAACGAATGAAACCAACATAATGTCGTTTCATCATCAATCCTTCAATTTGGCGTGACGAATCGAGTGCAACACCAACAACAATCAACAAACTAGTTCCGCCTAAACCGATTGATTCTGGTAAATTCCAAATATTGGCGGCCAAAATTGGTAGTAAAGCTACAACACCAAGAAAGACTGAACCAACCGTGCTAAGTCGCATCAAAGTCCCAGAAATATACTTCTGGGTCTCCTTACCCGGCCAAACACTAGGAATGTAACTACCTTGCTTTTGCAAATTGTCTGCAACCTTTTCTGGATTGACCTGAACAAAAGCGTAGAAAAAAGTAAAAACAATAATCAACAAAGTATAAAGAATGGAACCAGGAACAGTTGTCATACTGAAAATTTGGGTCATAACTTGGAACCAAGTATCTTCAGAATGCGTACCCTGGAAAGCTTGAAGAATTGTTTGTGGCGTTGCAATAAACGAACTTGCAAAAATAACTGGGATAACACCAGCCACATTGACTTTAAGTGGTAAATAACTTTGATCCCCGGCGTCGGTTACTCTTCGCGTATAGCGAATTGGAATCTTCCGATTGGCCTGCTGAACCCAAGTAACAACTATAACAACAGCTAAAATAGTAACAAATAACAAAACCGAATAGAGCACGTATAACCAGAACTGTGCAGTATCAGGATTAGTGCCAAACCATTCTTGATAAAGTTGTTGAATCCCCGTAGGAATTCGGGCAACAATACCAGCAAAGATGATCATAGAAACACCATTACCAATACCTTTATCAGTTATTTGTTCACCCATCCAAGTTACTAACATGGTACCACCCGTTAAGATGATCCCAATCATAACGTATGTTTGGATATTTGGGTGTTTAACTAAGCCAAGCCCACTTAACGCATTAAAACCGGCCGTAATCCCAATTGATTGAACAAACGCTAATACAATAGTTAAGTAGCGTGTTACTTGATTTAATTTACGTCGACCAACTTCCCCTTGTTTGCTCCACTCAACAAATTTAGGCACAATATCCATTTGTAATAACTGAATAACAATCTGTGCGGTAATGAATGGTGAAACCCCCATTGAAAAGATGGAATAGTTTGTTAAACCACCACCACCAAACATGTTTAACATGCTAACTAATCCTGACGAAGCAATCGACGTCAGTGCCTTGGCATTAACGCCGGGAACCGTTATTTCCGTTCCAAGCCGGAAAATAAACAAAATGCCTAAAGTAAAAATTATTCGGTTACGAATATCTTTTACTTGCCAAGCATTTTTGATGGTCGACAGCATTAAATCACCTCAATTTTACCGCCAGCGGCCTCGACAGCTTTTTTAGCAGCCATCGATGCTTTGCTAACTTTAACTGTTAATTTTTTAGTGACTTCGCCGTTTGCCAATAGCTTAACGCCAGCTTTTTGCTTCTTAAGTAAGCCAGATTCAATTAATAATTCTGGTGTTACTTCTGTACCGTTGTCAAAACGATTTAAGTCGTCAAGACTAACCAGTGCATATTCTTTACGATTAATATTCGTAAAGCCGCGTTTTGGCATACGACGGAATAAAGGCATTTGGCCACCTTCAAAGCCTAAACGTACCTTACTACGAGCCTTTTGACCTTTTTGGCCACGGCCAGCAGTTTTACCGTTACCGGATGAAGTACCACGGCCAACACGATTACGTATTTGACGTGAACCTTCACTTGGTTTTAAATTATGCAATTCCATTGCGTGCGCACCTCCTTATAATTTATTTAGCTACTTCAACGTCCAGCAAGTAGGCAATCTTAAAGATTTGTCCACGAATTGCTGGGTTATCAGGCAATACAACTGAGCTATCAACACGGCCAAGTCCTAAAGCTTTAACAATCCGGCGATGAGCTGGCTTACGATGTGCGACAGTGCGCTTTAAAGTAATTTTTAATTGTGCCATGAATTTCGCCCCTCCTAGTTTTCTAATTGATCGACTGGAATACCACGAAGTTCTGCTACTTTATCAGCACGACGTAACGTCTTTAAACCTTCAATAGTAGCGCGGACCACATTAATTGGTGTGTGAGAGCCTAAGAACTTACTTGTAACATCTTGAACACCGGCAAGTTCCATGATAGCACGGACAGCGCCACCAGCAGCAACCCCAGAACCAGCAATAGCAGGCTTGATCAAAACACGACCACCACCAAAACGACCAATGACTTCATGAGGAACAGTTGTCCCAACAATCGGTACTTCGATCAGGTTCTTCTTTGCGTCTTCAACTGCTTTTCGAATAGCTTCAGGAACTTCTTGTGCTTTACCAGTACCAAAGCCAACATGTCCATTACGATCACCAACAATAACGATTGCTGCGAAACGAAGGCGACGGCCCCCTTTAACAACTTTTGTTACACGGTTAATCGAAACGACATTATCTTCCAAATCCAATTTGTTTGGATCAATAAACGTTGTAGTCATAAATGGGTTTTCCTCCTTTTCCTAGAAATCTAGTCCGTTTTCGCGTGCAGCTTCAGCCAAAGCCTGAACACGGCCATGATATAAATAGCCGCCACGATCGAAGACAACATCTTTCAAGCCCTTAGCAACAGCACGCTTTGCAACTAGTGCACCAACGGCGGTAGCCTGCTCGGTTTTTGCTCCTTCGCTAACTTCTTTATCTAATGTCGAGGCACTTGCTAGCGTCACACCCGCTACGTCATCAATTAATTGCGCGTAGATGTTTTTATTAGAACGATAAATATTCAAGCGTGGGCGCTCAGCAGTACCAGAGATCTTACCACGAACACGTAAATGACGCTTTTGACGTGTCTTATTTTTGTCTGGTTTCGAAATCACAATGTTCACCTCTTAAAATTATTGTTTCAGCTGTTTAAGCTGCATTATTTACCTGTTTTACCTTCTTTACGACGAACATATTCATCGACGTAACGAATTCCTTTACCTTTATAAGGTTCAGGTGAGCGAACGCTACGGATTACAGCAGCAAATTCACCAACATCTTGCTTAGAAATACCAGAAACGTTAATTTCAGTGTTTGAAGGTACTTCTAAACTTAAACCTTCAGGAATTGCCATTTCAACGGGGTTAGAGTAACCAACGTTTAAAACGAGTTTTTTACCTTGTAGTTGTGCACGGTACCCGACACCAACTAATTTTAACTTCTTAGTGAAGCCATCAGTTACGCCTTCAACCATGTTTGCTAAATTGGCACGCATTGTACCATGTAATTCGCGGCCTTTTTTACTGTTATCAACACGTTCAAAACTAATCTTATTACCTTCAATGGTAATAGAAATTAAAGGATTAAATTCTCGTGTTAATTCACCTTTTGGTCCTTTTACAGTAACGGTTTCACCCTCACGAGTAACGGTTACTTTTTCAGGAACTTCAATGACTTTATAACCAATACGACTCACGTGTTACACCTCCTTGTTTAAAAAATAATTACCAGATATAAGCTAGTACTTCGCCGCCGACGTTCTTTGCACGTGCTTCTTTATCGGTGAGAACACCTTCAGCAGTGGAAAGAATTGCAATACCTAAGCCGTTTAAAACCTTTGGTACAGCATCAGCCTTAACGTACGCACGTAAACCTGGTTTTGAAATACGTTTCAAACCAGTGACAACACGCTCATTGTTTTTACCATATTTTAAAAACACACGAATTAAACCTTGTTTGTCATCTTGAATGTATTCAAAATCACGAATAAAGCCTTCGCGTTTTAAAATTTCTGAAATACTACGAAGCATATTTGAAGCAGGAACTTCTAGAGATTCGTGACGCACCATGTTGGCGTTACGAATACGAGTTAGATAGTCTGCAATTGGATCAGTCATGACCATTAAATTACCCTCCTTTGAGTTAGACTTTTTTACCAGCTAGCTTTCTTCAAGCCAGGAATTTGACCAGCATGTGCTAATTCACGAAGGCAGATCCGGCATAAATGGAATTTGCGATATACAGAATGCGGACGACCACAACGTTCACAACGTGTATAAGCTTGTGATGAGAATTTAGCAGGACGTTGTTGCTTTGCTACCATTGATTTTTTAGCCAAGATATTTACCTCCTTTATTTTGCAAATGGCATTCCGATTTGAGTTAATAATTCACGTGATTCTTCATCGCTATTTGCTGTAGTCACAATAACGATATCTAAGCCACGAACTTTATCAACCTTATCATAATCGATTTCTGGGAAAATCAATTGTTCACGGACACCTAATGTAAAGTTACCACGACCATCAAAAGATTTTTTGCTGACGCCATGGAAATCACGAACACGTGGTAAAGAAACGTTGATGAGCTTATCTAAGAAGTCATACATACGTTCGCCACGTAACGTTACTTTAGCACCAATTGACATACCTTCACGCAAACGGAAACCGGCGATCGATTTCTTTGCTTTTGTGATCAATGGTTGTTGGCCTGAAATCAATGCTAATTCTTCAACAGCGTGGTCCAAGTTTTTAGCATTTGAAACAGCATCACCAACACCCATGTTCAACACGATCTTGTCAACTTTAGGAGTTTGCATAACAGAAGTGTAATTGAACTTTTCCATCATAGCAGGGGTAATTTCTTTAACATATCTTTCTTTTAAGCGATTAGCCATTAGTTGTTTTCCTCCTTTCAACAAAAGTTATTTATCGATAACTTTGCCAGTTTTTTTAGAAACGCGTACTTTTTTACCGTCTTCAACTTTGTAGCCAACTTTAGTTGGTTCGTTGGTTTCAGGATCAAGTAACATAACGTTTGAAACGTGAATTGGCGCATTTTGTTCTACAATGCCGCCTTGAGGGTTATCGTTCGTTGGTTTTTGATGCTTTTTAATTGCATGTACACCTTCAACGATTACTTGGTCAGTTTTAGGGAAAGCCTTTGTAACAGAACCTTCTTTGCCCTTATCCTTACCACTAATGACACGAACTTTGTCGCCTGTCTTTACGAACATGGAATAGCCTCCTTCTTTATAAAGATTGTTAATTAAAGTACTTCAGGTGCTAAGGAAACAATCTTCATGAAGTTGCTGTCACGTAATTCGCGTGCAACAGGTCCAAAGATACGTGTTCCTCGTGGACTCTTATCAGCGTTAATAATAACAGCTGCATTTTCGTCAAATTTAATGTATGAACCGTCAGTGCGGTGAGCACCTGTTTTAGTTCTAACAATGACCGCCTTTACGACGTCACCTTTTTTGACAACGCCACCTGGTGTTGCTTGTTTAACCGTTGCAACGATAATATCACCGATATTCGCTGTCTTTACGCGTGAACCGCCTAAAATTTTGATGGTTAAAATCTCACGAGCACCAGAATTATCAGCGACTTTTAAACGACTTTCTTGTTGGATCACGGAAAGGTCCTCCCTTCGTTAATAATTCAGATTTTATAAAATAACCGTTTTTTCAACGATTTCAATTAAGCGGAACCGTTTCTTAGCAGACAACGGACGAGTTTCCATAATTCGAACGATGTCACCAGTTTGCGCTTCATTCTTTTCATCATGTGCGTAATACTTTTTAGTATAACGGATACGCTTGCCGTATGTTGCGTGTTGCTTAACTGTTTGAACAGCTACTGTAATGGTTTTATCCATTTTATCAGATACAACACGACCCTGAACGACTTTTCTTGCGTTACGTGTTTCATTATTTTCGCTCAAAATGTTTGACCTCCTATTCCAAAAGTGGGTGTATCGCGACTAGTCCTGGTTTAATTCTTGTTGGCGCAATACTGTTTTGATGCGAGCAATATTTTTGCGAACTTGTTTTAAACGAGCTGTATTTTCCAACTGGCCAGTAGCTAATTGGAAACGAAGATTAAATAATTCTTCTTTGTATTCTTTTTCGCGGTCAAGCATTTCGGCAGTGGTTAAGTCTTTAATTTCTTTAGCCTTCATTTGATTCGCCACCTACTTCCTCACGTTTTACAACCTTGGTCCGAATTGGTAATTTATTCGAAGCAAGACGTAGTGCTTCACGTGCAACTTCTTCAGTAACGCCACCGACTTCAAACATGATCTTTTCACGTTTAACTGGAGATACCCAGCCAGCTGGCGTACCTTTTCCAGAACCCATCCGGACACCAATAGCTTTTTCAGTATATGATTTGTGAGGGAAGATCCGAATCCATACTCGCCCACCACGCTTCATTTGACGTGTCATTGCAACACGTGCTGCTTCGATCTGACGGTTCGTGATCCATGAAGAATCAAGGGCCTTCAAACCATAATCGCCAAAGGCAACTGTCTTACCGCCTTTCGCTTCACCACGCATGTGGCCACGAAATTCACGACGGAATTTTACACGTTTTGGTACTAACATGTTTAGTTTCCTCCCTTCGCTCCATTATTACGGTTGTTATTGTTACGACCGTTATTGTTGCGGTTGCCGCCACGGTTATTGTTACGACGATTACCGCCACGGTTATTTGCTGATGGTGCATTATCTTTTAAAGAATCACCATGTGTTTGGCCTGGTAAAATATCGCCGCGATAAATCCATGTTTTAACACCAAGTTGACCATAAGTCGTCTTAGCTTCATCCCATGAATAATCAATATCAGCACGTAATGTATGCAATGGAACAGTACCATCTGAATACATTTCCTTACGAGCAATATCGGCACCGTTTAAACGACCAGATACCATTGTCTTAATACCATGAGCGCCAGCACGCATTGTGCGTTGAATAGCTTGCTTCATAGCACGACGGAAAGCAACACGACCTTCAAGCTGTTGTGTAATACTTTCGCCGACAAGATGAGCATCCAAATCAGGTTGTTTGATTTCAACAATATTGATGTGAACTCGTTTACCAGTTAAATTATTTAATTGTTTACGTAAAGTTTCAACTTCAGAACCGCCTTTACCAATTACCATACCAGGTTTACCAGTATGAATTGAAATATTAACGCGGTTTGCTGCACGTTCAATCTCAACTCGGGAGACAGAGGCGTCAGCTAAACGCTTGCTGATGAAACTACGTACTTTTAAGTCTTCATTTAAAAGTGTGCCGTAATCTTTTTCGGCATACCATTTTGCATCCCAGTCACGAGAAATACCTACTCGTAAACCAAGTGGATTAATTTTTTGACCCACGCGTTATCCCTCCTTATTTTTCAGCTACAACGACGGTGACGTGACTTGTTCGTTTATTAATTGGTGAAGCAGAACCTTTGGCACGAGGACGGAAACGTTTTAACGTTGGTCCTTCATCAACAAAGGCTTGTGCTACAACCAAGTTTTCAGCATCTAAGTCGAAGTTGTTTTCAGCATTAGCAATAGCTGAATTCAATACTTTAGTAACGATTGGTGAAGCCGCTCTGGGCGTAAACTTCAAAATCGCAATTGCATCTGCAACACTTTTACCCCGGATCAAATCTACCACTAAGCGAGCTTTACGAGGCGCGATCCGAACAGTTTTAGCAATTGCACGTGCTTCAGTAACTTGTTCTGACATGTTTTATCCTCCTCTCGCTTATTTAGCAGCCGTACGGCGATCGTCGCCTGAATGACCATGGAACGTACGTGTTGGTGCAAATTCGCCTAATTTATGGCCGACCATGTCTTCTTGAATGAAAACTGGGACATGCTTCCGTCCGTCATAAACTGCGATTGTATAACCAATAAAACTTGGGAAAATCGTAGAACGACGTGACCAGGTTTTAATAACAGATTTTTTATCTTGGTCTGCTTGCGCAGCAATTTTTTTCAATAAATGTTCATCGGCGAATGGTCCTTTTTTTAAGCTCCGACTCATTATGAAACCTCCTTTTCAGCATTAATTATTTTAAAACAACTCAGTTTAAAATTAATGTTTACCACGTTTGCGTCCACGTACAATGAATTTAGATGATTGCTTGCGAACGTTACGAGTCTTCTTACCAAGGGTTTTCTTACCCCATGGTGACATTGGAGATGGATGGCCGATAGGTGCTTTACCTTCACCACCACCATGTGGATGGTCGTTAGGGTTCATTACAGAACCACGAACAGTTGGGCGAATACCCATCCAACGTTTACGACCAGCCTTACCGATATTGATCAACTCATGTTGTTCATTACCGACAGAACCGATTGTTGCACGGTTAACAAGGAGAATCATGCGAACTTCACCAGAACCTAAGCGAACTAAGGCATATTTGCCTTCTTTACCTAAGACCTGAGCAGAAGCGCCAGCAGAACGAACTAACTGACCACCATGACCTGGCTTTAATTCAATGTTATGAATAACTGTACCAACTGGAATGTTAGTTAGTGCTAAGGCATTACCTGGCTTGATATCAACATCAACACCAGATTGAATTCTTGTCCCAACTTCTAATCCTTTTGGTGCTAAGATGTAAGCTTTAACCCCATCTTCGTATTGTAGTAAAGCGATATTAGCCGAACGGTTTGGATCATATTCAATTGCTTTAACAATTGCTGGAACATCATCTTTTTGACGTTTAAAATCAATCAGACGATATTGACGTTTATGACCGCCTGCACGATGGCGAACGGTAATATGGCCGTAGTTATTACGACCAGCCGTCTTTGTGGTGTATTCCGTCAATGACTTTTCTGGTTTTGTCTTTGTAATTTCGGCAAAATCGGAGCCGGTCATATTACGACGACCATTGGTAGTTGGTTTGTATACTCTAATACCCACGTTTTTCCCTCCTAAATTTTTATTTTCGTTTAATTATTAGTCTTCAAAAATCTTAATATCTTTTGAATCAGCTGTTAAAGCAACAATTGCTTTACGGCGCTTCTTAGTCATACCAACAAATTGGCCTTGACGTTTCTTTTTGCCGCGAACATTCATGATATTAACGTTTTTAACCTTAACATCAAAAATTTTTTCAACTGCATATTTGACTTGCGTCTTGTTTGCGCGCACATCAACTTCAAAGGTATATTTTTTATCATCCATTTTGGCCATTGAAGCTTCAGTAACCATTGGACGTAAAACAACATCGCGTGCTTCCATTATGCAAGAGCCTCCTCTACTTGAGTGAGAGCAGCTTGAGTCAGGATTAATTTATCGTTAGCTACAACATCTAACACGTTAACACCATTTGCAGGGATAACCGTTACATTTGGTAAGTTACGTGCAGCTAGTGCAGCCTGATCATTGCCGTCTTCAAGAACTACTAATGCTTTTGTTTGTACATCTAAGTTTTTAAGTGCTTCAGCAAAAAGCTTTGTCTTTGGTTGTTCAAAACTCAAGGCATCAACGATAACTACGTTTTCATCAATAACCTTTTGCGATAAAACAGACTTAATTGCTAAGCGACGAACCTTCTTAGGTAATTTATAACTATATGAACGAGGTGTTGGGCCAAAGACCGTACCACCGCCACGCCATTGTGGTGAACGAATTGAGCCTTGACGCGCACGACCAGTACCTTTTTGGCGCCATGGTTTGCGGCCACCGCCACGTACCGCGCTACGATTCTTAACAGCGTGTGTACCCTGGCGTAATGATGCACGTTGCATCAAAATGGCATCAAAAACGACATTTTCATTAGGGGCAATGCCAAAAATGTCGTCGTTTAAAGTAACGTCGCCATTCTGGCTGCCATCTTGTTTGTATAATGCTACAGTTGGCATTTAGAAATCCTCCCTTCCGCTATTATTTTGCTGTGTTTTTAACAGCATTCTTGATCGTAATCAATGATTTCTTAGAACCAGGGACATTCCCTTTAACTAAGATAACATTGCGATCTGTATCAACACGTACGATTTCTAAGTTTTGAATTGTTACTGTGTTATTACCCATGCGGCCTGGTAATTGCTTGCCGGGGAAAACACGGTTAATGATGGCACCCAATGAACCAGGACGACGATGATAACGAGAACCATGCGCCATAGGTCCACGATGTTGGTTGTTCTTTTTAATAACACCCTGGAAACCATGACCCTTAGTTGTACCCGTTACGTCGACGATTTCGCCGGCTTCGAAAGTATCAACTTTGATTTCGTCTCCAACTTTGATATCTCCTAAAGCAACGTCGCGAAATTCGCGAATGAAGCGCTTAGGAGCAGTTTTAGCTTTTGCTACATGACCCTTAGCAGGTTTATTTGCTAACACATCACGCTTATCTTGATAACCTACTTGAATAGCTTCGTAACCATCAGATTCAACTGTCTTAACCTGCAACACAACGTTAGGTGTTGCTTCAACAACTGTAACTGGGATTAATTCACCTGATTCAGTAAAGACTTGCGTCATACCTACTTTTTTTCCTAAGATTCCTTTTCTGGTCATGAGTACACCTCCAATATAAATGTATTTGAACTATAGTTTAATTTCGATATCCACACCACTTGGTAAATCGAGTTTCATTAACGCATCAACAGTTTTTGGTGTTGGGTTAACGATATCGATTAAACGCTTGTGGGTGCGCATTTCAAATTGTTCACGTGAGTCTTTAAACTTATGTGTTGCACGAAGCACTGTATAAAGTGTCCGTTCTGTTGGCAATGGAATAGGACCTGAAATTGTAGCGCCCGTCCGTTTTGCCGTTTCAACAATCTTTTCAGCAGATTGGTCTAAGACACGATGTTCGTATGCTTTTAACCGAATCCGAATCTTTTGTTTTGCCATGTTTTTCCCTCCTTCGTTCGTTTTAAAAATGAACTTGCTCCGTGAAAATTCCCAACACGTCCGCCATGGCAAAGCAGCCGGGCGTGTCGCAACCTTTCACATCTAAGCTCCTGTATTCCATTAATACAGGGATACTAACTCTTCAAAATTAGCACCTTGTCTATTGTACAAGAAAACAAATTATCTGACAAGGCTTTTTTATAAAATTGAGATTTAATTCCTGAATCAACGGGCAACGTTTGTTAGTGTACCATATGTTTTTGACTTTGACTAATATTACTTGACGGTAACTTATCATTCGTATGCTTAGCACAACTTTAAGTTAGAGGTGATTCAATTGGCACATAAAAATGAAGCATTACTGATTATCGACTATACCAATGATTTTGTCGCAAAAAATGGTGTCCTAACTGCCGGTTTACCTGCTCAGGCGTTGGCCCCAAAAATCATTCAATTGGCAGATCGATTCGTTGATCATGGTAGTTGGATAATTTTACCAACTGATGTTCATACACCACATGATACTTTTCATCCCGAAAGTAACATTCTTCCACCGCATAACGTTCGTAATACTTGGGACCGCCGATTCTTTGGTGATTTACAACCATGGTTTGAGCAACATCAAAATGATGAGCGCGTTTATATGTTTGATAAAACTCGCTACATTTCCTTTACAGGGACGGATCTAGATCTTCGTTTGCGCGAACTAAAATTACGACGTTAAATTTAGTTGGCGTCGATACCGATATCTGCGTGCTGCACACTGCCGTTGGCGCTTATAATTTGGCTTACCAGATTATTGTGTATCAGCAGGCAACAGCGACCCTAAATCCAGAAAGACAGTCCTGGGCATTGGATCACTTTAAATCCGTTTTAGGGGCAACTGTGCTATAGATTAGTTAACCTTTCTCTATATTATATAGAAGAAATAAAAAAAACGATTTATCCACTTGAGATAAATCGTCTTTTAATTGTACAGCAACGGTTACTTTTGCTTAATTAATCTTCAGCAGGTGTACCGCCATTTTTCTTAATAATGTCAGCCTGAACAGACTTAGGAACGGCCTCATAATGATCAAATGTCATTGTAAACGTTCCACGTCCCTGAGTTGCAGAACGTAAAGTCGTTGCGTAACCAAACATTTCAGATAACGGAACCATCGAGTTAACTAATTGTGAGTTACCACGTGCTTCCATCCCTTCAACACGACCGCGACGAGCTGTAACGTGGCCCATAACATCACCTAAGTAATCCTCTGGGGCAACAATTTCAACTTTCATGATTGGTTCAAGGATAACTGCGCCGGCCTTTTTAGCAGCCGCACGTAGTGACATTGAAGCGGCAATCTTAAAGGCTGCTTCACTAGAATCGACATCATGATAAGAACCATCGTAAAGACGGGCCTTAACGTCAACTAATGGGTAACCAGCTAAAACACCGTTGGCCATTGATTCTTTCAAACCTTGTTCAACTGCTGGAATAAATTCACGAGGAACAACCCCACCAACAATATCATCGGTAAATTCAAAGCCGCCACCCTCTTCGTTAGGAGTGAATTCGACCCAAACATCACCATACTGACCTTTACCACCAGATTGGCGAATAAACTTACCTTGAGCAGAAGCTTGTTTAGTGAATGTTTCACGGTAAGCAACTTGTGGTGCACCAACAGTTGCTTCAACGTTAAATTCACGACGCATCCGGTCAACAATAATATCCAAATGAAGTTCGCCCATGCCGGCAATCAAAGTTTCACCAGTTTCAGGATTAGTTTCAGCCTTAAAAGTAGGATCCTCTTCAGCAAGCTTTTGTAAGGCAACATCCATCTTATCTTGATCTGCCTTAGTCTTAGGTTCGATTGAAACCTGAATAACTGGATCTGGGAATTCCATTGATTCAAGAATCAATGGGTGCTTAACTGACGTCAAAGAATCACCAGTTGTTGTATTCTTTAAACCAATTGCAGCCGCAATATCACCAGAGAAAACTTCAGGAATTTCAGTCCGGTGATTTGAATGCATTTGGAGTAAACGACCAACACGTTCACGTGTATCCTTAGTTGCATTCATAACGTACGAACCAGATTCAAGCGTACCGGAGTAAACCCGAATAAAGGTTAATCGTCCAACGAATGGATCAGTTGCAATCTTAAATGCTAGAGCAGCGAAATCCTTATCGTCACCAGCAGTCAATTCAACGTTTTCACCCGTTTCAGGATCAGTTGCATTGTATGGCTTAACATCAAGTGGTGATGGTAAGAAATCGTTAACTGCATCAAGCATCATTTGAACACCTTTATTTTTGAAGGCTGAACCAGCAAGTACTGGATAAGCTTCCAAATTCAAAGTTGCCTTACGAATTGCTGCTTTGATTTCATCCTTGGAGATTTCTTCACCTTCAAGGTATTTTTCCATAATACCATCATCGATATCAGCTAACTGCTCGATCATTGCGTTACGGCGTTTTTTAGCTTCTTCCATATATTCATCAGGTACATCTACGGTATCCCATTTTGTACCTAATTCATCTTCGTCATAAAGGTCAGCCTTCATTTCGATTAAGTCAATGACACCTTCAAAGTTATCTTCGGCACCAATTGGCATTTGAATAGGTAACGCATTGGCTTGTAGGCGATCCCTAATTGTATCAACGGAATAGTCAAAATCTGCGCCGATTTTATCCATTTTATTGATAAAAACAATCCGGGGAACACTATAAGTTGTTGACTGACGCCAAACATTTTCGGTTTGTGGTTCAACACCGGCCTGAGCATCAAGTACAACCACTGCACCATCTAAAACACGTAATGAACGTTCAACTTCAACAGTGAAGTCAACGTGTCCTGGGGTATCAATGATGTTAATGCGGTGATTTTTCCACTGTGCCGTTGTTGCGGCAGAAGTGATTGTAATCCCACGTTCTTGTTCTTGTGCCATCCAGTCCATTTGTGAAGCACCTTCGTGGGTTTCACCAATCTTATGAATCTTACCGGTATAGTACAAAATACGTTCGGTCGTAGTCGTCTTACCAGCATCGATATGTGCAACGATACCAATATTCCGTGTTCGTTCTAATGGAAATTCACGAGTATTTGCCATTTAAGAATGTTTCTCCTCTCGTTTAAAAAGCTGATTAAACAGCCTCAATAATTGCATAACTATATTTTTTATTTCAGTTTATTAAGTGAGTAATCCCTAACAAAGCCGGCATAAACGAAGCGTGCCAGAAAAAGGCGACTTTCTGTTCAGCCATAATTGTCCAGTGGTATCCCAGCGCCTTTTCAAGCACGCTGTCCAATCTCAACAAAAGGGGCTACTATATGGAAAACTCATATAATAGCCCTACTTTCGAAATAACTTAGATTACCAACGATAATGTGCAAATGCACGGTTGGCATCTGCCATTTTATGGGTATCTTCACGTTTCTTAACTGCTGCACCAGTATTGTTTGCAGCATCCATGATTTCACGAGCTAAGCGTTCATCCATGGTGTGTTCACCACGTTGACGTGAATATTGAACCAACCAACGAAGACCTAATGTTGTTCGACGATCTGGACGAACTTCGATCGGTACTTGGTAGTTAGATCCACCAACACGACGAGCCTTAACTTCAAGGACGGGCATGATGTTTTTCATTGCTTCTTCAAAGACTTCCAATGGTTCGTTACCAGTTGAGTCTTTAATAATATCAAATGCTTTGTAAAGAATTGTTGACGCAGTACCGCGCTTACCATCAACCATCAAACGGTTAATTAAGCGGGAAACCAATTTAGAATTGTAAATTGGATCTGGTAATACGTCGCGTTTTGCAACAGCGCCTTTTCTTGGCATATTACGTAACCTCCCGAGTTAAATAAAATTGACTTTAAACCAGTTTAATTATTTTTTAGGTTTCTTAGTACCGTATTTAGAACGGCCTTGTTTACGATCTGTAACACCGGCAGTATCTAAAGTACCACGAACAATATGGTAACGGACACCAGGTAAATCCTTAACACGTCCGCCACGGATTAAGACAACACTATGTTCTTGAAGATTATGGCCAATCCCAGGGATATAAGCTGTTACTTCAATTAAATTAGATAAGCGTACACGAGCATACTTACGTAATGCTGAGTTAGGCTTCTTTGGTGTCATCGTGCCGACACGAGTGGCAACCCCACGTTTTTGTGGTGCAGGGTTGTTCGTTTGGATCTTTTTCATACTGTTGTACCCAAAATTCAAAGCAGGTGCATCAGATTTTGTTGTTCTAGATTTACGGCCTTTTCGTACTAATTGATTAATAGTAGGCATCTAAAGCATTCTCCCTTCTTAACATATAAAAATTTAAGTCCACACTTCCAGGCGTCTCTTTTTGAATTACAGAAAACTCCAATACCATGAGTAACTAAATAAGTAGCTTTTAGCGACTGCTTTGGCTTGGTTTCAAGCAACAAAAAAGAGTGAAAACACATCTGGAAGACAATGTGCTGTCGCTCACAGTCAGCACGTCCGCATTTGCGGAAAACTGCTCAACAAAAAGCACCTTTGTAAGAATACCATGATGTACTAGGCGTGTCAACCGGTCACAAAGATTCAACGCTTTTACGTAGCTTATTAATAAGGAGTTGAAATAAAGGAAACTTCCCCCGGTACACATTTTATCGTTCTTCATATTTAACGATTAACTCACTAGTAACGAACCATTCTAGAATAGAAGCACTCTTTCCCTACTACTATCCATCAATACAGTAAGAACTGAAACGAGGTTAATTATAATGCTAATGTTATATTTTCTAGTCGGCACAATTATTGGCTCTTTTTTGACCCTTGTTGCTTGGCGCGTTCCTAGACACGAATCCATTATCGCACCACGGTCGCACTGTGACAACTGTCAACACTATTTAGATACGATTGACTTGATACCAATTTTAGGCTTTTCATTGAATAAAGGACGCTGCCGTTACTGCAAAGAAAAGTTGTCTCCAGTACTGTTATTAGGCGAGATTGTAGCCGGTTCATTAAGTGTTAGTTGCTTTTATTTTAGTAGTACAAAATCGCAATTAATTTTCAGCCTAAGTTTACTGGCCTTCTGTCTTTGTTTCAGTCTCATGGATCTTTTTTACCACGCTATTCACTTTCCAACTTTTTTAATTTTTGCAATTTATTTATCTGGCATTAGCTTTTTTTGCTCTCATTCAACGCTGAATTGGAAAAGTGCCCTGTTTACGGCAAGTATTTTTTATCTATTCAGTAGTCTAACACATAGTTTTGGCTGTGGTGACGTTGATCTACTTGTTCTATGCGCCCTATTATTTGGTAGCTGGCGTTTAGGCCAAATTATTGTCCTGGCCTGCAGTCTCTGTTTGCTAACCTATCCAATTTTGTACTACCATAAAATACACCAAATTGCTTTCATTCCTTATTTAAGTATGGCCCTTTTTATTTTATATTTCTGGCACTAAAAAGGGGCCAGGACTTTTGTCCCAGCCTCTCACTATTTTCGAACATTGTTCTAGAACATGCGCTAAAGTTTTGGGTTCGCCGGCCTTCCAATATCCATAGCGCAGTTATTAGATTAGCGTACAAATCCAAAACCGGGCTTTATCCTACTCCCTTCAAAAAAAACGCCGGATAATGTCCGACGTTTTTTTGTATCTTTAATTATTATCTGGTTGTTGACCCTCACCGTTATTGGCGTTCATTTGCTTTTCAAGATCACTAATTGAATAGACGTTCTCAGAAACAACACCAACTTCTTTTGGTTCTGTATGGCGATACTTAGCCATACCAGTACCAGCAGGAATAATCTTCCCGATAATAACATTTTCTTTTAGACCAAGTAATGGATCATTCTTGCCCCGAATTGCGGCGTCAGTCAAGACACGAGTTGTTTCCTGGAATGAAGCTGCGGATAAGAAACTATTAGTTTCTAGAGCAGCTTTAGTAATCCCAAGTAAAACAGGACGTGCTGTTGCTGGAATGCCACCCGCAATTAAGGTCTTATAGTTTGCTCGCTTAAAGTCGGCAATATCAAGTAATGTTCCTGGCAAGATATCCGTGTCGCCAGGATCCATAACACGAACTTTGCGCATCATTTGCCGAACCATAACTTCCATATGCTTATCAGAAACTTCAACACCCTGCATCCGGTATACTTTTTGAATTTCGCGAAGCATATAGATTTCAGTTGTTAAGGTATCACTGACTTGTAATAGTTGTTTAGGATCAATTGACCCACCAGTTAGTGAATCACCACGATTAACAAGGTCGCCTTCCTTAATTCGGATTCGCGACGTAAACGGTACACTATAAGTTCGTGTATCAGTTTCGCCTTGAACCGTAATTTCCTTAGTGTGGTCAGCTGGATTTTCATCAATTGCTGTAATCTCACCAGTAACTTCAGTAATCGTTGCAAGGCCTTTAGGATTACGAGCTTCCATAATTTCCTGAACACGAGGCAACCCTTGCGTAATATCACCACCGGCAACACCACCGGTATGGAAAGTCCGCATTGTTAACTGTGTACCAGGTTCACCGATTGACTGCGCAGCAACTGTCCCAACGGCTTCACCAACTTCGACGGTTTCGCCAATGGCCAAGTTACGACCGAAGCAATAACGGCAAACACCATGTTCAGTGTTACAAGTAAAGACGGAACGAATTGTGACGGTCTTAATTCCGGCATTAATAATCTTTTGCGCCAACGTTTCATCAATCATAACGTTCTTACCGGCAAATTCTTCACCAGTTTCAGGATCATAAATTGATTTCATCGTGTAACGACCAAGAATTCGATCATAAAGTGGTTCGATGACTTCGTTACCTTCCATAATGGCAGATACTTCTAAGCCACGATCAGTTCCACAATCTTCTTCACGAACGATAACATCCTGGGCAACATCGACTAAACGTCGAGTTAAGTAACCGGAGTTAGCGGTCTTCAGTGCCGTATCGGTCATCCCTTTACGCGCACCATGGGTTGAAATAAACATTTCCATAACGGAAAGACCCTCACGGAAGTTTGAAATAACTGGTAATTCCATGATTTGTCCATTAGGAGCAGCCATTAAACCACGCATACCGGCTAACTGTGTAAAGTTAGATGCATTACCACGGGCACCAGAATCACTCATCATAAAGATTGGGTTGTTCGCAGGCATATTTTCCATTAACCGTTGTTGGATTTGATCCTTAACGCTGTTCCAAATGCCAATGACACGTTGATAACGTTCATCATCAGTAATTAAACCACGACGGAACTGTTTCGTAATCAAAGCAACTTGCTTATGCGCTTCTGCAACTAAGGCAGGCTTTTCAGGCAAGTCATTGACATCAGAAACCCCAACGGTAATACCAGAATGTGTTGCTTCTGTATAGCCTAAAGTCTTCATTCGATCCAATAACTCAGATGTTTCCGTTACCTTATAAATCTTGAAGACTTGTGCAATAATGTCGGCTAAAAAGCTCTTCTTAAATGGCTGGTTCAAATCACGATCCTTAATTGCCGCCTTGATATCAGTACCAGGTTCAATGAAGAACTTATCATCAATCCCATCCATCAAGTTACCGTTAGTTGGTTCGTTCAAATAAACGAAGTCCTTTGGCAAAATTGCGTTAAAGGCTACCTTACCAACTGAAGTAATCATAATTTTATTTCGTTGTTCATCAGAGAATGGCTTATCTAGTAACGAATTGGTGGATAAACCAATGCGTGTATGCAATTCAACGTAGCCATTCTGGTAGGCCAAAACAACTTCATTAGGATCTTTAAAGATCATGCCTTCACCGTTAATGCCAGCTTCTTCAGTTGTTAAGAAGTAGTTACCAAGCACAACGTCCTGCGAAGGTGTTGAAATTGGCTTACCATCACGTGGTGCCAAGATATGGTGAGCAGCTAACATTAACATCCGGGCTTCAGCTTGAGCTTCATCAGATAATGGTACGTGAATCGCCATCTGATCACCATCAAAATCGGCATTGTAGGCTTCGCAGGCAAGTGGATGCAGACGAATTGATTTACCATCAACTAAAACTGGTTCAAATGCCTGAATCCCCAAACGATGCAATGTAGGTGCCCGGTTTAATAATACTGGGTGCTCTTTAATAACATCTTCCAAAACATCCCAGATATCTTCATCCCGGCGATCAATCTTACGCTTAGCATTCTTAATGTTAGAAGCCAATTCACGTTTAACCAATTCATGCATGACAAATGGTTTGAATAATTCAAGCGCCATTTCACGGGGTAAACCACATTGATAGAATTTAAGCGTTGGGCCGACATCAATAACTGAACGACCTGAATAATCAACTCGCTTACCTAACAAGTTCTGGCGGAAACGTCCTTGTTTCCCCTTCAATAAATGCGAAAGTGATTTTAATGGACGATTACCAGGCCCAGTAACTGGACGGCCACGACGACCATTATCGATCAAAGCATCGACGGCCTCTTGGAGCATCCGTTTTTCGTTTTGAACAATGATATTGGGTGCATTTAAATCAAGTAGTCGCTTCAAACGATTATTCCGGTTGATCACCCGCCGGTATAAATCATTTAAATCAGAAGTAGCAAAACGGCCACCTTCTAATTGAACCATTGGTCGTAAATCCGGTGGAATGACAGGAATTGCGTCCATAACCATCCAACTAGGTTCATTACCAGATTGGCGGAAAGCTTCAAGAATATCTAAACGTCGAATAGCACGAGTCCGTTTTTGGCCTTGAGCAGTCTTTAGATCTTCCTTAAGCCCAGCAACTTCTTTATCTAGGTCAACGTCATCTAATAATTCTTTGATGGCTTCAGCACCCATCTTAGCTTTAAACTCATGACCGTACTGTTCATACTTTTCACGGTATTCACTTTCAGTTAAAAGTTGTTTCTTTTCTAAGGCAGTGTTGCCGGATTCAATGACAACGTAGGATGCGAAGTAAATGATCTCTTCCAAAGCGCGGGGGCTCATGTCTAAAACAAGACCCATTCGACTTGGAATACCTTTGAAGTACCAAATATGTGAAACTGGCGCTGCTAGTTCAATGTGACCCATTCGTTCACGACGAACCTTAGAACGCGTAACTTCAACCCCGCAGCGATCACAAACGATTCCCTTATAGCGAATTCGTTTGTACTTACCACAAGCACATTCCCAGTCTTTCGTCGGGCCAAAGATCCGTTCATCAAACAGGCCATCGCGTTCGGGCTTTAGTGTTCGGTAGTTGATTGTTTCTGGCTTTTTAACTTCACCATAAGACCAACTGCGGATTTTATCGGGAGATGCAAGTCCAATCTGCATACTCTCAAATTTATTAACATCTATCACTTGGCCGACCTCCTATTATTTATCGTTGTCATTGTTAGCTTTTGTTGCTTCTTCAGCAGCCTTTTTAGCCTTAGCTGCCTCTTGTTCCTTGGCAAATTTAGACAAAGCGTCAACACTTACAACATCATCGTCTTCATCATCCATATCACGTAATTCAATTTCCTTATTATCGGCATCCAAAACCTTCATGTCCAAACCAAGAGATTGTAATTCCTTGACTAAAACACGGAATGATTCTGGTACACCAGGCTTAGGAATTGGTTCACCCTTAACGATTGCCTCGTAGGTCTTAACCCGGCCAACAACGTCATCAGATTTATAAGTCAAAATTTCTTGAAGTGTGTAAGCTGCACCATAAGCTTCAAGAGCCCAAACTTCCATTTCACCAAAACGCTGCCCACCAAACTGAGCCTTACCACCTAATGGTTGTTGTGTCACTAATGAGTAAGGTCCGATTGAACGAGAATGTAATTTATCGTCAACCATGTGGGCTAATTTCATATAGTACATAACCCCAACGGAAACACGGTTAGTAAATGGTTCACCAGTACGGCCATCGTAAAGTACTGATTTAGCATCGTTATCCATATCGGCTTCTTTAACAGCATCCCAGATATCTTTATCCTGCGCACCATCAAAGACTGGCGTTGCAACGTGGATACCTAAGTTACGTGCTGCCATACCTAAATGAAGTTCGATAACCTGACCAATATTCATACGTGATGGAACACCCATTGGTGACAAACAAATGTCAACTGGTGTGCCATCTGGTAAGTAAGGCATATCCTCTTCCGGAACGACGATTGAAACAGTCCCCTTATTACCATGACGTCCGGCCATCTTATCCCCAACTTGAATCTTACGTTTCTGGGCAATATAGACCCGAACCATCATGTTAACGCCAGGTGATAATTCATCGCCGGCCTCACGAGTAAAGATCTTAACGTCTTGAATAATTCCGCCGCCACCATGAGGTACTCGTAGCGATGTGTCCCGAACTTCACGCGCTTTTTCACCAAAGATAGCGTGTAACAAACGTTCTTCAGCCGATAATTCAGTAACTCCCTTAGGCGTTACCTTACCAACTAACAAATCGCCATCCTTAACTTCAGCACCAATTCGAACGACCCCAAATTCATCTAGATCCTTCAAAGCATCTTCACCAACGTTAGGAATCTCACGGGTGATTTCTTCCGGTCCAAGCTTTGTATCACGAGCTTCTGATTCATATTCTTCAATATGAATTGACGTGTACGCATCTTCACGAACTAGCTTTTCAGATAAGACAATGGCATCTTCGTAGTTATACATATTCCAAGTCATGAAAGCAATGATTGGGTTTTGCCCTAAAGCAAGTTCACCATTTTCCATTGCGGGTCCGTCAGCTAGAATTTCACTAGCGTCAATCTTATCGCCTAACTTAACAATTGGCCGCTGATTGTAGCTCTTACCTGAGTTAGAACGACGGAATTTCATTAAATTATATTTGTCTAAAGTACCGTCTTCACGGCGAATGCGAATTTGCTTAGCATCAACGTATTCAACAGTACCGGCGTGCTTAGCAACAACAGCAGTCCCTGAGTCATGGGCCGCCTTATATTCCATACCAGTTCCGACTAATGGTGCGTGGGGGTTAATCAACGGAACAGCTTGTCGCTGCATGTTGGCACCCATCAAGGCACGGTTAGAATCGTCATTTTCCAAGAAAGGAATGCAGGCTGTCGCCACGGCAACAACTTGCTTAGGCGAAACATCCATGTAATCGACCCGATCAGTAGAAATTTCTAAGTTTTCATCAACACGCCGCGCCAAAACGGTTTCGTCAACGAATGAGCCATCATCATTTAATGGTGAGTTGGCCTGGGCAACAACGTAGTTATCTTCTTCATCGGCCGTTAAATAGTCAATTTTATCGGTAACTTTATGTGTCGTCCAATCAACACGGCGGTATGGTGTTTCGATAAAGCCATACTTATTAACAACGGCATAACTAGCTAAACTGTTAATTAAACCAATGTTGGGGCCTTCAGGTGTTTCGATTGGGCACATCCGACCGTAATGGGTATAATGCACATCACGAACTTCATAACCGGCACGATCACGCGTTAAGCCACCAGGGCCAAGGGCAGATAACCGCCGCTTATGGGTTAATTCACCAAGCGGATTTGTCTGATCCATGAACTGTGACAATTGTGATGAACCAAAGAATTCCTTAATTGAAGCAACAACTGGCCGAATATTGATCAATTGTTGTGGTGTTACGGTTGACGTATCCTGAATTGACATTCGTTCACGTACAACACGTTCCATCCGTGACAAACCAATCCGGAATTGATTTTGTAATAATTCACCAACTGAACGAATCCGCCGGTTACCTAAATGATCAATATCATCAGTTGTGCCAATGCCTTCTTGCAAGTTTAAGAAGTAGTTCATTGACGCGATGATATCAGCTGGACGAATGTGTTTCCAAGCAAGTTCAATGTGACCATTACCAATTAACGGTACTTCTTTTTCAGGATTAACTTTAGAGAAGATTTTAATTGATTGTAAGATCATTGGGTCAGTAACGGCACCTTCATCTGATGGTGTGTAAGTCGTTGTCATGAAATCATCGCGGTCCAAATAAGGACTCAATTTTTCCATAACCCCACGATCAACAACGTCACCCTTTTGTGCAAGAACCTCACCAGTATCTGGATCAGCCAAAGTTTCGGCCAATGTCTGGTTCAATAAACGTGTTTTTAAAGTTAACTTCTTATTAATTTTATAACGACCAACCGCTGCTAAATCATAGCGTTTTGGATCAAAGAAGCGTGCGTTCAATAAACTTCTTGAACTATCAGCTGTCTTTGGTTCACCTGGCCGAAGTCGTTCATAAATATCTTTTAGCGATTCTTCAACCCGAGAATCGTCAGTGTTCTTATGAACATCTTTTTCAAGGGTTAGCATCAAACTATCATTATCGCCTAACATACCGATAATGTCGTCATCAGAACCAAAGCCCAAGGCACGAATTAATTCTGACATTGGAATCTTACGCGTCCGGTCAATTCGAACGTATGAAATATCCTTGGCGTCAGTTTCGTATTCTAACCACGCCCCACGATTAGGAATGGCAGTGGCACCATAAATAGTGCGGCTATTCTTATCAAGCTCACTGTTGAAATAAACACCAGGTGAACGTACTAACTGGGAAACGATAACCCGTTCGGCACCATTGATAATAAAGGTACCTTGATCGGTCATTAATGGAAAATCACCAAAAAAAACGTCTTGCGATTTGATTTCGCCTGTTTCATGGTTAGTCAAGCGTAAAGTCACGTGGAGTGGTGCTGAATAATTAGCATCATGCTGCCGTGCTTCTTCTACTGAGTACTTTGCTTCCAATAATTGATAATCAACGAACTCTAATGATAGGTTCCCTGCGAAATCCTCAATCGGCATAATGTCGTTGAACATTTCTTTCAGGCCTTCATCTAAGAACCAGTTATACGAATTTGACTGAATTTCAATCAAGTTTGGTAAATCCAGCACTTCTTTAATACGTGAATAACTTCGACGCGTACGGTGTTTTCCGTATTTAACTAAATGACCTGCCAAATTGTTCACCCCTTCTGTAGTATCTACGAATTGCTTAGAGAATGTTTGAAAAGTGTCTGGTTTTCCCACAGTGTGGACTGCTAACAAGACTGCTGCCAATCCAAATGCTCTGGAACATTAATTGTTCAACGAAGACGAAAAGCATCAACTTGAACACATGCACGTAAAAAGCCGCCTTTTCAAACATATCTAGCCTTCACATTACAAAAACATTACAATTGTTAAAGTTGCATTACAATTGCTAATTAACCCGAATTTTAAGCAAAAAAAAACCAAAAATAGGACATTGTTCTATTCAAACTTGTCAGCTACTTTTGAGTTTTCTTATAAACTACCCTCCGGACAATAGATCGCAGAGTAGTTGTATTCGCAGTTTTAGCAATTACTAATCATACACTTGTTATATTTAGCTGTCAACAAACCAGCGCGTATTAGAAAAAGATACTTGGCCATTAAATGAATTGTTCGTCAATTGGACGAACCCAAGAATCTGCCTCTCCAAACACGCTACCACCAGATTAGCTATTAGCGCGTGGACTGCTAGCAAATTAAGCATACTAAACACGCTGATGCTTTCAGTCTAACCCAAATCAGTAAAATAGCAACTACTTGGCCCGTTCCTTACGTAACATATCGCCGGCCTTTACTGGAATACCCACTGGTACTTGGTAAACCATCATTGCGTCAGGGGCACGACGTAAAATATCATTATCTTTATCCCACAACTGTTGAATAACTTCTTCATGGTGCGTGAAATGCGGACCGTAAAATTCAATCTTATCGCCAACACCAAAGTTATTACGTTGTTGAACCATCGCAACTTGTCGTTTAGCATCATAATCAAGCACTTGGCCAACAAATGTATACTGTGGTCGCTTACGGCGCTTACCAAATAATTCATCGTCTTCCGTTGGTGTGCCATAGTAAAACCCAGTTGACATTTCTCGCTGGGCGACCTTCCACAATTCATCCACCCAAGCTTGGTTTAAAACGTAATGATCAGGATCGGCACAGTAACTATCAACTGCACGACGATAAACATTGGCAACTGTCGACACATAGTGAATTGATTTCATTCGGCCTTCAATTTTAAATGAATTAACGCCGGCTTCAACTAAATCAGGAATATGCTCAATCATTGCCATATCAACGGCACTCATTGTAAACGGCGTCTTCGGGTCCGCCTCAGTTTGTTTTTCACCCATCGTCGGCATTTCAAACAAGTCATACTTCCAACGACAATTTTGGGCACAGCCACCACGATTGGCATCACGCATACTCATGTGATTGGACAAAACACAACGTCCGGAATACCCAATACACATCGCCCCGTGAATAAAGGCCTCAATTTGAACGTTGGTATGCCGCCGCATTTCCTTTATTTCTTCAATACCCACTTCACGGGCCAATACAACTCGCTCCAAACCTTCATTTTGCCAAAAATTTAACGTTTCGTAATTAGTGGCCGAAGCCTGGGTTGATAAATGAACCGGTAAACCTGGTGCCTCAGTAATCGCAATTTCAATCAAGGATGGGTCGGACACGATTACTGCACTAATACCGATGTCACGTAAAGTCCGGAAAAATTTACCGGCACCCTGAACATCGCCTTCGTGAGCAACAATATTTGCCGCCACGTATACTTTTGCGTTATGTGCTTGGGCAAATGCTACCCCTTCACGCATTTGATCAAATGAGAAATTACCAGCGCGGGTTCGTAATCCATAAGCGTCACCGCCAATATAAACAGCATCTGCACCATAATTAATAGCAACTTTTAACTTTTCCAAGGTACCAGCTGGTGCTAATACTTCAGGTTTATTTGTAATAGTTCGCATTTTATTGCACCTCGCTAGGATCTATTTCGTAAAAACCAGTATCCAAGCCACGATTGGCCGGTTGATTAGTACTTACTTGCTCATCTAATTGCTCAACCAGATCTGGCGTCCATTTTTGTGCCAAAATAGCTTTTTTTGCGGCCACAAAGGTTTGCGCAATACTAACAAATTGATCGCGGTCAGCAAACAAGCCATCTAACTTCCAGTGAGTCAGCCCTAAATCATTTAACTCGGCCAATTTAGTTATCAGGTTCAGATCGTTATTGGCAAACACGTGGGTACCGTTAAAATCCTCATAAATTGAGTAATGTGTCTCTGGTTTATGGGGCGCCGAAACAAATAACCCCCGCGCCCGGTCCGCACGATCTTGATGTTCTTTAACAAAGTTAAAATAATTATGTAATAGTGGCCGTCCAGATTGATGAATACAAGTCGCGCCGTAAACTTGAATTTCACCAGGAATCTGTAATTCCGTCACCATTTCAGTTAATTCATCATGGGGAACCTCACGGGCAATTACTGCTCCGCTAGCACCATGTTTTGCCCAAAAATTAACTTGCCGCGCACTGGTAACTAATACCTCCGCATCATAAATAAATGGTAAGTTTAATTTCTTTTGCTGCAATAAGTAGATAACACCGGGATCACCAACTGTAATTTGATCTACTTGCAAAGCGGCCAAAAAATCTAAATAGTCGGCAACCTTAGCAATCCGATCATTATGCATGATGGCATTAACTGCCACCGTTACTTTTTTACCTGCAGCATGGGCCAAATGAACAATTTCTGCTACTTCCGGTCTTTTAAAACTATGAGGTAGGCGTAAGCCAAAAAAATCCTCACCTAAATATAACGTATCAACGTCTGCCGCTAATAACATTTTTGCTTGCTCCTGTGAGTCCACAGTCGCTATTATATCGATCAAACTCTTCGCTTCTTTCTTAATAACGGATTAAGCGCTAATTGTTTTTAGAATAACATACTTCAAATTAATTGAAAACGTTGGGTCGGCCAAAAGTACGTTTCAAAAAGGATTTAGCCACTTTTTTCAAATCCACCCGCGGTACAATTAATTACCAGGTACGCTAGACCGATTTTCCCTCCAACGGGTATTGCTATCTGTTTTTTACGCCACCCTTATTAATTCAAAAGCCAAATTTCCTTATGTTCGCCGTCTGAGTGATTTCAGTCGATAGAAAACCAATTGTTCGCTTTTTTAGCCAGTAAGTGCCATACAAAAAAGAGTGCGAAGAAAGAATTTTCTTCACACCCTTAAACAGCTAGAACAACTATGCTTTTACGGTTGAATCTGTTGTTTTTTTATTTTCGTCGCGAATATTAATTGTGATCTTATTCTGCCGCGCACCAATAGTTAAAGAATCGCCAATTTTAATTCGTCCTGAAAGCAGTTCCTCACTCAAGCGATCTTCAACTTCAGTTTGGAGTGCCCGCCGAATTGGTCGCGCACCGTATTCAGGATCAAAACCAACCTTAGCAATTACATCAATTGCAGCCGGTGTAATTTTAACCGCAATTTTTTGTTCTTGTAAACGTCGTAACACGGTTTTAGCCATAATCTTCACAATTTCATGTAACTCGGCCTTAGTTAAGGAATGGAAGACAACAACTTCATCAATCCGGTTGAGAAATTCAGGTCGGAAGGAATTTTTCAATTCTTGAAGGATTTGGCTTCGCATTGCTTTGTAATCCTGCTGCGCATTTTTAGCGCCAAAACCAACCGACTTTTCATCACGTAAGGTTGTTGCACCAAGGTTAGACGTCATAATCAAAATTGTGTTACGAAAATCAACTTTACGCCCTTTAGAGTCAGTTAAATAACCATCATCTAACACCTGCAATAAAATATTGAAGACATCAGGATGCGCCTTTTCAACTTCATCTAATAATACAACTGAGTATGGTTTCTGCCGAACTTGCTCAGTTAACTGACCGCCTTCGTCATAACCAACATAGCCAGGCGGTGCTCCCACAAGACGAGAGGTTGAATACTTCTCCATATATTCGGACATATCAACTCGAATCATATTATCCTCTGAACCAAACATTGCTTCAGCCAGAGCCTTCGCTAATTCAGTTTTACCAACCCCAGTTGGTCCAAGAAACATAAATGATCCAATTGGCCGCTGTGGGTCTTTTAGCCCACTACGCGCTCGGCGAATTGCTCGTGAAACAGCTGAAACTGCCTCTTCTTGGCCCACTACTCGTTTATGCAAAACCTTTTCCAAATTAACTAAACGGTCACTTTCACTTTTACGCAATTGGGTCAACGGTACCCCAGTCCATTGCGAAACAACCGTCGCAATGTCTTCTGGCATGACCTTAACATCCTTACGCACACCGTTTGTTTCACCGGCCTTGGCCGCCTTAGCTTCCAGCTTTGCCTTTACCTTCATTTCGTCTTCACGAATAGCGGCAGCCTTTTCAAAGTCCTGTTCTTCAATGGCCTTTTCTTTAGACTTAGTTAATTTAGTTAGCTGTGTTTCTAATTTATTTTCTGGTGTTTTCTTACTGGCGGCATCTAGACGCACTGAAGCCGCCGATTCATCAATTAAATCAATTGCCTTATCTGGTAAGAAACGGTCACTAATATAACGTGCCGAAAGGACAACCGCTTCATGAACAGCCTCGTCAGTAATCGTGACACCATGATGTTCTTCATAACGACTTCGTAGTCCAAGTAAAATCTCTTCTGCCTCTTTCTCCGTCGGTTCATTAACTTGAATTGTAGCAAATCGGCGCTCTAAGGCAGCATCTTTTTCAATATATTTTTGGTATTCATCTAAAGTAGTTGCGCCAATAACCTGCATTTCACCACGAGCCAAGGCTGGCTTCAAAATATTAGAAGCATCAATCGCGCCTTCAGCACCCCCGGCACCAATTAAAGTATGCAATTCGTCAATAAATAGAATAACTTGTCCATCTTTATAAATTTCGTCAATTACTTTCTTTAAACGATCTTCGAATTCCCCACGATATTTTGTGCCCGCAACTAACGATCCCATATCTAACGCCATTAATCGCTTTTTACGCATATCGTCTGGTACATCACCATTAATAATCTTTTGTGCTAAGCCTTCAGCAATGGCAGTTTTACCCACGCCGGGCTCCCCAATTAAAACGGGATTATTTTTAGTTCGGCGGGATAAGACCTGAATCAAGCGCCGAACTTCTTTACTTCGTCCGACAACTGGATCCATTTTATTTTCGCGTGCTAATTGCGTTAAATCACGCGCTAAAGAGTCCAGCGTTGGTGTTCCTTCACTTTGCTGTGCCTGCCGATTTCTAGTTTGGCCACGGCGCTTAGTTGTTGTATCATTAACACCTAATTTTTTGAGAACCATTTGGCGAGTTTTACTCAAACTTAATCCTAAGTTAGTTAAAATACGTGAAGCCAGAATATCATCTTCACGAAGTAACCCCAGTAAGATGTGTTCCGTACCAATCTTCATTGCGCCCATGCGTTTAGCCTCATCACCGGCATACGAAAGCACTTGTTTGGCCTTAGGTGCGTAAGGAAGGTAGACGTCCTTTTTGGTTTCTGTTGAAGTACCATAGCCGGTAAAACGTTCAATTTCCTCACGGATGTCAGTTTCATTAACTGATAATTGCCGCAATGTCTTACCTGCAATCCCGTCATTTTCAATGACAAGTGCAAGTAATAAATGCTCCGTACCCACAGCATGATGGCGGAAATACTTTGCTTGTTCCTGTGCGAGAACTAAAACGTTTTTTGCACTCGGTGTAAATAAATTATCCATTAAGCGTCCCTCACTTTCGCTTACTCTCTTTCATAACGCAAATGATTTAGAAGACTAGTTAAAATTCGTGCTCTTAACTCTGCTTCCAATTGTCGATCATTTAAAGCTAACGTCTCGTGGCTAGTTGCAGCCAAAATCAAATTGGCGTCTCTTCGCTCGATCGCATTATCCTCATAAAGCTTTTGAACAATTGCCAACGTATCACGCTGACTAATTTGTTGTCCAACCAGTCCTATAAGTGTGTCTAGCATATCACGATCGTCTAATAATTTCACCTTTTCGATGCGAATGTAACCACCACCGCCACGCTTACTTTGAACAAGATAACCACGTTGAATTGTAAAACGAGTATTAATCACATAATTAATTTGGGATGGAACACAGTTAAACAATTCTGCTATCTCGGAACGCCGAATTTCGACACGAGTTGATTCATTTAAGATCTGTTTTAAATAGGCCTCGATAATATCAGAAATATTTTGCCCTTGCATCTGCTCTCACCTTAACTTTGACTAATATTGACTATCATTATAGAAGATAATTGTAAATTTGCAAAGAATTTAGATTAAATAATTGTTGGCAGTTCAAAATAGAACGTCATTTTTGGTATTTAAGATAAGTTTTGCTAAAAATGGTAATCAAGTAAGACTGCGCTTAAGATTGTATGTTGAAATGAGTTTCTGAGCGCATATCGTCAATAAAATTGATTCAGACACTCTCTGTGATACATTTCTAATTAATTTGGACCGATAATTAAAAAGGACTATCTCGTAAATAGTTTACGAGATAGTCCTAGTTTTGAATCTTCGAATAATCTTATTTTCAATAGTCGGGAAAACAGGATTCGAACCTGCGACCCCTACGTCCCGAACGTAGTGCTCTACCAAGCTGAGCTACTTCCCGAAAAATACCAAAAAACAAGCGGAAGACGGGATTCGAACCCGCGACCCCCACCATGGCAAGGTGATGTTCTACCACTGAACTACTTCCGCATGTAAAATATTAATATAATCGGGAAAACAGGATTCGAACCTGCGACCCCTTGGTCCCAAACCAAGTGCTCTACCAAGCTGAGCTATTTCCCGATGTTACTTTTTTATAAAAACAAAAAAATGCACCCAGTAGGAGTCGAACCTACAACCTTCTGATTCGTAGTCAGACACTCTATCCAATTGCGCTATGGGTGCAAATATTTATTTAATGCCGAGGACCGGAATCGAACCGGTACGGTGATTACTCACCGCAGGATTTTAAGTCCTGTGCGTCTGCCAGTTCCGCCACCCCGGCAAGGTTGAAAAATTCGGAACTAAGCGGAAGACGGGATTCGAACCCGCGACCCCCACCATGGCAAGGTGATGTTCTACCACTGAACTACTTCCGCATAACAATAAAATGCCGACTAGACGATTCGAACGCCCGACCCTCTGATTACAAATCAGATGCTCTACCAACTGAGCTAAGTCGGCATACTACTACACAATACAACTGCGGGTGAAGGGACTCGAACCCCCACGCCTCGCGGCGCTAGATCCTAAATCTAGTGCGTCTGCCAATTCCGCCACACCCGCAAAAACTGGCAATGAGCCGTAACAGGTTCGAACTGTTGACCCTCTGATTAAAAGTCAGATGCTCTACCGACTGAGCTAACGGCTCAAATGGAGATTACAGGGTTCGAACCTGTGACCCCCTGCTTGTAAGGCAGGTGCTCTCCCAGCTGAGCTAAACCTCCAAATGAAATAGCATGGCAACGTCCTACCCTCGCAGGGGGTGCTCCCCCAACTACTCTCGGCGCTAAGAAGCTTAACTTCTGT
>NZ_RHNP01000029.1 GCF_003950295.1 Loigolactobacillus iwatensis
GTCAAGCAGTAATTTGAATTTTTATTCAATCAATATTCAAGTTTACTTAACGCGACAACTTTTATAGTTTAGCAAGATTCTAATTTGTTGTCAAGAATTTCTTTAATCAACCTAATTGACCAAGCAAGTTAATCTCTGACAACAAATAATACTATACCAACATTGCCCTGCATCGTCAACAAAAATCTCTAAATTTAATGAGATATTTTCTATACCCGAACGTTCCCAAAGTATTAGGCTTAATAATAATGGATTAATACTCACAATGACAGTCTCAATTAGCCGAATATTCAGCCAAAAATCGTTTAATTATACAATCCCAATACTCAATTTTTTTGAAATTAACCAAATAAAAGAGGCTGGAACAAAAATCCCAGCCTCTTTTATTTCCGATCATTAGTCTAGAACGTACGCCAAAGGTCTGTGTTCATGCACCACATGCTGGAAAAACACAAGAACCTTCTTTTTCAAACACGACCACAGCTAATCAAAACTAACCTTTATCCCGCGCCCTTGTTACTTACTAGACTTCAATTCTGGTGCATCCGTTTCGTAATCACTCATGGTCGATTTGCCATTATTCTTTGCCTTAACACTAGTTGGATCATCTTTTTCAGCTTTCTTAAGCTTCTTCACTCCAACTGACTCCTTATAATTAAAGTCACTTTTAATAACTTTCTTGAAACCTTCTGGCTGATAAAAACGTAGCAAATCACCGTTCACTACTTTATCCGACGCCGACAATTCTGTTGTAACGTGATTTTGTAAATTATCAACAGTAACTTTCTGTTTTGCCGATAAATGCTTAATCTCTTTACCTGTTTGTGAGTTATAAACATCACCGCCATACTTAGTATAGGTTGGTGAAACAAAATCGCCATTCCGGAAGGCAACGGTTTGGTTACGATTAGGTGCCAACAAATCTTGGCCAAACTGGATAGTATCCTGATTCTTTACGCCTAGTAAATTCAAAATGGTTGGCAATACATCAATTTCACCACCGTAAGTATGGTTAATACCACCTTTAAGTCCAGGCATGTGGATCATAAACGGAACCTTTTGAAAGTTAGCTAAATCATAATTAGTAACTTTCTTCTTGCCCAGCAATTTCGCAATTGCCGGTTTATGGTTATTCGATATTCCGTAATGATCACCATACAAGACAATCATACTATTTTTGTCTAAACCAGTTTTCTTTAGATAACTCATAAATTCACCAACCGACTGATCCAGATAATGTGCTGTCTGCGCGTATGGATCAACTGTCGAATCACCTGTATCAAAAGCATCAATACTCTTATTTTTGCTATCAAGAATATAAGGGTAGTGATTAGTCACGGTGATCAGTTTAGCGTAAAACGGCTGTGGTAACTGCTGAATATATTGAGCAGAATCCCGCAGGAAAATCTTATCTTTCATCCCATAACCTACATTATATTTTACCTTATCAGCGTTTTTGTAATAGTCCTTACTAAAGAAATAGTCATAGCCCCAAGATTTATAAGCATTGTCACGATTCCAGAAGCTAGGCACATCCCCGTGAAAAGAGGCGGTGGTGTAACCCTTTTGGTCTAAAATTGCTGGTGCGGCCTGGAAAGTATTAGTTGTGCCATCCGTAACCATGGCCGCCCCTTCAGGTAAACCAAACAAACTATTTTCTAGCATTAATTCAGCGTCGGCCGTTTTACCCTGACCAACCTGATTATAAAAATTATCAAAACTCAAAGTATCGTTTTCGTGGTACAGCTTATCAATATTTGGCATAATCTCTTGCCCGTTAACTTTATAATCGATCATAAATTGTTGCAGGCTCTCCAAGTGAATCACAAAAACATTCTTCCCTTTGGCCACACCACTGTACTGAATGTTAGGAGAAATACGATTCTTTTTTAAATAATTTTGAACGCTAGCCAAATCAGAACTATTGGCATTGGCCTTAA
Organism: Loigolactobacillus iwatensis; assembly: GCF_003950295.1. Classification (GTDB taxonomy): domain Bacteria; phylum Bacillota; class Bacilli; order Lactobacillales; family Lactobacillaceae; genus Loigolactobacillus; species Loigolactobacillus iwatensis. Next base: position 1,941 of record NZ_RHNP01000029.1, read on the forward strand.
TCGTATTATTCTTAGTTGTTTTAACACCATCGTAAACCGTATAAGCTTCCAAACCTAAATACTTGACGATGTAATTATTATCGAATGTTCGTGTTAACAAACCGGACCGATCACTTTCCGCCAAACTTAAGTTAGCACCAAATAAAACAACGGCTAAGGCACTAATTGTGGCGGCATAACGAAGTTTAAATGGATTGGTGTCCATCTTAATCCATTTGAACGCAACAAAGATAATCAGTAATGCGACGTCTAAAAAGACGAGAAAATCGGTGGGCTTTAAAATACCGGCAATACTCTTACTTAGATTGGTAGAAACTGAACTTGATCCCTTCATCAAATTAAACGTCAGAAAATCAGAGAATTCCCGATAATATAAAATATTAGAAAATAACCAAGTTGAAAGGATTGCGTCAATTCCAATCATAAACCAGTAAGATTTACGACCGCGCATGTAAAGCGCTAAACCGAAAAGTAGAATTGCAAAAGGTAATGGGTTCAGCGCAAGCAGCAGTTCTTGCATGCTCCCCTTTACGCCCAAATTAAATTTAGTTCTATAAGCGATATATGATTTCACACTAAAAAGTAATACTGCGAGGATAAAGAAGCCTAACCTCGAATTTAATCCAAGGCGTACTTTCTTTACTACTTGCCTCATAAGAATTTGCCCCCGTCAAAATAGATTTATCTGAACTCAAGTCTCCTAAATCATACTGGATTTCTTTCTGAAAAACAATTGTCCTTGCTAAGCTTCACAAAATATTTACTTTTAGCCGCACTAAATATGATCAAAATCGGCCTTGATTGCATTAATAATAACTAGGTCTAGATTATTCTTGTATCAAATACTTATTAATGCACTCCAAATATAAAAGTATCGCCAAAGAGAATACTCTTCAGCGATAAGGTGATGGCCTATTATGATCAAAAGAACTAGTCGTCTAAGAGATCAAAAATCTCTATTGCAATTAAATCAATGTCATCAAACTGGAATTTCTGGTGTTGCGCCAGTTCTTCCAACTCATAAGTTTCGGTTTTTGGATCATAGGTAACTAATCCTCGTTCCGCACCATCCTTTTCAAAACGGCGTGTCTGTTCTTCATTGTCACTTGCATCTTCTTGCATTGCTGCTAAACGATGAATAATGGCAACTAATTGTGAGCTTTTCATAGCGAGACTCCCTTCATCCAGTCTTCAACATATAATCATACCAGAAAAAAGTAAAAAAGGGACTTTTTCCCACTGACTTATTTTAATTTTAATCTAAAACCTGGTCAATTGGCCAATTAAATCCGTTAAAATTTAAGTTTGATCTTTAAGTTCTACCACCTTGTCAGGTTTAACGACCATGGCAAACATGCCAATAAACATTCCTAAATAATACGTCATTACACGCCATAATATCATTGCTAACACCAGTTTGCTATTGGAAGTTATAAACGTCGCAAAAAGTGCCTTAAAGCTCAATTCGGCACCACCTGAGCCACCTGGAATTGGAAACAGTGAAATAATCATAACGATCATGATATGCATCACTAAAACTTCAAAAAAATTGACCTTAGTTAGCCCTAACGATAGCAAAACAAAGTACGGCACACTGTAATAAAAGATTAGCTGAATGAAAGTTAACAAACTAGCAACAACGATTGTCTTAGTATCTCGTTTAATCCGTAAACTTTCGGCATAAAAATTATCAATTTTGTGATCCAGCTGCTCCCTAATTTTGGCGACACGTTCGGCCTTCATAAATAATTTAAGTGGGCGTAAACACAGATGAACCAATTTTTTTGTAAAATTATACCAATACATCACCATTAATAACCCAGCAATAACCGTTAAATGCATAACAAAACCAAAGACAACTAACCACGCTAAGTAAGTGAATTTAGCGGCCACTAAGTGAAAGCCGAACACTAAGGTTAAAATAAAATTAATTAAAACCATCGCCTGAAAAACGACAAACTTCATCAATAAAAGTGAGCTGGCCCGGCCACCGTCAATCCCCGATTGCATTAAAGCAACCAATTGTGCGGGCTGGCCCCCTGAAGAAAAGGGCGTAATTGAGTTAAATAGTTGTTCGACTAAAGGAATTCGTAAAGCATTTTTGAGCGAAAACTTTTCCACTCTCTTTTTTAGTAAAACCTTAACAACAAAGGCCTCAAATAGCCAATAAAATCCCATACACAAAGCCGCAACACCAAGCCACCAGAAATTTAGGTGCATCAAATCGTGAGCCAGCTGCTGCAAGTTGGTCGCCCGTAACTCGTACCAAAAAATTCCGACGCCTAAAGCAAGCATTGCAACTAAGGCCGCAATGTTTCGCCGACTCATCGCTTACCTTCTTCGGCCTGCTTTAAGTAAAAGTCATGCCAAATACCGGCCAGACGATCTTCGGAATAGTAAGCGGCCCCCTCACGTGCACGCTCGGTCATATATTCTTGCGCCGCCTGATTTTTTTTCAAGGTAGCAATTTTTTCATTCATAACGTCCACATCAGTCGCAGCAACGTAATACCCGGCAATAATTGACCGGTACAAAGAAAGATCACGCAACAAGACTGGCGTGCCACAAGCAAAGCTTTCCAAAACCGACATCGGAAATAATTCATTATACGAAGGTAATAAAAATAAATTACTCAAGTTATAATAATCAACTAACTTTTCCCGCGGAACGATTCCTGGGAAACGTAAATTAGCTGGTGGGTTATCCAAAATTTTTTTATATCTAGCGTAGCCATCCGTCATTTTTCCAAACGAAAAGCCTCCCGCCCAGATAAATTGAATATCAGGATTACGTTTTGCCAGGGCAACAAAATCGTCGACTCCCTTGCGCTCTTGAATTTGTCCGGCACCAAAAATTATAAATTGATTTTGTTTTAAGTGATATTGACTACGCAGATCACTTTTCTCAGTTGCATTTTTTTCATAAAATTCTTTTTTTGAAACAAAATTAGGAATATAGCTAATTTTGTTGGCCGGAATGTTGTACTTCAATAACTTAGGAATAAAGCTGGGATTAACGACAACTATGTGATCCATTCGTTTATAAAAAGCAATCACGTAACGGTAGAATAAGCCTTTGAATGGCCACGGAATTGTTAAGCTTCCTTCTAAAGTTTCTGGCAAAAAGTGGACGTAGCCAATCTTTTGTCCCCGTCGTTTAAAAAAAGTCGATAAAAAAAATTGCGGATCAATAGTGTGATAATGGCTAATATCAGACCTTCCGTACTGATTAACCGTAATTTTAAACTCATCTTTAAAGCGAGTCTCCAAAAGGTGAATTAATTCTGTATAGGCACTGCCAACACCTTGCCCCTTCACTTTAGTTGCACTAGAAAACATGTGTATATTTAGCATAGTTGACTCTCCTAATTTTACTCACTTATGTCGGCTGAATCTTGCTCTAAAGTGCTGTAATAAGCCTGCGAATTTTGATAAAAAGCAACAACTTCGTGCGCAAAATGTTCGGCCGAAATATCATGTAATTTACTTAAACGTGGTTTGGGATCATTAAACACATTAGGATGAGCCAAATAGTTAGTTATTTGATGTATCATTTCTGCCTCAGTTGAAAAAGTAGTTCCAATCGCCGGATCATCTAATAAATCAGTTGTGTACGGACTAACCGCCGCAACACTTTTTAAGCCGCTTGCCATTGCCTCAACGTAAGTTAATCCCTGAGATTCGGATTCAGAAGCCGAAACAAATAGATCAGCCATGTGATAATAGGCCGAAACGTGATCATTAGGAACTTCACCAGTAAAATAAACGTGCTGCTGTAACCCTAGTTGCTGCGCCTGCTTTGTTAAATCCTCTCGTGCTGGACCATCACCAACAATTACCAGTACGGTTTTAGGCTGCTGCTGAAGTACCTTAGGTAGGGCATCGATTACTTCATGAATATTCTTTTCATAAGCAACTCGACTTAAAGACAATAAAATGGGAACTCCTGGTTCAATCCCTAGTGACTGCCGTGGGTTGGTTAGAATCGGTTTTTCATATTTTGAAATATCAATTCCAGTTGGAATAATTTTCATTGGAATTTTAACCCCATAATCACGTAGCGTTGTCACAACTCGGGAACTAGGTGCAATGACGCCATGCATATTATGTAAGTAGGCGTGCATTGCTTGCTTAACATGATACGGTCGTAACAGCTTACCGTTCAAAATATAATGTAGGTAATCCTGATACATCGTGTGGTAAGTATGCACGCAAGGAATTTTCAAATTTTTGGCAACAAATTTACCAATGTAGCCCATTGAAAATTCAGTTTGCGTATGAACAATATCAAGATCCAAATCACGAGCAACCTGATAAGCGCGAAATAGTCCCCGAACCGCAATTCGTCGGTCAGTAAACGAAACAAACGGCACACTAGGGAAACGAAAAATGTTAGGTTCAAATTCATCTTTATCCACATGGGGGTCCGTTGTTGTAAAAATATAAACCGAATGTCCTTCACGTTCCAATTCATCTTTTAACGTTCTAATAGAGGTTGCAACCCCACTCACCTGAGGAAAGTAGGTATCAGTAAATAATCCAATATTCACGTGTGGTTGTCCTCCTTTGTCTTTTAGTTAGTTTAATTATAGTGGGAAGCATACTTAAGCGCAAATGCCATGATTTAGCATAACGAAAACACCAGTAAAATAAATCACTCCAAAGTCTGATTTTCACGACCAACTATAGTCACTAGCCTACACTTTTCTTTAACTCACTGCATAAAAAAATGGTAAGAAATCAATTCGATTTCTTACCATTTTGAATTTAATCTATTGATTTGTTGCTTTTTTTACTAAATTAATGACATCTTCGTTGGTTTCCGCTTCAGTGACTGCTTGATCCGCAATTTTCTTCATATCAGCAGTGTCTAACCGCCGCATCAAACTACGAATCTTCAGGATTGAAGTAGCACTCATTGAATATTCATCTAAGCCAAGGCCAAGTAAAACTGGAACCATGATTGGATCACCAGCAGCTTCACCACACATGCCAGCCCACTTGCCTTCCTTATGTGCAGCATCAATCGTCCGCTTAACTAAGCGTAAAATTGATGGATTATAAGGTTGGTATAGGTAAGAAACATGCTCATTACCGCGATCGGCGGCCATGGAGTACTGGATTAAATCGTTTGTTCCAATACTGAAGAAATCAGCGTATTTAGCTAATTTATCGGCAATTACTGCTGCTGCAGGGATTTCCATCATCATACCGACTTCAATCTTATCAGCAACTGGTGTACCAGCATCAATTAACTTCTGACGTTCTTCCTCATAAATTGCCTTTGCCTGTTTGAATTCATTAACAGTTGCAATCATTGGGAACATGATGGCCAAATTACCGTAATGAGAAGCACGCAATAAAGCACGCAACTGCGTCCGGAAAATGTCTTGGCGATCAAGACTAATTCGGATAGCACGGTAGCCCAAGAATGGGTTCATTTCCTCAGGAAGTGGCAAATAAGATAAATGCTTATCTCCACCAATATCCATCGTCCGAACAACGACTTGGTTACCGTTCATTCCTTCAAGAGCAGCCTTATAGGCCTTAAATTGTTCATCTTCAGTTGGTAATTCAGCGGAATCCATATATAAGAATTCTGAGCGGAACAAGCCAACTGCTTCTGCACCATTGTCCACAGCTGCAGGTACATCATTTGGCGTACCGATGTTTGCTGCAGTTATGAAACTCTTACCATCTTTTGTGATGGTTTTTTCGTTTTTAAGCTTTTCCCATTCAGCTTTTTGAGCGGCAAAATCTTTGGCCGCCTGATCATATTTTTTGACATCGTCAGCACTAGGATCAATAACCCCAACACCGCCGTTACCATCAACGATAACCATTTGGTCCGCTTTGATTTCACCTGTTGCCTTTTCCGTCCCAACAATTGCTGGAATTTCAAGGGAACGCGCCATAATTGCTGAATGGCTGGTCCGACCACCAAGATCAGTGATGAACCCTTTAACGTATTTACGGTTTAACTGAGCAGTATCACTTGGTGTAAGATCATGCGCAATAATGATAACTTCTTCATCAATTAGCGAAGGATTTGGTAAAGTGACACCTAGTAAATGGCTCATTAATCGCTTTGTAACATCACGAACATCTGCTGCACGTTCTTGCATGTACGGATTATCCGTCATCGCTTCAAACATTTGAATAAAGTTAGCTGATACGTCACTAAGGACTTGTTCAGCATTAACTTTTTTATCCTTAATACCACTTTCAATTGCACCAACAAATTCTGGATCATCCAAAATCATCATGTGCGCATCAAAAACTTGGGCCTCTTCCTCACCCAAGCTCTTAGCAGCTGTTTCGCGAACTAACTTTAATTCCGCACTAGAAGCAGCGACCGCTTTATGTAAACGATCAACTTCTGCTTGAACGTCATCAATCGACTTTTTAGAAAATGATAAATCAGGTTGAACGAGCAAATATGCCTTTGCCCGTGCAATGCCGTCAGATGCAGCAATCCCTTTTAACATTTCCGTCATTAGTCTGCGAGTCCTTCTTTCTTCATTGTATCTGCAACCGCATTAATTGCGTCTGCTTCATCAGCACCTTCAGCAGAAATCGAGACATCAGCACCTTGGCCAACACCAAGCGACATGACACCCATGATTGATTTTAAGTTAACAGACTTGCCCTTATATTCAAGGTTAACATCTGAATTAAACTTACTAGCAGCCTGTACTAATAATGTAGCAGGACGTGCATGAATACCTGTTTCTGCAATAATATGAAAATCGCGTTTTTCCATAACTAATCATACTCCTTCAACTTATATATTAAGATATGTTAGGGCTTTCCCTTTTTTGGTACCCTAAGGCGAAACGACATTCCAATCACTCGATTGTCCTTTCACTGTTAAACATTACCATTTTTTTAACGGTTCGACAACCACTTTGCTACCGTTTTCTTGAGTAATTTCAATGTTTAATAAAAATTTAGCAATCGTTTTCGCCATCATAATGGTATATACCGTTTGTTACCGTTTTCTTACAAATCGGTTATTTTTGTCCTGCAGTTCGATCATAATGATAGGTAATGTTCCCACCTCGATGAGCCTCACCCACAATACTTTTACGTCTCGGATAATCCAACCAAGCCGTCCGAAAAGCGTAAAAGTCATCTTTAGAAACTTCAATTAACTTTCTTTTTCCGGCCTCTAATTCTGTTAATTGTGTTTTATAATCGGTCATTTTCTTTGCCTCATTTCTTTTCCTATCCTATAATAACAGTGTACACGACATGAGGTTGAAATAAAATTAGCACTCAAAAATATTTCTGCTAAATTTTTGTGTTAATTCCTTGCATCTCAAAACATTAATTTGTATAATGCATTTGAAGGTCAAAGATGGTCAAATTAATCTTTGCCTTTTACCCTATCTATAACGACAATAATTATGTATGAAAGGTTGTGAAATAGTCGATGCTATGTCAAAACTGTCATAAGAACGAGGCAACCATCCATTTATATACAAATGTCAATGGCACTCGCCAACAGATCGATCTTTGTCAAAATTGTTACCAACTATTAAAGAAGCAACAAGGTAACCCAACTGGTGGTCAACCAATTAATGCGGCTGGCACTGGCGATCCATTTGGCTTTAGTAACTTAGACGACATTTTCCGGGCTATGGGCCAAGGTAGTATGCCTGAGAATAATGGCCAATCATTTCAACAAGGTCCCCAGACGCAAGCCGGTGGTAACGGCGGTAACAGTCGTGGTGGTAAAAATGGGAATGGTGGCCTACTTGAACAATTTGGTGTTAACCTCACCAACTTAGCTAAGCAAGGTAAAGTTGACCCAGTCATTGGTCGCGATAAAGAAATTGAACGTGTCATTGAAATTCTAAATCGTCGAACAAAAAATAACCCAGTCCTCATTGGTGAGGCTGGTGTTGGTAAAACGGCAGTTGTTGAGGGCTTGGCCCAAAAGATTGTGGCCGGACAAGTACCACAAAAACTCCAAAATAAAGAAATCATTCGCTTAGATGTTGTCTCATTGGTTCAAGGAACCGGTATTCGTGGTCAATTTGAACAACGGATGCAACAGTTAATGGATGAGGTTCGTAAAAATGAAAATGTCATTCTCTTTATTGATGAAATTCACGAAATTATGGGCGCCGGTAATGCTGAAGGCGGAATGGACGCTGGCAACGTTTTGAAGCCTGCCCTTGCTCGTGGCGACTTCCAATTAGTTGGTGCGACGACTTCAAATGAATACCGTAAAATTGAAAAAGACGCAGCACTTGAACGCCGTTTTCAACCAGTTCACGTTGAAGAACCAACTGTAGATGAAACCGTGAAGATTTTAAAGGGATTGCAAAAGAAGTATGAAGATTACCATCACGTTAAGTATACTGATGAAGCAATCAATGCTGCTGCAACTTTGTCTAATCGTTATATTCAGGATCGTTTCTTACCAGATAAGGCCATTGACCTACTGGATGAAGCTGGTTCTAAAAAGAACTTAACGATTAATACGGTTGATCCAAAAGTTATTAAAGAAAAGATGCAACAGGCCGAAAATCAAAAACAGCAGGCCTTAAAACAAGAAGATTACGAAAAAGCTGCTTACTATCGTGATCAGGTCAAAAAATTGACTAAAATGCAGGCTAGCGATACTGCTAGTGAGGATACACCATCCATTGGTGAAAGTGACATGGAACAAATTGTCGAAGAAAAGACAAATATTCCTGTCGGTGAATTACATTCAAAAGAACAGAAACAATTAAGAACGTTAGCTAGTGACCTTGACAAACATGTAATTGGTCAAACTGAAGCAGTTAACAAGGTTGCGCGGGCAATTCGCCGGAATCGAATCGGCTTTAATAAATCTGGTCGCCCAATTGGTTCCTTCTTGTTTGTTGGTCCTACTGGTATTGGTAAGACCGAGCTAGCTAAGCAATTGGCGCAAGAATTATTTGGTTCAGAGGACTCCATGATTCGTTTTGATATGAGTGAATATATGGAGAAACATTCGGTTTCTAAGTTAATCGGTTCACCGCCTGGCTACGTTGGTTACGAGGAAGCTGGTCAATTAACTGAAAAAGTTCGTCGTAATCCCTATAGCTTAATTCTACTTGATGAAATTGAAAAAGCGCATCCTGATGTGATGCACATGTTCTTACAAATTCTTGACGACGGTCGTTTAACTGATGCACAAGGTCGAACCGTCAGTTTCAAGGATACGATTATCATCATGACCTCTAACGCGGGTCAAGGTGATGCTGAAGCCAATGTTGGTTTTGGTGCAGCAGCTGCTGGTCAAACACATTCAATTATTGATCAGCTTTCTAATTACTTTAAACCTGAATTTTTAAACCGTTTTGACGATATTGTTGAATTTAACTCCTTAACGAAGAAAGATTTGTTGAAGATCGTTGATTTGATGTTGACCGACGTTAATCAAATGACCGCCGATCAAGGTTTAACTATCCACGTTACTGAGGCTGCCAAAGAAAAGCTCGTTGATCTTGGTTACAATCCTGCCATGGGTGCACGACCGTTACGCCGTGTTATTCAAGAACAAATTGAAGACCAAGTTGCTGATTATTATTTGGACCACGCTGATGAAAAAGAATTAGAGGCTCATCTCTTAAAGGATAAGATTGTGATTGACTCACAGAAACAGGCAATTCAACCCGCAACGGATAAGGCTTAAACAATGATTTAAAAAGCTTCCAAGCAACCAGTAAATTAACTGGCCGCTTGGAAGCTTTTTATTTTACCACCTCTGCAATATGGCGTACCACCATTTCTATCGGGCTTGTTTGAAAGCATAATAATTCTCTTTTAGCAAGTAATTCTTTATAATATTAAGAAAGAACCAGTCTAAGGAGGCACACTAATATGAAATTAATTGATGTTACGAATAGTTATGTTGACGTGGTGACCAATCAACTGAATAGTACTGATGCCCATCACGTTCGCGTTTATTCACTAGGTAATACGACAGTCATTTTTACTAAGGCAACCAATCACGACGAAATTTTATTAACTAATCGATCACGCAACATTCAAGAAAGCGAAATCGATTTTGTGTTAGATCAGTTGGTTCACCTGACCCAGGCCGAAGTCAAGCCAATCATTTCAGATAAATTAGCCGAAATTTCAATTACTCACAACAATAAAGTTAATAGCTAACTTGACTTACCAAAAGTTAAGTCGCCTGTAAATTTATAACTAGCTAAGGCGGCCTAACTTTTTTACGTGTGATTTTTCACGCTCATTTGTAGCCAAGCAGACACAAAAGCAGAAATTAACGTATTCAATTTTTTACACAGTTAGAAAAGACTGCTAAACTAAAAATAAAGCGGTTTAACAAACAATCACCGACAAGGGGGAAATTTTAAGATGAGAAAATTTTTACGTCTCATTCGGCGTTTACTCAATCCTAAAAAAGTGGCCGTCCCCACTTCAATTGAAGTTTCCACACCAGAACTTCCCGCAGTTGAGCCACGTAGCACTGCATCATTGGCTTATTTGTCACCAACGCGGGTACTTATTCCGGTGGTCCAATCTGCCCTTGTCGTTGTCTTTTACCTAACCGAGACGGGTGAACAACTCGCTAAACCATTAATTCTTAGTGGCTATTTAAACCAGGCCTTTAAAGTTGATTTCCCAGAATTTAATAATTATTACTTGACCACAATTACAAATTATCACAGTTATTTTGTCTACCCACGCACGAGTATTCAATTAACCTACGCCCAACAAGTTGCGGCCCCAGTGATTGTCTTTCACTTTAATCAAGAACACCAGCTTTTACATCATGAATACTTGGTTGGTACATTAGGTGCTACTTACCAAACGCACCACCTCCGCTTAAAACAGTACCGTGCTGTTCGCGCGACAAGTAATCGCCAGGGCCGTTTTAGTGGCAAAACCCAGATTGTAAATTACTTTTATCAAACTTCTGCTATCGTTTGGTCAACGCGCTACTTAGATAGTTACGTTAACCTGCGCGCTCAAGTTCAAGCATTTCGCTTTCCTGGTCAATCACCTTTGCGGTATAGCCTACCAAAGCAATCAATCTGGCGGATATTTCGTAAGGTCAAAATCCTTGATGGCAGTCTTTGGTATGACCTTGGCGGCCAGTGGATTTCCGTTGCTCACGCGCAACGGCTTAAGCAATCCCCATTTATTCGCCAACAACCAAGGCAATTAACGCCGCCACTGTTTAGACAAACCGCAATTATTCCAGGAACACGCCGAGCCGCCATCTCGTTTGCTAGCGGTCAAGCCGTTACAACCTGGTCAAAGCCCTATGGTGACCCACTGCATCGTCTTCGTCACGGTGAGATCGTTAATATTATCAAGGGAACGATTTTAAATAATAATAGTGTTTGGTACGAGTTAGAGGATGCTTCATGGCTTGAAGAACATTACTTACACTTATTACCCCCAATTAATTTATTTAACCAGCCAATTCAACGCTTACAACTTTCTGAACAGGCTTAATAATTAAGATACAAAAAATGGGTCAAAGAGTAGTTTAAAGGGTTATTTCACTTTAACAATTAATTTGCTAAGTGGTAATCCTTTTTTCTTACTTTTTGACTCATTTTTTTGCACTAAAACCGTGCTGTCCTAACGGCTTGCTAATGCTTTTTACTGGCAGAAACCATATTTGTTGATAACTTCTCAGTTAACTTAATGTCCGGATACTTCTGCTTAAACCAACGCTCCGCAAATTCATTCTCAAATAAGAATAGCGGCGCATCATTTTGATCACGAACTAATAAGTTCCGTGAAGAGGACATCTTTTCGTCTAATTGCTCAGGATCAATCCAGCGGGCAATCTTTTCGCCCATTGGCTCCATGATCACGTCAGAATTATATTCGTTTTTCATCCGGAATTGGAAAACCTCAAACTGTAATTGGCCAACTGCTCCAAGAACGTAATCATTAGTTAAATAGGTTCGGTACAATTGAATGGCACCCTCTTGCACTAACTGATTCATGCCCTTGTGAAATGATTTTTGTTTCATCACATTTTTTGCATTTACTTTTACAAATAATTCAGGCGTAAACTGCGGTAATTTTTCAAATTTAATGTGCTTTTTGCCGGTATAGATTGTATCGCCAATTTGAAAATTACCTGTATCATAAAGACCAACAATGTCACCAGCTACAGCCGACTCAACTGCTTCCCTAGTATTAGCCATAAACTCAGTTGAATTGGACAAACGTAATTTACGCTGGGTTCGCTCTAGCGTAACGTCCATCCCCCGCACAAATTCACCTGAACAAACTCGAATAAAGGCAATTCGATCACGGTGATTAGGGTTCATGTTAGCCTGAATCTTAAAAACAAAGCCAGAAAACTCACTTGCTACTGGTTCAATGAGGTCGTCATCCTGCGTTTTATGTGCGGCCGGTGCAGGTGCGTACTCTAAGTAATTTTCCAAGAAAGTTTTAACTCCAAAATTAGTTAAGGCAGACCCAAAGAATACTGGCGTCTGTTCCCCCTTGGCAATTTTGGCCGCATCAAATTGATTACCCGCCTCTAATAGTAACTGCGTGTTTTCTAATGCCTGCTGGTAAATTGATTCCTTTTTCAAGGGGTGATCACCAATAATTTCACCAGTTTCTTTATCCAACGGTAAATATTGGCGACCATCTGCATCGGGATGATACAGAGCTACTCGCTGATTATATATATCATAAAGGCCACGTAGATCCCGGCCCATTCCAATTGGCCAGTTCATTGGGTACGCTTCAATATTTAATAATTCCTCTAATTCGGCAATTAAATCTAGCGGTTCCCGAGCATCACGATCCATTTTATTCATAAACGTAAAGATCGGAATTCCTCGCATCCGACAAACCTGAAAAAGCTTTTTGGTTTGTGGTTCAATCCCCTTAGCTGCATCAATAACCATGACTGCCGAATCAACGGCCATCAAAGTTCGGTAAGTATCCTCAGAAAAATCCTCATGACCTGGTGTATCCAAAATATTAATTCGCTTACCTTGGTAATCAAACTGCATTACGGAGCTAGTTACAGAGATCCCCCGTTGCTGCTCAATTGCCATCCAATCGGATTTAGCAAATTGACCGGATTTTTTCCCCTTAACAGTACCGGCAGAACGAATAACGCCACCAAATAGCAGCAATTGCTCTGTAATTGTCGTTTTACCAGCATCAGGATGTGAGATGATAGCAAATGTCCGCCGTTTACTCACTGCTTGCTCTAATTCTTTATTTTGCATAACTTAGTTCCTTCCTAAAAGGTAGCTTAACTAGGTTCTAAAACTATTTTTAGCACAGTCTAATCAGTTACTTAGTCATTCTCATCGGCCGACGATGCCGTTACAGCAGCCGGCAACTCGACCCTAATATCCAATAATCGCGAACCATCCATTTCACCCGTTGTCAACTTAATGTTGTTAGGCAAAGTCATGGTTAGCTGCTGGCCTTCTTCTGGAATCGTTCCTAAACCAGTCAATACGTAGCCTGCAATTGTATCAACATCTGGATTATCTAGGTCAGTTGTAAAGAGATCATTAAAGTCATCCAAGGGCATACTTCCCTTAACGGTGTAGTGACGTTCATCTATCTGGCGATAAGGAACCTCGGCCTCATCGGTCTCGTCATCGATTTCACCAACAATTTCTTCTAGTAAATCTTCAATGGTTACTAAACCAACTAAACCGCCGTATTCATCAAGTAGGATTCCCATTTGATTTTGGCTTTTTTTCATTTCATATAATAAATCGTCAATCATTATTGTTTCCGGAACGTAAAGTGCTTCTTGCATAACCTCTGTAAGTTGAACATTTTCAAAACCAATTTCATGCGCACGTTGCATAATATTTTTAATGTGGACAATTCCAACAACCTTATCCTTATCCCCCTTGTACACTGGGATTCGAGAATAATTCTGATTTAAAATTGCTGTAATGTTCTGTTGGTTAGTATCATCTATGTTAATCATAAAGGCATCTGTCCGCGGTACCATAACCTCACGGGCCATTTTACGCCGCATTTCAATAATTCCTTCAAACATTTCAAATTCATCAGATTCAATGACGCCGCTTTTTTGGCCACTTTCAATCATATCAACCATATCTTCGCGGGTTAATTCCGGGCGTTCAACGCTAGCACCAGATGGTCCTAACTTCGCCAACAACCATAATAATGGCCTAAACAACTGCGTTAATAAATTAACGAAACTCGCTGCCATCAAGGCCAATGATTGAGCTCTAGCTTGACCAAATTTACGCGGTAAAACACTAGTAAAACTGAATAAAATAATACTCATAAATACCGCAATCAAAAAGCCTAACAGCGTCTCATTAGTAAAATCAGGCCAAAGTCGGACACCGACTAATAAGCCTAATACACCAATAGAAATATCAATAAAGACGATCAACAGCTCTAAGGTTGCACTAACCGCAGTTACTTGATTAACTACTTTTAGCAAGCGCTTAGCCTTTCGTTTACCCGCATCAACTAAACGCTGTGCTTGGGCCTTTGATATCGTATTTATTGCAATCATTACCGCAGTTAAAAAGCCACGTAAACCAATCAAAACAAGTGCTAAAACCAATTGCACCCATATATGACTGCCAGGGTCAGAACTCATCGCCACATCCACTCCGTTCAAATTTTATTAATCGATTGTCTTAAAATACTATCAGATGCTACTTCGCAATTACGGTTAGTTATTTACAAAAAACGCAAATAACGCATGCTACTACGAATATTACCTATTCCCGTGACAAAAACCAAGGGACACGGTTATAAAACCCATAACTGTGTTTTCCCAACTAAATTCGTCTCGCTCACCGCAAGAACTAGCAAGGCAAAGAACGCTAAGTTGAAACATGGCAGCCGCAGAAATCCGTTTTTTCAAACACGTTTCCACCAAATTAGTCAGAAAAACACAATCTAGTTTGATCAACATCACTATCAAAACCAGTAATAATCATTGTGTACTAGTAGTTAGCCAACAATTGTAGCTCTAAGCCAATTTTTTGCAGCATCCACACAAAAATCGTTTCAAGACATTTCTAAAAGTCACTGTCAAATACTAACATTAAATACCGTTCTTTTCAATTTCATTCGTTTGGACTATCCGATTTTTGGGTTTCAGTTTCGGGTAATTCCTTTTCACGTGTACGTAGTTGGTAAATGTCCCAAAAATACTTAACAACCGTCTTAACGATTGCGTAAAAGGGAATTGCTAAAATCATTCCGAGTATTCCGGAAATATTACCGGCCACCAATAACAAAATAATGATCGTCAAAGGATGAATTGATAGCGTTCGGCCGATAACGTTGGGATAAATAAAGTTCCCATCCACCTGTTGAACAACCACAACAACGATGATCACCAATATAATCTGCATTGGTGACACAGTTAGGGCCACAATCAAAGCCGGCGCAATCCCAATATACGGTCCAACGTAGGGAATAATATTGCAAATACCGGCAATAAAACCCAGTAAAAAGGCGTAAGGCATACCGATCAACAAATAACCTAAAAAGGTGAAAACACCAACAAAAGTACACTCAATAAGTTGGCCACCAATATAGGTTGAGATTGTTTCGCCCATTTTTGAAAGTAAATCAGTTGTCTCGGCTTTATAGCGGTTGGGCATTAATTTTTGAATACTGGGAATTAACCGGTGACCATCTTTCAGCATATAAAACAACATCACCGGAATAGTGATGGCTGTAACCGCAACGCTTGTCACGGTGCCAACTACGGAACCAAGGCTAGAAGTGACCGAACTCATGACAGACTGCAAGATATCACTAAAGGATAAATTCAGTTGATTGATGTATTTTTCAGCATTAACATTCTGTAGCCACGGGCTTTTCAGCCATTCACGGGCGGTTTTTTCCATGGCCGACGCAAAGTCCGGCAAACTAACAACTAATTGCGCAATTTGCTTAACTAGATTTGGAATAACGGTCATCACAATCAGTGCCAAACCACCAAAGAAAATTAGGAAAACAATTAAAATTGCCCAATTTCGGGAAATCTTCAAATGACCCAATAATTTAATTAGGGGATTAAATAGATAAAACAAAAATCCCGCAATTAGAATAGGAATAAACAGGGTTGAAACAAAAGTTCCAATTGGTGAAAAAACAAAACTAATTTTCGTACAAACAAAAATTAAGCTTGCGACAATTAACAGTTCTAGTGACCAAAACATTAATCGTGACTTTCGTAGCCATTCAAACATCCACATCATTTCCTTTCACACTGGCCAGTTTACACCGTGCGCGTTATGTTATAATTATTTTACCAAATTTAAGAAAACTATTTCATTTAGTCGCTTAGTTCTAAATCTTACAAAGAAGGTTGATCCATGAAAATTCAACATACTACTGACACGACGAGCCGGCTTTATCAAGACGCCTTAAGTATTCGGAAACGTGTTTTCGTCCACGAACAGAATGTAAGTCTTGCCCTTGAAATTGATGAAAATGAAACTAAAACCATTCACTTTGTTGGTTACGTCAATGACCAGCCTGTGACCACCGCTCGGTTACTCCCTGAAAAAAAAGCCTTTCACGTCCAACGGGTGGCGACTCTCAAAATAGCACGTGGCCACCATTATGGGCAACAATTATTCACTGCCTTAGAAAACTACGCCGTGGCGCACAATAAACCGGCATTAATCCTTGGTGGCCAAGATCAGGCACTAGGCTTTTACGAAAAACTCGGCTTTCATAAAACAGAGCGGCCAGGCTTTCTAGACGCCGGCATCCCCCACCACGAAATGTATAAGCAGTTATAGGTTAGCGTAAGTCACTCCAGCTTGTAATTCAATTACGACCTACCACTCACCAAATGTCTAAATAAAGTACACTTAGAGCAAGTTTGATAATTATTTTATTAGTATTTTCCTGACTAATGTGGTCTAAACTTGCTTAAAAAGCCGGTTCTCGACCGTTTTTTCAAATACTCCCGCAATAGCTGTATAAAAGAGGAGGTTAAGACAAATTCCATTTTGTCTCAACCTCCTCTTTTTACTGACTAAATGTAGTCGTCTAAACTGTAAATAAAAGTAGTTTTTTTCACACGCTACTTCATTAAAATTCATTCCATGGCTACCGGTGGGCGAGTTCTAAATAACGATTGTACCAAATATCAATATACTCTTTGGAGAATGGCCCTTTATGGTTATCCGACCAATCAACCAAAATATTAACGTTGGCCTTTAAAATTTTATCGGTTGCGTTTGAATAACCCCAGCGTTGCCGGTTTACTTGGTATTCATCAACATCTAATAATTTACGTTCACCGTCAGGAAACACCTTAACATCCAAATCATAATCGATATACTTCAGTGCCTCGCGATCTAAAACGTACGGCGATGCTAGGTTACAATAGTATGAAACGCCATTGTCCCGAATCATCGCAATAATATTAAACCAATAATGCTTGTGGAAAAAGATGATCGCGGGTTCCCGGGTAAGCCAGCGGCGGCCATCCGATTCCGTCACTAAAGTATGATCATTACAACCAATAATTTCGTTTTCCGAGGTTTTCAAAACCATCGTATCACGCCACGTCCGGTGTAAACTGCCATCATGTTTATAACTTTGGATCGCGAACGATTCCCCTTCTTTTGGAATACGCATGCGTCACCCTGCTTTCTAGAAGCTGTTAACACCGAATTATCATGAACATTATACCAAAATTTACCAGTTGTGACGATGATTTAATGAAAGTTTCCTGAAAGTCACTTACTGATTTGTTAGTTGTTCATCTAAAAAACGATTAATTTCATCCAAATGAAAGCCTTTTTGGTACAATCGCTGCTTAATTTTTTGGCGTCTTTTGTTTGCTTCCAAACGCGCCGTTTGCCGCATTACTTTCTCACCTTGCTGTACTAGAGCTTGCCATTCTCGCTCTGGGTCAGGTTCTAAATCTAATTGCAGCAAAATCTGATCAAGACTTTCTCCAGAAAATCCTTTTTGCATTAAGCCTAAACGAACTTTTTGTTTTTGCTGGCTAAAACTAAGCTTCTGGTAATGCTTTGCCAATTTTTGTGCGGCCTTAAGTCCGTTAGCAACCAAATCATTCGTCTGGTAAAGCTCTAACGCATCTTCAATTGAGTTTTCCTTAATTCCCTTTTCCTTCAGCTTTTGAGTAATCACAGTTGGTCCCTTGTCACTTGTTAACATGACTGTCCGCACATAACTTGCAGCATAATCTTGATCATTAACTAAATTTAATTCCTGCAACTTAGCAATAATCTGTTGTCGAGCGCTGACAGGTATTTCGTGTTTTTTTAAATAAAGCCGAACTTCCATCTCGGAACGTAGCTGATGGCTTAAATACGTTAGCGCCAATTGGTAAGCCTTGGACACATTGTCGGCGGCCATCAACGTTTGCTGTAATTTTTTTGGAACTTCCATTCCCTTAAACAAACGGTACTCAACTAGGACTGATTCACTAACTGGAAAAGCGTACTGTTCATCTAAATAAACGTTGTAGCGCCCTTTACGCTTTTGTGCCTCAATCATAGTAATCACAGGCTGTGCCATTGTGTCCCCCTCTTTCGTTATATCCAATTACATTATACCTAAATCATTCCACGTAATGCAAATGTATGTTCGCCTAGTCCGTATTCGGCTATGTTATACTTATTTGGTGGTTGGAAAATACTTTTACGCGTATCTTCTTGACCCATTTAGTGTAAACGTGTTTGAAAAAGCAGATTCCTGTGCTTGCCATGTTTCAACTTGGCGAATTACGCCGTAGTTGAATGGACAACGTATGGAACATCAGGATTATTAGCGTACTTAGCTAATAATCTTCAATTGCGGAATAGTAGTTACGATCGCCAAATCATCTGTTTCACAGCTAATTCGTCAATCTAGACTAATGCTCGGAACCTGGGCGCTTTTTCAGGCACTCTCAGTTTAAACGTGTTTGAAAAAGCAGATTCCTGCAGTGACCAAGACGAATTAAGTCGCGAAAATACACTTACAGCCTTTGTAACTGTGCTCCTTGGCTTTTGCCACAAGAAGAGACAACATTCGTAGCATCAAAAGTTATTTGTGCTCTTTGCAAATAACTAACTGTAAATTGCAAAGTGGTAGTTGAGTGGACAACGGATGAAATATCAAGGTTATTAACGGTCTAGGTTGCGATTTGAACTTTGGTTTATCTTAGTCCGATCGACAGCGTCAGCGAGGCCAGTAATAATCCCCAATTGCAAAGTAGAATCGAACCGCTTTTTCAAACAATCTTGAAGCAAATAAATTTAAGTGAGGCAAATTAATGGCTAATTCAAACTACGAACACGGTACTAGTAACATCGAAATCGGACAACGTTTTCCCTTAACAATTAAGCGCCTAGGCATTAATGGTGAAGGTATTGGCTACTACAAGCACACCGTTGTTTTTGTGCAAGGCGCACTTCCCGACGAAGTGGTTGTTGCCGAGGTCGTTGCAACGGCGCCACATTTTATTACGGCTAAGATCCACAAAATTCGGCAACAAAGTCCAGCCCGGGTTACACCAAGAGACGAGCAGTACGGTGACGTTGGCGGGATTGAGCTAGAACACCTTGCTTATCCCGAACAACTTAAATTCAAGGCCGATGTTATCCAACAGGCCTTAGAAAAATTTAAGCCCCAGGGTTACAAAAATTACGATATACGGCCAACGATTGGTATGGCTGACCCCTACGAATACCGCAATAAGGCCCAATTTCAAGTTCGGCAAATTAATGGTCACGTTGCCGCTGGTTTATACCGAAAAAATAGTCATGATTTAGTTGATTTACCGACTTTCAGCACCCAACGACCAGCGATTATGTCAACAATGCGCTACTTAGTCAACTTAATTGAGCAATTGGCAATCCCAGTTTATGATGAAACTGCAAAATCCGGCATCATCAAAACAATTGCCATACGAGAATCAATCACAACTGGCCACTTACAGGTCACTTTGATCACTAACACACCCAAATTGCCTAAAAAGCACGCTTTGTTAACAGCAATTGCGGCCGACCTACCTGAAGTAACTTCCGTTATGCAAAACATTAATCCTGGTGAAACTAGTTTAATTTGGGGCGAAGAAACGCGCCGCTTGGCTGGTGATACGTATTTAACCGAAACGATTAACGGCTATACTTTTAAACTATCTGCCCGGGCTTTCTTCCAATTAAATCCCAAACAAACGGAAAAGCTTTATCAGTTAGCAGAACAGGCGCTTAATTTATCCCAACACGAAACTTTAATCGACGCCTACTGCGGTGTTGGTACACTGGGGATCTCTTTGGCCCACACGGCGAGTGAAGTTCGCGGGATGGATACAATTCCTGAAGCTATCGCTGACGCCAAAGAAAATGCTGAACTCAACCAAGTCACCAATGTTCACTATGAAGTCGGTAAGGCTGAGGAGCTACTTCCTCAGTGGTTGCGTGAAGGTTTCGAACCCGATGCCTTAATTGTGGATCCACCACGAACTGGCCTAGATAACCAACTACGCCAAACCATTCTTGACAGTCGCCCAGAAAAATTTGTTTATATCAGTTGTAATCCTTCAACTCTTGCCCGGGATCTTGTGAGCCTTGTGAAAGACTACCGCGTTGATTATATTCAGTCAATTGACATGTTTCCCCAAACGGCACGGGTCGAAGCAGTCGTCAAGTTTAGTAAACGCCAATTATACCGTTAAAGAAAAGTACTTTTCTAAATTATATAGCCGGAAAGAGGCTGGGACAAAAGTCCTAGCCTCTTCTTATTTCCGCACATTACTCTAGGACGTGCACCAAAGTCCGGGTTCACGTGCCTCCAAAAACGACTTTTTCGCACTCTTCTTTTATTTGGCAGCGTAAAGATTGAATCTAGCACTTAATTCCGCCACAATGAAGCTACTAACAGTAAAGGAGCGCGACTAATTTATGGCCTATAAAGCGATTAACCCTTATAACGGTGAATTAATCAAAGAGTTCCCGTCAGCAACTAAGCAAGACGTCGAACACGCTTTAGCAACTGCGGATCAATACTATCATGCTGCCAAAACCCAATCTTACGACGAACGGGCGCACCAATTACAGAAATTAGCAACTGAATTTCGTCAAAATATTGATCAGTACGCAAAACCCCTGACAACCAATATGGGTAAACTTTTTAGCGAGGCACAAGGCGAAGTAGAAAAGAACGCCGCTTTTGCGGAATACTACGTTAAACACGGTGCCGAAGCTTTACAAAATATTTCCTATAACGATGTTCCAGATAAAACCGCCTACGTGGAGTTTAACTCGATTGGCGCCATCATGACCGTTGAACCGTGGAATTTTCCCTACACTCAGGTCATGCGCGTTTTTGCTCCGAACTTCATTATTGGTAATCCAGTTATTCTCAAGCACGCCAGTATTGTGCCTGAATGTGCAATGGCCTTTGCTAGTGCAGTTGAAAAGGCCGGCATTCCGGCAGGCGCTTTTACCAACCTTTTTGTCGATCATGATCAAGTTGAGCAAATTATTGCCGATCATCGTATCCAAGGAGTTGCACTGACTGGCTCGGCCGGCGCCGGTAATCAAGTTGCCGCGCAGGCTGGTAAATATCTCAAAAAATCAACGATGGAACTAGGCGGCACTGATGTTTTCATTGTTCTCGATGATGCTGATCTGGAAGCTGCCATCAAGGGAGCGGTAGCCGCACGCCTGAAAAACGCCGGCCAAGTTTGTACTGCCGCCAAACGTTTCATCGTTCAAAGTAATTACTACGCCGACTTTATTGCCGGCCTAAGTACTGCCTTTGCCAAACAAAAATTAGGTGATCCCTTTGCGGCAGAAACAACCTTAGCCCCACTATCATCTAAAAAAGCCCAACAGAAGCTGCAGAAGCAAGTGCAAGATGCCATTGCTGGCGGTGCCAAACTACTTTGGGGTGATCCAACGCCAATTGAAGGTCCCGGGGCACAATTTAGTCCGCTAATTTTTGCCGGAATTCAACCTGGAAATCCCCTTTTTGATCAGGAATTCTTTGGTCCAGTTGCGCAAGTTTACCAGGCCGCAGATGATGCCGAAGTGATTAAAATTGCAAACAATTCGAATTTTGGTTTAGGTGGCGCCATTTATTCTGCTGATTTAGAACGAGCAAAACGATTGGCCAGTCAAATTGAAACCGGCCAAATTGCGCTTAACCAACCCCTAAATTCTTATCCGAATTTTCCCTTTGGTGGTGTTAAACAATCTGGTTACGGCCGGGAACTTAGCGACTTTGGTATTCGTGAATTTGTTAACGCTAAATTGATTTTGTACTAAATAGTTCTTTCTAACTACAAATGAGCACTAAAAAGGACCAAGGATTTTTGAATTCAATTCCGTCGAATTAGGCTAAACCGGAGTTGAATCGCAAAAGTTCTTGGTCCATTTTTATTTATTTTTTACCCTCTAATTGATGACCTAAATTAATGATGTAATCACGTAATTCATCCCGTAACTCTGGATGTTGTAGGCCAAACTCGATGTTTGTCGTTAAATAGCCGAACTTATTCCCAGTATCGTAACGTTTGCCCGTAAACTGTCGTGCAAAAACACGCTGCGTTTTGTTCATATGATCGATGGCATCAGTTAACTGAATTTCGCCACCAGCATCTGGCTTTTGGGTTGCCAAACTATCAAAAATTTCTGGGGTAAACAAGTAGCGACCAATAATGGCAAGATCACTAGGTGCCTGTTGTGGTGTTGGCTTTTCGACAAAGCTTTCAACGTTAAACAGACCAGGCTTAGTTTCTGAAGATGGCTTAATAACGCCATACTTAGAAACTTCTTCATGTGGGACCTTCATAACGGCCAGTGTCGAAGCGTGAGTCTCCTCGTAATCGTTCATCAACTGTTTGGTTAGCGGTACCTTAGCCTGGGTGATATCATCGCCTAACATAACAACAAAAGGCTCATTGGCGACAAAGTCCTTGGCAAGTGACACGGCATCCCCTAAGCCTTTCGGGTATGACTGGCGAATAAAGAATAGGCGAACCCCCATATTAGTCGTACTCTCGACTAATTTTAACAATTTGTCTTTGTGCCGATTTTTCAAAACCATTTCTAATTCAGGAACTGAATCAAAGTGGTCCTCAATTGGTCGTTTTCCCTTGCCAGTAATAATCAACATGTCCTCAATGCCGGCAGCCTTGGCCTCTTCAACTAAAAATTGAATGGTTGGAACGTCAACAATTGGTAGCATTTCCTTCGCCATTGCCTTCGTTGCTGGAAGTAACCGTGTCCCTAATCCTGCTGCCGGAATAATTGCTTTACGCACTTTCATAGAAAAATTTCTCCTTTGTTCTTTTTAATATCTCTCTTTAAGTATAACTTATCACAAAGCAAATGATAGCATTTTGTTATGATTTACCCTCACGTTGTCGTTTAATTAGATCCTGTATGCGGCTGGATTTTCGAACCTCACCATAAAAAGTTTGCTCAACAACAACGTTTATCACTGCACCAAACATTGAAATCCAGGCCGCGAAATCTAACCAAAGCATCAAGACGACAAACAGGCCTAAAGTTCCGTAATCCAGTACGGCGTGGGCAAAATAACGAACGTACAGTGAAAATAATTGCGCCAAACCTAACCAGCCCGCCGTTGCAATCAAGGCACCTGGTAAAACGCTACGTAAACGTAAATGGACGTTAGGTAAAATAAAATAAATCAAGGTCAGCATGACGAAAACAACCGTAAAAGTAACCGGCAACTTAAATGTTTTAAATGTATCAATTAGCTGCGCCGGCCAATCTAATCGCGGTGCCAAATAAGTCAACACTTCTTGACCAAAACTAAAAATAAAAATTAAAACAACTAAAGCCAACATTAAAAATAACGTCATTACTAACGCAATTAGCCGGATAATGAGAAAGTTCTGGCCCTCAAGTACACCATATGTACGATCCATCATGCGTTTTAACGCATTAACGCCACGACTGGCCGCCCATAGCGTCCCAGCGGCACCAATTGATAACAGACTGCCACTCCCGCGTTTGACGAAAGAATGCATTAATGGCCACAAATGCTGATACAGTGTACTGGGAATGGCCGCCTCAGCGTACCGTGAAATATTTTGGCCATTAATATGTAGTAGTGGCATCAAGTTACCTAAAAAAATTAGCAGCGGAAATAATGACAACAATTCCCAATAGGCAATAACCACCGCACCATCATTAATACCGGCGTGGGTGAAGCAATCAACAAAAATCGAAATAAAGCGCCTAAAAGTCGATTGCTCTGACTTCCTTATTTTTTTTGCCACTATTTCCGCTCCCTTCCAGTAAATTTATTTTTTTAAAATTATTTTTATTAGTCCTCTATCATTTGAATTAGGCCAAGAAGGCACCAGCACTCTGCTTAACCATTCTTTAGCAAGTTAGTAGCCTTTTTTAAGCTGCCCACCAAATCGGTTAAACTATTACATTATACCGAAAAAAATTAATTTGTGAACTTGAACCGATCAAAGTTAGACCTTACACGTTTTTGTTTACCAGTTTTACTAATAAATGTAGGACAAGTAAATGAGATTATCTTCGCCAAGGCATGGTCGATACTTTTCAATTTTAGGTTAGTGTGAAACAAAGACAATTATTTTCAATCCACCAGAACTTTGTTATAATCAAGGCTGGATCATTAAAGGAGCGAAGAAAATGGCAAGCGCAAAAATCGTGTATGCAAGTATGACCGGCAACAATGAAGAAATTGCCGATATTGTTTCAGAAGCGTTAGAAAACCTTGACGTTGACGTTGAAGTTGATGAAATCTCCCAGGCCGATGCCGAGGACTTTGAGGACGTCGATATCTGTATCGTTGCGACTTATACTTACGGCGATGGTGAATTACCTGATGAGGCCGTTGACTTCTTTGAAGATCTTGAAGAAGAAGACTTGGCCAACAAAATATATGGTGTCTGTGGTTCAGGAGATACCTTTTACGATGATTTTGGCAAATCCGTAGATGATTTTGACGCTGCGTTTCAAAAATCTGGCGCCACTAAGGGTGCAGAAACCGTCAAAGTCGATTTAGAAGCAGAAGAGGACGATATTGAGCACCTTGAGGCCTTTGCTAAGAGTCTAGTTGAAAAGGCTGCTAATAATTAAGCGTGGTTCTAAAATTGGGTGAAGCTAGTTTGGAAACTATCTTTACTAGTATTTACTTGGCCAATTTAGTGTAAACGTGTTTGAAAAAGCAGATTCCTGTGGTTAGTCTAGATTGACAAATGCTCGGAACCTGAGCACTTTTTCAAACACCCCCTAAATTATTTAGTAAAACTCAATTCACTATCGTTTTAAAACATTCATTAATTAGAAAGTCGATCCGGAGATTACTTGTGTTAAGCTTAACACAGACTAGATCGGCTTTTTGTTAGCAATTATTTTTAAGGAGGCGTGGCAGAATATGCCTGGTAAATTATCTTTAATTGTTCCCTGCTTTAACGAAGAACAAACCTTACCACTATTTTACCCAGCTACAGAAAAAATCAAAACTCAACTGCGCGGCCTATCGTTGGAATATTGGTTTATTAATGATGGCTCTCGCGACAGTACCCTAGACAAATTAAAGCAGCTACAACAAAATGATCCAGAACACGTCCACTATATTTCCTTTTCCCGTAATTTTGGTAAGGAATCCGCACTGTACGCCGGTTTGCAAGCGGCAACTGGTGATTATGTTGCGGTGATGGACGCTGACCTACAGGATCCACCTGAATTGCTGCCAACGATGCTTGCTGGCATTCAGGATGAACATTATGATATTGTCGGCACGAAGCGAACTGATCGCAAGGGTGAACCACCAATTCGATCATTTTTCTCAAATCTTTTTTACCGGCTAATTAACCACATCTCTAACACGCCAATTTTAAATGGCGTTCGGGATTTTCGGCTGATGACCCGGCAAGTTGTCGACGCCATTTTAGCGATGAAAGAATACCGTCGCTTCTCTAAAGGTATTTTTAGTTGGGTGGGTTTTAACACTAAATACTTGCCCTACGAAAACCATGATCGGATCGCCGGAAAGACTTCCTGGTCCTTTGGCAAATTATTTAAATATTCACTAGATGGCATTGTGGCTTTTTCCGAACTACCTTTATCCATCGCCTCATTTGTCGGCTTTTTCTCATTTGTTATCGCGATCATCGCCTTATTTTTCATCGTTATTCGGCAATTGGTCTTTGGTGACTCCGTGGCTGGCTGGGCTTCAATCGTTTCAATCATGATTATGGTTGGTGGCTTGCAACTACTTTGTTTGGGGATTGTTGGTAAATATATTGGCAACATTTATCTAGAAGTTAAAAATCGCCCAATTTACATTATTAAAGAAAAAAAATAAGCGTATTTCTGCAGAATTACCCACCGCATTTTCAATAATAAGCGGTTTACTTTTTCTGAATACGTTTTTTTATAATTAAGCAGACACACTAATTTTCAAAGTAATTTCAGTCAATAAAGCTCGCAAATTTGAATGCTTTTAGGCACACTGGTAGGTTGATAAAAATGTATTTTATTTTACTAATTATTATAAGTATTAGCTTGTTACTCAGTGTGTTTGGCACTAGTCTTGTTCTTGCTAATCGTAACAGTGTCAACTGGAAGATCATTTTGACGCTACTTTGTGTTATCTTAATTTTTGGGCTTAGCCTTGGCTATTTTATTTGGCTACGTCAAAATCACCCGCAACTTTTATTTGCGCTTAAATCAGTCCTTTACAACTATTTAAAAGCGTGAGAAAATTAATTCATTCGGCCCCATAGCTCAGCAGGATAGAGCGATCGCCTCCTAAGCGATAGGTCACCGGTTCGATTCCAGTTGGGGTCATCACGTAAATCTATTGAATAACTAAAATAGCAAGAAGCCAGGACTTTTGTCCTGGCTTCTTGCTATTTCCGATCATTGTTCTAGAACATGAACCCAAAACCGACTTTTGTCTCACTCCATGTTAGTATGATTTTTCAATCTGCAAAAACATTTTCCTAAAGTTACGGCGTTTTAGTGCTCCTAAGAAAGTTTCCCTAGTAACATCCACTAATTGTTGCCATAGCCCGAGGGAGATATTCTGTTCTTGATACACAACCCGACTTTGATCGGCATTAATTGTTGTTAAATCATAACTTACCTTGCGCTTATTATGCTTAGTCGTCATCTCGTAGTGATAGCTTTGATTAAGGATGTTTTTGGTGATTCGAACCTGAGCTTTAGTTTCGGGATCCAGCTGCTTATCGTAAGTGAAACCTTGTAACTGACTAACAGATAAAACTTCACCTGTCTGCGCCTTAATTTCAAAAAGCTCAGCATCAATAATTTTACTGTATAAAAAGGCCGCCGGAATATTCAATAATTGTTCGATTCTCAAAGTTATCACCCCCATAAGCTTGCTTACTATCGAGAATCATATTTCTACCTTAAAGTATACGCTTCTCTAATTCTAAATGGAATTTTTTAGTATGAGTAATGTAAGGGCTTTATTGGTCAACCTTTTTATTAGCTTTGTGTTTACCTTTATTACGTTGATCACGCTTACGATGCTTTTTCTTTGGTTTTTCCACCGTTTTTGGTTCCAATTTTGGTGTACGCTTATGCTTGCTTGTCGGCCGCTGCTTGGGCTTTTCTACTACCGAAACTTTAGTCGGATCAGTGGTTAACGTCTGCTGGGTTAAATAAACGGGGGTCAGTTGATACTCATCCCGAACAACTTGTTTCAAATCACGAAAATCACGCTTATTTCCCAAGTTAATTACTAAACCATCATGCCCCATACGCCCAGTTCGGCCCACTCGGTGAATATAAATATCCAATTCACGAGGCAGATCAAAATTAACAACTGCTGGTAAGGCCGCAATATCTAATCCGCGGGCAGCCACGTCGGTTGTTAACAATAGTTTAACCTTGCGTTGGCGAAAATCAGCCAGCGCCTTTTCACGTTCAACTTGCCGCATTTGACCGTTTAAAACAGCGAAAGAAACGTGCTGGTGGCCTAAGACCTCTGCCGCATTCGCCATTTCGGCTAAGGTTGCAAAGAACACAAGCCCATAGAAATCGTCTAACCGGCTTAAACGCCGCAACATATCTGTTCGCTTACGAATTGGTGTTTCCAATAAGTAATGCAGTACTTTACCAGCACTGTCATCAATCTTGCGCACGTCAATCGTCTGAATCGGTAACCCAAACCACTTTGGTAATTCATCTAAAATTGGGGTTTTTGTTGCCGAAAAGAAAGCCAATTGGGTTTCTCCCGGTGCACGCCGAACAATATCCCGCGTCTTTTCTAACTTGTCCGGTACTAATTGTTGATCGGCTTCGTCAATAACAATCGTTTGTAAGGTATGCAGTTTCACCTTCCGTTGATCGATTAATTCCAACAAACGCCCCTCAGCGGCCACCAAAACTTCAGGCTTTTTCTTCAACCGCTCAATCTGGCGTTTAATGTTGGCGCCGCCAGCAACGGCCTGAATTGTTAGGCCAACTGCCTTAGCAAATGGCTGAATTGCAGCCTTTTCCTGCATAACTAATTCCTGTGACGGTGCTAAAATTAAAAGTTGAATGCCTTGGCCCGGTAATAATTTTTCTAATAGAGGTAACGCAAAGGCTAACGTCTTACCTGAGCCAGTCGGTGCCAGGCCCAAAATAGAGACGTCTTTTTTTAACGGCTCATAAACTGCCTTTTGAATTGCTGTTAATTCACCTAAACCTAATGCTTGCCATGGTTCCGTAAATCTTTCACTTGGCATGATTTTCCTCAATTCTCTTGATCAGCAGCAAATTCAATTCCTGCTGACTGTCTTAATTTAAATAACACTTGATTAACTGCTTGACTTGTTTTTAATGCCGAATTGGCCATTTGATGATCCTGCGTCGTCATTATCGAATAAAAGGCCTCTGCTTCATGCGTCATTGGGTTTTCATCGGCTGGTTCGCCTAATTCAACCGTTTTACCATCTGGTTGATGCCGAGTTACCTGGGCTAAATCAGCAGCATTAGGAGCCAATACCAGCGTTTCGTGTAGCCCGTAAATTTCCGATGGTAAATAAGAAGTAGCATTTTTACCAAAGATTAACGTCACGTTAAAATCAGGATACGTCAGGATAGCCGTCCCCCTACCGTCAACTCCCGTTGGTAAAAGGTTAGCAAAATAATGAACGTCATCTGGTACACCAAACCAGGAAACGGCGTCGTAAACGACGTACACGCCTAAATCCTGCAGCGAACCACCAGAGAATTTAGGCGAAAAAATATTCGGTGTCTTACCGGCTAAAACTTGATCGTAACGGGAAGAATATTTCATGTAAACTAACGTCGCTCCCTGCACCTGATCCAGCGTTTGAATGGCCTGTTTGGTAATTTGAAAATTAGGTTCATAAACGTGGCGGGCAGCCTCAAATAAGAACAACTGCGGCTTTTTGGCTAATAAGGCAGTAATTGTTGCCATTTCCGTTGGGTTAGAGAACGCTGGCTTTTCTACGATGACATTCTTGTCAGCTTCTAAAGCAGCCTTTGCCTGTTCAAAATGTAAACTATTTGGTGAAGCAATGTAGACAACGTCAAAACTGCCTTGGGAAAAGAAATCCGCTAAGGAAGTGAAAACTTCGCCAGCTTCGTACTTGGTCGCTACTTGCTGTGCCTTTTCTTCAGTTCGCGAATAAACACTGGTTAGTTGATACTTCTTGGTACTTAAAGCAGCCTGAATAAACTGTTCGGTAATCCAATTTGTCCCAATTATGCCAAGTTTTAACATGTCAATCATCCTCTCAATTCAATAAAGTTTTTAACATCAGCTTTTCACTCTCTCTATTTTAACCCAGTCCCATAAAAAAAGCGATTGACGTACTGTTTAAAGAGATTTCGTGCTATGATGTGTCTAAGAGAGATTGAAAGGTGTGCAATCATGAGATTAAAAAAATGGGCAACTGGTGGCGTTAGTTTTATTAAGCAATTATCAACTTACTTAACTCGCCGTCCCACCAAAACGCCACCAGTAAAACAAGCCAATTTGCCTTCACTTTACATTGGCACGTGGACTTTCTATGATGAACAACAAAAGCGGCACCACACCTTTCAAGTATCATCCCGCCTAACAATTAAAATTGATGGTAAACCTTTAGCGGGTAAAATTATAAAATTAACGGCAAAACAATTACTTTTTTTAGATCAATATGGCTACGAACTGCTAATTACTGCTGATGAACAGCAACCGGCAACCATCTTTGATGAGGCAGATCAACGCACCTATCCAATTGCACATCTCAAAAAAGATGCCACAAAAGAAGTTTAGCTTTGACTGCCTAATGCAGAAAGTTATTTGTAAAATACAATTCAAACACAGATAAAAGGCTCCGGAATTTTTCAGTTAACCTGACTGAATATTCTGGAGTTTTTTTATCGTTTATAATTATATCAAACACCATAGCAATCATTGCCCTAACGAAATAAATTGCTGCCAGCGGGCCTGTTTATGCAAATAGACTAAAGTTGTATATCTCTGATTTTGGCCGGCAACCTTTAGTTTCCCGGCTTCACTATATTCCCAAAAAACCAAATTATGCTGATCTTTAGGTAACCGTTGACTGGCCAATGCATACGGTAGTTTTAAACGCCTAAGTAAAGTTGTCGCCACTTGCTGATTGCCTAAAAGAACAACTGAGCGATGATAATTTGTTCGCAATAAATTTACAAACTCACGCAGATGCGCAATTTGCCGCGAACTTGTCGGCGGCTCTTTTTGGTAGTTTCCGTAATAAATGACGTTAATCATAATGGGTAGATTACCACTTTGTTGGCCCACGGTTTGGCTAAACTGCCGGTATTGAGCCTTAGGACTACTGGTGAAGCTATAATCCTGATAAACACCGATGGCCATATTAGTGCCAACTGCTCGCCAATAATTGGTTGAAAAATTGTCATCACTATAACTTTTCCCCTGACTTGCCCGTAAATAAACAAAATTAACGCCGGCCTTTTGTAAATTCTGAAAATCCAGAAAGCCATCATCCTGACTAACGCGCAAACCCAATATCGGAAATGATTTTATATCCGGTCGCGTGCCCTCGTGAAATTTATGATAACCAAAACCGCCAATAACCCCAATTAAACAAAGCAGTAATGTCAACATGATCAGTCGTTGACGCCACTGCTTTTTTCGCTTTAGCCGTCTACTCAACATTTAACATCGCTCCTTATTTTTCTAGTTTAACACGATTTAGAGAGTGTTTGAAAAGGCGGTTAGCTTCTGAGGATTAGCCTAAACGGACGAATTATCTGTGAAACAGATAGTTTGGCTGTTGTAGCTACTATTTCGCAATTGAGAATTATTAGCTAAGTACGCTAATAATTTTGATGCTGCATACGTTGTCCATTCAACTAAGGCAAAAACCGCCAAGTTGAAACATGGCAACCGCAGGAAGCTGCCTTTCCAAACACGTTTCAGAAGAGAGTGCCTGAAAAAGCGGTTAGATTCTACTTCACAATTACGGTTAGTTATTTACAAAGATCACAAATAACTCACAATGCTACGAACGTTGTCCATTCTTGCGGCAAAATCAAGGAACACAGTTATAAAGTCCATAACTGTGTTTCCTCGACTAAGCCCGTCTCAGTCACCGCCAGAAACATGGCAGCTAGGCGAAAAGAGACGCGCAGCGGATCGTTCGACTAGCGTAGCTATACGTAATAATTTGCTTTTTCAAACACGTTTCCGTTAGGTTAATCACGCAAATTCTTTTAAATCCAATCGGACCTAAAAATACCAAAACCCGAACACCTTTTACGACACACTTTAGTAGCCGTGTTATAATGCTTTTATTCGGCTTTTTTTATTTTAATTATAAGGAGTTTCACCATGGATAAGAACGGTTTAAAACGTGACATCGGCCTTTTTCCGGCGCTGGCAACTGTCATGGGGACAGTTATTGGCGGCGGTGTTTTTTTCAAGGCCGCCAGTGTTGTCAGCGCAACAAAATCCGCCAACTTAACGTTGTTTGTTTGGCTCTTAGGCGGAATCATCACTATTTGTGCCGGCCTAACTGTGGCTGAACTCGCCACTGCCTTACCACAAACTGGTGGTGCCGTTAAGTATATTGAATACACTTACGGAAAACCCTGGGCTTTTTTGCTTGGCTGGGCGCAAATGCTGATTTATTTCCCGGCAAACGTTGCGGCACTTTCAATCATTTTTAGCACTCAATTACTTAACTTGTTTAACATTGGCCACTCCTGGTTAATTCCAATCGCAATTTTATGCGGAACGAGCCTCACCTTAGTCAATCTTTTAGGAGCTCGCTTCGGCGGTGCATTACAAGTTGTAACGCTTATTTTTAAATTAATTCCAATTGCCTTAATTGTTTTATTTGGTTTTTTAGCCAAAAACCCAGTTCACTTTAGTCTCATCCCACTAACGAGTGGTGGCCATAGTTCTTTTGCGGCTGCATTAAGTAGCGGTTTACTGGCAACTATGTTTGCTTACGATGGTTGGCTAAACGTTGGTACGGTTGCAGGCGAATTAAAAAATCCCCAGCGTGATTTACCCCGGGCCATCATTTTAGGTCTAGCACTAATTACACTGATCTACGTATTAATCAACGCGGTTTTCTTACGTACGTTACCAGTCGGTCAAATTGCCGGTAATTTAAATACAGCCGCGGACGCCGCCATCAGGATCTTTGGTAATTTTGGTGGTAAACTTGTTACCTTAGGCATTCTGATTTCAGTTTACGGGGCCATCAACGGCTATACAATGACGGGAATGCGTGTTCCTTTTGCATTGGCCTATGAAAATCAGTTGCCGTTCAGCAAACAGTTAAAACGGCTATCTAAAACAAAAGTTCCTTACGTTGCCGGATTATTTGAACTGGCGATTGCTGTTATCATGATGTTGGTCGGCAGCTTTGACCTTTTAACCGACATGCTAGTTTTCGTCATTTGGATCTTTAGTACAATGATTTTTGTTGCTGTATTTATTCTTCGCCGCCGTGATCCTAAACTAGTCCGACCGTACAAAGTCCCATTTTACCCAATCGTACCGCTAATTGCGTTACTAGGCGGCTTATTTATCTTAATTGAAACTTTGTTGACAAAACCACTTTTGGCCGTTATTGGCATTAGTATCACGTTACTTGGCTTGCCCGTTTACTACTGGCACCGCGCACATCGAACAAAAATCTAAAGCAAAGGTCCCATTAGCTATTTAGCGTAAAGCCAATAACTAATGGGGCCTTTGTAATTTTAAGCCACAAAAATTTTTGCCGGCTACTCCAGATTCAAAATCCACATAAAGCCAAGGAAAACGAAGAATAGAAGGTACATTATTGGGTGAACTTCCTTACCACGCTTGGCCGCAATCATTGTGATTGGGTAAACGATCACGCCTAAGGCAATCCCGTCAGAGATACTGTAGGTTAGTGGCATACCAATGACAATTAAAAAGGCTGGAATTGCAATTTCCATTTTTTCCCAGGAAATATGTTTCAATGATTGCGCCATCATCACGCCAACCATAATTAAGGCTGGGGCCGTTACTTGATCGGTGACCACGGCCAATAATGGCGAAAAGAATAGACCTAAAATGAACATAACACCTGTGACGACGGCGGTCAGGCCAGAACGACCACCAACCGCAATTCCCGCAGATGATTCAACGTAAGCACCAACTGGTGAAGTTCCTAATACTGATCCGGCTAGCATGGCGGTTGAATCGGACATTAATGCCTTACCAACTCGTGGCATTTTGTTATCCTTCATAAAACCGGCTTGCTGGGCTAAACCAACTAAAGTTCCTGCTGTGTCAAAAAAGGTCACTAGTAAGAAGGTTAAAACAACAACCCACAGCTGCACGGTATTGATATCACCAATGTGCATTACCCCAACACCAAATGTTGGTGCCAAGCTTGGTGCACCAGCAATCCAATGGGTTGGCGCCGAAATTAAGCCGGTTGCTAAGCCCAAAATTGCCGTTAGAGCCATGCCGATAAAAATACCACCTGGTACGTTTCTAACTAACAATACTGCCGTAACAATTAGACCAAAAACGGTCAGCCAAGTTGTCCCGCTAAATGAACCTAAACCAACAAGCGTTGATTTATTTGCCACGATTAATCCGCCATTACTTAAACCTAAAAACGCAATGAATAAACCAATGCCGCTTGAAATTGCGTACTTTAAATCACTGGGAATAGCATCGATAATTAATTCACGTAATTTGAAAACGGTAATTACCATAAAAATCAGTGAAGCGACAAATACGCCTGCCAGAGCAGTTTGCCACGGTATTTTCATACCGATGACAACCGAATAGGCAAAGAAGGCGTTGATTCCTAGTGCTGGCGCCGTAGCAATTGGATATTTTGCCAAAACACCCATCAAGATACACCCCAGCGCACTCGCCAAGGCCGTTGCTGTAAAAACAGCCCCTTTATTCATACCCGCTGCCCCTAAAACACTTGGATTAACGAATAAAATATACGCCATTGAAATAAATGTTGTAAAGCCTGCTAAAATTTCCCGTTGAACCGTCGTATTTAACTCATCCAGCTGAAAATATTTTTTAATGCCTGTCACCTGGCCATCCCTACTCTCCATATAATAAAATCCGTCCAAAACAACAGTTTAAATCATATAATAGGTGAATTTGAATGTAAATAGCCGTTGAGCATTTAGCTCCAATCTTTACCGGCCTAATCTAGTCACAACAAACCAGCTCCCCAATATCAAATTAACCATTTAAATCCCCAAAAGCGATGGAATCTTACGTCAATTTTTCATCTAGGCGGCTTTCCAAACACTCCTAGAATTGCTAAACACCTTTGGCGTACGCTCTAATAAAATTCATTGAGGCTTAAGGATTGCCTTTGTAAAAAATGAGCGTAAAATAAGGTAGATAAATGCGAACTAAAGGAGTCCATCATGTATCAGTTATTAACCGATTCAGCCGTTGATCTCCCCTACCAAGTTCTTGCCGATAAACACGTCGATTTTGTGTCGATGCAGGTTGACATAAACGGGGAAGATTTTAAAGACGACTTAGAGCACCACTTTGATTTAAAACATTTCTATCAACAAATTGATAAAGGCGTCATGCCATCAACTACACAAATTAACGTTGGTCAGTTTGTGGCATTCTTTAAGCCTTACGTTGAGGCCAAAATATCAATTTTATACCTTGGTTTCTCTTCTGGACTCAGTGGCACTTATAATAGCGCCCTACAGGCCAAAGAGATGTTACTTAATGATTATCCCGACGCGCAAATTTACTTGGTTGATTCATTGGCTGCCTGTTGTGGTGAAGGCTTAATGTTGCTGGACGCCATTGATAAACGGGATGCTGGGATGCCGATTGATGAACTTGCTAATTGGCTAACCACTAATGCCTTACATTACCGCCAGTGGTTCACCGTTGATGATCTTAACTATCTCTATCACGGCGGTCGGGTATCGCGTACCTCGGCCACCGTTGGCTCACTGCTACATATTAAACCAGTGATGGACGTAGATACTGTCGGCCACTTGCGCGTCGTTAAAAAGGCCCGCTCACGTCGGCGGTCACTAGAGACATTGGCTGCTAACACACTGGAGACACTTGCCAATTATGAAAATCCTAGAATTATCATCGCCACTAGTGCTGCACCAGATGCCGCTAAGCTAGTCCACGACCAATTAATTGCTAGTGTTCCCAACGCACAAATTCTACTTGAACACATTGGTCCAACCATTGCTAGCCATACTGGCTTAGGCTGTGTCGCGGTTTTCTCATTAGGCGTCACGAAACGCGCTTAAACTGCTGTGAAAAAGACTGCCCTTTAGCTGGGAATGGGCCAAAAATCAGTTTTGGGTTTACTATGACGTAGGCCAATCCAATAATAGCGCGCTGGTTATTGAATTAGCTGTAGTCGTGTTTGTCCAACCTATTGGGCAAAGCAAAAAGCTTACCGATTACGGTAAGCTTTTTATGTGTCTAAAATTTTAATTTTTAAAACTTAATCCAAGCTCAACATTGTGACACTCTCGATGTGTTGCGTTTGAGGGAACATATCCACTGGTTGGGTTTCTTTTGCGTGATAACCAAATTCTTGTAACAAACTCAAATCACGAGCCAATGTTGCTGGGTTACAACTAACATAAACCACTCGCTTTGGCTTCATTTGGCCAACTGCATCGACAAATGATTTGGCCAAGCCTTTGCGTGGTGGATCAACCATCAAAACGTCAGCTTCTAATCCATCGGCCTTCCACTGTTGCATCACTTCTTCAGCCTTGCCAGCTTCAAATTTCACGTTATGGATACCATTTAATTTAGCGTTTCGCTTTGCATCGGCTACTGCTGGAACGACAACTTCAACACCGTAAACGTACTTTGCGTGTTGCGCCATTGCAAGTGACATCGTTCCGATACCTGAATAAGCATCGATAACAACTTCCTTACCGGTTAAGCCGGCTTGCTCAATGGCACGTGTGTATAAACGTTCAGTCTGAACTGGATTAACTTGATAGAATGATAACGCCGAAATATCGAAGTTTAAACCAAGAATTTGATCGCGAATGAATGACTTGCCGTATAACTTCTTAACCGTCCGGCCAAGTACAACGTTCGTATTCTTAGGATTAACACTTTGCATAATACTAACAACTTCAGGTATTTTATTTAAAATACCCGCAATTAATTCGTTCAAATGCGGTACATCTCTTGTGCGCGTGATTAAAATAACCATCATTTCGTGGCTAAAATGACCACGGCGAATCATGATATTACGCATAACCCCTTTTTGCTGGGATTCATTGTACGGCGCAACGTTATATTGGCGCAATAAGTCGCGAATAATCACAATGGCCTTATCAATGGCTGGATCCTGAATATAATAATCCTCCATTGGCACCAAATTATGACTACCCTTTCGGTAAAAGCCAGTCTGAATTTCACCGTAAAGCATCCGTACTGGTACTTGCGCCTTATTCCGGTAGGCGTAAGGCTTTTCCATACCAATTGTTGGTAACACGGGAATATCTAAATGACTCTTTTGGAAGACCTCAGCGATTTGGTGTTGCTTGAACTTCAACTGACCTTCATAGCTTAAATGGCCTAATGGCGCAATTCCGGTTTGCATGTATGCTTTATCTTTTAAGTCAACTCGATCAGGACTTGTTGTCAGCAATTCTAATGCACGAGCAAAGCCAAAGTTCTTGCCTGTTTTGGTCACAACAAGTTTGACCTTTTCTCCCGGTAAAGTATCCGCGACAAACAAAGGGTAGCCGTCAACCTTGGCAACACCCATTCCTTCATAAGTTAAATCTTCAATATCAACTGTTAGTTCTTGATTTTTTTCAACTGGTGCCGTTGTTTTCATAAAATCTCCTATTCTTAAAACCTTATCTACGAATTTGTTTCATACTGCGACTAATCATACCATATTTCAGAAAAAGTACCACTATTCTAAGAATATCAATCTCCGTGTCTAAAAGCCGTCTGAATTTTACCTCGCCATTGAGATTGACTGGCAATAAATTTACATCTTTAAACCAGCTATGCTTATCCCGCCAGCAATACCTGCCAACTACTGTTTCATCATTGTTAAGCAGTAAATCAAAAAAGCCAGCTGGCCTAACTTCACTATAGCAAGTAAATCACTCACTGTGGTGGAATTGCGCCAACTAACTTTGTTGGCTCTATACTTTTTCCTGTTGATCGTTTACAAAGTGGTAAACTATTAACAGGATTTTTTGGGCCCTTGAATTTACA
>NZ_RHNP01000003.1 GCF_003950295.1 Loigolactobacillus iwatensis
ATCGCAGCCTAGCTTGCCGAATGATTCGCGCAGCGGATCGTTTGGTGAGCGTAGCTAAGCACAGGGGGCTGCCTTTTAACGCACGTTCCAGAATAGAAGGAGTGGCACAAAAAGGCGTTTAGGCTCCGAGCATTACTGACGATGTCGATCGGACTAGGATGAACCAAAGTCCGAATCGCAGCCTAGCTTGCCGAATGATTCGCGCAGCGGATCGTTTGGTGAGCGTAGCTAAGCACAGGGGGCTGCCTTTTTAGCGCACGTTCCAGAAAAGAAGGAGTGTTTGGAAAGGCGCCCAGGTTCCGAGCATTAACCAAAAGATACGACTAAAAGTATTTCCAGATCTAGCGCCAAATAACCCCCAAAAAAGCAAGGAGATGATGAGTATGCAAACATTAACGGCGACGGAACACGCACCAGTTAAAAAAGTACACTTCACCGGTCGGAAATTATTACCGTGGTTGGTGCCAGGCCTACTAATTATCGGTTGGCAGGTTGCCAGCATGTTAAACGTTTTACCGGCATCAATTTTGCCTTCACCGGTGGATGTTTTGAAGCAAGGTGTGAAACTTTGGCAAACAGGTGATTTGCAGACTAACTTAAGTATTAGCCTGTACCGTGCCAGTATTGGATTTTTGATTGGTGGGAGCCTTGGCTTTGGTTTAGCGTTACTCACGGCTTTGTCGAAAACCGCCCGGGCACTTTTGGATTCTTCAATTCAAATGTTGCGGAATATCCCTCATTTATCGT
Source organism: Loigolactobacillus iwatensis (assembly GCF_003950295.1). Classification (GTDB taxonomy): domain Bacteria; phylum Bacillota; class Bacilli; order Lactobacillales; family Lactobacillaceae; genus Loigolactobacillus; species Loigolactobacillus iwatensis. The sequence continues at coordinate 748 of NZ_RHNP01000003.1, forward strand.
TAATTCCGTTAATTATTATCTGGTTTGGAATTGGGGAGACAGCCAAAATTTCGTTGGTCGCAATTGGCGTGCTATTTCCAATCTACATTAATACTTACCAAGGGTTAACCACCGGCGATAAATCGCTGCTAGAGATGGGTCGTTCTTACGGCTTGTCGAAAACGAAGCTGTTTACCCGAATTATTTTCCCCGGGGCACTACCGAGCATCTTAAACGGGGTACGGTATGCGCTGGGCGTGATGTGGACGACGTTGATTGTTGCCGAAACAATCGCTTCAAGTTCTGGCATTGGCTATATGTCAACGAACGCACAGGATTTTCTCGATATGAAAACAATCTTGCTCTGTATAGCGATTTACGCACTACTTGGCAAATTATCCGATTTGATGGCCAAATGGTTGGAAGGCATCTTACTCGATTGGCAACAGAAGGGATAGTGAGTTAATGTTGCAAAAAAATTTAATTGAAGTACGTCACATTCAAAAAGTTTACAGTGAGCGCCTTGTTTTGAATAACATTGACTTCACCATTGCGGCCGGTGATTTTGTCGCCTTAGTCGGGATGAGTGGCGGTGGTAAAAGTACCTTGCTACGCTTGTTGGCAGGACTAGAAGCGCCAACTAGTGGTGAAATTTTGCAAAATGATGTTGCGGTAACTGGTCTGAATACGAAGTGCCGCGTGATGTTTCAGGAGGACCGTTTGCTGCCGTGGTTCAATGTTTTAGAGAACGTTACGCTAGGTGATAAGCAACCTGAACAAATTGCCAAGGCCACTGAATTATTGGATTTAGTCGAGCTGGCCGATTTTTTGGCGGCTTATCCACAAAGTCTTTCTGGTGGTCAAAAACAACGAGTGGCCTTGGCTCGTGCATTAATGGCTGATCCAGAATTGCTTCTTTTAGACGAACCACTGGGAGCTTTAGATGCGCTGACCCGCCAGAAAATGCAAAAATTAATTCTAAAAATTTGGCAGAAACGGCAAGTGACAATTGTTTTAGTTACCCACGATGTCACCGAAGCAGTCAGAATGGCCACCAAGGTATTGGTCATTAAGGACCAAAAAATTGCTTGGCAAACGGCGATTGATCTGGCTTATCCAAGGGAAAATCTGGTTGAAGTTGATCAGGCTGCCCAGCAGATAACCCAAGTGATTTTGAACGAACATGAACATCAGGAAAAAGAAGCTTAGGTAAAAAATTAAAACTGAAACTCACACAAAAATAACTCAGATCATATCTGAGTTATTTTTATGTCTACTAAATCAGGAAAGTCAGATTTTGTAAGAAAGCGCTCAAAAGTTGGGATTAATTTATATAATTATTGGTATATAATTTAATTGTGTATACGTTATTTTATTTTAATGAGATAAATGAACAATAAATGACATAATTACAAAACAAAAGGGGAGTGCGTTTAAATGGTGAGTCGTTATAGGATGTATAAAGCTGGTAAATTTTGGGTCTTTGCTGGAATTACAACGGCTGGCCTATTAAGCGGCATGATTCTTGGCGGAACTAAGGCCGATGCGGCGACGGTCCAAGCTAGTTCGACTGCTGCACAAGAAGTAACGGCTGGCTCGGCGGCCACATCTGGTAATACCTTGATCTTAGCTAACTCAACAGCAACTAATTCAGTGAGCAATACTTCAGCGGAAACTAGCAGTGCTGTTACGTCTACTAGTAGTGCGGCCGCCAGTCCAAGCACGGCTGGTACTGGTAGTTCTGCGGCGGCCACAAGTAGCGAAAGTTCTGCGGCGAAATCCGACAGTAATACAATCGCCAGTATAAATTCGGCGAGTGATAGTAGCTCTGCAACGGCAAGCAATAGTGGTACCGCGACCAAATCGGCTGCCAGTACTGCATCTGGAGCGGTGGCGACAAGCACGGCCACAAGTGATTCAAGTACGGCAGCTAGTCAAGCAGGTACTGGCGTAGTAGATTCAAATCCGACTAAGCAGGAAACTTCGGCCGGTAGTGCAACTCCAGATAGCACGGCTTCTAATAGCACAACTTACGATGGTGCAACAACTGGTAGTACCACAACTGACGCTACTTCATTAGCAGGTTCAACTAACTCAGCAACAAATTCTGCACCAAAAGCAGTTACTGGGCAAACTAGTGCGATAAACGCTAAGTCAACAGCAGTTTCAGCAGCCATGGCGGCCAGAATTTTAGCGCCACAGCTGTTAGCGGCGGCAGTTAAACAAGCAACCGACGTTGATTTGAAGTTATTAAGCAATAAATCAACAACGACGGATTTTCCAGCTACTTATACTGCGCCAAACTATAATTCATACGTTTTTTTAGGGGTTTCTGGCACCTTTGATATTGATAGCACCGATTTAGCTAAAGGTGATACAGTTCTAATTCAAACGTTGACCCATGACCTAGATAATACGTTGTCTGGTTTTAAGGCGGATGGACCAAAGCCAGCAGTGACCTTAAAAGATGGTACGGAAATTGGTTATTTGACTTATGATGCAACGGCCGGTGGAATCGTGCTTAAAGTTGATAATGATGTGACTAGTATTGGTACGCAAGCCTTCACAATTTCAGCGCCTTGGCTCGCTTATTATCAGCAAACAAGCGCATCTTACGCAACTGGTTCAACTGATACGTTACATTTCGGAGATACAAATTATACCGTAATCTATAACAAAATTAACTTAACGGATGCGCAAAAATTAACGGGTAATTATTTAAGCGTAGCAACATCAGCGACTGGTGCAAGCTTACTGGCTAATAATTTTCAAATTTCGATTGCGACAGATACTGATTTTACCACTTTGCAAAACAGTGAGGGACAGACTGGAACTGTTGCTAGTGGGCCAGTCGAGTTTGCTCAAAAAATTAATAACTCAAGTGCCTACACAATGGGTTCCCGGGTAGGCTATTCCTTATCTTATGGAACGGTTGGTCAAGATGGCAAACTACAAGGTACGCCTGCTAATACCGTTTTAGCGAGTATGGTCAAAGGTGGGTATGTTTACATAACAAATACCAACTATGGTGCAGGATTAACGCTGGATCAAATGCGTGCGAGGGCCGAGGCAACACCTGATGTCAGCACTGCCGGTTACTCTTTGCAAGCAGATGGCAGCTACTTGACGTTTACATATATTGCCGCGGCGGACCTTAAGCTTGATCAGGCGGCCTTTAGTGCATTAATGACGGCCAGCTCTCCATTGGCGGAGACTGATTCAGGATTGCAAGATGCGCTTGACTATCATTATGGTGTCTTAGACGGCCGAGCGTTAGGGGTAACTATTTCTAATTCGATCAACTTTGCCGATTCTACCATTGCTAATGACGCGACAGAAGAAACGATAAACCCAGTAACCGGGGCACCCCTTCTTAATGCTACTGGAACTTCAACGCCTAACACAGTCAGTGTAACTGGTAAATCTAGCGTCATTGTCCATTACGTTGATGAACAAGGCAATGATTTGACTGTACCAGTCACGACTACTGGTGCGCCTGGAATTGCAAACACGGCTGAAGTTCAACCTTTTGCTGGTTATGAAGTGACGCAAGTTGCGACGATTCCTGGGGCGAACGTTGTCAGCGGTTCGATTAATGGTGGGACTACTAATTATGAAGATGTTTTTCCGGCCGATGGCACTGAAATGAATATTTACTACGTTTATAAGGCTCTTCCCCAAGCGGCAACAATCACTTATATTGATGACACGACTAAAGAGACATTGGATGACGTTGATACGGTTGATGGTGTGACTGGGGCTGCTATCGATTATTCAACGGCTGATCGGATTACTGACTATGAAACAGCTGGCTATGTGCTGGTCAGCGATGGTTTTTTGACAGGGGCAACGTTTGATACTGATACAGCAACGGATCAGGCTTTTGTAGTGCATTTGAAACACGATACTACGAGCAAAGATGAAACTGCCCAAGTGACGCAAACTGTTCATTATCAATACGCTGATGGCACGCCGGCTTTTGATGACGTGACTGATGCGGTTAATTTTAGCTGTGTTGCAACCACTGATAAAGTGACTGGCGAAGTTAGTTACTCAGATTGGATAGCTGCCAATGGTGACACTAGTTTTGCGGCCAAATCATCACCAGAGTTGGTTGGGTACACGCCTAGTCAAAGCGAGATTGCAACGGTCACTGGGATAACTGCGACTGATAAAGATTATGAGTCAACAGTAATTTATACAGCCGACCTGCAAAAGGCCAGTGTTACTTACATTGATGACACAACTGGAGACATCCTAGCAACTGTTCCTTTACAGGGTGACAGTGGTAGTACCAGCGATTATCAAACAACGGCTGCTAAAGATACTTATGTAGCGCAAAATTATAAAGTTGTCAGCGATGATTTTCCAGCAGCTGGATTAACTTTTGATACAGATAAAGATACGGATCAGGCTTATGTAGTGCATTTAGCTCATACCTTCACTACCGCGGACGAAAATCAGACTGTCAATCGAGTAATCCATTATGTTTATGCAGATCAAACAACGGCCAAACCGGATGCGACCACTAGCGTAACTTTCACGCGAACGGTGACAACGGATGAGGTAACTGGTTTACCGACCGCTACTACTGACTGGGTTGTTACTACTGGCAGCGCTGCTTTTGCTGCAGTGGCTTCACCAACGATTGCCGGTTATACGCCTGATAAGGCAACGGTGGCGGGACAAACCGTGACCGTTGATAGTGATGATATTGAAGATACCGTGACCTATAAGGTTGACCTACAAAAGGCCAGTGTTACCTACATTGATGACACAACTGGAGACATCCTAGCAACTGTTCCTTTACAGGGTGACAGTGGCAGTACCAGCGATTATCAAACGGCAGCGACCAAGGCTACTTATGTAGCGCAAAATTATCAAGTTGTCAGTGATGATTTTCCAGTAACTGGATTAACTTTCGATACAGATAAAGATACGGATCAAACTTTTGAAGTGCATTTAGCCCATACCTTCACTACGGCGGACGAAAAGCAAACTGCCAGTCGCGTGATCCACTATGTCTATGCAAATGGCAATACGGCAGCTCCTGATGCTACTGCTAATGCCGATTTCACGCGGGTAGTGACAACGGATAAGGTAACTGGTCGCCAGACATATACTGACTGGGGGACTGCTGCATTTACTGCAGTGGTTTCGCCGGCGATCACTGGCTATACGCCTGACAAGGCAACAGTCGCTGGACAAACTGTGACTGCAGATAGTGGCAAAAATGAAATCACGGTTACTTACAACGGTGCTGCACAGCGCGCCACGGTCAAATATGTTGATGACACAACGGGACAACAGTTAGGTGCTGTTGATACGATTGATGGTGTTACCGGTGCGGCTATCGATTATTCAACGGCTACCCGGATTGGCGACTATGAAGCTGCCGGCTATGTGCTGGTTGGCGATGGCTTTTCAGCTGGGGCAACGTTTGATACTGATACGGCAACCGATCAGGCTTTTGAAGTGCATTTGAAACATGGGACGGCCACTACTTCAGAAACTGATCCGGTCAAACGTGTAATCCATTATGTTTACGAAAATGGTGATAAAGCGGCCAATGATGTTACTGATAACGTCACTTTCACGCGCAATGTAACGACTGATAAGGTAACTAATGTGAAAACACCGACTGCATGGATCGTATCTACTGGTAATGCGAATTTTACTACAAAAATTTCACCAATAATTGCTGGCTATACACCTAATGAGACGGAAATAGCCGGACAAACCGTTACGGCTGGCACAGCTGATATTGAAGATACCGTGACCTATAAAATTGATGCGCAAAAAGCGAGTGTCACTTACGTTGACGACACGACTGGACAAACATTGGCAACTAAAACTTTGACTGGTGACAGTGGTAGTACCAGCAATTACCAAACGGCCGCAACCAAGGCCGCTTATGTGGCGCAAAATTATCAAGTTGTCAGTGATGATTTTCCGGTCGCTGGATTAACTTTCGATACAGATAAAGATACGGATCAAACTTTTGAAGTGCATTTAGCCCATACCTTCACTACAGCGGACGAAAAGCAAACTGCCAGTCGCGTGATCCACTATGTCTATGCAAACGGCAATACGGCGGCGCCTGATGCTACTGCTAATGCCGATTTCACGCGAACGGTGACAACGGATAAGGTAACTGGTCGCCAGACATATACTGACTGGGGGACTGCTGCTTTTACTGCAGTGGTTTCACCGGTAATCACTGGCTATACGCCTGATCAGGCAACGGTTGCGGGACAAACTGTGACTGCGGATAGTGGCAAAAATGAGATCACGGTTACTTACAACGGTGATCTGCAGCACGCCACCGTCAGCTACATTGATGACACGACTGGAAAAACACTGAAGCAAGATTTCCTTACTGGCCAGTCTGATCAGTCCGCTGATTATTCGACGGCAGCGACGAAGACGGCTTATATTACCGCCGGCTATGCAGTTGTAAGTGATAATTATCCGGGCACCGCGTTTGTTTTTGATGAAGTTACGGGGACGACCCAAAATTATGCAGTTCATTTGACTCACGCCACGACGAGCAAAGATGAGTCCGCCCAGGTGACGCAGACTGTTCATTATCAATATGCTAATGGTAAACAGGCCTTTGCCGACGTGAATGATGCGGTTAATTTTAGTTGCACTGCAACCACTGATAAAGTGACTGGCGAAGTTAGTTATTCAGTCTGGACGGCCACCAATGGTGACACTAGTTTTACGGCTAAATTATCACCGAAGTTGGCTGGCTACACCTCTAATCCAGGCGAGATTGCGGCGGTCACTGGTTTAACGGCGACTGACGCAAATCGTGAAACAACGGTTATTTACACGGCCGACCAACAAAAGGCGACGATCACTTACGTTGATGACACGACTGGAAAGACGTTAAAAGTTGATGGAATCGAGGGCGCTACTGGGACTGCGATGAACTATCAAACTGCTACACAGATCAATCAGTACACGGCCATGGGTTATAAGTTTGTTAGTGATAATTTCCCAGCCGCAGGTATGTTTGATGCTGATACGGCAGCTGATCAGGCCTATACGGTTCATTTGGCACACACGTTTAGCGAGGTTAGTGAAAATAAAACAGTTAACCGTACGATTCATTATCAATTTGCTGACGGTACGGCCGCGGCGGCTGATGTAACTGATGGTGTGACTTTCACCCGAAATGGTACGAAAGATGCAGTAACGGGTGGCACAACATTTTCAAACTGGACGACTAAAAATAATGCCTTTGCTACCAAAATTTCACCAACGATTACTGGTTATACACCAGATCTGTCAGAAGTCGCCGGGCAAACGGTTACCGCTGCTAGTGCCGATGTTGAAGTCACTGTTAAGTACACGGCCGATCAACAAAAGGCGGTGGTCAGTTACATTGATGACACCACGGGTAAGGTTTTGACGGTTGAAACGCTGACCGGCAATAGTGGCAGCACCAGCGATTATCAAACGACAGCGACTAAGGCAGCTTACGTTGCGCAAGGTTATGCAGTTAGCAGCGATAATTTTCCGGCTACTGGATTGATATTCGATCAAGACAAAAATGTTGACCAACACTATGAAGTTCATCTGGTTCACGGTACGACAGCAACGGACGAAAATAAGACGGTCAAGCAAACCATCCATTATGTTTATACCGATGGGAAAACGGCCGCTCCTGATAGCATTGATACGGTGGCATTTACGCGGACTGCAACGACGGATAAAGTAACCGGCGTCACGGTAGATACTGCGTGGACGGCCAATAATGGTGATGATCGGTTTGACGCTAAAGTTTCGCCAACAATCACTGGTTATGTTCCCGATCAGGCAGAGGTGGCCGCAGTAACTGGGCTCAATGCCGGCGATACTGACCAAACGGTGGTTGTCACGTACACGGCAACGCAGCCAGGCACCCCGGGAACGCCGACGGAACCAACAGAACCAGGTACGCCAACAACGCCAACGGAACCGGGGACACCAGCAACACCGACGGAACCGACAGAGCCAGGCACGCCAACAACACCGACGCAACCGGCAGAACCAAGTACATCGGAAACACCGACGCAACCAACAGAATCTGAAACAGCGGTAACACCGGAGACGCCAGTAACTTCTGCTAAGACGACTGAAACAGTAGCATCCGTGACGCCAGCGGCCGCAACAACATCTAATGTTAAAGCGCAAAACACGCAAAAGGTTAAACTAACGGCGGATAAAACGGTAGGTGCCGCACGGTTACCACAAACTGGTGCTGCAAACGAATCGTTCTTGACTTCGATTGGAATATTGATGTTAACGGCACTTAGTTCATTGATGTTTTGGCGAAAGCGCAAAGAATAGCTGTTATATAAGTCTAATAAAAAATTTAACCTGGTAATTTAGATTGGTGAATGTACTTCACTATTTGCCACTGTTAGAAAATGTAGAGCTGGAGTCAAAGAAAAGCATGGTGCCATTAAAATCGAAACTCAATTTTAATGGCACCATGCTTTATTTTTGCCTGCTTACTTATGGCAGGGCTCTTTGATGCTTGGAGATTTACTATATATATGGATTAGGTAGTTTTTTGATGGGGCTTTTAACTGATTTGGTGGAAACGTGCCAAAAAAGGCAGCCTCCTGTGCTTAGCTACGATCGCCAAATCATCTGTTTCACAGATAATTCGTCAATCTAGGCTGCGATTCGGACTTCGGTTCATCCTAGTCCGATCGACATCGTCAGTAATGCTCGGAGCCTGAACGCCTTTTTGGGCACTCTGGTTTAAACGTGTTTGAAAAAGCAGCTTCCTGCGGTTAGCTACAATCGTCAAATAATCCACTGCGTGAATTATTCGCCAATTTAGGCTAATCCTCAGAAGCTAAGCGCTTTTTCAAACACTCTTCTAAATTCGCAAGAAGTTGAATCGTCCGTGTTTCATTACTGTTGAAACGGTACCTTCTTCGAGTAATGAACGGTCATAAATAATGACCTTCATCACTGAAGCTGGGTAGCCGCGTAATTCAATGTTACCAAAGACTGCTGCGGCTCCGTCACGTTTGCCGAGACCAAGGACACTGCCAAGATCTTTGAAGGAGAAGTCTTGGCGCTGGTTGCCAGTTAGGTCGGCGGCGATATTCTTGGCCGCCGCAGTACCCATTTCCATAGCTAATTGGCCAGTGTTGGCAAAAGGCCATGATTTGCCGGGTTGCATAACGGTTGCGACATCACCGACCATGAAGATATTCTTATCTTCCTTGATACTAACGTCATTTTGAACAACCATTCGGTTACGGCGGTTTTCAAAGCCAGAATCACTAATAACTTGGCTGCCACTCAAACCAGTAGTTAATACAATTGTATTAGCCATGAAGACTTTATCACCACTAATTACGCGGTCAGCTTTGACTTCATCGATTGCCATACCAAGATGTAAGTTGGCGCCCTTTTTCTTCAAAGTTGCTTTAATGTAACCAGTTAACTTATCGCTGTACATGGGCAAGATTTTATCTTTAGCTTCGATACAATCAATTTTCATTTGATTAAGCGGTAGATTGTATTTTTTTGCAAGAACAGGTAAATGTTCAGCTAATTCGCCAAGAAATTCAAATGCTGACCACCAAGCACCGCAAACAACAACGTGAAGATCATTAGGGTCTTTACTAGTGTTGTAATTGGCCATTGTTTTTTCAATATGTTCTTTAAGTGCCACGGCAGTATCAACACTGACGATTGGCATCCCAAATTCTTTAGCACCTTTAATGCCGTAATCCTCGGATTTAATACCGAGAGCCACGATTAAGTAGTCAAAATGTAAATCAGCATGATCCTCTAACTCAACAGTGTGAGCTTCACGATTAATCTTGGTCACTGTTGCTTTAATAAATTTGACACTTTGGGGAAGAGAAGCTGGTAAAGGCAGCATGATTTGCTCCACCTTTGCTGTGCCAGCAGCAACACCTGCGAGGGATGTTGTTTCGTAATGATAATCGTTTTGATTGACAACAGTAATTGTTGCGTCTAAATTTTGTTTAGCAAGAACCTTAGCAGCACGAATACCCGCAATACCTGCTCCTAAAATTAAAATTTCAGTCATATAGGCCACCTCCAAAAATAATTTTGAATAATAAGTGAAAACGCTTTACCCCTTTAGGCTACCACAAACATTAAAGGGTTAAAAGAAAGCGAATTACTGAACTAGTGTTTCAACTTAAATATTAGCGGATTTATTTAATTTTTCATTGGAAATCCTAGATATTACGCGTTTTAGATTAATATGCTGTAAACTATAAAAAGATGAAAATAAATGAGGGGAAGCATAGATAGTGAGTTTACAAACAAGGGTGATTGCTTTAAATGAACCTCCCAAAGTGGCCCAGTTAATTGCCCTAGGCCAGCAAAGCGATCCTTATTTTTCCTACGAAACGCCTGAGCAAAACTTTTGCCTGTTTGGTTTTTCCAGTTGCCAAACTTGGTGGCCAACTGCATTTGGTAATGAGGTTGGCCGACTTCAGGATTGGACAACAAAAATAAAACAACAATTTCAAACGGACATCACTGGTTACGACCGTGGCCTAGGTCCACAGTTGTTAGGTGGGTTACCTTTTGTGGCAACAACCAAGCAACAATTGCGCTGGGGTATTTTTAGGCACGGCTATTTTTTCTTGCCTCGTTTTCTAGTAACCATGCAGGATGAAAAGTGGTGGTTAACCGTGACCGCGCCGCTGACTGAGGATTTGACCAAATTGGCTGAAGATTTTTTGCACCGGTTGCGGACAGTTAAGCCCTTAGTAACGGCCGATAATCAGGTGCTTAGCGAAACGGCGTTATACGCGGAGCAATGGCAGCAAGGTGTGCGGGAAACGGTTGCTCTTATTCAGCGATCTGACTTGGACAAGGTCGTTTTAGCCCGACCGTTAGTGATTAAAATGGCGCAATCCATTCAGGTGGCTAGCTTGTGGCAACAATTACGCCAAACGCAACCGGCAACTTACCACATTTGTCTCCAAGCTCATGGGCAAGCGTTTGTGAGCGCCACGCCAGAACGTTTGCTGAAATTCGAGCCAAACGAGTTTGCGACTGCGGCCGTAGCGGGAACTGTCCGTCGGGGAAAAACAGCAGCCGAAGACGAGCAGTTAGGCCAGAAGTTGTTGGACGACTCTAAGAATCGTGGTGAGCAAGCCTTTGTGGTGGCAACAATTCGCCAAAACCTCGAACAACTAGGCCTCCAGGTTAGTCATCCAGCACAGCCGCAATTATTACGCAATCCTAACGTCCAACATTTATTTACGCCAATTACTGCACGTGGTTTAGACAAAGTAACACCGCTGACAGTACTAGCGGCGCTGCACCCAACGCCGGCTCTAGGTGGTGTGCCGCGAAAGGCCGCCTTAGCGCAAATTGCCCAGGTTGAGCCAGAAGCCCGGGGACTATTTGGCGCGCCAATTGGCTACTTTGGGTTAAACGATTTAGGCGAGTTTGCGGTGGGCATTCGTTCAGCGTTACTCCAAGGCCAGCAGGCAACACTGTTTGCCGGCGCAGGAATCGTGGCGGCCTCGCAAGCCGAAAATGAATTTAAAGAAACAGCCCTGAAATTTGAGCCGATTAGAGAGTGTTTGAAAAAGCGGTTAGATTATGGAGTATAGCCTACTGCTCCGCGATAGAGGAGGAATATTGGCAAAGAACGCTAATATTCTTTGATGCTACGGACGTTGACCATTCTTGTGGCGAAAGGCCAGGGAGCACAGTTATAAAGTTCATAACTGTGTTTCCTCGACTCGGTCCGTCTCGGTCACCGCAAGAAACATGGCAGCCGGGCGAAAAGAGCCGCGCAGCGGATCGTTCGACCGGCGTAGCTATACGCAATAATCTGCTTTTTCAAACACGTTTCCAAGAACTAGAGTGTCTCAAAAAGCGGTTAGATTCTGAGGATTAGCCTAAGTAGGCGGCTTTGGCCGTGCAACGGCCGAAGTGACTGCTGTAGCTACTATTCCGCAATTGGGGATTATTACTAGCTTCGCTTACGATGTCGATCGGACTAAGATGGACCAAAGTCCGAGTCGCAGCCAAGTACGCTAATAATCTTGATGCTTCATACGTTGTCCATTCAACTAAGGCGAAAAGCGCCAAGTTGAAACATGGCAACCGCAGGAATCTGCTTTTTCAAACACGTTTCCACGAAATGAGTCAAGAAAGGCCAAGTAAAGGCCAAGTAAAGGCACTTTACAACCGCGATCTAAACAGACGAATTATCTGTGCAACGGCCAGCGTGACTGCTGTGGACATACGCAGGAATCTGCTTTTTCAAACACGTTTCCAAGAAATCAGTCAGGCAAGTACCAAATAGCTGTATTTCCCAAACACAGCCAAGATAAATTTAATTAAATCGCAGAATCCAACCCAAAGATAATGGTACTTTCTGCATTTTACATATAGGAGAAAAATAATGGCAAACGAAATTTTAACAACTTACGTCACTAAATTATTACAGGCATTGGTTAGCCAGGGGGTCACGGCCGCCGTGATTGCGCCTGGCTCCCGGTCAACGCCGGTAGCTTTGTTATTAGCAAAGTGGGCGCCAAAATGGCAGTTGAAACTTTATGTGGACGTTGATGAGCGCTCGGCCGGCTTTTTTGCGTTAGGAATTGCCAAGTCTAGCCACAAGCCAGTTTTGTTGGTGTGCACATCAGGAACGGCGGCGGCCAATTTTTACCCGGCTATTTGCGAGGCTAATTTGGCGGCCGTCCCCTTAATTGTACTGACGACTGATCGGCCGCCTGAATTAACCAACGTGGGTGCGCCCCAAGCACTTGATCAGGATCATTTTTACGGGCAGCAGGTGCGCGATTTTGTTCAATTACCACTGCCAACTGCCCAAGAGGATGCGTTGCGCTACTTAACTTTTGTGGCCCAGCGAGCTGTACTGACAGCAATGCAGGCGCCGGCCGGGCCAGTGCAACTTAATTTGCCGTTGCGCAAGCCGTTACTACCAGATATGGCTCCGGAAAATTTAAACGCAATACCAGTTTTACAGCCAAAGGAAAGCCAGCGCACCTTAGCATCGGCAGCCTTAGCAACACTGAAGCAAAAATGGGCCCAACAACGCGGGCTTATTTTGGCGGGACCAATGGAAAATACCGATGCCCGGCAAGCCTTGGTTGATTTTGCCGCTAGCGTTCACTGGCCGATTTTGGCCGATCCATTGAGTGGGTTGCGGGGATTTGAGACTGAAGCAACGATTGTTGAAAGCTATGATTTGTTGTTAAAAGCACAGTCAAAACTGGCAACTTCGTTACAACCTGATTTAATTTTACGCTGCGGCGGCACCTTTGTTGCGGCCAGTTTGGCGGATTGGTTGAAGCAGGTTACTGTGCCAATCTATTATTTAGACGAAACGCAACGGCTAGCGGATTACACCAAAACGGCGACGGTTCAATTGGCAGTGACACCAAGACCATTTTTTGAACAACTCACGGGAAACGTTACTGCTGGACCTAAAACATTTGCAACGGCTTGGCAGGGAGTTAATCAACAAATTAAGCAAACTTTACAGGCAACTTGGCGGCGTAACCAAGACCAATTAGACGAACCGCAAGTTGCCGCAATTTTGGCTACTGCGTTACCAGCAACCGCCCAGTTATTTAGCAGTAATTCAATGCCAATTCGTGATTTGGATAGTTTTTATTGGCCAACGAAGGCAAGTGGGCAACTTTATTGCAACCGCGGAGCCAATGGCATTGACGGTGTTACCTCAACTGCCTTAGGTGTGGCCAGTCAAACGTCGATGCCACATTTTTTGTTAACCGGGGATTTGGCTTTTTTTCATGATATGAACGGGCTGATGTTAACCCGGCGCTACCCACTGCAACTGACCGTCATTGTGATTAATAATAATGGTGGCGGAATTTTTTCGTTTTTACCGCAAGCTAATGCAGCCGATTACTTCGAAACTTTGTTTGGAACGCCCCAGGACTTAGAACTTGAACAAGTAGCTAAACTTTACCATGGCACTTACCAATTAGTGACCCAGGCCGAGCAATTAACGACCTTACTGCAACGGCCGCAAGTTGGGTTGCAGATTATTGAAGTCCAAACTGAGCGTGAGGCTAATGTGGCGCAGCATCAGGCATTGGTAGGCCTAGCCAAAGGAGCACTCGCAGAAATGGGTGGCAAGCAATGACAATGTTGAATGGACTTGATTATTTTGTGGCGCAAGAGGGTAATGGTGCGCCGGTTTGGCTGCTTTTACATGGTTTTATGGGCAGCCACGCCGACTTTGCAAAAATTGTACCAAAATTGGCGGGCACAGTTCTCATGCCCGATCTGTTAGGCCACGGGGCAACTACTAGCCACGCCGCGGCTGAGCGGTACCAAATTGAACAGCAAGTTGCTGACCTGGCAAGTTTGTTGACAAAACGGCAAGTTAAACAGGTGAATTTATTAGGCTACTCCATGGGCGGTCGTTTAGCACTGGCCTTTGCACTCAGCCACCCAGAATTGGTCCACTGCTTAATTCTTGAAAGCAGTTCGCCGGGCCTGGCCACGGAAACTGAACGACAAAAGCGGCGTCAGCACGATCAAATTTTAGTGGAAAGGCTCCAAAAAAATGGCCTCGCGCAATTCGTGCGGGCGTGGACGGCCTTGCCATTATTTGCCAGCCAACGCAAACTACCAACGGCGACGCAACAATTTATTCGGCAGCAACGCCTTCAACAAAATCCGGCAGGGTTAGCTTTAAGCCTGCAGCAAATGGGAACTGGCAGCCAACCGAATTATTGGCCTGCGTTGGCGAATCTTGAGTTACCCGTTCATTTAATTGTTGGGGCGGCCGACGCAAAATTTCAGGCAACGGCAGAAAAGATGTTGGCCAAGTTGCCTAACGCCAGTCGAACGGTCATTGCCAATGCTGGGCACAACGTCCATTTGGAACAACCAGCTGCTTATTTGGCCGCCGTTAACCAATTTGTGCAGAGGGAGGACAGTTAACTTTGCAAATTAAAAAAATTCGTTTGTTGCCAGTTACGTTGCCGTTAATTGGTTCGTTTAAAACTAGTGAGGACAACTTGAATACGCGGGAAGTGACACTTGTTCAAGTCGTTACCACCACTGGATTAAGCGGCCTTGGCGAACTAGAAGCCTTCGCCCACCCAACCTATACGGCAGAAACGCAAGCCACCGCCCGGCAAATAATTCAACAAGAAATTGTGCCGTTACTGACTGATTTTCAGTTTGCGTTGCCAGAAGAATTGAGCAAACATTTGGCAGTGATTCAGGGAAACCAGATGGCCAAGGCGGCTGTTGAAACCGCCGTTTGGGACCTTTACGCCCAAAGCCAGCAGAAATCTTTGGCTGCGGTATTGGCCCAGCGTTTGCAAGTTAGGCCACGGCGACAAATTGCGGTTGGCGTCAGTATTGGGCAACAGCCTTCAGTTGACCAACTATTGCAAAAAATTAAATTGTACTTAAACCAAGGCTACCAACGAGTTAAACTGAAAATTACTGGTGTAGCCGAGATAGCGATGGTTGAGCACGTTCGGCAACAGTTTCCGAAATTAAATTTAATGGTGGATGCCAACTCGGCGTTTACTCTGGCCGATTTACCAGCCTTAAGCCGGTTGGACAAATTGAATTTGGCCATGATCGAGCAACCACTGGCCACCGACGATTTTGTCCAGCACGCCCAATTACAAAAGCAGTTAACGACCAGCCTCTGTTTAGATGAAAATATTTTTAGTTTAGCTGATGTTGCGACGACAGTTACGTTAAAAAGCGCCCGGGTGATTAATTTGAAATTGGCCCGGGTCGGTGGCTTAACTAACGCCTTGGCAATTGCACAGTATTGCCAAAAACAACGGCTAGAAGTTTGGTGCGGTGGGATGCTGGAGACGGGAATTGGCCGTGCCGCTAATTTGGCCCTAGCCAGTTTGCCTTTGTTCACTTTTCCAGGGGATATTTCAGCTAGTGATCGTTATTTTAGCGAAGATGTCATTCAGAAACCATTTGAATTGGCGCAGGGCGGGCGACTTAACGTGCCGGATCAGGCTGGACTTGGGGTTAATTTGACCGCGAAATATTTGGGGAAGATGGCAGAGCAGCCTTGGATTTGGGTTAATTAGAAAAGAGTGTTTGAAAAAGCGGTTAGATTCCGAGGATTAGCCTAAGTGGGCGCTTTGGCCGTGCAACGGCCGAAGTGACTGCTGTAGCTAACCGCAGGAATCTGCTTTTTCAAACACGTTTCCACAAAACTGGAAGCGCAGCGGATCGTTCGACCGACGTAGCTATACGTAATAATCTGCTTTTTCAAACACGTTTCCACAAACTAGAGTGTCTCAAAAAGCGCCTAGGTTCCGAGCATTAGCCTAGCTTGCCGAATTATTCGCGCAGCGGATGATTTGGTGAGCGTAGCTAAGCACAGGAAGCTGCTTTTTTAGACACGTTTCCACGAAATCAGTCAGGGAAGGCCAAGTAAAGGCACTATACAATCGCGGCCTAAACAGACGAATTATCCGCGCAACGGCCGAAGTGACTGCTGTAGCTACTATTCCACTTTAAACACACTGTTTGGTCCGTTTGCCACTTAAATAAATGTTAAACACTATTGACTCAAAAATTTTTTGCAAGTAAAAAGACTAGCCTAAAACTAGTCTTTAAAGTAGCAGTCAATTAATTCACGTCGTCTGCATTTACAATATCGTTAATAATCATGCGGGTCTTTGCTAAGACTTGATTGAACTTTTCGACAAAATGCTTACTAGAATTAAAATTAATTAAAACGAGATCGTCCTTTGGAGAAAATCGTTGCTATGACCATTCACTAGCTGTTTCTTCCATATCATTACTGATATCAGTTTGCCTGAGTTCCTGATTAGACCAATTGCCCGCAAAGGGGTTACGATATTTTGGTTTAAATATGATTGATCCATCATTACGTTGTTTAACCTCAAATTCTGTACCTTTTTTAACATTGAATTCTTTTGGAATTGTTAAAACAGTTGAATTACCAACCTTTCTGGCTTTGATTTTCATTGCAATTCGTTCCTTCCGCGTATTTATAGTAGCCATTGAGTAATACTTAAAACGTGTTTAAAAAGCACCCACTTGCGCTTGTCATGTTTCAACTTGGCATTTTTTGCCACAGTTGAATGGACAATGTTTGGAGGGTAATAATCTTTAGCTGCGGAGTAGAATCTAAACGCCTTTAAACGCTCTTTTCTAATGGCCCATCTCCCAATGGCCCACGCCGTTACCGGCCAGCGTTTCAAAGTAGGCCAGTAGTTCAATCGATGCGTGGCGGTTTACGTGGGCCACGGCGTTAAAGCCTGTGCCGGTAGGAACCACGTTGGTCATGCTAGTGATTTCATTGCCGTTTTCGATGGTGACTTGGGCGAAAGTGACCGTCCAATTACTGCCCATGTTTTGCGCAAAAATGAAGAAGAGGTTGAAGCCCTCGCTGAGGTAAGCCGGCATGGCCCAAGCTTCTTCGTTCATTGCTTCCGGAAGAACGTCATCGTGGAAAGCCAGTTGCTCCAAATTATGTTTAGTGACGGGATTTTCCAGAATAAAAATGACGTTTTCAAATTCATCACTACCAGGTTCTGCGGGTAAATCCATGTGTAAAGACCTCCATTAAAAGTTTTCTTCGTAAAATTTATATTTGTTGTTGATTTCGGTGGTAGGTGCGTCCATGACGTGCTCATAGCCGGCATCATCAATTAAAAAATGTTTCCGGACCGCGGTCTGCAGCTGAATACGCAGCTTAGCGTTTTGCTGCAGTTCTTTTGGTAGCGGGGTTGTCTGAATTTCAAAACGTTCTAAGTAAGTGGGGACTAAAAGATTGAGAAAATCCTGATAAGTATCGGCGAAAACTTGTGCGTAGGCCTTATCCGCGTATTTTAGCTCCACGTTTTTGGACTTTTCATAATAATCAAAATCACTGAGATTTCGTTCGTTTTTAACTAAGTGCTGGGCGTCGTATTCGTGAGTTAGATAAGCGTCCCAGTCACGAAAAGCGTAGGCCGTCATCCGTGCCACTAGGTGTTGGCCTTTTTTGGTCACGTTTTTTCGTTTCATTTCGTGGTCGTTCGTCAAAAAGTAGGGCTGCGCCAATTGACGAATAACCAAGTCGTAAAATGTGTCCGGAATAATCTCCCGGGCGCTGTCAGCATCATACAAAGGGCCAGTACCAGTGTGTGTTGGCAACTTTTGCAGATCGCGGCGGGTTGAATTAACCGCGAAAATTAAATCTTCAATATCAGTATCAATCGCGGTCGTTCGACTGATTACTTGCAAAACGTGCGTGTAAAGGCGAATTAAATCGTTAACTTCCGTTTTTTGATTAGCGTAAACAAACGTTTGTTGTTCATATTTTCGCGTTTCCCGTTCCATTTGTTCCTCTAAAGCGACCGCCATTCGTTCAATTTTAACGGGCAGTACTGGTTGATCAAAGGACTCCGCCGCAACGGTGTGAACAGCGCTGCGCAATTGGGGCCGCATTTCAACAAAATCTGGGAAATCAAAGACATTTTGAAATTCAGCCTTTGGTGGTGTTTGTTCTGCTGCTTTAGTTTTATCAGGTGATTCACCCACTAACGCTGAGTGATCAATGTGAAAATGTGCCATGGTATACCTCCTAAAAATATCGAGTGTCCAAAAAGGCGTTCAGGCTAACTAATTATATGTGAAATACGCATAAAAGTTCTGAACTATCTAAGAATAGTCTTACATATAATATACAAGTTTAATTGCCAGAAGAGTATGGGTGAAAGACCTAATTATTAAGAGTGCTTGAAAAGACGGTTAGATTCTGAGGATTAGCCTAAGTAGGCGCTTTGGCCGTGCAGCGGCCGAAGTGACTGCTGTAGCTACTATTCCGCAATTGAGGATTATTAGCACAGTTCGCTAATAATCTTGATGCTTCATACGTTGTCCATTCAACTAAGGCGAAATACGCCAAGTTGAAACATGGCAACCGCAGGAATCTGCCTTTTCAATCACGTTTCCACAAATTAGAGTGTCTCAAAAAGCGCCCAGGTTCCGAGCATTACTGACGATGTCGATCGGACTAGGATGAACCAAAGTCCGAATCGCAGCCTAGCTTGCCGAATTATTCGCGCAGCGGATAATTTGGTGAGCGTAGCTAAGCACAGGAATCTGTTTTTTTAGACACGTTTAAGCCAAAAATAGAAAAAAACAATCTCCCAAACGTAATCCAAGACACCTCAACTCAATAAAGCCGCAAAACACCAAACAATTAAACAAAATTCTTTGCATTTATTTGCAAATGTAAATTAGTGCAAAACTTGATTTTTAGCTGTTCTAAGGCGGTTGACATTAAATGCTAGCCTAAATAATCGAAAAAGTCGCTTGACTTGCCAATAGAAAACGATATCATAGGGAGTGTAAAAAAGATATAAGCATATAAATGCAAAGGGGAATGCCAATTATGGATCAAACAGTAGAAAAGACAACAGACTATTCATCTAAAGACTATTTGGCAAAAGTTGACGCGTACTGGCGTGCCGCTGATTATTTATCAGTTGGTCAGTTATATTTAAAGGATAATCCGTTATTAAAACGTACATTGAAGGCATCAGACGTTAAAGTTCATCCAATCGGCCATTGGGGCACCATTGCCGGCCAGAACTTTATTTATGCTCATTTAAACCGGGTCATTAATAAGTACAACTTAAATATGTTCTACATTGAAGGCCCCGGTCATGGTGGCCAAGTCATGGTTTCTAATTCCTACTTAGATGGTAGCTATACTGAAACTTATCCAAAAATTACGCAAGATGAATCTGGGATGCAAAAATTGTTCAAACAATTTTCATTCCCAGGTGGTGTTGCTTCTCACGCTGATCCTAAGACACCTGGCTCCATCCATGAAGGTGGCGAACTTGGCTACTCAATCTTACATGGTGCCGGTGCTATTCTCGACAACCCTGGTTTGATTTCAGCCGTTGTTGTTGGTGATGGTGAATCTGAAACTGGCCCATTAGCAACTTCTTGGCAAGTTAATAAGTTTATCAACCCAATCACTGACGGAACTGTTTTACCAATCTTGAACTTAAATGGTTTCAAGATTTCTAACCCAACCATTCTTTCACGTGAATCACACGAAGAATTAGAAGATTACTTTAAGGGCTTAGGCTGGGATCCTCATTTTGTTGAAGGTGACGATCCTGCCAAAATGCACCCATTAATGGCTAAAACTTTGGATACTGTTGTTGAAGAAATCGCAGCTATTCGCAAGAACGCTAAAGACAACAACGATACAACTCGTCCAGCTTGGCCAATGATCGTATTCCGTGCACCAAAAGGCTGGGGCGGACCTAAAGAATGGGACGGGGAACCAATTGAAGGCTCATTCCGTGCCCATCAGATTCCGATTCCGGTTGACCAATTACACATGGAACACGCTGACGATTTAGTTGCTTGGTTAAAATCATACAAACCTGATGAATTATTTGATGAAAACGGCGACTTAAAGCCAGAAATCAAAGAAATTATTCCTAAGGGCCAGCACAGAATGGCAATGAACCCCGTAACAAACGGTGGTGCTTTGACCAAAGACCTTATTTTGCCAAACATTCAAGACTATGCCTTAGACAACACTGAACATGGTGGTGCGATGGCACAAGATATGACTGAACTTGGCAAATATATCCGTGATGTTGTCAAATTAAACGATAAGAATAAGAACTTCCGTGGCTTTGGCCCAGATGAAACTTTATCAAATCGTTTGAACTCAGTCTTTGAAGCCACTAAACGTCAATGGTTGGAACCAATCAACGAACCTAATGATGCTTTATTAGCACCAAATGGCCGGATCATTGACTCAATGCTTTCTGAACATATGGATGAAGGCTTGTTAGAAGCTTATACGTTAACTGGTCGTCATGGCTTCTTTGCCAGCTACGAATCCTTCTTACGAGTTGTCGATTCAATGTTGACTCAGCACTTCAAATGGTTGCGTAACGCCCACGAAGAAGCTGAATGGCGTCGTGATGTTCCTTCATTGAACATCATTGCTTCATCAACTGCCTTCCAGCAAGACCACAATGGTTATTCACATCAGGACCCTGGTGTCATTACTCATTTGGCTGAAAAGAAGACGAAGTACATCCGTGAGTATTTACCAGCTGATGCTAATACTTTAATTGCGACTTTCGACAAAGTTTTGCAAAGCCGTCAGGTGATTAATTTAATCGTTGCCAGCAAGCATCCACGACCACAATGGTTTACGATGGCTGAAGCTAAGCAATTGGTTAAAAATGGCTTGAGCATTATCGACTGGGCAAGCACGGATGATGGCGTTGAACCAGACGTTGTTTTCGCCGCTGCTGGTTCAGAACCAACACTTGAAAGCTTAGCCGCAATTTCAATCTTGCATGATCGTTTACCAGACCTTAAAGTTCGCTTCGTTAACGTTGTTGATCTTTTACGCTTGAAGAAGAACGATCCACGGGGACTTAGCGACAAAGAATTCGACATGTACTTCACTAAGGACAAACCAGTTATCTTTGCTTATCATGGCTACGATGACCTAATCAAAGATATCTTCTTCGATCGTCACAATCACAACCTTCACGTACACGGTTACCGTGAAGAAGGGGACATCACAACGCCATTTGACATGCGTGTTCGTAACGGCCTTGATCGTTTTGACATTGCCAAAGAAGCTATTCTTGATGTACCTGAATTCACTGAAAAAGGTGCTGAAATCGTTCAAGAAATGGATGACGAAATTCAGAAACACAACGAATTTATTCGTGAAGAAGGTACTGATTTACCAGAAGTTGACGACTGGGAATGGAAACCTTTGAAATAAGGAAGTGCGTTTTAAAAAGGCGCTTAGATTCTGAGCATTAGCCTAGCTCGCCGAATGATTCGCGCAGCGGATCGTTTGGTGAACGTAGCTAAGCGCAGGAATCTGCCTTTTTAAACACGACTACAATGCTTAATCGTTAAATATAAAAGATACCCCCAAGGCTGGAAATGGCTTTGGAGGTATTTTTGTGTTGGTTTCAATAGTGCTGTTTACCCATTTGAGTATATAATCGAAAAACGTTAAATTCGCCTGATACAAAGCCTAATATAAACGCCAATCCAACCCTTATCTTATAGTTTACTTTTTCCATGATCTATCGCACAATAGCAGTCAAAGAGGTGGTTGCAATGGCAGTAATTAGGGTTCAGGTCGATGCAGCGGAGAAGGAATGGCTGCAGTATCTGGCAGGTTTTCACGGTGTTAGTCTTTCAGATTTAATAAAGGAATATTCAATTGCCCAACTTGAAGATGAATACGACAGGCAAACCGCTGCCATTGCGATGAAGCGTTGGCGTGAGGATGGTAGGAAAACTGTTTCGATGCAGGAAATCTTGGCCAAATTTGGTGGTTTATAGTGGGCCATTGAATCACTAACCAGTTCTTATCTAAATCACAAAAAAACAACCAGCTAACGGCGTAAACCGTGGCTGGTTGTTTAGGTTAACAAATCAATTGACTGTCTTCGTACAATCAACGTTGAAGATAGCGTGTGGTGGTAGTTTTTCCAGATCACTTAACCGATGCAGGCAGACTGTGTAACAGTGGCTAGAGCTTTCAAATATTCGGACAGTAACGTTAGTGAATTCGCCTAGATCAGTTAAGTAGTGTTTGAGGCCGTTAAAGCTAAAGCTGCGCATGTTAAGGACTTCCTATCTAAGTGTTAGGAAAAATTCGGAAGTTGCCTAGCCTAATATGTTTAACCTAAAAAGGCTAGGTCGCGTTAAAAATACTTTTATTATTTTCCTGACCAGTTTATTGTAAACGTGTTTGAAAAGGCAGAAATCCAAACGTTTTTCCAAACACTCCCTAGAAATCAACACGTGTTAAATCAAATTGTTCATCCAGCCAACTTGTGGCCAGTTCAAACCAATTAGCGGCACGTGGCTCAATATCTTCAGGATGATTGAAGCGGGAGGTTTCAATCGTACTTAGCACTAATCCGTGCTTACCTTTGGTGAACGTATGATAATCAAAGGGAACGTGCTGATCGGCCAGTGCTTCAGCGTAAACGAGACCATTTTTTACGGGAACGACAGCGTCAGAATAGGTATTCCAAATGAAGGTTGGCGGTGTTGTCGCGGTCACTAATTTTTGGGTTGCCCAGTATTGGCGCTCTGGGCAGATTGCTAGTGCTTCCGTATCAGTTTTTGGAAAGCCCATTGCCAGATCAATGACAGGATAACCTAATATCTGTGCGGCGGGGCGTAGGTCGTCAGTTTTAAATTGATGAGCAGTTAGATAATCCTTGTCGTTGCTTAATGCATTCATTAAGGTCACAATATGTGCGCCTGCTGAAAGGCCCAAGGTAACCAATTTATCTGGATCACCATTGATTGCGGCCGCGTGTTCTTTTACATATTGAATTGCAGTTAGGCCAATGTCAATTGCGTTGGGATAAATTGGACCTTGGTCTAGCAGATTATATTGGACAACGGCGGCCTGATAACCTTGTGCATTAAGTGCCAGGGCGACTGGCTCTCCTTCACGTTGAGTCATCTTTATAAAAGCGCTACCAGAAAAAATTAAAACAATCGGCCATTGCCGGGGATCGTTGTCCTCGGCTAATTGCTCTTTCCAATAATAGTCCAGTGTGAATTTAAATTTAAGCGGTGTTTCTAATTCAACTGTTCCACACTTCAATGATGCCCGCCTTCTTTCTACGGAAGTGGGACAAAAGTCGGTTTTGGATTTACTACATAACTTAAGCTAATCCAAAGGCCAATTTTTGTCCCGCTCTCTACTTTGGTATTATGAGCAACAATTACTTACAAACTGTTCCTACAAGATAGTAGGATTTTCTGATTTAAAGCATTCCTTCAACCAATTTAGTGCCAATGGGAACCAGCCAGCCGCTTGTGGTTCAACGTCTTCAGGGTGAGTATAACGTGACGTTGCAACGTTGCTGAAGGCAAGCCCGTGGACACCTTGAGCATAGATATGGCTTTCAAAAGGAACTTTGTGTTCAATCAATGCTGTAATGTAGGCGGCAGTGTTGGCCACGGGAACTAGTTCATCAGTAGCAGTATGCCAAATGAAAGTGGGTGGGGTCTGCGCTGTAACTAATTTTTGGGCGTGCCATAAATGCTGGTCAGAACTAATTTGTTTTGCCACTGCCAAATCTTCGGGAAAGCCCATTGTCAAATCGATGACTGGATAACTGAGGATTTGTGCTGCTGGCTGAATCGGTTGCTCTTTAAAATTATGGGCCTCTAAAAACTTTTGGTTGTTGCCTAATGCGTTCATAACGGAAACTAAATGCCCACCGGCTGAAAAGCCAACCGTAATAATTTTATTAGGATCGGCGTGCAATGCAGCTGCATTTTTCCGAACGTAATTGATGGTAGTCAATCCGATCGTTGCCGCATTTGGGTAAAAAGGACCAGCCGCTAATAAATTATAGCGAACAACGATGGCTTGATAGCCCTTAGCCAGAAATGGCAAGGCGGCTAATTCTTCTTCACGCTCGGAAATACCGGCAAAGCCACCGCCAGGGAAGATTAAGACTATTGGCCATTGCCGCTGATCAGGAAAATCAGTGAATTGTTGGCGGCAGTAAACTTTGATTGTGAATGCCAATTCCTGAGGCGTTTGTAAAGTTAATTTTTCAAATTTCAATAGCATCTGCCTCCTGAATATTACTTAGTATCTATCTATCCTGTTTTTTGACGTAGTCTTCGTTAATTGTTGCGGCGGTCAAACCAGTAACGTCTTTAGTGTGACTTGGCGTAAATAAACTAACAATATAACTGATAACAAATGATGAGATAAACGCGACACAGGCAACAAGCAGTGAAGAAATATTCAACGAATCAACCCAGAACGATAAGATGACACTGATAATTAGGCCAGTTAGAACACCAACAGTATTCGCACGCTTTGTGAAAATACCCACGGCGAAAATGCCAGCAATTGGAACACCAAAGATACCAGTAACTGTTAAGAATAGATTCCAAGTACCTGAAGCATTACCTAATAATAGATAAATTGCAATACTTAGGCCTAACAAACCGGCAATGATAATGATAATCCGAGCCAAGGTAACATCTTTGATTCCCTTCAGCTTATCGCTAAAGAAGCGCTGCTTGAAATCTGAAATGGCACAGGAAGAAATTGCGTTTAAACTTGAGGCGATCGTTGATTGAGCAGCGGCAAAGATACCAGCAATAACTAAACCGGCAATTCCTGCAGGCATTTGCGTAATAATGAAGTAAGGGACAATTGCACTGGTATTAAAGTTCTTTGGTAATGTACCGGCGTGTTGGTAAAAACTGAACAGAATAGTACCCATACCGAAGAATAACGGAATTGTAATCAAGGCTAACCAACCATTAGTGTAGAGCGAACTTTTTGCTTCTTTTAAAGAGCCAGTTGTTTGATAACGCTGAACAACATCTTGGCTACCCGTATATTGATATAAGGTATTGAATATCTGGCCGGCTAAGATTAACGGCACAAACTTGGATAGATCATTGACGTTAAAGTCAGCTCCAGAAATAAATTTATGATGGATTGAGACATCCTGAACAACAGTTCCAAGACCACCATGAATATAAGCAATACCTAGGATACAGACTAACAAGGCACCACCTAAAAGTAAGAATCCTTGAATAACATCGCTCCAGATGACGCCTTCGATACCACCTAAGAAGGTGTAAAGGATACATAATCCCCCGATAGCGATAGCGATTACAATTGGATTAATATTGGAAACTGACGTGATGGCAATAATTGGTAAGTAAATGACAATTGCGATCCGACCAATATGGTAGAGCATGAATAGAATACTGCTAATAGCTCGCATTACGGGGCTAAAACGTTCTTCTAAATATTCATAGGCGGTAGTAACTTGTAATTTTCGAAAAAAAGGAACGTAATATTTAACTAATAAAGGAAGTATAATTAGAATAGAAAACGATCCGATTGCATAAGACCAATCTTGCAAGAAAGACTGTTCTGGCGTAGACATAAAAGTAATAGCACTTAAAGTTGTGGCGTAAATACTGAAGCCAGCCGCCCAAGCAGGAATTTTACCCTCTGCCTTGAAAAAGGCATCTGTATTTTTACTAGCCTTCCGCGTGAAATACGCACCAACACTAAGCATAACTAATAGATATAAGACAAGCACAATCCAGTTTAACGTACCAAATCCAACTTTACTCATAGTTTCACCTCATTAAATTTTTACAGCGTTTTTGGTCGTACTTTTCTGATTATCCGACTGTTGAATAAATATTTTCAGGACAAATGGCGCAATAATTGTTGTGACAACGGTTACAATTATCATCGCGGTATAGTGATTTTGATCAATTAAATGGCTACTTAAGGCCACGTTTGCGACGACCAACGCCATTTCACCACGGGAGATCATGCCGGCGCCGACAATGTTGGCAGCGGGCCAATCTAAGTGGAACAAACGTGCACCCAGCGCACCGCCGATTTGTTTGCCAAGAACGGCGATGACGATCAAAGAGATGATAAAAACCACGTCGTCTTGCATACCGGAAAAGCTGATGTTAAGGCCGATGCTGACAAAGAATACTGGAATGAAAACTGCGTAACCAATCGGTTCAATTTTCAAGGCCAACTTGTCTTTAAACTTGGTTTCCGAAATGGCCAAGCCGGCAAAGTAGGCACCCAGCACATCGCTCATGCCAAGGGCCACGGCAAGAGCCGCAAAGCCAAAGCATAAAATCAAGGCCGCCGTTGTTTCGTTTTCACTAGCAGTTAGTTTACTGAAAAATTGCAGAAATCTAGGTACAAACCATTTGCCTAAAACAAACATTGCACCGAAGAATAGCAGCTTGGTGAGTAACATTAACGGCAATGATTGATTGCTGGTGGATGCGCCACTACCAAAGAGCCCTACGCAAATACCCAACAAAATGACGCACATAATATCATCGGCTACGGCGGCGCCAAGTATAATGGCACCTTCACGACTGTTTAACCGGTGCATCTCCTTTAAAACTTGAACGGAGATGCTGACCGAAGTTGCACTCAGGACGAGGCCGATAAAAATTGCGGTTGTCCATTGAAAGTTAAAGCCAAAGACGCACAAGGCGGCAGCACTAGCAGTAGGGAAAATGACCCCTAAAGTGGCAACGGTGAGTGCAGGGCGCCAGTAACGCATCAATAGTCCAAGATCACCTTCCAGGCCGGCAATAAACATCAAGATGATGACGCCGAACTCGGAGAAATACTGAATGAAGGTGGTTGGTGCTAATAAATGTAGCACTGCTGGACCCGCCAAAACACCAACTAGTAGTTCACCGATCACACTAGGAAATTTAAGTAGATTGGAGACGTGCGCGCCTAATTTAGTTAGCAGTAAGATAATGACCAACTGCATTAAATAAGTCATAATGTGGCCTGTCGTTGTTGCAATAATTGATTAACTAAGTCGATTTGTTGATTTAGTTGCTCATTTGGAATGGCATATTCCAGAAAGACTGGAACGCTTGACTGCAATTGTGCCAGCATCTTCTGCCAGTTAGCTGGTTTTGCGGTCAATAGGACAGTATCTTTGTTTTGGATTGCCTTAAGGTGAAATACGCTGATTGCCGCTTGCACTTTAGTAAAGGCCGTTAAGGGCTCGGTAGCGACCCAACACCAGTTACCAGCGTCAAATGTGTAACCAAGACTTGATTGGGCCGCTTTAAGCCAAGCCAGACGTTGTTCTAGGTTGGCCAAAGTTGCATTTTCATTTGGCTGATTCTCAATGGTTACCTTAACTTTGGTGGCGGCCAGTTGTTGTTGAAGGGCGGCCAACGTTGCCGGTGAGATCTGTTGACAATCACCTAAACTAAATTTAAGTGATTTGATGTGATTTTCTTGCGCCATTTTTAGATAGGTAGTTAACTGCGAATTGACCGTTGAACCCTGGAAGAGTTCTTCCGGAACGGAATAGTAAAATTGCCAATTTTGTTGCTGGCATAGTTGATCGATTTTATGTAACTCGCTTGCCTTAGTCGCTGGCTGGAAAAATTCACCACGGACCTCAATGGCATCGATTGCCGAAGCGGATAGTCGCTGTAAACACGTGAATTGGGAAACGTGTGCCTGTAAGTCATCTAAGAATACTGCTGTATTGATTGAAACTTTCATGGGTGTGCCACCTTTCTACTACTATTGGAGAGAGTGTTGGAAAAAGCGTTCAGATTCTGAGGATTACTGACGTTGTCGATCGGACTAGGATGAACCAAAGTCCGAATCGCAGCCTAAACAGACGAATTATCTGTGAAACAGATGATTTGGCTGTTGTAGCTAACCGCAGGAATCTGCTTTTCCCAACACGTTTACACTAGATTAGTCAGAACTACTAATAAAAGTAATTTGCAAACATGGACTAGGTTGATGAATGATCGGTGCAAAACATCATTCAGTGAACGTGGTCAAGCGTAAAAATCTACTTTTCCCAACACGTTTATGCTAGGTTAGCTAGAAATTCACTAATAAAAACAATTTTCAAGCATGGTTCTAAGTGACGAAAAAAGCCGCTAACAATAACCCCCGTCAAAATACGAGGTTATTGTTAGCGGTTGAATTTTTGAGCTGATCATTACAACCAGTACCTTAGCATATAAAAATTATTTTGTAAACGCTTAATTATAAAAATTAGCTACCGCACCAAATAGTTGGGCCCGATCGGCAAGTTGTGTGACGCGCAATTCTGTTTGGCATAAATTAGGTGGTAATAGTGGTTCTAATGCCCGATTTAATAGTGTTAATAAGAAGTCACCTTGTTGGGAAACAGCGCCGCCAATTAAGAGAATTTCGGGATCAAATAACAAGATAATATTTGCCAGGCCGGTAGCGACTTCGGCCGCCCAGTTATTTATTATCGTAGTAAAGGGTGCTTCTTGCCGACGTGCTTTATCGAAGGCCGCCGGGACGCTCGTTTTCAGATCAACTAATTGATGTTCCAAAGTCAAAGTGGAGGCCCGCTGTTCGTAATTTGTCTTCGTTTTTCGGTCATAAAGGGTGTAACCAAGGGAATTGGCAGTGGCGTGGGCGCCATTAAGTAGCTGGCCGTGATTCAAATAGGCGCCACCGATGCCCGTACCTAAAGCGACGCAGTAAACGGCACCTTTGCCCTGTGCGGCACCGGCCAGTTGTTCACCTAATAACGCGGCATCAACATCGTTCACTACAACTACTGGTAGGCCACTTTGCTGGACTAAGACTTTCTTGAGTTCAGTTCCTTGGTAACCAGGGATGGTAGGGCCGGCGTACTGAATCTGGCCTTCAGCGCCAACAATGCCGGCAGTACTGATGCCAATACCGTTTAAAGTGTATTCTTTTTGGTACGCGGCCGTAATTGCCTGCAACTGCTTGAGAATATGTCCATCGCGATTATGTTCCGTTGAACAACGGTCGCCAGCACTGAAGTGAAGCCGCTCGTCCACTAGACTGTATTTGATCGTGGTACCACCGATATCGAAAGCTAAAAATAGTTTACTCATTAGATCATCCCATTTTCTATTAGATGTGTTTTTCCTTTACTGAATCGCTTTCATAGTAGCATGTAATAATTATTTTCT
Organism: Loigolactobacillus iwatensis; assembly: GCF_003950295.1. GTDB lineage: Bacteria > Bacillota > Bacilli > Lactobacillales > Lactobacillaceae > Loigolactobacillus > Loigolactobacillus iwatensis. Next base: position 30,292 of record NZ_RHNP01000003.1, read on the forward strand.
CAAACTAAAAAAATAATAATTGATATTTTACCAGTTGCACCAGTTCCTACAAAGGATAATGGTAATTATTACCGAAAATAATCGTTGAAATATTTTTTATCTTGCGGTATGGTTCTTGTTGAGCGGTTGGATGATTTGAGATGTTCATTACAAAATTTAAGAAGAATGAGGCTATCCATTATGAAAAAATTATATTCAGCATTAATGACAGCGTTTAACGAAGACGACACGATTAACGAACAAGGCATCCGCGAAATGGTTCGTTACAACATTGATGAAAACAAAATTGACGGCTTGTACGTTGGTGGCAGTACTGGCGAAAGTTTCATGCTCAGCACTGAAGAACGTAAACTGGTTTATAAGATTGCTTATGAAGAAACTGCCGGCAAAGTTGATTTAATCGCCCAAGTTGGTTCCGTTGATTTAAAAGAAGCAAAAGAATTAGCTAAGTACGCCGCTGACCTCGGCTACAAGACGATCTCAGCCGTACCGCCATTCTACTATCACTTCACTTTTGACCAGATCAAAGACTACTACGATCAAATTCTCGCTGGTGTCGACGTTAAATTGATTATTTACTCAATTCCAGCCTTATCTGGCGTTACGCTTTCATTGGACGAATTTGCTAAATTATTTGAAAATCCTAAAATTATCGGCGTTAAATACACAAACAACGACTTCCTACTATTACAACGTCTTCGCTCAGCATTTCCTGACAAAAAGATCTACTTTGGCACGGATGAAATGTTGATCTCTGCTTTACCACTTGGCATTGACGGCGCAATTGGTTCAACCTTCAACTTAAACGCCAAACGCGCTAAGGCTGAAATTGCTGCTTTCGAAGCCGGCGATAATAAGAAAGTCTTTGAATTACAAGATGTTAGCAATAAATTAATCCTTGCCTTGATTGACAACGACATTTACCCAAGCCTCAAGCTAGTCTTCGAAGAAATGGGCGTCCACGCAGGCTACAGCAAAGCACCAATGAGCAAACCATCACCAGCAATGAAGGCTGGAGCTAAGAAGATTTACGAGAAGTATATTAAATAGAAGAGTGTTTGAAAAAGCGCCCAGATTCTGAGGATTAGCCTAGATTGCCGAATTATTCGCGTAGCGGATAATTTGGTGATCGTAGCTAACCGCAGGAATCTGCTTTTTCAAACACGTTTCAGAAGAGAGAGTGTAAAAAAAAGCGCCCAGATTATGGAGTATAGCCTAGACAGGTGAAAAGAGACGCGCAGCGGATCGTTCGACTGGCGTAGCTATACGCAATAATCTGCTTTTTCAAACACGTTTCCACTGAATTAGTAGGTAAAATACTAATTTTCAGGAACAAATTCCAGTAAGCATAGAAGAGGGTTGTCATGATGACAAATACATTTTTAGATTCAGTAAAAGGAAAACTAATAATTTCTTGTCAGGCCTTACCTAAAGAGCCATTGCATAGTTCGTTTATCATGGCGCGGATGGCTCGGGCTGCCAAGGAAGCTGGCGCGGCAGGTATTCGTGCAAACTCGGTCGTGGATATTCAGGCGATTCAGGATGAGGCCGGCTTACCAATGATCGGTATTGCCAAAACCGATTACCCTGATTCACCAGTTTACATCACACCGACAATGAAAGAGATGCGCGCGGTTGCGGCAACTGGCGTAGAAGTAGTTGCTTGCCAGGCAACAGGTGAACCACGGCCAAACGGTGAAAATTTGGCTGATATCGTGGCCCAATTTAGACAAGAATTTCCGGATACGCTGTTAATGGCGGATACGGATACGTTGGAGAACGCTGTAGCTGCCGATGAACTTGGTTTTGATATCATCGGGACGACGATGCGCGGCTATACGCCTAGTTCAAAGGGGACCAACGTTGCCGATAACGACTTTGAATACTTGAAGGAACTATTAAAGCGCGTTAATCACCCAGTCGTTGCTGAAGGCAAGATCGATACACCGGAAAAAATGAAACGGTGCCTAGATCTTGGCTGCCAAGCAGTTGTCGTTGGTGGGGCAATCACCCGACCATTGGAGATTGCTAGCCGCTTCACTGCAGCACTTTAAGTTACGATTATTAATCGAGAGTACCGTAATCATAATGATTACGGTGCTTTTTGCGTTCAACAGTGAAGTTTCAATAAATTATAAAGGCTAGTTGCAAATTGGTTTTTTAATCAAAAAAATGGTTTAAAAGGTTCACTTTTTATAAGTTAAGAACCTTTCAACCATTTTTTTAAATTCTAATGTTCAATATCAATACCGCTATGTTGAAATTCAGTAACTAATTCTGGAGAAATTTTGTTATCAGTAATAATGGCGCTGATTTCAGAAAAATCTGCTGTTTTATAAAGAGCCGTCAACTGAAATTTATTACTATCGGCAACCGCAATTATTTTCTGACAATGTTTCATTACTCTTTTAGAAACTTCGACTTCATCCAAATAATGATTGGTAATACCAATATCAATATTAATACCACCACATCCAAAGAAACCAATATCAGCGTAAATATCATTGATTGCCTGTAGGGTTAACGGTCCAGATAACGAACTTTCAGATTGTCTCAAGTTTCCTCCTAAGAGAATGATCTGGTTAGCAGAATCACCGATTAGATTGGTAGCAATTGCTAGGGAATTAGTAATTAAGGTTAAATCATGAAGGTCACTTTGTTTAATTGCTTGGGAGATTGAAAAGGTTGTTGTTCCATAATCAAGGAATACTGAATTCCCGGATTGGATAAATTCAATTGCTTTTTTTGCAACTAAGAGCTTATCTTGGCTATTTTGTTGCAATCGTTTATCATATTTGGTTTCCTTATCAAGGGAGATTGTTGTGGCACCACCACGGACTGTTTTAAGTAAGCCCTTACTTTCTAGTGTATAAAGATCCTTTCTGATTGTTTCGCGGGTGACATTAAGCTCAGAACTTAATTGCGATATTTTTGCAAAGCTATATTCCTTAACTTTACTTAGTACAAGTGCTTGTCTTTGGTATGGATTCAATAGAATGCACCGCCTTTTATATAAGAAACAATAACTACAATTGCAATTATAGCATTAATTTTGCAAAAATGTTGGCAAAATTAGGCGTTTAAAATGCTTTAAATTAGTTATTTATGAAAATTATTATGTAATTACTGTCTCTATAGTACGCAATTTATTTTTTTACATTTTAGTCATTATGTGAAAAAAATAACTTAAATAGTACACTTGCAAATTAAATGCAAAATGCTATACTTAATTTGTTGAAAACGATTACACAAAATATATGGGGGCAATAAGAATGTCAGAAACAAAAAATGATGAAAAGCAGATTATGTCAAAGACTTACCGATTGGTTAAACCGGGCGATATTGAGGAACAAGAAATTTCACGAACACTTAAAAAAGGTTGGGTTGATGTTCAACCATTAATGGCAAGTGTTTGTCATGCTGATGATCGTTATTTTGCAGGACAACGTCGTCCAGAAGCATTGGCCAAAAAATTGCCAATGGCATTATTACATGAAGGTATTGGGACTGTAAAAGAGAGCATGAGCGATGAATTTAAGGTTGGCCAACGTGTCGTTGTTGCGCCTAACGTTCCTGGTTATGTACTAAGAGGAGAAAAGAAGACCGATACTGTACCAGATAATTACAGTAAAGATGCTGCATTTATCAGTAGTGGTCACGATGGTATCGCACAAAGTGATTTAGTTCATCCTGAAAGTTGCTTAGTTCCAATTCCAGAGAATATTCCTGATGAAATTGCAATTTTGGCCGAAGTTAGTACGGTTGGTTATCATGCTTCTAGCCACGTTAAACATATTCTATCAAAGCCAAATGTAAAAGTTGCATTATTTGGCGATGGTCCCGTAGGTTATATGGCTGCAGCAGTACTTCATTATGTTTGGGGTATTAGCAAAGAAAACTTAACTGTTTATGGAGCTATGAAGGATCGTTTAAGTAAGTTTACGTTTGCAACAAGAGAAATGGTTACTGAATATGACTTTGATAATGCAGAAGAACAATTCGATGTTATTTTTGAAGCTACTGGTGGCCATTTCAGTTCAAGCGCAATCAATGAGGGTATTAAAGTTATTAAGCGGACTGGTAGTTTTGTTTTGATGGGTGTTACTGAAGAGCTAGTTCCAATTGATACTCGTGACGTACTTGAGAAAGGCTTAACACTTTATGGCACTAGTCGTTCAACGCCAGCCGATTTCAAGGTTGTCATTAAGACAATGAGTGAAAAACTAGAATATCGCGAAGCTTTGCAAAAATTGTTGCCAGAAAAAGAAACCGTTATCAAAAATGCTGATGATTTAACAGCAGCATTTAATAAAATTGTTGCTGATAAAGCTTGGAAGAAAGCAGTTCTGAAGTTTGAATGGTAATTAAAGTAAATTAAACCCGAAATGGAGGCGATTAGTAATGGTAGGTTTCGTTATAGCAACTCATGGTAAATTTGCTGAAGGATTAATGGATGCAGTCGATTTAATAATGGGAGAACAAGAGAATACTGAAATGATTGGATTACATCATGGTGATGACGTTAGTCAATTCGGCGATAGTCTGGCAGATAAAGTCAAGAAGGTCAGCACTGGAGATGGCGTTATCGTGTTCGCAGACCTGTTCGGAGCGAGTCCATATAATCAAGCGGCATTATGTTCTAGAAAGATTGAAGGTATTCCGTACAAATTAATTACTGGAGTTAGCTTACCAATGCTGGTTCAGGCATTTAATGATCGCATGTTGGGCAAGAATATAGAGGAAATTAAGGCTTCTTCTATGGAAGCTGGTAAAAAGGGAATTATTGAATTCTTCGATGAAATGCAAACACAAAATAAATAATTAGATATTAAGGGGATGTAACTATGTCAGAAATTGTATTAGCTCGAGTTGATGATCGTTTAATTCATGGTCAGGTTATGACTGCGTGGCTTCAATATACAGATGGTAATCATATTGTGATTGTCGACGATGCTACAGCTAAAGATGATTTCTTGAAGACTGTCATGAAAATGTCAGTGCCACAAGGGGTTAAATTAGATGTACTTACAGTTGAAGAGGGCTCTGATTTCCTACAGAAGGATCAGGGTAAGGATAATATTTTAGTTTTAGCTAAAACACCTGAAGTATATTTACAATTAGTTGAGGCCGGTGTGCCTTTAAAAGAAGTAATTGTTGGTGGAATGGGTGCAAATAGTGAACGATCAAAGTTTTATAAAAATATTTCCGCAACTGATGAAGAGCGCGAAACTTTCAAAAAGATTATTGATAAAGGTGTAAATGTAAAAATTCAGATCGTACCTAGTGATAAGGCTACGGATGCGGCTGGTTTATTAAAGTAAGTTTATAAAGGAGAATGGCTATGACAATTCATTTGTGGCAGGCTTTCCTCATAGGGGTCGTATATTATCTCGGCCAAATGGGAACGCCTTGGGTATCATTAGCGGGTACCCATACGATTATGCGACCGTTAGTAAACGGTGCCTTAGTTGGTTTAATTCTAGGGGACCCTGTAAAAGGAACGATCTTTGGTGCAGCTATTCAGTTGCCTTTCCTAGCTTGGATTGGTGCTGGCGGCGCTGTTCCAATGGATACCGCTTTAGCTGGTACATTAGGAACTGCCTTAGGGATGGCATCTAATGTTTCACCTTCAGTTGCAATTACATTGGCTGTACCGATTAGTTTGATTGGAACAATGATTTGGGTACTCCATATGACTGTCGATATAACCTTTGTACATATGGCTGATACAGCAGCTGAAAAAGGTGACTTAAAACGAATTGACTTACTTCATGTTTGGCCGCCACAAATAACGATGTTTGTCTTCTCAGTTGTTCCGGCCATGCTAGCTGCTTATTATGGTGCCGGTCCAGTAAAGACGGTCATTGGTGGCTTAAGTGGGACACCACTTCATGTTTTAACCGTTATTGGTGGACTTCTTCCTGCTCTTGGTATTGCCATGAACTTACAGGCAATGACTGGTAAGGGTACGTTAATGTTCTTCTTACTTGGATTTATGTTGGCCGTATATTCTAAGTTACCAATCTTAGCAATTGCCGTCTTCGCTGTTATCATTGCATATATTTATACTACTTTGTATTTGAAGAAAGGAAGCGAGAACGCATGAGCGACAAAGAAGAAATTGAAAAAGAAGTATTGCCTTCAGAGAATAATCCTGATGCAAAAAAGATTTCAAAAAAAGAAGTTGTTAAGGCGTTCTGGCGTTGGACTTTCTTCTCACATGCAAACTATAACTATGAACGTTTACAGGCAACAGGGGTTGTTTTCGCCCTCTCACCAATTCTGAAACATTTATATGGTAATGACCAGGATGCAATGAAAGAGGCTCTTAAACGACATATGCAGTTCTTTAATACCGAACCACATTTTGGTGGTGCTATCTTAGGTATGACAATTGCAATGGAAGAGGAAAAGTCTAATGGTGCACCAATTACCAATGATACTATTAATGGTTTAAAAACAGGATTAATGGGCCCACTTGCCGGAATTGGCGATACTTTATGGCAAGGCACTTTAATTCCAATCCTACTTTCATTCACGATCGGTTTTGCATCCAAAGGTAACATTTTAATGGGACCCGTATTGTTCGCCGTTTTACATTTAGGAATCATCTGGTCAATCGGCTATTTTTCATGGATGCAAGGTTACTCTTTAGGTAAAGAAGGTATTGCAAAAGTTCTGCAAGGATCGTTACTACCAACAGTTATGACCTTTGCTCAGTGTATGGGACCGATTGTCATTGGTGCTCTATCGGCAACGTTCGTTAAGGTATCAAGTCCTTTAAAGATACAGCTGGGTAAATCCGTTCTAAAGGTCCAATCAGGAATTTTGGATAAGTTGGTACTTGGTCTTTTACCGTTAGGGATAACATTATTGGCCTATTATTTATTGAAACGTAAGTTCAAACCAACAACAGTTGTACTTATTCTAGTGTTAATTGGTGTTATTGGTGGTGCCTTCTACATCATCTAACTAATCTATTTAGGAGAGTGAGAGAACATGGTTATTGCGCCATCGATTTTAAGTGCAAATTTCGCAAATCTTGAAAAAGATATTCACGTTGTGGAAGCAGGACAGGTTAGTTATCTTCACGTTGACGTGATGGATGGACATTTTGTACCAAATATTACTTTTGGTCCTAGTGTCGTTGCAGCTATCCGTAAAGTAACTAAGCTAACGTTGGATTGCCATTTAATGATTGAAAATCCAGAGAATTTAATTCCTGAATTTGCGAAAGCAGGCGGCGATATCTTAACGATTCATGTTGAGAGTACACGGCATATCTATCGTGCTTTACAATTGATTCATGATAATGGTGCTAAAGCGGGCATTGTCTTAAATCCTGGAACATCATTAGAAGCAATTAAACCTGTTTTATCATTAGTTGATCAAGTTCTTGTTATGACCGTAAATCCGGGCTTTGGCGGCCAAAAGTTTATCCCAGAAATGGTAAACAAGGTTGCTAAATTAAATCAGATTCGTCAGACTGGAAATTATCAATTTGATATTGAAGTTGATGGTGGAATCAATGATAAGACGATTAAGTCTTGCAGTGATGCAGGTGCAAACGTCTTCGTTGCCGGTTCATATGTTTATGGAGCTGATGATCCAGTGAAACAGATTAAGACTTTAGAGAATGTAGTTAAATAAGTATTATTAATACATCGTTAATGATGTATTATGTGTTTAGTATGATTTGATTTTCAAATGTAAATTTTCAAAGTAAACTACCAAAATAAACCCTCTACCAATTATTGGCAGAGGGTTTATTTTTTATAGATTATGCGTTAGTTTTCGCGGGTCTTCATCAAAATGTATTGGTGGAGATTTTTGAAGGGTCCGGGGCATACCTCATTTCTTGTTTTTGGGCTCAAAAATTTTAGTCTAAGATATCAGAAGGACAATGAATAAGCAAAATACTGTCATATTACAACTTTAGTTGTGATTTTATTATTCGTGTAGCGTTCTTACAAACTGTGAGTTGTGATTACGGACTTTAGTTTAAGGTTTGTAATAATAATTGAAACAAAAAATAATATTATCATAATAGTAATCCAATTGGTTTCACTTTGTACAAGGTTGGGTGTTAAAAACATCAGTATAATGTAAGTTATTAAGTAAATACCCATAAAAATTGCATTAATTTTTCCAAAAAAATTATTTGCGAATTTCCAAGTTTTGTCATTTGTCATTGATCTTTTTGTTTTAAAACCGATAGCTGCTTCTGTTGATATATCAGCAAAAGCGATGTATAGGTATAACAATAGTACTAAAACTGAAAAAAAGATAATGTACATATAAGCTCATCTCCAATTATGTTTGAAGCAGAAATTCCACTTCAACTAAAATACAATATACATTCATTCCAAATTTAAAACAAATTTGATTTAAGTTTGTGTCTGCAAGTCTGATACTGAAACGGCGGCCCTTATTAAGGGTACTCACAGCGTTATACAATTACTTTGTTTATTAAAAACAAAATTGATTAGTCTGGTGAAAAAAATCACAATTTAAATCCCTATAATGAACATTGAAAGGAGGAAGAGAAGGTGCTGGATAGTAGAGAAGAACAAATAATATCAGAAATTATCAAGAATCCACAAATTAAATCAAAAGATTTGGCTAGTAAATATCAATTAAGCATAAGACAACTTACTTATTCACTTTCCAAGATTAATAGCGAATTAACTACAAAACACCTTAGATCTATAAGGCGCACACGCAATGGCCAGTTTTTAATTAATGAAAAGACCAAAACGTTTTTGCTGAATAATGTTTTGAAAGTAAATGTAAACGGTTCCGATTCACAGAATGATTTTAATGATTTCTTTGATGAATCAACTCGATTAGATTTAATAAGTATTTTGTTAATAACAAATCCAGTAAAAACTACACTTGCTTCAATTTCAGTATTTTTACAAGTTAGTGAAAATACTGCTTTAAAAGATTTGAAATCCGCAAATGTAAGGCTGAGGGAGCATGATAGCAGAATTTATCATTCTCGAAAAACCGGTTATATGATTGTTGGCAAGGAAATTAATTTATTGAATTATTTAACAAAATTAATTAGAAATTATTCCCTGAAACCGGAAAAACAACAAATTATTGACAAAGTCCCCGGTCTACCAAAAAACAAAGTCATTCATTTGATTACTGAGCTCGAAAAAAAGCTCAATATTATTTATTCCGATTCTGCATTCTCACTTTTAATTAACTTGTTGAGATTAACGCTTAACAGAATGAAATATTCTGACCCCGACCAAAGTATCCATGTAAGTAATGAGGTAAAGGAATCAATGGAATATTTGTTCTTAAAGGATTATTGCAAATTGGAAAATCTAAGTATTGGTTTATCAGATCGTATAGGATGGATTGCTCTTGTATTTTTATCAGTTAATACGCTTCAAAATAACTCAATTTCTAATGAATCGGATTTATCGGAAGCAATAAAAAAAACGATCACTAATTTTGAAAACCAAACTTACATTATTGTTCAGAATAAACGGGACTTTATTAAGCGCTTAACTTCACATCTCTTACCAGCCATATTTAGGACAAAATATGGCCTGAAATTAAATGATTTAGATTTTCCTGATGTGATCCATGATCAGAACCAGAATACATTTCTTCTAGATATTATTAAAACCTGTGTTAAGCCGATTGAAGATTTAATTGGCTTGCCACTGCCGGAAAATGAAATTCAGCTAATAACGTTTTATTTTGGTTCGGAGTTAGCTAACTATACTAATAACATTGATTCAGCAAAAAAACGAGCTGCTGTCGTTTGTACCAATGGTCTTGTGGTTGCTCGGTTAATGCTGAATACACTGGTTGGAATATTTCCAGAAATTAATTTTGTTTCGGCAACTTCTGCACGGGAGTTTGATCGTTATCAAAATGATTACGATCTTGTTTTTACAACGTCGTTGCTAAAGACAAAAATTCCCCAATATATAGTGACACCGGTGTTATCCGCAGCAGAGCAAACAATGCTCAGATTTCGAGTATTAAATGAAATGAATCCAGAATTAATTACGAACGAAACCAATGAAATTCGTAGCATAGTTGAAAACCATGCTTTGGTTAAGGATGAAAAAGGGTTAAAAAAATCTCTAACAAATTATTTAATTAATAGGGACAAACCAGATTCCAACAACAAGAAGTCATTCCAAACATTACCAGATATTACAAATTATGTTCATTTAGACTATATACAAATTGCCAAACGGCCTCTTAATTGGGACGAAGCAATACGACTCGCCTGTGAGCCCTTATTAAAAAATCACGTGGTACTTCCAAAGTATGTAGAAAAATTAGTTGCACAAAGTGCAACTAATAAAAATTACAGTTTTTTACGTGAAAAGATCGCTATTCCACATACAACTGCGGACAATGGGGCACTCAGTGATGGGTTTGGCTTCTTAGTGGCGGAAAACTATATCGACTTTCCAGGTAATCATTCTGCAATCATAATTATTCCAGTTGCACTTAAAAATACCGAATCACACCTTAGGGCCGTAAACCAATTAGTTACTTTATCAACAAATAATCAATTATTGAACGAAGTTACCACAACCGGATCGGTAACTGAAATTTATCAGATTTTGAAAAGATTAGCATAAAAAGAAGGTCATTGAGTTTGAATATTAATAATTACCCGAAAATAACAACAATCATGCGCGGATATACCCCTGAGCAGGCCCTAACAATAATCAAAATGCTGAGCGGCTTTAATCATAAAATTGGTGTGGAAGTCACCACAAACAATCCAGACTATCTAAAAATAATTGAGGAGGGCACAAAAAAGTATGGAGATACAGTCGATATTGGCGTCGGTACTGTTTTAGATATCGGACAGGCCAGAGATGCAATAATTGCAGGCGCACAATTTATGTTGGGCCCGACAAATTTTACACCCGATATTTTTGAACTAGCACGACGGAATAATGTTATTACGGTTCCTGCTGCCATGTCACCAACTGAAATTTTAAAGATGAGGTCATTGGGTGCTGATATCGTAAAGATCTTTCCAGCAGTTACTGTACAACCAAAGTTCTTCAAACAAATTCAGGGACCTTTAGGAAAAATGCGGTTGATGGCTGTTGGTGGAGTTAATATCAAAAATGCTAAAGAATTCTTTGATAACGGAGCAGGTTATTTGGGTATAGGTTCAGGTATGTTCAATAAGACTGATGTTCAAGGCCTGAATATTGAAGGTCTTAAAAAATCTGTTGATAATTATGTAAAAATTATATGAGTAGGTGGTGTTTTTTAATGGATACAGAGTTGATAGACAAGAATGATATTTTTATCAATCAGGAATTCAAATCTAACACAGATTATTTTCAAAAAACATATCAAGTTTTATTGAAGGAAGGAAAAGTAAAAAAAAAGTTTATAGACAATATACTTCAGCGAGAAAAAGATTATCCTACTGGGCTTAACACTGGTGAAATTAAAGTAGCAATTCCACATACTGATTATACCTACTCAAATACAACACAACTGGTAGTGACAACATTTAAAAGCCCGGTTGAATTTTATCAAATGGATAATTCATCAAGCAAAATTTCAGTGAATTTGGCAGTTATGATTCTTTTTAATAATCCCAAAAAACAACCAGAAACACTAAAATATATCATGAAAATAATCCAAAATCAGTCGTCTCTCAGTATGATCATGAAACAACAAAGTAAAGAATCAATGTCAAAACTTTTTAAAACATTCGGAGGTTAATTATTATGGATAATAAAAAAACTGTTATTGTGTGTTGCGCTTCATCAATGATTACATCAACTGTTGCTGCTGGTAAGGTTCGGGATGTTGCTTCGAGTAATGGTTTGCCGGAACCAAGAATTATTCAATGTAAGTTCTCAGAAGTTGAAGGTGAATTAGATACAAATAAAGTAGATTTCATAGTTCCAACGGGTAATTTAGATGAAACTGTGACACATGGTGTTAAAACAATTCTTGCTGCTGCATTTGTAACAGGTATTGGGGAAGATAAAGTTGAAAATCAAATTTTAGAAGCCCTTAAGGCTTAACAGAATTGTATAGTTTCACAATTACTTGGAGGCGAGAAGAATGCAAGTTGTTGTTAATGGCTTGAATTGGATTAGTAAACTTGGACCAATGGTAATGATGCCTATTATTATTTTTGTTCTTGGATTAATTTTTCGAGTTAAGATAAATACCTTAGTTAAATCGGCATTGACAATTGGTGTTGGGTTTGCGGGAGTAACGATTGTTATCAATTGGTTTGTTGCACAAGTAGGTCCCTCTGTTCACCTGATGGTAAAGCATTGGGGAATACAAACTTCAATCATGGATGTAGGTTGGCCTGCTCGAGCTGCCGCAACGTGGGCCTTTCCATTAGCTGCTGTGGTTGTCTTTGTTGTTCTAGGTACAAACGCTTTAATGCTGGTTACAAAAATGACAAATACGGTAATGGTTGATTTTTGGAGTTACAATCATTATATTTTTGCGGGGGCCTTGGTTTGGTATGTGACAAAGAGTGCACCAATTGCACTGATTGTTGCCGCTTTAGATGCAGGTATTAGTTTCAAATTAGCCGATTGGACGGCGCCATTGGCACAGAAGTACTTTGGGTTAGAGGGAATATCGTTTCCAACCATAAACTCGGTTGCATGGGCACCAATTGCATGGGCCTTAGATAAATTATGGGGAGTGATTCCTGGTATTAAGAATATTGATGCACGACCAGAAAAGATTCAAAAAAAATTTGGATTTGTTGGCGAACCATTGTTTATGGGCTTTATCATCGGTATTCTAATTGGGGCTTTGGCAGAGGAATCTATAGGAACTGTATTAATTGTTGGTATGAGTACTGCTGCAACAATGGTTCTTACTCCAAAAATGATGCAGATTTTAATGGAAGGTTTGATTCCATTTGCGAACTCTATTAAGGGAATGCTTAACAAAAGATTCCCTCATAATAAATTCACTATTGGTATTGATGCAGCCTTAACTGTTGCAAATTCTTCAGCTATTGCCTGTGGTATTATTATGGTTCCTATTACATTAGTATTAGCAGCAATTCTTCCAGGAAATAAGTTATTACCAATTTCTGATATTGCTTACCAAGCAATGTGGTTATCAGCATGGCCTGTTGCATTTAGCAAGGGTAATATCTTTAGAGGCATTCTTTCAACGATGGTTATTACTTGTTGTGTTCTCTGGATCGCTACTAATTTAGCACCGGTTCACACTCAGTTAGCTCTCGCAGGTGGCTTTAAACTTGCAAAAGGAATGCACTATATTTCCACTGAGGATTCAGGTACACATTTGACAGCGTGGATTTGGTACAAGTTAGCTCAGATTTTAAAAACTGTTTTTCCAGCAATTTAAATTTTAAATAATTTATCATTATAGGAGATCAATCAATATGAAGATTTCAGATTTTGTGATTTATAAAGTTAAGCCACGTTGGATTTTTGTTAAAATTTCTACTGACAACGGATTAAGCGGTTGGGGCGAAATGATTTCAGGTACCAAAACAGAAACTGTTGTTAGCGGTGCGAAAGAAATGGGAAAGACGCTCATCGGTCGTAATCCAAATAACATTGAACAGTTATGGCAAGAAATGCATCGTTCGTTTTTCCGAGGAGGACCAATAAATGGTACGATCATTTCTGGATTTGAAATGGCTCTTTGGGATATTAAAGGTAAAGCATTGGGTGTACCTGTTTATGATTTGTTAGGTGGTCCGGCTCGAGACAAAATACGAGTTTATTCTTGGATTGGTGGTGATCGTCCAAGCGACGTTGCTGAACAAGCAAAAGAGCGTGTCAAACTTGGGTTTACTGCAATAAAGATGAATGCCACCTCGGAATTACACTATATTGATTCATATAAGAAAGTACAAGCAGTTGTTGATCGTGTAGAGTCCATTCGAAATGCAGTTGGTGATGATCTGGAAATTGGGATTGACTTTCACGGTCGTGTACATCGTCCTATGGCAAAGGTCTTAGCCAAGGCTCTCGAACCTTACCACCCTATGTTTTTAGAAGAAGTTGTTCTCCCAGAAAATTGGGATTCCTTTGATGATATTGCTCGAGAAGTATCAGTACCCCTGGCAACAGGTGAAAGACTTTATACAAGATGGGGATTTAAAGAGTTATTTAACCAAGGTGCCGTTGATATTGTTCAACCAGATGTTGCTATGTGTGGTGGCATTCTTGAAGCTAGAAAAATTGCAGCTATGGCCGAAGCATATGATATGGCGGTTGCACCTCATGCGCCATATGGTCCAGTTGCACTTGCAGCGACACTACAACTTGATGCTTGCACACCAAATGTATTTATTCAAGAACAGAGTCTAGGTATCCATTATAATCAAGGCTTCGATTTGTTGGATTTTGTTGCTAATAAGGAAATCTTCCAGTATAAGGATAGTTATGTACAACTTCCAAAAAAACCCGGTCTAGGTATTGACATGGATGAAGATAAAATTAAAGATGTTGCTCAACAAGGTTTGGTATGGACTAATCCAAAATGGAAGAACTACGATGGGACCATTGCTGAGTGGTAATGAAAGTGGGAAAATCAAATGATTAATACAGTTTTAGGCCCAATCAAGAATGGTTCTTTAGGAACAACATATATACACGAACATCTGTATGTGTACCCCGATGCACAAGTTATGCACCAGGACTACACACTGGATGATCTTGACAAAAATATTGCCGAAGTCATTTCGTTTAAAAATTCCGGCGGCGACACTTTGGTTGATTTGACTCCTATTAATTATGGAAGAAGTCCAATGCTTTTGAGAAAAATTTCTCAGGCATCAGGAGTAAATATAATTTGTATCACTGGGTTCCACAAAGAAGAGTTTCAGCCAAAGTGGTTAGAAAATATGTCAAATAAGGACGTTTATGATTTTCTAACACACGAAATTATCGATGGAATTGGAACAAATAAAATTTTACCCGGAGCAATGAAATTGGGGACTAGCAAAAATACTATTACTGATTCCGAAAAACGCGTTATCGACGTTGAAGGTAACGTTCAACGTGATACACATATTCCAATTGTCACACATTGTGATCAAGGCACAATGGGCCTTGATCAGCTTGCTGGTTTAAAAGCAGCTGGTGCAGATCTAACGCACGTGTGTTTAAGTCACGTAGATTTATCTGAAGATGTTGATTATATAAAACGTATTTGCGACACTGGCGCAAGTATTAGTTTTGACCATATTGGTCGACACTTAAAAAACAAAGATAGTTTAAGAATCAATATGATTACTAACTTAGTAAATAGTGGATATTCTGATAACATTTGTTTGGCCGGGGATATGGGTAGAAAGAAATACTTTATTTCTTATGGTGGTGAGCCTGGTCTAAAATATATTTTAACAGATTTAAAATCAGAGTTACTTCAACATATCTCAGAGACAGATTATGCTAAAATGGTAACTACTAACCCACATAAAGTGCTTATTCGTCAGTAATTCTATTGATTACCGTTTAAAGTATAAATGAGTATATAAACATATTTATGATTTTGTCGAACCAAATATTGTCATGAACAGAACTAGAAGCTTTTTAATTCTAGTTCTGTTTTTTATTAAAGTGATAATTCTAACTATTCATTCGTATTTTATTTGTTTAATGTTACATAAATTTTTGATTATCTGAGATTTGTATATACTGTTGGATGATCAAATCAAGAATTAAAAATATTGAAAAATGTGGTGTGAAGTCTGAGGTATTTATCAGAAGTGGCTGTGAATAGCCATGAAGTGTCACGTCAGATAGTTTTTCTAGTGTACTGTTTGGTGTATTGACAATACTAAGAGTAGTTAAGGTTTCTGTGTTTTTAATACGTTGAATAAGTTGGACCAGTTCTTGTGACTCGCCACTATTTGAGATGAAAATAGCTAATCCGTCTGTGGTTGATAGTTGATCTAAACTCCAGATTATTTGGTGATCTGAAATAAAAGAACAGTTTTTACCTAATTGTTGCAGAGCAAGATTAAGATATTGACCGCAAGCCGTTGTTAGCCCAATTGCGAAGATGAAAATCTGTTGTTTTTGTTTAATTAGTTGAGTAGTTTTTTGAATTCTATCTGGTAAATTTTCTTTCAGGGTACTTTGAAAATTATATTTAAAGTTAATATTAAAATCGCTTGATTGAGCCTCAATCGCTAAGTCATTTTTTACTTGTTCTAAAGCAATTTTTAGTCGACTAAATTTTTGTACCCCAAGTCTCTTACATAATCTTACAACAGTGGTGGTACTGACGTTATTGTCCGTAGCAACTTTAGTAATCGTAAGAGAATCAATTTGATTAATATTATCGCCTAAATACTTTAGAATTAGTGATTCTGCAAATGTGAGTTCGGAAGTAACAGTTGGAAAATATTTGATTAAATTCATACCAATTCCTCCAATTGCATTTATTATAACCTAAATCAGGGTAAATTTTTACTCTAATTTAGGAAAAGCGCTTTCATACATTTGCTGGTATATTGGAATTGTAAGATAAATTTATATACCTAGAAGGTAGGGATAACAATGAAACTCGCGGAATTAACTTCAAGCGATCTAATTATATTGGATCAATCATACTCAACTAAAGATGAGGTCTTTGATGCGGTTGCAGAACGCCTAATAAAGGCAAAGATCATTCCGGATAAAGTTGATTTTGAGAAAGCACTTTATGCGCGTGAAAAAGAGAGCCCAACTGGTCTTGAAAATGGAATTGCCATACCACATGCCAAGTCCAGTGCTATTAGTCGACCAGTTTTTGCCGTGGTTAGATCAACAACGGTTATTGACGGCTGGGAAAGCCTGTCACCAGACAACAATGTTTCGTTAATTTTTCTATTAGCAATACCCGAGAAAAGCGCTGGTGATTTTCACGTTGAACTTTTGGCCAAGCTATCACGAGCAATGTTAAATAAAGATTTCATCACCAGTGTTAAAAATGCCACACAAGTTGAAGAAGTGATTAATGCGCTCGATAGGGTTGACGCAACAGAAAAGAATAAAGCAACCACTAATGAGCATGCTACATCCAAAAAGGGCTTAATTCTTGGTGTCACTGCCTGTCCAACTGGTATCGCACATACTTATATGGCAGCAGAAGCGATTGAAAAAACGGCCAAAGAAATGGGCTATGACGTTTATGTCGAAAAACAAGGTGCCAATGGGATTGAGGATCGCCCGTCTAAAGAACTCGTCAAAAAGGCTGATGGTTTAATTATCGCTGCCGATGTGGATTTGCATGAAATGAACTATTACGCTGGACTCCCTTATATTTCTGTACCTGTTTCAACACCAATTAAGGACGCCAAGTCTTTAATTAACCAAGTCCTTAACCATCCAGATGGTAAGTTTACAACTGTTGAAGATGATGAGGAAGAAGGCCCAAGTAATAAAAAAAAGTCAATAGGAACTGAAATGTATCAGGCATTAATGAGTGGTATTTCATATATGATTCCAATTGTTGTCGGTGCAGGGCTAATGTCGGCAATACCACAAATTGGTGGGTTGTTGTATGGTTTAAAACCAGGTACTATCAGTAATATTGCCTATGCAACGAGTTCAAATTCTATCCTGCAATTTTTATATAATTTCAATAGTTTCGGTGGCTTTATCTTTTCTTTGATGTATCCAGTATTAGCTGCGTTTATTGCTTATGCAATTGCAGGTAAAGTTGGCTTAGCCCCCGGTTTCATTGGTGGCGGCTTAGCCGGGGGTCTGATTTACACAGTTAACGGGATTAAGGATCATGTTTCCTCTGGATTCTTAGGCGCAATTTGTGTCGGCCTTGTTGCTGGTTATTTCTGTCGATTCTTAAACCAAAAAATTAAGTTATCTAAAAATATTCAATCTTTGAAGCCGATGCTTATCATTCCCTTACTCAGTATTATTTTGGTCTATGTTTTAAACCTTTATATTTTCGAACCAATCGGTGGTGGCTTAAACAAGCTACTTGTTGACATTATTGGTCAATCAACAGGTTCGTACTTTATTGCAATTGTGATTGCTTTAGCAACTGCCTTTGATATGGGTGGTCCCTTCAACAAAGCGGCTTTCGCGGTTACGCTGGCACTTGCCGCTGATCACACTTTTCCCATGACGGCAAATATCTTAGGTTGTATTATTCCACCGTTAGGTATTGGCGCTTCAGTAATTTTAAATCAACATGTATTTAAGCGTGATATTTACGATGATTCATTAGTTGCAGCGGGGTATACGTCCTTTATTTCGGGGATCATCGGAATTAGTGAAGGTGCAATTCCGTTTGCTTTACGTGATCCGTTAATTACAATTCCATTAAATATGGTTGGCTCTGCAATAGCAGCCGTTGTGGCAACGTTCTTTAAAGTAAAAATCTGGTTCCCAATTCCTCAATTCTGGGGCTGGCCACTAGTTGAAGGCTTATTGCCATATCTACTTTCGTTATTAATCGGTGTGCTCTTTGTTGCTATTGGTAATATTATGATTCGTGACCATATTGCCAAAAGAAAAATTAAAGTTTCTAAAAAGCAGTCGGTAGCAGTATGACAGAAGGCTATATAGTCAATTTAACTCATTGGGATCGAGAGTGGTATTTTTCCAATCAAGATGCAGTGGTTTTGAGCGACGAATTATTTTCTGATGTACTTGATGAATTGGAAAAACGGCCAGAAGCTAATTTTTGTTTGGATGGCCAAAGCTCAATTCTAGACGAATATTTGCAAATTCATCCTGAAAATTCACGTCGGGTAAAAAAACTCGTACAAAATAAACAATTATTTATTGGGCCTTGGTTTACGCAGAGTGATTGTCTATTAGTTGATGGCGAATCTCTAATGCGTAATGTAATGATTGGTATCCGAGATTGTGAAGCCTATGGTGGTGCTATGTCAGTTGGTTATATTCCTGATAGTTTTGGATTTAATGCTCAACTACCAACGATTTTAAATCAGGTTGGTATTGATAACATCATTTTTTGGCGAGGTATTGATTATCAAGAGCAAGTCTCATCCCCTTATTTCAAATGGCAAGGACTTGGTGATACTAGCGTAACCGCAATGACTATTCCGTTAGGCTATGGCTGTGCCCCGAACATGCAAACTACATCAGAGTATATTTCGAATCGGCTAGATAAGTATATGAACTTTATTAATGATATTAGGCCACAAGACAATGTACTGGTGCCTGCGGGAGGGGATCAACAAAATATTGTCACGAATATTCAGGATAAACTGAATGTGATTAATCAGAAAAGTAAGTATCATTATCACATTAGCTCGTTTAGCGATTTCTTGAACAAACTTAAACAGAGCAAAGAGTTGCCAAGTTATCGCGGTGAGTTCAGACTTCCGGCCTATGCACGACTTCATCGGACGATTTCATCAGTTCGGATAAATATTAAACAAGCTAACCATAATGCAGAGCAAAAACTAATTAAACAAGTCGAACCTTTGATGGTCTTAGGCCGAGAATATGGGATTAATATTTCTCAAGAATTATTAGTCGACGCCTGGAAAAAAGTCCTAGCTTCACAAGCACATGACAGTCTTGGCGGTTGTGTTTATGATGCTGTGTCTGATGATATCATGCACCGCTACAAAGAGGCAGACGAGCTTTCAGACGGTATTCAGAATTTAATTTTAAGACGGTTGGCCGATAAGTTGGCGCTATCTGAAAATCAAGTTTTACTTGTGAACACTGAAGCAGAAGCTAAGGATCGCTATTACAAAGTAAATATTTTGACTAATAGGAAAAATATCAAATTCAAAGGTATTACAGATGCGTTTATCGTTAACGAGCACTATTATCCTGCAAGAGAACATATCTTAATCGAAAAGCCAGAGGGTAAGAGCTATCTCACTGAACCTGCTTATTTTGAATTATCAGTGATGTTAAAAACAACTGTCCCTGGCCTAGGATATAAAGTAATTGACTTTAATGATGATCAGTTGGAGTTACCAACTTTTAAGACTGTTGAACTAAATTCAACACCAAAAATTGAGACTACTGACGTTAAAATTGAATTTTTAAACGGCAATATTTCTGCAACTTTCAATGGTAAAACAATGCCCAATTTAATAAAATTAGTTGATTGTGCGAATGATGGTGACACCTATGATTTTTCACCGTTAAAAGGAGATACGGAAGTTGAACTACCGTTTAATACAGCCAACGCACAAGTGAGTGGGAAAATTCAGCAATTAATTATCAACGGGACGACAAATCTACCTTACGATCTCATTGACCGACAAAATACGTCTGGTCAAACAAAGGCAATCAATTATAAATTAGTCCTGAGTTTAAACGATGATACCAATACTATTTCGGGTGAATTTTACGTTGATAACACAGTTTGTTCTCACCGGATGCGTTTAGTCTTAAATCCTGAAATAAAAAATGCTGACGTTTTTGCTGGCTTAACCGCAGGAGCGCTCAAAAATAATCAAATTGATATGCACGATACTGACGGCTATGATGAATACCCAGCACCTTTAAATGTGTTTGATAAAGTAGTCTCGCTTAGTAATCATGCTTCATCTTTTTCCTTTTATGGTGGTGCAAGTAAAGAATATGAATTAGCCGCAGATAAGCTCTATATCACATTGTTTGCGAGTACTGGTCAGTTTGGAAAGCCCAATTTAATGTGGCGCCCTGGGCGTGCAAGCGGCGATACCACTAACCAGGGGCACGTGATGATAGCAACACCAGAAGCACAATTACTTGGTCCGCAAGAGTTTGATTTTTCCTTGAAGCTATTTTCGCAGACATTTAATCCCTTAAAAGTTCAAAGTGTTGCCGACGAGGTCTATGCAGCAAACGTTAGTTACCAGAACCAAAGCTTGAATTATTTTATAAATAGATTAGATAATAAGATTCAAAAAAAACAAGAGAAGCCTTTAACCAAAAAGAAATCAGGGATGCTTGAACTTGATGGACTCACTGTGTCATCAATTTATCCCTCTTACAAAAATAATAATAGGTATTTAATTCGGGTAACCAATCCAACTAGCAATGCAAAGAAAATTAATACTGATCTATTTTCTAACCATAATCCAGAAATTGTTAACGCGTTAGAAGTTCATCAAGAACAAAAATTTGTTGTTGAACCCTACGATATGGTTACAATAAAGTTAGATTATTAAGTGTTATGAAAGGAAATTAACGTATGAAGATTACAAACTGGGGTATATGTGGCACTGGTTTTATTGCAAACGATTTTGCGACAAAGGTTGATCGTTCAAAGTTCAATATTTTAGGGGTATTTGATATTAATGCGAACTCTTTAGCTAATTTTGCAACCAAATATGATATTTCAAATACTTATACTGATTTTGCAAAAATGGCTTCAAATCCTGATATCCAGGGCATCTATATTGGCACACCTAATTCAACCCATTACCCATTGATGATGCAGGCCTTAAATGCCGGAAAAAATGTTCTGGTTGAAAAAGTGGCTACCCTCAATGGACAGCAATTAGATCAAGTCCAAAAATTGGCGCACAAGAAGGGCTTAGTTGTTATTGAAGGGGTCACAATGTATTACATGCCATTGTTCAAGAGAATTAAAGAAATGGTGATCCAGAATAAATTGGGTAAGCTTAGTACCGTCAACATTACTTTCGGTAGTTCTAAGGAATACGATCCAACAAATCGCTTTTTCAGTCTTGAAAAGGGGGGCGGTGTCCTGTTTGATATTGGTACTTATGCACTTTCTACGTTAGTGTATTTCATGGGTATTGAGACTAAATTATTAAATACTAAAGTCATTATGTCGGAAAGTGGCGTTGACGAAAAATCCAGTTTTATTGTAGAAAACGACAATCAGGTTCTTGGTACCGCTACAATTGCGTTCAGGGGTAAAATGCCTAAACAGATTATTGTCAGTGGAGACAAAGGGTACGTAGTGATTAAGGATTTTCCACGCGCCGAAGAAGCAACGGTTTATTGGAATAATGGCGAGAGCGAAAACATACAAACCGGTGACGAAAATCAAATTTTTAATTATGAACTGACACGGCTTAATGTCTATTCAGATAATGCAACAGGTAGCGAAGAGGACACACGTAAATTGACATCCCGTGTCATTCATATTATGGACGACGCCAGAAAAGAATGGGGCCTGAAATTTCCACACGAAGAACTTATCTAATATGGTTTGGAATAGGTCTAAGAAATAATTAATGCTTAGAAAACTGACATAAGTGATCTAAAAAGAGTTTGGTGCTAGAAAATCGGTTATCCGATTCTTTAGCACCAAACTCTTTTTACTGTCCCGGTTTTAATTTTATGCTCGGGGTGCAATGTATGGCCCGTTCATAACAAGAAATAATGATTATAAGGTATTCGCGTTAAATTTTTCTTCGATTAATATAAAAATCTTCTTCCATATAGTTATGATAATGTGCTGTAAAGTTCTGGCGCGCATTAAAACGAACTATAGCAATGGTTAGTCTCGGGTCCTACATTAAGTACTTGGGGCAACTGTCATCAAATCGATATTCTTTGTTCTTTTCATCAACCAAATACATAGAAAAAATCTCCTTTTTTTATTTTAATGTATACCAGGGGCACGTCACATAAGGCTAGTTATATTGGATTACAACATTATTTAGCACAACTCGGGGAATTTCATGATATAGAAGTGATCGTTATGGAGACAAACAGCCGATTTTACAAAGTACATTTACACAATCTACAGGATATGGAACATTTGACGCATGACGCCATCTTTAACGTTCAATGTAATGATCAGTGATGAATACAAATAACGCCCCTGCCAACTATTGGCAAGGGCGTTATTTATTTCCGCTCATTATTCTAGAACGTACGCCAAAAGTCTGGATTAACTTACGTTACGCAGTAAACCCAAAAGCGACTTTTGTCCCACTCCACTATGCATCAGTTTTCGCTGGCTTTTCGGCCTTGAAAATTGGTGTAACGGTTCGTTCAGTATAATTGGCACCAACTGGATGCGCGTAAGGATTGGCAAAATCGACTTCGAACATTTTGAGTTCAGCGATTGCCTGCATCGCTGTCTTGACCGTTGTTTCGTCAAGATTCTGTGAGGCGTAGTTCATGCGCAAGTGCTTTTCCTTACCATTTTCACTGGTAAATTCCATGTCTAGTTGTTTCATAGGTTGAATTCCTCCTTAATAGTTAAGTGTTTACTTGGTAAATATTGGTAACTATGATCGTAGTGACAGACATTGTTTTTAACGTGCGCCTAAAGTCATATTCCTGCGGTTAGCTACAACGGCCAAATCACCTTTTTCAAAGGTAATTTGTCTGTTTAGGCTGCGATTCGGACTTCGGTCCATCTTAGTCTGATCGACAACGTTAGTAATCCTCAGAATATAACCGACTCTAGTCCCACTTCTTAGATCTCTTCTCCAGGGAAGTCCTGGCGGCGGTAATTCACGATCACACCAGCATTGGCGCGGTGGCCGGAAAGTGCTTCAACCACTTTACCGAGACTGATAAGTTGCTCAGAAGTAACTTCTTCCTTACAATCGTGAAAAACACGAGTTGCTTCATTAGCAATATCAGGGCCAGTTACCTTAATTTCAACGTTCGTTTTAATCCAATCATCCATGAGTATGTCCTCCAATTTTGGGTATTGTGAATTAACTTCACATTAATTAATTCAATTAAACCCTTATTTTGTAAGTCAGTCGGTGGCCACCTGTTTTCTGCCTACATAGATATAAAACCCTCAGCATGCCAAAAAGTGTCACTAAAATTGAAAATAAATAAAATATTTTTTGAGAGTGTTTAAAAAGGCGATTAGATTCTGAGCATTAGCCTAAATTGGCGAATAATTCACGTAGTGGATTATTCGACGATTGTAGCTAAGCGCAGGAATCTGCCTTTTTAAACACGTTTCCGCTAAATTGGTTGGGAAAATAAGAACAAAAGTATTTTCAAAACACGATCTAAACAGATGATTTGGCTGTTGTAGCTACTATTCCGCAATTGAGGATTATTAGCTTAAATACGCTAATAATCTTGATGCTCCATACGTTGTCCATTCAACTACGGCGAAAAGCGCCAAGTTGAAGCATGGCAACCGCAGGAATCTGCATTTCCAAACACGTTTCCACTAAATTAGTCAGAGAAATACTAACAAAAGTATTTTCCAAACACGTTTCTGCAATTCATTTCACCTTACGACTCCCAAGCAAATGTAAAATACCCACAGCACTAGACTGGTGTAAGGTTAGGTAGTGCAAATACTGAAGAAAGTCCGCAGCGTGTTCTTCGCGGTAGAGTAAGGAGCCTAATTGATAAATTTGATCGTCTAAATAGAGAGTTTGACCAAGGTAGTCCCGCTTTGTACAAGTTGGCGTATGTCCTTGAGCAGTCTCGTTTTTAGTTATTTCGGGATCAAGCTTGGCTGCGGTAATCAGTGCGGCCTGGCGACTAAGTTTTTCTAGGCCAGTCATGGCAGTTTCTTTTTCCTGCTCTGCCACTAGGTGCTGTTTTGCTGCCGTTAGATGTTCAGTGGCAGTGTCTGCCTTAAAAACAATCAGCGAATCTTGGGAAAAATAAGGATCATTTTGCATAGTTAGTTGCCTCCAATTCTTTGGGTAAAAAGTGTTCCAACTGAGCCTGCCACTGACTGGCAGAAATTAATAAAAGTGCCGCGCCAGTGCGTTCATTGCGGACAAGTAAATAACTGCCAGTTTTATCAAGATCACGAACATAGCGATTTAAATGAGCCTTAGCTTCAGTAACGTTTATTTCTTTCATAGTTTTTCTCCTTGTTATGTTGAGAGTGTTTTAAAAAGCGCCCAGATTCTGAGCATTAGCCTAGATTGACGAATAATTTGCGAAGCGAATTGTTTGGCAATCGTAGCTAAGCGCAGGAATCTGCTTTTTAAACACGTTTAACGTACATCGTTTTGCATCTTAATTAAGCCATCACCGCAGGGGACGTCAACGCTAGTAGGGCGTTTTGTCGCATGGTTAATCGGTGTAAATTTCATCTGTTGCGTATCAAATTTCAGAGCGATCTCGGCCAACTTGCCGGAGCGATTTTTGCGGAAGAGTAGGTTGATATTGCGAATTTTACTCCGTTCTTGAATTTGATCTTCCAAATAGAGGAAGGACACAATGTTGGAATCTTGTTCGATACTGCCGGACTCCCGTAGGTCGGCTAATTGTGGCTTACGATCAACGCGTTTTTCCAGTTCACGATTAAGTTGCGAAAATAGAATAATTGGAATATCTAATTCATTGGTTAATAATTTTAATTCACGGGTAATCGCCTCGATTTCCAAACGACGATCGGTGACGCGGGCTTTCGTTCGCGTCAGGCTAACGATTTGAAGGTAGTCCACGATGGCAAAATATTTAACGCCTTTTTCGGCGGCTTTCTTGGCGTTTTCCCGAATCACTTTAATAATCTGAGGTAGGACCAGAATTTTGTCGTGTAAATTGACGTGTTGGGCCGTGATTTTAGGTAATACCTGATTAATTTGTTCTTTTTGCGCCGCAGATAATGAATTTTTCGGATTTCGTAGTTGGTTAACCGGAATACCAGTATGAAAGGCAATTGTGCGGTTGAAATTATCTGCGCCGGTCATTTCCAGTGAAAAATGATCGACAATAATTTCGGGATCAAGCGCTAAGGCACTTTGAATGAAACTTAAGCCAAAGGCCGATTTACCGATGCCTGGTCGAGCACCAATTGTCCAAAGAACACCACCACACAGGCCGTTGCCCAGGACACTGTCTAATTGCTGGTAGGCCTTGATTCCGGCCGATCGTGAATGAGTCATGTAATAGCGCAAATCGTCCGCGTACTCACTTAATTTTTTGGTTGGTAATTCAGGTAAATTTAAAACGCGGACTAATTGCGTTAATTGACTAAGTTCCTCCAAATTTTCGGTGGTAGGGAATTTGGCGTAACGATTTGCCAACTCCTCTAATTCACCTTGATAATACCAAGCCTTCAGTCCTTGTAGGACTGACTTGAACGTTTTGGTGGTGACACTGGTATCATGCAGTTTAACCCATTCGTCGTCCGCAAAATCCAATGGGTGAACCAGGAAGAAACGGCGTTTAACGTCCACCCAGTCCTTAAAATCACCGTTATTTTCTAGAATAACTTGGATGAGGTGTTGAAATTTAATCACGTGGAACCAACGAGCTTCAATTTCGGTACTTTTACAGACTTCTGGATGGTCCACTAAGTAAGCAACTGCGTCTTGTTCAAATTCCATCAACGACCACCGCCATTTCTTCTTTGGTAATTTCGATATCCTCAACCTTCATATGGCGGAAGGTTTCGTCCAAATCACGATCGCAGTCAAGATAAATCGCCTTAATTACTTCCGTTTCGGAGATTGGTTCGACATGGTGCACCACCGTTACCGGCCGTTCCGGGACAATATCGTTAACGTAATTAATAAATTTTGGCCCAAACAGTGTGCGCGGTCGAACAAATTTGCGCATTTCAATTTGAGTGCCCCATTCAGCCGACTTGGCCAAACTGACTTGCTTGAACTGCTCTGGTTGATAACCTCGTTGAAGCCAGGCAACAACATAATTTTCGTGGCGTTCGGTTTGGGGGAAAGTCTTGCCGCTGATTTGTGCCAGTTCAGTGACGATTTGTTGGGCCCGTTTTTGTTCAAGCGTGGTAGCGGGGTGCTTGAGATTCGGCGTTTTTGAAACTTTGGATGGCACCACTACTTTGGTTGATTTAACTGTTTTAGTAGTGGTGGTGGGTTCTGTTTTGGTCGTTGTTGCATTTTCTGGGCAAAATTGTTGCCAGTTGGCGATGTATAAAGCGTGCTTGTCATTTTCACGAAGGAGGCCAACTTTGAGGAGTAACTGGCACAGCGATTTGATATGCCGTGCGTTGGCTATGCCACAGACTTGCTTGATTTCGTTATTTGTATAGGCCTGTTGCGCCGAAGCCGAGATACGACCCCGATCGTCATTAATGGCGGCCTGATTCAATAAAAAATGCCAAAAACGAAAGCCAGCGTAATAAGTGTTGATTTGTTCTCGAGCAAGTTTACGGAACTCAGGTTGTGAATAAAGATTTACCGGAATATTAATTGAACTAAACATGTTTACCACTTCTTTCTTAATTAGGTTCTATAGATATAAAACCCGTAGCCTCCCAAAAAGTGTCACTAAAAAACAACAATTATTTTTGACCTTAGGCAAAAGCTGATAAGGACGGGAATAATTGCTGTTATTTTTTTTGAAGTTTTTTTATTTTTTTGTCTTTTTAATTCGACTATGTCGGCGAAGTGGTACTCGAGTTCGTACTCGAAGTGGTATTCGCGGACATTGATGAGTAACCGCGAGTGGGTACTCGCCGACAAGCTGACGGTAGCTGTTTTTTTGTTTGGGAAACACTTTTATTTAGTAGTTTTCTGACTCATTTAGTAGAAACGTGTTTGAAAAATACTTTTATCAGTAGTTTTCTGATCAATCTAGTGTAAACGTGTTTGAAAAAGCAGATTCCTGCGGTTGCCATGCTTCAACTTGGCGCTTTTCGCCATGCTAGTTCTTGCGGCACGTACTTTGCCACAAGAATAGACAACATTCGTAGCATCAAAAGTTATTTGCGATCTTTGCAAATAACTTACCGTAATTGCGAAGTAGTAGTTGAATGGACAACGTGTGGAGCATCAAGATTATTTGCGAACTGTGCTAATAATCCTCAATTGCGAAGTAGAATCTAACCGCTTTTTCAAACACTCTTTGTACTACGCCGATTTAAAAAGTTTTGCCACTAATTCTTTCGGTGTAAAAATCGGGTAGCGGCGTTTAATTGTTTGCATAATTTGCCAGCATTCACCATTATCACAGCAAGTCGCCGTTTTGATCCAACGTAGGGAATACAAAATGCCGAAGTGGCTCGCGCAATATTTTAATGGTGGGTAAACCGTATTATCTAGTAATTTCATTTGGCGGTGCAAGTAAGTTTCCCCGGTCAGGATGGTTGTACATGAGTAATTGCTAAAGCAACGGGCAAACTCTGTCTGTAAGTAAGTGATGAAGTGCAGTATTTTGGCAGCGTTTTGTAACTGGCGGTCAAAAAATTTCGCGGAATAATTGATTTTTAGAATTGTTTGGTCGGTGAAATACAGCAGTAGTTGTTCATCAGTGACCGCGACAAAATGGTCAAAGGCCTCTAAGGCAACGAAAGCCTTATTGTTGTCAGCGGTAGTTCCTAAAACGATGAAGCTGGCATTGCCAACAATGAACGGTACGTACTGATGAATATCAATAATACTAGCGAGGGATTTGACGACGTGTTCCGGCCAAAACCGTTTTTGCTGTTCAGTTAGTAACTTAGAAGTTGTTGCGCTAGTTAAATACAGGCGCCCCTGTTTGGTCACAATGAGACTATGACAGCGATGGCAATCGACGTTGTGTTTGAAAGTGATGGGCACACAAGCCAACGTATTGCTGGAAATGCGTGCTTCTTCGGAGTAACAAGCAGTTTGAAGCAGTGATTTTAATTCGCTAAGGTCCAATAAACGGTGGTTGCTAGGAACGTAACTTTCCCAATCATGCGTATTTTTTCCCAATAGTAACAGTCCTTTGAAAACAAATTTTTGACGTAAGTATTTTTTCCTATTTGACGTGCTTTCAAGCGCTGAATAGGACTTTTTTAATGTAACACGGCAATGGTACCGCTTTCAAATAGCTATAACTAAGAATTCAATGTGAGGAAAGCGTGAAAACGAAGGTTGGCTGCTCATTTTAAAATGAAAGCTTATGGTTGTGCGTTTCGTGGTAAAAAAAGTTCCGGAAATTCGGTAACGGCAATTTCTGGTTAAAATTCTTAATTTGCTAGGATGGGTCTGTTCCCCGGCGCTGGGGATCACAAAATAAAAGATTGCTTGATGAAGCAGGCGTTTACTAAACGTGCTAAAAGCGGCCTCCTGCAGTTGGCTACGTAAGCCATAAGACGGTTAATTCTCAGGCCCACCGCTTTTTCAGGCACTCTTGTCTGGAGTGATTCCCATGAACGAACAAGATAAGAAACTTTATAAAGCTGCCTTTACCTTATTGCAGGAAAATGAAAGTCTGATTTACGGCGCTCTCCGGCACTGTCGTGTGCGCCCAAGTTGGCAAGATTATCCGGATTTGGTTAACGAAAGTCGCTTAACCTTTGTGGACACTTATTGCCAGTTTGTTAAAAAGTTTCCTGAAAAAGAGGAGACCGATTGTTTGAACTATATTTATACCGCCATACTTTGGATGATTCGCAAGGTTCAGCGAAAAAATCGGATGCAAAGTTGCCATCTGATCCAGAATGAGTCGGCCTTAGATGAAGAATCTGATTACTTTGATTTACGCGCCGCAATTCAGGCCGCAGATGTTTTTGAAGAAGTTCAAGTGGATGAAATCTTTCGCAATCTGTTCAGTCGCTGTAGTAGTGTCGAGAAACAATTCATTGTTATGCGTTGCTTGGAAGATCAGTCAGTTACAGTTATCGCCGAACGCTTAGGTTACTCAAAGCGCCGAGTTCATCGCTTACGCAATCGAGTGGCTTTAAAGGCCTTGAAAGTGGTAGGAAGTAAATAAAGTGAAATATCAAAAAAAGAAGCAGACGTTTCGCGCACTTTATTAAGGAGAGGGGAAATAATTTATGAAAATAACGCTAGATATTACGAATGGAAATGATTTTATTTTATTGTCGCTTGACGAGGATGCAGTGGTGTTGCTGAAAAACGGAATGATTAAGCTGGAAAGAAGTTTTAAAGATAATTTTGCAGCCTTTGATTACTTTAAGGAGTTGAATGCTGAAATGATGGTGAAGAGTGAGGGCGTTGTGCGGGAATAGGAAATGCCTAGGAGAAAGACTAGATGCTTCTAGCACCATTAATTTGGAAGCTAATAGTGCTACAGTAAAAGCTTAATCTATTGAGGATTATTTATATAGAAGAAGATTGATTGCAAAGATTTCATCAAAGCCAGCATTATCTGCCTAAACGGGTAATTTTGCTGCTTTTTCAAGCACGATCTAGCTTAGGGAATGTTTGAAAAAGCAGTTAGATTCTACTTTGCAATTGAGGATTATTACTGGCCTCACTAACGATATCGATGGGACTAAGATGGACCAAAGCTCGAATTGCGGCCCAAAACGCTAATAATCTTGCTGCTACGAACGATGGCCATTCTTGTAGCAGGTCCAAGGATCACAGGTACAAAGTCTGTAACTGCTCACGATCTAATCCGTCTAGGTCACCGCTTCGGGACGATTTGCGTTTAAAATTGGTTCATTATTAGGTGCTTACAATGATTTAATTCCAGTTTTATAAAAATTGTTACACTAAAAAATTAAAATAATTGATTTTGTGCGCACAGCGACGTACAATTTAACTAAACTAAAGGAGCAACACAGATGACTGAAATCAAGGCAAAAAAAGTGGTAAAACAGCTGCTTGATGCAGGATTCTATGATTCAAGGATAAATGGCGACCACCATAGATTTAAGGACGATGAGGGTCATTATGTTACTGTTAATTACAGTAGATTAAGCGACTCAATTAAACCAGGAACTTATAGTGCAATACTAAGACAGGCGGGGCTTAAAAAGAATAGGGAGTGATCTCATGACAAAAGTTGTTGCATATCCAGCAGTTTTTGATGATACAGAAAATAAAAAAGGCGAATATACAGTTACTTTTCCAGATGTTCAAGGCGCAATCGCTGATGGAAATAACATTGCCGAAGCCATCAATAGTGCTGCTATTTCGTTAGGGCTAATTTTATTTGATGCCACGGAGTTACCTGAAGCTAGTGATATCAAGAAGGTACAAGAAGAAAATTTAGGAAAAATTGTTTCCTATGTCTCTGTTGACCTAGATAAGGCGGCCGAAGATTCATATGAGCCAATGACTAGAAAAAATACGCGCATTCCAACCGACATTGCTAAAAGAGCCGAGAAAGCCGGCATTAATTTTTCGGTAACTTTAACCGAAGCTTTAGAGAAAAAACTGGCGGCTAAGGATTAAAACCGGATTTCTACGTTCTAATTATCAGTGAATAATCAACGTTCGTTATAATCCCATTATGGCCGACAGAAGAAGTTTGATATTTCCTCTGTCAGCCATAATGGGATTTTTATACGCCGATATCAAAGCGATGCCCGATAAAATGGAATTATTAGAAGGGTTAAGGTCTTGGGTATAGTCAGCACAGCTAGTTTCTAACTAATATTGAATCGCAGAAGAAATCTGATTCGACATACAACACATAGATGGAAAAAAAGGTCATTCAATTTAATTACTAATTAAATTGAAGGCCTTTTAAATCCTCAAGAACATAACCTATTGAAAAAATAATCACAATCTATTGCCAAGCTCATTGACATCGCTTACAATGAAAACGTGCCTAAATTTATTATTTCATTAGTTTTATATTTCAACATTCATTCTGTTTTAGTAGACCACGATCACCAATTTGTTTAAAAAGGGAGAATCACAATGAAAAATTATTACGATGAAACAAAGAAATTTTCGAAAAAGCATGTAGCACCATTTTCAGTCAAGACTGATCAAGAAATCACATTCCCGACAGAAACTTTTAAAGCACTGGGAGATGCTGGTTATTTAGGCCTATTAGTGCCAGAAAAATTTGGTGGTCAAGGCAAAGGATTGCAAGAACATGCCCAGGTCGTTATGGCCTTGGCTGAAGATAATCCAAGCGCTGGATTATGTTATATGATGCATAATGTGGCACTGAAATGCATTATTGATAATGCCGATGAAACATTGGTTAAGAAAATTTGTGAAGACGTTATTAATAATCACGTCTTTTTAGCATTAGCATACAGTGAATTTGGTACAGGGGTTCATTTTTACAAACCAGAACTCAAAGCAACTAAAGAGGGCCAAGCAACGATCCTGAATGGCAAGAAGAGTATGGTTACTTCAGCCACACACGCCTCATATTATTTAGTATTAGCGCCAAGTGTTGAAAAAGCGGGTGATATTAATAATTGGGTTGTTCCCGTAGATAGTGCTGGTTTATCATTTGATATGCCAAAATGGAATGGCCTAGGGATGCACGGCAATGTCTCTTGTCCAATGATTTTAAATAATGTACATATGGATCCACT
This sequence comes from Loigolactobacillus iwatensis, assembly GCF_003950295.1. Taxonomy (GTDB): domain Bacteria; phylum Bacillota; class Bacilli; order Lactobacillales; family Lactobacillaceae; genus Loigolactobacillus; species Loigolactobacillus iwatensis. The sequence continues at coordinate 62,377 of NZ_RHNP01000003.1, forward strand.
GTATCGAATTGGTGAAGAAGGAACTGGATTTGGCCAAGTATTCACGACTGTTGCTACCTTCTTCTTAACTGGATTAGCGGCCGTTTCAAGTGGTATTTGCTTAGCGTTGAGTGAACAGGCTAACGCCCACGCGCTAGAGCGTAAATATCCTGGTGGTACAAGTATTGCGGAAATTCCGGCAATTCAAGAACATTTGGCTAAGATTTATATGCACGCCGTTTCGGCCAAGGCTATGACCTTTGAAGCAGCCCGTGCCGGTGCTGAAGGTGCTGATGATGCAGTTACTAAGATCTTTGCGGCTCGAATTCAGGCGTCCGAATTTGCGATTGATTCGGCCACTCATGCAATGCGTGTTGGTGGTGGTTGGGGCTATAATAAAGGCTTACCAATTGAAAGATACCTACGTGATTCATTTGCCGGTCAAATTATGGCACCGAGTGTTGATGTGTTAAATAGCTGGTTAGGGAAAGTCGTTACTGGCCAACAAATTCCTTAAAGATCAATCTGGATTTGCAGAAGCATAACAGGTGAATAAATATTTTTATTGGAGGATTTAATCATGAGTACAGATGTAATAAGAGTTGGTGCAGTAATTTATAATCCTAAAGTCACCGTTATTTGGGGTGTCATTAGTGACTTTTTGGCGGCACATGGTGCCAAAACTGAATGTAAGTTTTATAAAAATTATGACATGCAAGTTACGGCCATGATGAACGGTGAAATCGATGTTGCCTGGAATTCACCATTGGCCTGGTTAGACACTTATCTGAGGTCCGATGGTAAGTGCCTGCACGGTGTTATGCGGGATACTGATCAAAATCGTAAATCATATTTTGTCGCACGAAAGGCCGATCATTATTCAAATACGTTAGCTTTAAAGGGCAAAAAGATTGGGTTTGGTGCGATTGATTCACCACAAGCTCGTTTAATTCCAATTCTGCATCTACATACTCGTGGATTGGAATATCAAAAAGATTATATCGAGCAACGTTTTGACGTCGGTGTTGGGCTGCAAGGTGACCACATTGGTGGTGAACTAGATGCGATCAATGCTTTAAAGGATGGCAAAGTCGATGCTGCCGTTACCCTAGATAAAAATTGGGATAATTGGTCAGTTGACGGCACTATTGATCCTGATCAACTTGAGGTCATTGAACAAACTAGGGTTTTTGATCACTGTATCTTCACTGGCCGCCCAGGACTGGATTTTGGTTTATTTGAAAAATGGAACACGATTTTAATGGAAATGGACTATAACGATCCTGAGCAAAAAAAGGTTATGGATATGGAAGGACTGCAGGAATGGGTACCAGGCCGTTTATCAGGTTATCGCCAAATCCAGCAGGCTAATAAATATTTACACTATTTTGATTAAAGAGGTAGTCGTGGATGGCTAAAGCAGATAAATTAACATCAACCTTATTTCCAACCACTTTGATGGGCAGCTTACCCCGGTCCCGGGACATAATGCGTGCACGACGCCAATCTAAACGCGGTCAAATAAATGAAGATGACTATCAAAAGCTTATTTTGAATGAAACGACGCAACGGGTTAGATGGCAAGAAAAATTGGGCCTAGATCTTATTACCAGTGGCGAAATTGGCCGTGATAATTACGTTTCATTTGTCGCCGAAAAAATTGATGGTGTTGCCATGATGAGTATGAATGAATTATTAACGCATATTGATGATAAAAAACGTTTTGAAGAAATTTTAACCACACTTGATGTTCCTTCAAGCACAATAAATAATCCAGTTTGCGTTGATAAATTGAAGTACAACAAGGGTTTGGCAACCGATGAATTATTGATGATGCGGCAGGCAACGGATAAACCAATTAAAATTACCTTACCGGGACCATATTTGATGACGCAATCAATGTGGTTTCCTGAAATTTCAAAGAAGGCTTATGCCTCAAAGGAAGCGTTAGGTCAAGATGTTATTCGTATTTTGATCAAAGAAATTGATGAGCTAACGGCCATTGGTGTTGAGGTGATTCAAATTGATGAGCCTGTTTTGACTGAAGTGGTCTTTACTCCAGGTAAAACGCGGACCTTCATGTGTGCGGCTTTGTCTGAAAAACAAGATCCTCATGACGAATTAATTTTTGCCACCTCTTTGATTCAACCAGTAATAGATTATATGAAACAAAAAAAGGTTATAGCATCGATGCATGTTTGTCGTGGTAATTGGAGTAAGGATGAGACCACCTTGCTTTCTGGTTCTTATGCACCGTTACGAACGTTATTTCACGATGTTGCTCCTGATGTACTTAGCCTAGAATTTTCGACACCACGGGCCGGTGAGATTCATTCGTTATTTGGGGATGAGCAACTTCCAGCTAATACTACTCTTGGTTTAGGAGTAATTAATCCGCGGACTGATAATGTTGAAACTGTTGAGCAAATTATTGCGGAAGTACATCTTGCTCAAGAATTTTTACCGAATGATCGAATCTGGTTAAATCCAGATTGTGGTTTCGCAACATTTTCCAATCGTCCTGTAAATAGTTACGAAGTTATTGAACGTAAAATCAACTCATTGGTTAAGGCCGCAACTGAATTGAGGCATCAATCATGAGCGATCGTATTGATGAGGCCAATTTTTATAATGTATCTTACCGGGGAATCACTGGGGAACATGATGAGGTTAAAGTGCTGACTGATAAGTTTGAAGTAACTGTTAATAAAGGTATGAGCTTCGATATTGAGAGTAATGAGATAACCAGTGTGGACCATTTTGCTAGTGCGCTCATTAGTGATTTAATGCTTGCCTTTAAAAATTATGCAAAATATAGAAGTATCGATATTGATAATTTGGAAGGATTAGCTAAATTCAAAATTGCGGCGCCCTTATCGTTGTTAATGGTTGAAGGGTATACTCAAGAACCAAATATTGCTAGTATCGAGATCACGCTATATCTGTATTTAGATGTAGCAACGCATGAGGAATTTTTGAGCTTTTGTCAGAAGGCTGTTTCTTATTCGTTAATATTTAACTTATTAAAGCGGACTGATAGGATTTTGATTAGTTTTAAACAGGTTTTTTAGGACAATTAAAATATTGTTACTTTCCAAATCAATATCAAATGATTTAGAAAATAACAATATTTTTTGGCGGAACTTAAAATTTCAATGTAACTAGAAAACGAGGTATGATTCAATCCTTGATCAGACAAGGTTGAGTCATACCTCGTTTTCTGGTTGTGTTGTTGCTAAGTTTGATTAATGCGAGCTTATTTCTTAGACTCAGGTGTTTCAAGTTTAGGTCAACTTATTTGCATAATTAACGGGTATTGCGTTTAGATTCTAAATCCGGTTAATTATTTTCTGTTAAAAAATGACTAAATTTATCTAAATATCAAAAAATTATTTCTCGCATATAGTAGCATTGGCTGTACTGCAACAGTCTAGAGAAGTAGTAGCGCATTTTAATAGTTATTTGGAAGATCAATCGGTTAAATTTATTGCTAAATGTTTATGTTGTTCACAACGGCAAGGGCTATTGTGCTGCATTGAAAGTTCCAAACGGTGGCGAATAGTGGCTCCAAAAAATTACAGCAAAAAAATAAATCATCGCTGATTTATTTATAAACATCATTTTGGCCTATTTCAACTCAAGTTGATAGGCCAATTTTTTAGTTTTTCCAGCATCTAATAACATATTACCTTGTTTAGCAAAGAGTTCCGTAATGTCACCGTATTTATCGGGTAGACCAGCAAATGGTTCAATACATAGGAATGGTGCCTGCTTTTTTTCTGGGCTCCACATTGCTAAGTAAGGAAAATCGCCAGTGGATAGCGAAACTGAGTGTGATGTCTTATTCGATTGTAACGTGACTTGAGTTATTTCCTTATTTTCTAAAATAATTAGGCCATCGTCGAGTAATTTATGGGTTAATGGGATGACATTGTTTTCCGTCGCCGCTGTAAACGGGATGATATTGCCAGTTCTGAATGGTGCGGGACCAATTTCCCATTGTTTTAGCGAAATAGTGGCTGGGTTTAATTTTAAGGAATAGTCTTCAAAACTACCTTCACCATTTAACGGAACGTTGAATCCAGGATGGACGCCAAGGGCAAATGACATTGATTTCGTATCCTGATTAATTACTTCAAATTTAACCTGAAGCTGATTCTCTTTTAGCGTATATAAGATTTTGAGGCTAAAAGCGAACGGATAGGCTTTTTTTGTGCTTTCATTAGCGGTAAATGTAAAAGTGGCCGCAGTGTCATTTGTTTGCTGAGCGATAAATGTCTGGTCACGGCCGAAACCATGTTGTGACATTGGGAAGGTTTGTTGATTGATTCGATATTGGTCTTGGTTTGATTTGCCAATGAAAGGGAACAAGATTGGTGCGTGGCGTTTCCAGATTCCTTGGTTATTATCGGACCAAATATAATTAAAATTAGCCTGTTTTTGGATGATTCGTTGGATTTCAGCGCCCTTTTCACTAATTTCTACCTGTAATTCACTATTTTCTAGTACTATCATGAATGAATTCCTCGTTTCCTAAATTTTACTGTCCAAGGGTAATTATAGACTTTTGAATTTAAAAGTGATTGGATATTATAACAAATTGAAGTGGTGCAGGCCTTGAATTATTCCTCCTTCAGTATTTTTGGTGGTAATATATTCGGCCTGTTTTTTTACTGTTTCGATACTATTACCCATTGCTATTGAATGATCTACTGCCTTAAACATAGGAAGATCATTAATGCCATCTCCAAAGGCATATGTTGGTATGTCCTTAAAATTCATGGCGTCTATTAACTTTGTTATTCCGGACTGCTTGGATTCATTTTTTAATACTGTATCCATTGAATAAGATGACGTTCGGAAAAAGTTTAGTTGATTACCATAAATATTTGAATAGTATTTGTAATTTTTATCAGCAATAATTAATAACATATAAATGATATTATTTTTATAAAATTGAGGATCTATTATCGGCAGAGGTGAATTAAAGGCGCGATAGTGCTGCCTTGCAGACTTAGTTTCGCGTGTGATGCGAAATTTATGTTCATTATAGAATCCAAGTGCATCACCATTTCTTTCGGCCCGTTCATAAATATCTTGAATTAGTTTTGTATCAATTTGGCCTCGATAAATTGGCCTATTTTTATAAGTAATATATGCGCCATTCATGAAAATACAAGTATCAATATTGGATTGCTTCAAAGCAATTTTAATTTCGGCCGGTGAACGTCCCGTGGAAATTATCGGGAGTATGTTATTCTCCCGAAGCCCAGTTAATGCATTTTGAATATTTTCTTCAACTCTTAGTCTGGTATTTAAAAGGGTATTATCTAAATCAAAAAAAACTAATGCTTGATAAGTCATAATATTTCTCCTTGATATGTTTTGAGGATATTTTATGATCATAATCATAATGAACCAGGTGATATAGTACTTCAAATAAATAATTTTCAAGAAAAAAGTGTTCAAATAAGGAATTAACCAATATTTGGACACACTTAAACTAGCTTAATGAAAGATTTGATTTACAGCATGTAAAACCGTTTGATATCAGAGAGCAAACTATTTCGTAATTGAAAAGATGTGCCAAATTACTATTTGTTAATTCCTAACTCAGCAATGATTTTATCCACTACGGCATCTTCTCCAATATTAGTTAAAAAAGGGAGACCATTGATAATTGGAACACCAACATCTTCAGTGTATTTGGCGGTTGTGATGACTAAATCATAGTCCGACGCCATAGATGGAATTTGAGGGATGGAAGTTTGGTCAAATGAAAGTTCTTTCATGTTGATCCCTTTATTCTTCAAATCTTCCTCTAAGGCACTCCGTGCAACAGTTGATGTAGCAATACCTGAACCACAAGCTACTAAAATTTTTTTCATAATTAAACACTTTCCCTTCAGTTTGAATGATTTAGTAAATAAAATCGATAATTATTTATACCTTAAACTTTGATATCCTTAAAAGTATGATGAAGGTCCTTATACAAGGAATCCTTATCTTCATATGCCAAAATTTGTTCAAGGTGTTTTTGATCTTGTACAATACCCATTAATTTTTGCAACATTGTGATTTGTCCATGAGGTTCGCCAATGGCCAACATAATAATTAAGGAAACATCAAGCTTGCTGTCGGGATCGCCCATGTTATGAAATTTGATTGGACTATCTAAGGTCATAACACCTAATGCCGACTTGATTACATGCGCTGAATCAGCATGTGGAATAGCAACACTAATCTTTCCGGTAGGTAAACCAGTAGGAAATTTTCCTTCACGATCAACCACAGCATCTTTAAAGGTAGATTTTACAAATTTATTAACGTATAATTTATCGGCCAAAAAATATAATGCGCTTTCATTATTTTCAAAGCTTTTATTCTGAAATATTAATTCAGGATGTATTAGACTCAATACCCGCATCTCCTTCTATAGATAATTTAACTTTACAATTTGATAGTACACTTTTTTTTTGCAATATTCAATACTTTGCTAAAAAAATAATGCAAACGTATTCATAAAACTATATATTTTTGGCATTGATGTTGCATTAAATCTTTTTTGTGGTATTGTAAATATGTAAATTGAGATGAGAGGTGATGACTATTTTGGATGCAACGGCTAGAAGAATTGCAATTGTGAAAATTATGGAAGAAAATCATTCTGTTAAAATTTCTGAATTAACAAGTGCGCTAAACGTTACCCGGGAAACTGTTCGGCGTGATTTGAATAATTTGGAGGAGCGAAAGCTTGTAAGAATAGTTCGAGGGGGAGCAATATTAAACGTCCCTAAAAACGAAACTTCTTATGATAAGCGCTTACGTGTAAACAGTAAGCAAAAAGAAGATATTGCAAGTGAATTTTGTAAGTATGTACAAGAGGATGACACAATATACCTTGACTTTGGTACTACGAGTCTCTCTGTTGCAAAAAAAATTAAGCAATTTAAGCATTTAACAATTGTGACTAATTCATTACCAATTATCAATGAGCTTTACAAATCCAAAAATATTCAATTGTTTGTGTTAGGGGGATTGGTAAGAAGAAATGAAGGTTCTTTTTTTGGAGAAGTAGCGCTACAAGCAATTAGTTCAATTAACATTAATGTTGGCTTTTTTAGTGGCGGTGGCATTGATGCCAAATTTGGATTATCTAATCATCATTTGGGCGAATCCAATCTAACTCGTGCCATTTTAAAACATTGTCAAACAATAGTAGTTGGTATCGATCATACAAAATTTGGGAATGTATTTGCTCAACGTATTATGCCAATTCGACAAATGGATTTATTGATAACAGATTTTATAACCGATAAAAAATTAGTAGACAACCTAAAACAGAATACGAATTTGATATTAACAGAAAAATGAGGTGAAATGAATGCAAGTTATTCAGTATATAGTTAACTTGGGCGCATCAGTAATGATTCCGATAGTCATTTTTATTGTCGGTTTACTATTTGGTAACGGAATTGGAAAGTCATTAAAATCAGGTATTTCAATTGGTATTGGTTTTACTGGGATTAATCTTGTAATTTCATTATTAACGAATAATTTAGGCAAGGCCGCAGAAGCAATGGCGCAAAATTTTCATATGGGATTAAGTGTGGTTGATATTGGCTGGCCCGGAACTTCGCCTATGGCTTGGGCCTCCAATATGGGACTCATCGCAATTCCAATCGCAATTTTAGTTAACGTAGTTATGCTTGTTACTCGTATGACAAAAGTTGTGAACGTTGATATTTGGAATATATGGCATATGGCCTTTACAGGGGCTATTGTTCAGCTAGCAACAGGAAGCTATGTTTGGGGAATTGTAGGTATTTGCGTACATGCAGCAATTGCTTATAAACTTGGTGATATTTTCAAGCCAGTGACGGATAATTTCTTCGGGCTGGAAGGAATTTCAATACCACATGGGACCTCGGCCTACATGGGTATTTTTGCAAAGCCAATTGACGACTTAATTGATAAAATTCCGGTTATTAATAAAATTAATATTACGGCGGATACAATTGAAAAACGTTTTGGTGTTTTAGGGCAACCTTCAATTCTTGGAGCTGCTTTAGGTCTAATTATTGGTTTATTAGCCAAATTTACGGTCGGTAAGTCTCTAGAATTAGCTATCCAAATGGCTACAGTTATGGTATTAATGCCAGTTGTTGTTAAGTTTATTATGGAAGGACTCATTCCTATTTCTCAGTCTGCTAAGAGAATAATGGATAAGCACTTTAAAAATAGTGAATTTACAATTGGTATGGATCCAGCCCTTTTACTAGGTAATTCGGATGTTATAGCTGCAGGATTACTCTTTGTACCTATTACTTTGTTGATTGCGATGATTGTTCCTGGCAATAAAGTTTTACCTTTTGGTGACTTGGCAACTATTGGATTCTTTGTAGCCATTGCAACCGGTGTTCATAAAGGTAACATCTTCCGTGTATTAATTTCAGGATCAGTTATTATGTTCATTACTATCTGGATTTCTAATCAAATGTATACTTTACAAGATAAGTTAGGTCGCGCCACAGGTCTACTCAAGGCCGGTAAAAAAGTGTCATCACTTGATCAGGCTGGTAGCCCAATTACTTATTTATTAACAAAGGGTATATCAAAAGAAATGTCAATTGGTTTCTTTGTAATTTTAGTCTTATTTGTAAGCGCATTCGCGTATACCTATATTGCATATAAGCGAAATAGATTATACGTTACTGACGATAAAGAAGAAACAGAGACTAAATAATATTGTAATTCACATGATTTTGTAAGCGCTATTTTTGAACTTAACTTTAGTTTTAAGGAGAGATTTTTATGAGTGAGAATAATTCAAGTTGGTTAGGTATTGATGGTAAAGTTTTCGTTGTAACAGGTGGATCATCAGGAATTGGACAGCATATTGTAAATGAATTACTAAGTGACGGTTCAAAAGTTGTTAACGCCGATTTGAAGGATGATGGCCGGAAAGACAGCAACTTTTTATATGTAAAAACTGATGTAACTAAAAAGACGGATGCGGATAACGCAGTATCTGAGGCCGTAAAGCATTTTGGAACAGTTGATGGACTAGTTAATAACGCTGGGATTAATATTCCACGTGTCCTAGTTGATCCAGTCGATCCAGATGGTAAATATGTTATTGATGAGGCAAACTACGATAAAATGTTTGCTGTTAATGTTAAAAGTGTCTTTTTAATGTCATCTGCAGTGGCCAAAGTGCTGGCTAAGCAAAAGCATGGGGTTATTGTAAATATGTCTTCTGAATCTGGGTTAGAAGGTTCGCAAGGTGCCGGTATGTATTCTGGAACAAAGGGTGCAATTAATGGCTTTACTCGTGCATGGGCCAAAGAATTAGGACAATATAATGTTCGTTGTATTGGGGTTGCACCTGGTGTATTAGAGGCGACTGGATTACGCACACTCTCATATGAAGAAGGTTTGGCTTATTCACGACATAAAACTGTTGAACAATTACGTGCCGGGTATGCTAATACTTCAACGATTCCTTTAGGACGTAGCGGTAAATTAGTTGAAGTGGCTAATTTGGTTGCTTTCTTCTTATCCGATCGAGCTGGATACATGACTGGTCAAACAGTAAATGTTTCTGGTGGTAAATCACGTGGATAGAAAGTTTTATGATCTTACCTTTGGCTCATGGAGAATTAGGGAGACTAAAAAGATATGAATAAAGAAAAATATGAACATTTAAAGAATTTATCAACTCCAGACGGTGTTATCAGTGCACTAGCAATTGATCAGCGTGGATCTCTAAAAAAAATGCTAGCGGCAAACAGTAAGGATGGCAAACAAAGCGGTTATGATATTATTAAGTTTAAAAAGGCCATCTCACAGGAACTAACACCTTATGCTTCAGCAATTTTACTTGATCCGGAATATGGTTTACCAGCGGCCGAAGTTCGTGATGAAGATGCAGGTTTACTAATGTCCTATGAAAAGACGGGCTATGATACAACGCAACCGGGTCGTTTTCCAGATTTATTAGAATACTGGTCTGTTAGACGTTTGAAGGAAAAAGGTGTAAATGCAATAAAGTTTCTTCTTTATTATGATGCTGATGAGGCCAATGATATTAATGATCGTAAGCAGGCATTTGTTGAGCGAGTTGGGGCAGAAGCAGATGAATATAACTTACCGTTTTTCTTAGAATTGGTTTCGTATGATGCTAATATTTCAGATGTAAAAAGTGCTAAATATGCAAAGGTTAAACCGCATAAAGTATTGGAGTTAACTAAAGAATTTTCTAAACCTAAATATCAAGTTACTGTTTTGAAGGTGGAAATCCCAGTAAATATGACGTTTGTTGAGGGATATACTAAAAATAGTGACCTGCCCGTGTATACACAAGATGAGGCATCTAAATATTTTAAAGAACAGAGTGATTTAACTGATTTACCGTTCATCTTTCTCAGTGCTGGTGTTAGCAATGAACTATTCCTAGATGAATTAAGATTTGCCAAAAAGGCAAACTCCAAATTTAATGGGGTACTTTGTGGACGAGCTACTTGGAAGCCAGGAGTTGAACCATTTGCCAAAAACGGTGAAGAAGCTGGTAGAGAATGGATGAGGACAGAAGGAAAAGCAAATATTGAACGATTAAATGAAGTATTAGCTGAGACGGCCTCATCGTGGAAAGAAAAAATAGAAAATAGTTAATAACATTTTCTAATAATGCTATGACATTCATATATCTAATACATTGGTATAACTTGTAGAGGAAAATGATGCATAGCATTTTTTAATAAAAGGAGAATGATTAATTTGATTTTGACTGTAACAATGAATCCTTCAATTGATATGTCTTACCCAGTTGACCATTTAAAAATTGACGATGTAAATCGAGTAACGGACGTTAGAAAAACAGCGGGCGGAAAAGGATTAAATGTAACTCGTGTTATTCATCAGTTAGGAAAAAGTGTTGTTGCAACAGGAATTATTGGTGGCTACTTTGGTAAATTTATTGAAGCGCGGTTAGATGATGATAAAATTAAACACGACTTTTTTCGGATTAACCAAGAAACACGGAATTCTATTGCAATTTTACATGATGATGGCAAACAAACCGAAATTCTGGAACCAGGTCCTCAAATAAATACAGAACAATCGCAATCATTTTTACAGTACTATCAGTCCTTGCTGAAAAATTGTTCATTAATTACAATGTCTGGTAGTTTGCCAAGAGGGTTGAATGATGATTTCTACTCTCAAATGATAAAAATTACCCATATGAACAGTACTAAAGTTTTATTGGATACTTCTGGGGCAGCACTTAAAGCAGCGCTTTTAAATGACGATAAGCCGAATCTCATTAAGCCAAATGAAGAAGAATTACAACAATTAATTAATAAAAATATTGATATTTCTGATTTGGATCAGTTAAAGCTTGCTCTTTCAAATTCAATCTTTGATGGAATAGAATGGATCTGTGTTTCATTAGGTGGTGCGGGTGCTTTTGCTAAGCATTTTAACCAATTTTATCAAATTAAAATTCCTAAAATTAGTGTTATTAATCCAGTTGGTTCTGGAGACTCAACATTAGCAGGTTTGGCTGTATCTATAGAAGAAAATAGAAATGATATTGATATATTGAAAACTGCTATGACTACTGGAATGTTAAATACTATGGAAAAACAAACTGGTTTTATAAACCCTGATTTATTTGATGAGTATTTTGAGAAAGTACAAGTTAATAAAAGATAAAAGTTCAATAATGTTCATGTTAAATTTGAATTGTTTCAAAGCAGCAACTAACCCATCTTGGTTATGAGCCTACTTGAGTTCACAAAAGATAATGAAATTGAGGTTGTTTCTTAGCCCAATGAATTCTAGTTAAAAAAATTGCGAAGAATCGTATAAAAGGTCCGCTAAAATTAGACTTAATCGTCTGAATTTAGCGGGCTTTTTTATTGAAAAATCGTGGTCATAACTTTGTGATGAAATGGAGCGCTGGCACTTTTCTGTTCAGGCGGCTGTTAGGCAGGTAAACGAAAGTATTTTAAAAATGAGTCAGCAATTAGAAAAAAATTTTGCTTATTTTTCAGCGGATTCAATACTAAACAAATTAGTTAAACAATAGTGCCTATTATAGAGCTAAAGATAATATGCTCAACTAGCTATGATACGAACTTAATAAAAATAATAAGTCATAAAAATAGAATTATTAGTATCTAAAATAGCCTAATTTAGTTTAGTTACTTTTTACAAGTGCTCACTTATTTCTGAAATTGGTTGTTCTAACTGCTATTTTGCTGGTCAAATTTGTTCAAAGTCCTTTGTTATCAGCGCTGTTATCAGCGCTTTCAGCCTGCTAACTCCTTGCGGGACTAAGGGTTCCATGTTATTGTTTTAGAGCTGCCTTGGGCCAGATGGCTCTGTCGCTACTGGCATAAATTTAAAATTGGGTGACGTTGTTGGGAGAATTTTTGGCGCATGTTCTAAGTAATGCTTTGAAATAGTAAGCGGCCATGAATTTTATCCTAGTCTCACTACAGGTCACGACACAGCAGGATCAAAACAAAAACGTTAAGGGGTTTACGAGATGAAGACGAATAAAATGAAAAAAGTGTTATTTATTGCTGCCGCGGTACTTGTAGTTGGTTTTGCCGGCTTTGGTGTTAAAACTTTTGCCGATAACTTTTGGAGTGGACACGCGGACGTTACGGCGATTAACGCTGATTTGGATAAATTGGATAGCACATTAAAGCAAAAAAATGAAGCACTAGCCACGGCCAAAAGCAATTTGACGCAGGCCCAATCTGAGCTGACTAACGCGCAACAGACTGTCAAAACAGACGAGGCCAAATTAACTGATTTGCAAAATCAATTGGACGCTAAAAATACGCAATATAATACCGACATGGCGGCTAAAGACAGTCAAATTCAACAAAAGACCAACGAGATCAACCAGAAAATTAAAGAAGGCCAGGCCAATGTTAATGCTAAGCAGGCCGAACTAGATACAGCTAACCAAAAAATTTCAACTTTAAATTCGACTATTTCTGATTTACAAAATCAATTGGCCCAAGAAAAAACTAAGTCAACTGACGCTGATGAAACAAAGAAGGAACTGCTCCAGGCGCAACAGGATGTTAAAGATACCCGCGCTAAGGCGGACAGTATCGTTAATGAGAACCAACAATAAATTAGAGAGTGTTCGAAAAAGCGGTTAGATTCTGAGGATTATTAGCACAACTCGCTAATAATCTTGATACTTCATACGTTGTCCATTCAACTACGGCGAAAATCGCCAATTTGAAACATGGCAACCGCAGGAATCTGCTTTTTCGAACACGTTTCAGAAGAGAGTGCCCAAAAAAGCGTCTAGGTTCTGAGCATCAGCCTAGATCACCGAATTATCTGTGAAACAGATGATTTGGTGATCGTAGCTGAGCGCAGGAACCTGCTTTTTTTGGCACGTTTATGTCAAGTGAGTCTGGAGAACACCAGTAAGCATATTTCCAAACACGACTTAGGTTTCTAAAATTAGTGGGTTGCTAAAAACTTTTATCGTTAAGTGAAGGTCGAGTCATTTGTTCCTAACAAAAATCGTCTGTTAATGGAGAATCTTCAATGAAGATCTTCGTTACTGGGTGATTTTTAGTCAGGAACTTTTGACACGACCTTTTTAGTTTGATTAAGCAAATTCAATTAAAAATACTGCAAAATTAGTTTCCCAGCCACTAATATTGTGCCAACAGCCGCGTTAAAAAAAGCTTGAAATCCGCAATGTAGTTGTCTGGTGCTAGTATTTTTAAATGACTGCCAAAGTTGGCTAAGTAGCGGTAACCTTCCTCATGTTGGGGAACGGTGATTTCAAGAATGTCGTGGGCCGCATCAAGTTTAGTCAATGAACTAGTACCGAAACGCTCGACAAAATGGTCACGGATGATATTATCGATCCTAATTTTGATGGTAGTCATTTTAAATTTAGGTTGGCGTCGGGCAGTTGTTGTGGCCAAGGCACCAGATCGCGGCGCAAAGTGCTTGTTCAGCGTCGTTGCTTGAATAATACGCGCCAGTTTGAAAGTACGATAATCGGCGCGGTTGAGACTATAAGCGCGTAAATACCAGCTGGCCTCCCTGGCCTGAAGTTGGTAAGGCTCAATTATTCGGGTTGTTTTCACACCTTGGCCATCAATATAAGCAAGCCGGACTAAAAAATGATCCTTGGTGGCGGCCTGCAAATTATTTAGCACCGTCGTTAACTCATTGCGGCCCTTCCAGGAATGAAAAGAAATGGAGACGCCATTGGGGGCGATATCCTGTGGCACCATGCTCTGAATCTTAGCCATTGTCGCCTTGAGGTCGTCACTAAGTAGCAGATTTTCAAAACCATTCAGTGCCGTTAAAATGTTTTCAAGGTCACTAACTGCTAATAAACGCTTGTCGAATTTATACGTGGGCATAATGCCGTAACCACCGTTTGCGCCGCGCAACGCGTAAATTGGAACGTTGGCCAAACTTAGTGTCTCCATGTCCCGAATAATGGTTCGTTTGCTGACGTGAAAAAGATCGGCCAATTTTTGTGCCGAAATTATTTTGTGTTCTAGTAAGACCATCACAAGAGCTATTAGACGTTCGATTCGCAAAAAATCATCCCCCAACAATTATTTATTAATGGTGACAGATAGTTGTCATTATTCCTAGATTATACTGCGAATGCAAAATAAAACCTAAGGAGTGTTTGGAAAAGCGGTTAGATTATGGAGTATAGCCTACTACTCCGCAATGGAAGCGGAATATTAGCAAAGAACGCTAATATTCTTTGATGCTACGGACGTTGACCATTCTTGTGGCGAGAACCTTGCCGCAAGAAACATGGCAGCCGGGCGAAAAGAGACGCGCAGCGGATCGTTTGACCGGCGTAGCTATACTCCATAATCTGCCTTTTCAAACACGTTTCCACCAAATTGGTCAGGAAAATACTAGTAAGAGTATTTTCCAAATAAAACCTAAGGAGATCTTCAAAGATGACATTTTCAATTACTACTTTACCAGAACAACGAATTGCGGGCCTTTCAACCGTTCTACCAACGCCAAAATCCTACGCCGAGATGGCGGAAATGAGTAAGGTAAAGACGGATTACCTAGAAAAATTGGCGCAAGCAGATTTGGCCGCCATTGCCACCGATCAGCATTTTTATGGGGTTAATTACAACGCTAATGGTGACCAGAATTATTTGGCCGGAGTCAAAGTGATCAAGCTTCCAGCAGGCTATACAGATTTTACAGTTGCCGCCGGACAGTACGCCAAATTCACCACTAAGGCCGCCAGCCGTAACGCGATCGATCAATTTATTGGTCAATCCTATGGCGAATTGGCCCAGTCAGCGGATTATCAGGTTGCTGGTAATTTTAATTTAGAAGTTGTCGACAGCTTTATTGATGGTAAGACGGCTGAATTCAGTATTTACATGCCGGTGACAGGTAAGTAAAAATTAAATAATGGCGTAGAAAAAGGTTGCAGTGGAACTAAATTTAGTTCTGCTGGCGGACTTTTTCTACGCTATTTTTATTTATTGCTGACGGTGGATTCGAATGCTTATAATAAAATCAATTTGTGGGATTTAGTTAATTACAAAATTTGGGTAGGCCAAATTTAATTGATAAGTATAGCAACGATAGCGTTTACTAAAATGACCATCGCTGTTAAAATGGACTTATAGTAAGATTAGGTATCTTAACGAATGTAAGGTGGAATGGATCAGCCTTTTATAATGAAATTGGCTATCCTGAAAAGATAATTTTACGAACACTTTATTGGGTTTTGGAAAAAAACGACCGCTGAATGCATTATTTTTGGGAAAATAAAGACATATTTAAGGTCAGTACTGGAAGGTGTAAAGGTTGTTTTAAAGCTAGCTGGTTACCTGAATTGTTAAAAAGGTGGATAGTTAAAGGCCATTTAAAAAGGAGTTTAACTGAAGAAAATCGTTGATATTATAAATTGGATTTACCTTGATCTAATCAGGACATCGTATTTAGAGCGGCCCCTAGCCTAATTAATTGGAGGAGTGATTATGATTAAACGTAAAAAGCTGTTTGGGCTAATCTTTTTGGCTTTTGCCAGTTTACTTTTAGCCATTGTTTACCCTAATCAATCGGTTAATGCCAATATTAGAAAATATGATAATCGCACGGTTAAAGTACAAAAAATGAAAACTTATAAGGTGGGCGTAACTGACACCGCTTGGGCTGGGACCCACGTTAAAATTAGTCGCGTGAAGGTGGTTAAATTTAAAAAATTTAAGGATCCTATCACTAAAAAAACGTACCACGGCTATGTTGCCGTCAAAATGTCCGTCAATCCGACACAACGTGATATTAGTTTTAATCCAACGTTAGGCAGTGTACTGACGTCTGATGGTCAGCAAGTAGATGCCGATGGCTTTGACAGCGGTTCTTGGGATGGAGATCTGGACAAAGGTGTCAAAAGATCTGGAACCGTTTATTTCAACCTGACCAAGTTAAAGAACCCGAAAAAGATTAAAAGTATCCGTTTAAAGTGGGACGCCGATTACGAAACCGACGATGTTAACGATAATAATGCCAATAAAACGTATGATATTACGGTTAACTTGCACTAGGAGAGTGTTTGAAAAAGGCGGTTCGAGTCTAATCCGCAATTATGGATTATTAACGGTTTCGCTGACGCTGTCGATCAGACTAAGATGTAACAAAGTCTAAATCGCTAACAATCTTGCTGTCCCGGCTTGTTGTCCGTTCAACTACGACAAAAATGGCAACGTTGAGGAATGAAATACTGGTTAATTTTTTTCGATTTCATCAACAAATAAAAAAGTGTTAATCATCCGCGCCGGAAGCACTGTTTCGGCGGAGAAATGATTAACACTTTTTAAGTTACTTAAATTATCAATCCTAGGAAAAAAGGTAAGCTAACGGTCTAACCTTGTGTCGCGTTATGGGAATGGCTTGGCGCCGTATCGGGCATAGCGTTCAGAGATGCCATATCTTGGGCACTAATTTCAAAATCAAGTTGTGCATTATTTTTGATGTGATCAGTGCCGACAGCTTTTGGTAATGGCAAAATGTCGTTTTGTAAACAGAAGCGTAAGGCTAATTGAGCCACGCTAACGTCATACTTTGCGGCTAATTGTTTCATTTCCTGGTTGTTGAGCAGGCCGCCAGTTGCCAATGGGGAGTAGGCTTCAACCAAAATATCATTTTTCTTGGCGAATTCAGTGATTTTTGGTTCAGTGTAGCCAACGTAGTACTGAATTTGATCGACCATTGGTTTAATTTTAGCGTTGGGCAAAATGTTTTCTAAGTCGTGCACGTTGAAATTAGAAACGCCAATAGCTTTAACTTTGCCAGTTGCGTAGATATCTTCCATTGCCCGCCAAACTTCTTTGTTTTCTTTGTCGCAATTTTTGCCAATTTCGGTCCATGGCCACGGCGCGTGAACCAAGTACAAATCCAAGTAGTCAACGTCTAATTGTTCCATCGTGCTATTGAAGTCCGTCATTGCGCCGTCGTAGCTCTTAGTTGCACCAGGTAATTTCGAAGTGACAAAAATATCCTCCCGCGCAATACCAGAATCGCGAATTGCCCGGCCGACATCACTTTCATTTTGATAGGCCTTGGCAGTATCAATGTGCCGGTAGCCAATTTTCAACGCCTCAGCGGCGGCATTATAAGCCGTTTCGCCAACTGGAACTTGCCACATGCCAAAGCCAACTTTAGGAATTTTGGTGCCATTAGTTAAGTTAAATGTATCTGTTAAAATTGCCATATTTCCACCTACTTTTAATTTTTAATTACACATCTATTATACGCGTATTGAAATGAAAGCGAATTAAATGAGCTTGGTTTAATCTGGCGTATATTTCAAGCACGCTTACACTGAATTAGCCGCAAAGTGATTTTCCAAACATAAGTACGGAAGGCCAATTTTTAAGCAGCTTTAGGCCAAAGTGATCTAGAAAGTACACTGATAAAATTAATTTCCACTTCAGCGTTAAATTAACACTACTTAATTATAATTAATCGACCGTGAAGTGGTAATTAGTTGTTAGTACAATTATCATTTAAACAATATTAAGTACAAACAAGTATTTGATTAACAATAGATACTTGACTATACTGTTGCTAAAGGTAACTAATTGAAAGCAGGCATAAAATTGAAAATCGATAACTCGAATAATTTATCGGAGCGACTTCATTTGGTTGTTGCCCAGGAAACTGATTTTATTCACGCCCAACTGAGCGAGTTAGGGCTAAATAATCAGCAGGCGCGCCTATTAAAATACGTTAGTGAGCACCCGGGCACAATTCAGAAGGATGTTGCCCAATACCTCAATCGCCAAAATGCCACCATCACCAACATGCTGAAGCTGATGGCCAAGCGGGGCTACATTGTCCGCAAGATTCCGGCTGACAACGAACGCCAAAAACAAATCTTCCTTGAGCCAAAAGGTGAAAAATTACTCGGCTCAATTAACACAACCTTTGCCTCACTTGAAGCAGAGGTCGAGGCTGCCATCCCCGAAAAAGAACAGGCCGCGTTTGTCCGTAATTTGGAACGAATTATGAAAAAATTAGAACAGTAAGAGTGTTTGAAAAAGCGGTTAGATTATGGAGTATAGCCTAGACGGGCGAAAAGAGACGCGCAGCGGATCGTTCGACTGGCGTAGCTATACGCAATAATCTGCTTTTTCAAACACGTTTCCGCTAAACTAAAAATAGAAGTGAGAGCGTATTCTCTAAACACACTTAGCTAGGCGAAAAGAGACGCGCAGCGGATCGTTCGACCGGCGTAGCTATACGCAATAATCTGCTTTTTCAAACACGTTTCCGCAAAACTAAACATAGAAGTGAGGGCATATTTCCAAACACACTTAGCTAGGCGAAAAGAGACGCGCAGCGGATCGTTCGACTAGCGTAGCTATACGCAATAATCTGCTTTTTCAAACACGTTTCCACCAAATCAGAGTGTCTCAAAAAGCGCCTAGGTTCCGAGCATTAGCCTAGCCTGCCGAATTATTCGCGCAGCGGATGATTTGGTGAGCGTAGCTAAGCACAGGAAGCTGCTTTTTTAGACACGTTTCCACGAAATCAGTCAGGGAAGGCCAAGTAAAGGCACTATACAACCGCGGCCTAAAAAGACGAAGTGACTGGCGTAGCTATACGCAGTAATCTGCTTTTTCAAACACGTTTCCATTAAATTGTCCAGGCAGATACAAATGAACGTATTTTCCAAAGGTAACTAAACGAAAGAAGCTGCCTTGTAGCACACATTTCATTTATACTGTAAAAAAGGCAACCACAACAAAAGCGAATTTTGTTATGGTTGCCTTTTTTTTCGTTCGAATTCTATTCACCTTGAACAGTATCATCCAGGCGCTGGCCCATGGTTTCTTTGCCAAGAAAAATAATGGCAAAAACGGCGATAATGATGGCAGCGCAGAAAATCCCGAAGATAACGGTGAAGGAGACACCCTTAGCGATCAAACTACCAACCATGATAGGGCCTAAAATGCCGCCAATCCGACCGACACCTGCGGCCATACCCGTTCCGGTGCCCCGAATGGTCAGTGGATATTGTTCTGGCGAGTAGGCGTAGAGCGTTCCCCAAGCACCCAGATTGAAAAATGAAAGTAACATGCCAAAAATTAAAATGGCCGCCAAGCCAGTGGCGTTACCGAAGCCCAGTGCGCTAACAGCCGTGCCCAGTAAAAAGAAAGATAGAACCCATTTACGACCTAGATGCTCAACTAACCAAGCCGCAACAAAATAACCAGGTAATTGGGCGAGGGTCATGATGAGTGTGTAGCCAAAGCTGTTGATTAGGCTGTAACCTTTTAGGACGAGAACGCTGGGAAGCCAGAGAAACATGCCGTAATAGGAAAAAACCACCATGAACCAAACGATCCAAAGCATTAAAGTGGATTTAAAGTAAGCAGGTTTCCATAAATCGGCCAGAGCCTTCCCTGTGGATGGCCGCTGACCAAATTCTTGGCGAACAAAGGCCTGCGATTCATGCAAACCGTAGCGCAGATAGAGTGCGTATAGTGCGGTTAAGGCCGAACCAAATAGGGCGATGCGCCAACCCCAAGTGGGAATCACAAAATATGAAACAAGTGCCGCCACTAACCAACCGCCAGCCCAAAAGCTTTCCAGTAAGACAACGGTTCGCCCGCGACTTTCTACCGGAACGTTTTCCGAAACAAGTGTTGAGGCAACTGGTAATTCGCCACCAAGCCCGGCGCCAACGAAGAAGCGTAAGACGAGAAACATAGTGTAGCCTGTGGTTAGCGCAGATAATCCGGTACCGATTGAGAAAAAGAGCAGCGTGATGATTAAAACATCTTTACGGCCATAACGATCAGCCAAGATGCCGAACAAAATTGCCCCAACCGCCATACCAATTGAGCTAACACTGCCAATCCAGCCCATTTGAACCTCGCTTAAATGCCATTCTGGTTTGAGTGCTGCGATAATAAAAGAAAGCATGCCAACATCCATTGCGTCAAATAACCAGGCCAGCCCCGCAACTGTTAATAGCCGCTTTGTTGCGGGTTTTTCATTTGTCATGATAAGTAATCCTCCCAAGTAAATTAAGATATGTAATGTTCGTTTAGGGTGTCTTGACACCTTAAACATAATCTTAGTAAACACTACTTAGGGGTGTCTTGTCAACTAGCTGGTTCGTACAAAATTCCAGCAGCGTGCAGACTTTGTTTGATTTGGGTTAGCTGAGCCTCATTTTCAAAGGTAATTGTGTGTAAATGGACACCGTCTGTGAGTTCCGCTAGGGGATGGCCTTTAAATTGATTTAATTTGCGGATGAATTGTTGAACGTCACCTAACGTTCGGATCGCTAATTGACCGCGCAACTGGCCGTAAAGTGGGTGTTCAACGAGGACATCGTTAACGCTGCCGCCGGCCTTAACAATCAGCGTTAGTTCTTGCTCAATATCGGCCGGGCGGTGACGACAAGCAATGATTGCCTGGTGACTACTATTGTGTTGGTACTCATAACCGCGGGGGGTAGCAACGATTGTTTCTCCCTGGGCGCGCATTAGGGCAATATCACCAACAATTGTTTGCCGACTGACGCCGAATTGTTTGGCAAAATGACTGGCGCTTATTGGTTGTGTTCCTGAAATTAGTGCGCCGCGAATTTGTTCTTGCCGTTTTTTTCCTGATAACATTTGGATCACCTCTGGTTGATTGTACCATGTTTGCTTGTGGACAAAGGATCAAAAAAAATCTGCTGTTTAACGACACCAGTTGCTTGTGCTATATTAAAGTTGGAAACTAAATTAGTGAGGTGTGTTGTTAGGATGACAGATAAAGAAGATAGTGTACTTGATCAAATTAATGCGCAATTGCGTCAGTTAGCGTTGGATCTGCGTAAACTTGGTGGAAAAACCAGCCATATTAGTCAATTCTTAACGCAAGAGCAGGCGATTCATGAAGTACGTGCGATTAGCCGTGAAGCGCAGCAAGTTGAACAGACCGTCCAAAAGGAACCTCTGTCTAAGAAAGAATTGGATACACTCCATTATATTGAAACTGAATTCGTTGATCTAGATGATACCTTGATTAATTTGTCGGATGACGCTGACAAATTAAAGAGCGTTATGGCCCAACACAAGGCATTGGATGCCGTTCAGAAAATATTGGCGGACGCTAAATAGATTTTTATTAGTAATGATTGAAAATAGTGATGTGAAATGGACGTTTGGTTTATTTTTAAGCGTGATCTAGGAGGCTGGGACAAAAGTTCTGGCCTTTTTTTATTTTCGATCATTATTCTAGAACCTGCGCCAAAAGTTTGTGTTCACGTGTTTAGCTGACGTTACGCAGTAAACCTAGAACCGACTTTTGGCACCCGCCATTGAATTTCTCCAAAAAAGGGCGCCAGTTTCCCACACAACTTATGCGCTAGTGAAGCCAACGCTGAGCAAACAAAGTTAAGGACACAAAAAAAGATCCTTACGGTTGGGTTGCCGTAAGGATCAAAAGGAGTAAGGGTGAGCCATCAGTTTGGGAGGACTGGTGACTCTTTTTTCATTACTTTGGAGGAGTAAAATGAAAAATTTGGGTTGTTTGGGTAAATAGGGATTACTGATCTCTATGTAAATTACTATACCGGTGAATTATGAAGAAAGTGTGACTGAATTCATAACAAATTGATAAGATGCCATTTCGAATAGTTAAGATAAAGTTAAGCTTATTTATGGCACTGGTAAAACGGACTTGCTATGCTAATAACATAATCAAAAACGTAGGGAGTGTCAGCGGTATGCCAAATGATCAAAAAGTCTGGACCTGTGCTTTATGTGGTGCAACTGAGCAGAACAAACGAACGCAACAACCAAAAAAAGATGGTTGTGAAATTTCCTATTGTGAGGAACATCGCTGGCGTTAGGCGCGGAGTGGGACAAAAGTCGGTTTTGGATTTACTGCGTAAGGTAGGCTAAGTCAATAACCAGATGATGGTTATTGACTTAGTTGTAGTCGTGTTTGAAAAAGCAGATTCCTGCGGTTGCCATGTTTCAACTTGGCGCTTTTCGCCGTAGTTGAATGGACAACGGATGAAGCAGCAAGATTATTAGCGTTTTGGGCTAATAATCCTCAATTGCGGAATAGTAGCTACAACAGTCAAATCACCTTTTTCAAAGGTAATTCGTCTGTTTAGGCTGCGACTCGGACTTTGTTTTATCCTAGTCCGATCGACAACGTCAGTAATCCTCAGAATCTAATCGCTTTTTCAAACACTTCCGTTAGGCACGTGAACCCGGACTTTTGGCGTACGTTCTAGAGTAATGTTCTGGCTAGTTTAGTTGTGTTCGGAAAATTAACTAGGAGCAGGCATAAAATCTCACCTTGAGAATTTTATGCCTGCTCCTAGTTTTTGTTCGCCACTAGATTTTAGAAATAAATGTAGCGTAGATAAAAATTTAAAATTATTTTGTACACTGGCTAACCTTATAAATAAACGCAACAAAAAATCAAGGCAACAAAAAAAGATCACTCAGTTGGGTTGCCAAGTGATCTAAAAGGAGTAAGGGTGAGTCACTGGTTGGGAAGACCAGCGGCTCTTTTTCAATTACTTTGGAGGAGTAAAATGAAAAATTGGGTTGTTAGGTATATTTGGGTAAGAGATGTATCTCATCTCTATGAAGTTCAATATACAGGCCAAGTGTGAAGAAAATATGATGGCTTTGTAATCTCTTAATGAAGAGTGAAATTACGGAACCAACTTTGGGCCTTGATAGTCAAAATGAGCAAAACGGTCAATGATAAAAAAAGACGTCTAACTTCAACATTGCAATGGTCAATAACGATTGCAATGTGAAGCCAGACGCCTTTTTAATTGAAATTAGCTTCTAAATTTATTGGCTAGCCGTCTTTTTTGCCTGTTTAAGCAACGTTTGGGCGACTTGTTGTTCTTGTTGCTGAGCCTTGACTTCAGCCTGTTTTTCAGCGGTTGCCTTGATTTGTTGTAACTGCTGTGTGGTCAAAGAAGGCTGTTTGGCCTTAGCCTGTTCAACGAGCAAGGCGATTTGCTGCTTGCTCTGCGTTTTAGCAGCGGCTTGTTTAGCCTTGGCCGCTTTTTCAAGCCAGACTGCCTGTTTGCGGCTAATAGTTGTCCAATTATTAGGTAGAACGAATTTATTCTGCCGTGAAATCAGCTCATGGTGGGCGCCCGTTCCACTAAAACACCAGCGCCAGAAGCTATTTTGGTAGCGCCAATACTTTGTGGTAACCACCAATTTAGCCTGCTTGGTTGCCTGGTAACTAATTTTGTTCGTTGTTTTAATGCTAGCCTGTGTGTGCAGTGGCTTTTTCTGATTAGCTAGTCGGTAAAGATAAACTTTTTCCGTTTTACTCTGGCGAATTGGCTGGTAGATCAATAACGGCAATTGTTTTGTTGGGCTAATGGAAGCAATTTTGGTCGTTTGTTGTTGACTAACTTGGTGCATTCCCCAGTGAGCGTTGTCGTTGCCAATCATGAGGCCGGCCGACAAGACCAGCAAAATGAGCCCTAGTCCGCCGACTAGCCATTGCTGTGCCCGTGTTTTAAGCAAAAGAACACCAGTGACAAAACAAATAACGCCAATAAAAAGGCCGATTAAAATCATATTATTTAGCCTCTTTTCGCGTATTTTTAACGAAGCAAGCAAAGATGAAGTCGATGACACCAAACGCAGTTGCGACTAAAAACGCCGCGTGAAAACCGCTCATGGCTGCTTGATAGGACTGATCCCGAAAGGCAAGCGGGGCTGTTTTCAACAAAGCATGCGCCGGATTATTTTGCGTCATAACGTTGGCCAAAACACTGCCTAAAATGGCGGTCCCAATCGACGTCATCACTTGGCGCATCGTGCTATTAACGGCAGTTCCGTGGCTTAATTGAATGCCTTTTAAATCAATTGAGCTGGCGGCCGTTAACGGCATGGTCACTAGGGCGACACCGATCATTAAGATCGTGTAGTCACAAATAATGTAGCTATATGGCGTGCTGCGCGTTAATAAAACAAACGGAATCGTGCCTAGTGTGAGTAAAAAGGTTCCCACTAGTGCCAAACGCCGGCCGCCCATTTCGTCATAAATTCGGCCACTAATCAGGCTGACAACGCCGTAAACAAGCGCGCCAGGAAGAATCATTAGGCCAGAGTGCAGTGGACTCATACCGCGGACGTTTTGCAAGTACATTGGCAGAACAACCTGAATGCCGATCATTGCCGTGTTGGACAGTGCGGTAATAATGGAAGCAACGGTAAATGATGGAATTTTCAGTAAACGAACGTTTAAAAGTGGTTCTTTTTGTGGCCACTCTCGCCAAGCAAATAGACCAATGAAAATTAAACCAATAATGATACTAACTATAACAACGGTTGACAGCCAGCCGTGTTCACCAACCTCAGAGAAACCATAGAGTAGTGTGCCGAAGCCAATTGTCGAAAGTGCGATAGCCACAGCATCAATTTTAGATTTTTTAACCGGGATGACGGGGTGAACGAAAATCAAGGTCATAATCACGACTAAAATAGCCGGGGGAATCATGATGCCAAATAGATCCCGCCAACTGTCATTGTCAAGGATCCAGCCGGAAACAGTGGGGCCAAGTGCGGGTGCTAGGCCAATGACGATTTCGCCCAGGCCCATCATTGAGCCACGTTTGTCCGCTGGAAAAATAACAAGCAAGACAGTTTGAATGGTCGGAAAAGTAACGCCAACGCCAATTGCTTGCACTAGGCGGCCAATTAAGATGAAGGAAAAACTATTAGCAGTGAAGCTGATAATTAGACCGACGAGAAAAAAGGTGAGCGCCGTTAAGTAAATTAATTTAAGACTGAAATTATTGAGCAGCCAGGCACTAATTGGAATCATAATGCCCATAATTAGCAGCGGGCCAGTAGTCAGCCACTGAACGGTTGCACTGGAGATTGAAAATTGATTCATGAGCGTTGGGTAGGCCGTTACTAACATATTCGTCGTTAAGGCAGTACAAAATGTACCTAGCAATAACGTTAACATGAGTAAAATTCGATTGTACGGCCGTCCATTAGTATCCATCATAGTAAAGACCTCGATTAATAAATTTGCTAAACTGATTGTATCAGGTTATAAAATATTATATACTGTTTTTAACAGAAAATAAACTGTTTATATAAGTTTATTTTCAAAGCAAGTTATTTTTTAGTCAAAATCTTGTTAAAAGGGACCGCGTGACGGATTCTTATGGGGGAATTCTGGTGTAAGTTAATTAAAGTGGGCTATTATGAGGTTAGATTATGATTAGGGAATGTTTTTACTAGTGGAGTGTAGCGTTCGTATTTAAATTAAATTATATCGCTACTAAAAATAATGCTTATGCCGCTTGGCCACTGAATTACATGTGGTCAGATTTGGTTAGGCTCCATTCCGGCGCTGGCGTGTGGAACGCGTGGCGCGTTGACAAGCTAATTTTCTTTCCGATTAAACCCACCGGAAAAGAAAATGGATCTTGTCAATCACGCAAGGTACTAAATGACCATAATTCGGTCATCAAGTACCTTCGACACGGCTGATACGCCAGCGCCTCCATTCCACCTTGGCAGTGGTTGGTGGCTGAGCCTTGAATATTGATTTTGAAGACACGCCCTAGTATTTTTCAAACTAATTTAATGGAAACGTGTTTGAAAAAGCAGATTCCTGCGGTTAGTTACGATCGCCAAATAATCTACTGCGTGAATTATTCGTCAATCTAGACTAATCCTCAGAATCTAACCGCTTTTTAAGGCACTCTCAATGGAAACGTGTTTGAAAAAGCAGATTATTGCGTATAGCTACGCCAGTCGAACGATCCGCTGCGCGGCTCTTTTCGCCTAGCTAGGCTATACTCCATAATCTAACCGCTTTTTCAAACACTCTGGATTAATGTGTAAGGAGCAATATAATGGTAAAGAAAAGAACGTTAACTAAAGAAAAGGTTTTAGAAATGGCCGAACAGTTAATTGAAGAAAAGGGTATCAATCAACTGACCATTCGCGATTTAGCGGCGGCCTTAGAAGTGCGCCCGCAGTCGATTTACAATTACGCCCATAGTCTAGGCGATTTACTGGATCAAGTAGGGTTGCACTTCATCAACCAAATTTCACAACAATTAACAAAACAGTTGATTGGCATCTCTGGCCGCAAAGCGTTAATGACCTTTGCTCAAGAATTTCGCCAAGCTTGTAAGCAACATCCAGGGTTAGCGCCGTTATTACTAGATTTGAACACCTTACCCCGCACATCGAAAACGCACCAAGCACTGATCGAACTTTATCGAGATGTCTTTACGCCATTGCAATTAACTGATGACACCACAAAAGTTGAGGCGACTTTGTACCGCTCAACCCTATTTGGTTTCATTGTTCAAGAAATTGGTGGTTTTCTAAATTTACCCGCCGAAGTGGTTGACGAACGCTTTGACCAAACCATGACGCTGGCAATTGATCAAGTCAGAAAAATGAAATAGGGCGTTGTGTAAAAAGCGGGCCTAATGATCCTTTTTAAAATGTGGCCAACATAAAGAAGTGCAGCAAAATAAAATTTGTTGCACTTCTTTATGTTGGCCTCTTTTATTGTCAATGTCAGTAGATCTGTCATATACAAAGATAAGTATGACGTAGTTTAAAAATAATTAGATATTAATTTGAAAATAAGATTGATTTTAATCTTAATTTAATCTAAAATGAATTTATTCTTTAAACTAGCTAAGGGGGTCATCGTAATTGTTACCCTATGAATTAATTCCCGCCAGTGACCAGGCGCTAAATGTAACCTTTCCTAACAGAATTGATCCACAGATTAATTTAATCATTAGTCGCTTGGCGGCAAAGTTAAGTAAACAAGCCGCAATTACAGCTTTATTACCAGCGTTTCGAACGT
Organism: Loigolactobacillus iwatensis; assembly: GCF_003950295.1. Lineage (GTDB taxonomy): Bacteria > Bacillota > Bacilli > Lactobacillales > Lactobacillaceae > Loigolactobacillus > Loigolactobacillus iwatensis. Next base: position 89,764 of record NZ_RHNP01000003.1, read on the forward strand.
TGACGGTTTTTTATCAACCATTGGAGACAAGTTTGGAACAAATTGAGGCGTTAGTAACCACTTCGCTTCAGCAATTGGATTTACATAAAGGTAGTGAGGCGCGAGTCGTTCATATTCCTGTTTGTTACACGGCTGAATTTGGTCCTGATTTAGAAAAAGTGGCCGCCCACGCGAAATTAGATACCGCAGAATTAATTAAACGACACACAAAACCAAATTACTTGATCTACATGTTAGGCTTTCTGCCAGGATTTGCCTATCTAGGCGGACTAGATCCACAGATTGCAATGCCCCGGTTGACTTCACCACGAGCAACAATTCCGGCGGGCTCGGTTGGCATTGCCGGTGAACAAACGGGGATGTACCCAGTGGTTTCACCAGGTGGTTGGCAACTAATTGGCCGCACGCCAATTAAATTGTTTGATCCCCAACGCGATCAGCCGCTATTGTACCAAGCAGGGGACTACATTCATTTTGATGAAATTAGTCAATCAGAATTTACCCAAATTACGGATAATTCGGCAGCTTACCAGATTAAGGTAACTCGAGAGCAGGTGAAAAGCTGATGAGTATTACGGTACTAAGTGGTGGTTTACTAACCACTGTTCAAGATTTTGGCCGCACAGCCCAGCAGGCAAGTGGCTTTTGTGTTTCCGGAGTGATGGATCCGTGGGCTTTTCGCTTAGCCAATTTATTAGTTGCCAATGATCCTGAAACTGCTGGGTTAGAAATCACCAGTATTGGACCAACGTTGCAGTTTAACCAAGATTGCATTGTCGCGCTGACAGGCGCAACTGGCAAGGCAAGTTTGGATGGACAGCCGTTTCCTTTTTACCAGGCACAGTTGGTATCAGCTGGTCAATGTTTAGCGATCAAACAGCTAACCAATGGCGTTCGGAGTTATTTGGCCGTCGCTGGTGGTTTTGCCTTACCCGAAGTGATGGGCAGTTTGGCAACCAGTACGCGTTACCAGTTGGGTGGTTTTCACGGCCGAGCCTTGCAGGCCGGGGATGTTTTACCGCTGCGGCAGGCAACACCCTACGTCCCAAGTTATGGCAGTCGCAAGTTACCTGTTCCGAGTTATGCTGAAAAGCAGGTGACGGTGCGGGTGACGCCGGGCCCACAATTTAAGCAGTTTACTGAGCAAGTTCAACAAGAATTTTTAAAAACGAGCTTTACGATTAGTGATGCTTCTGATCGAATGGGCTACCGCTTAAACGGTGCGAAATTAACCGTTGCGCAGACCGGAAACTTGTTGTCGGAAGGAACCTTCTTTGGTGGCGTACAAATTCCGCAAAATGGTGAACCAATTATTTTGTTAGCCGATCGCCAAACAACTGGCGGGTACCCAGTTATTGCAGTTTTGGCCAGCGTTGATTTGCCGTTAATTGCCCAAGCACAGCCGGGGATGCAAGTTAATTTTAAATTAATCCCCATCATGGCGGCCCAGAAATTGTTACAAGAACGGCAAAAACAACTAACCCAGTTAACCCAACAAGTACAGCAACCAAGTCGGGAAGATTTAAGCCCGCGACTGCCAGCAAGCCGCGTGAGAAGATTGTTTGACGACTAGAGTGTTTGGAAAAGCGGTTAGATTCTGAGGATTACTAACGTTGTCGATCGGACTAAAATAAACCGAAGTTCGAATCGTAGCTACTATTTCGCAATTGAGAATTATTAGCTAAGTACGCTAATAATTTTGATGCTTCATACGTTGTCCATTCAACTACTACTTCGCAATTATGGTTAGTTATTTACAAAGATCGCAAATAACTCATGATGCTTCGAATGTTGTCTATTCTTGTGGCAAAAACAAGGAACACAATTATAAAGCCCATAACTGTGTTTCCTCGACTCAATTCGTCTCGGTCACCGCAAGAACTAGCACGGCGAAAACCGCCAAGTTGAAACATGGCAACCACAGGAATTTGCCTTTTTAGACACGTTTAATCTAGTTCAGCCCAAACCCAATTCCCAACACAATCTTATCGAGAAAGGATCGATAATTACATGAATGTGGATGAAATAAAAGCACTGATGGATCATATGGCGGCCAGCAATTTGACCTCATTTACCTATCAAAATGAACAAACAACATTAAAGCTAACTAAGGAACCAAGTAATTCCGCACAACCTGAGTCAACTCAGCCGACGCCAGCGTTGGAAAAGAAGCCAGCTGACACTAAGTTAACGCTGAAGTCACCTTTGGTAGGTGTTTTCTACGCTTCGGCCTCTCCCGATGAGCCACCATTTGTCAAAACTGGCGATAACGTCGAAGTCGGCCAGACGATTGGCATCATTGAAGCAATGAAAATGATGCATGATGTGAAAGCCGACAAGGCTGGTAAAGTTACCCAGATTTTAGTTGGTAATCAACAGCGCGTGGGTTACGACGATCCGCTGTTTGAACTGGACTAGAGAGTGTTTGAAAAAGCGGTCAGATTCTGAGGATTAGCCTAAACAGACGAATTACCTTTGAAAAAGGTGATTTGGCTGTTGTAGCTAACCGCAGGAATCTGCTTTTTCAAACACGTTTACACTAAATTAGTCAAAATGACTACTAACCGCTTTTTCAAACACTCTAGTTTTTAATTAGGAAGTGAGCTCGTGAAAAAAGTATTGATTGCAAATCGTGGTGAAATCGCGGTACGAATTATTCGGGCCTGTCGCGAACTTAATTTGCGGACAGTTGCCATTTATTCCGTGGCCGATAAAACGGCCTTACACGTGCAGCTTGCCGATGAGGCAGTTTGCGTTGGCGCGGCCGATCCACAAAAGAGTTACTTGAACATTAATAATATTGTTGCGGCGGCGGTTACTACTGGCGCGGACGCAGTTCATCCGGGCTATGGTTTCTTGTCAGAAAATGCCGATTTTGCCAAAAGTTGTGAAGAACAGGGGCTGACCTTTATTGGCCCAGCGGCAAAAGTGATCGCACAAATGGGTGACAAGGCCGCCGCCCGCGAAATTATGCAGGCCGCTGACGTGCCGGTTATTCCCGGCAGTCCTGGTGGTTTTACAGAACAAAAAGTTGGCTTGCGCTTAGCTGCCGATGTCGGCTACCCGGTCATGCTAAAAGCTGCGGCAGGTGGCGGTGGCAAAGGGATGCGTGTGATTGAATCGGCCAAACAATTTAATCATGACTTTCAGTTAGCTCAAAGTGAAGCCGAAAAATCATTTGCTAATGGCGAAATGTACCTTGAAAAATACATCGATCGACCGCGGCACATTGAGGTTCAGATCATTGGTGATGAAAAGGGCCACGTTTTAGTTTTAGGTGAGCGTGATTGTTCGTTGCAGCAGCACCACCAAAAAATGATTGAAGAGGCGCCTAGTGACGTGCTTGATGAGGCGACCCGGCAACAAATGTACGCAACTTCTGTTAACGCGGCCAAAACAATTCATTACGTTGGTGCCGGCACAATTGAATTTTTATACGCTGGCCCAGGCCAATTTTATTTTATGGAAATGAATACGCGAGTTCAGGTGGAGCACCCAATAACGGAGCTCATCACCGATCAGGATATTGTTGCTTTACAGTTAAAAGTTGCGGCCGGTGAAGAACTGCCAGAAAAACAGGCGTCGGTTCACGGTCACGCTTTAGAATGCCGGGTGAATGCACAAACGCCTGGTAAGATTACTGGTTTACATTTACCTGGCGGCAATGGTGTTCGCGTCGACATGGCCCTTTATCAAGGTTACGAAGTTCCGCCGGATTATGATGCGATGATCGCCAAGATAATCGTTTACGCCAGCGACCGCCCAACTGCGGTTGCCAAAATGAAAGTTGCCATTGAAGAAACCGTGATTAGTGGCATACAAACTAATCTTGATTTTTTGGACGAGCTGTTAAATGCGCCGGCCTATACTGCCGATGACATTAATATTACGTTTATTGATGATTTTGTGGCGGCCAAAGTAGGCAGTAACGCTTAGAAAACTGAGCCGTATTTGAAAAATACATTTATTAGCATTCATCTAACTAATTTAGTGTAACCGTGCTTGAAATCCGGGCGCCTTTTCAAATACTTTCTGGTTTTTGGAAACTAAGGAGATGCATGCGATAGTGGATACAGAACTAACACTGACGCCTACCAAATTGCGCCAGGCGTGTCGAACTGAGCAGTTTTGCGATCAAACAAGTGGCTTATGTCCCGGCTATACGCAGGCTAATTTAGTGATTTTACCTGAGAAAGATGCGTACGATTTTTTGCTATTTGCACAGCGTAATCCTAAACCGTGCCCCATTTTAGAAGTCACGGATAGCGGCAGTCGCCAGTTACAAAAATTTGCTCAGGATGTTGATTTGGCCCGGGATTTTCCCCAATACCGAATTTATCAAAGGGGGAAACTAGTGGCTGAACCATTAAATGTGGTTGATTATTGGCGACCTGATTTGGTTAGTTTTCTCATTGGGTGCAGTTTTTCGTTTGAAGCGGCCATGATTGCGGCGGGAATCGAAATGCGCCATATTACGGAGCACGTCAATGTGCCGATGTACAATACCAATATTCCGGCCAAGTCAGCTGGTCGTTTTCACGGCAATTACGTTGTCAGCATGCGGCCAATTCCGGAAAATCAAATTGTTCGCGCCGTAACCGTGACTGAACAGTTGCCGCAAGTCCACGGTACACCATTGCAGATTGGCGATCCGGCGACGATTGGCATTACGGATATTTCTAAACCAGATTACGGCGATGCAGTGACTATTAATCCTGGTGAGGTCCCAGTATTTTGGGCCTGTGGGGTGACACCGCAAGCAGTTGTCGTTGCAAGCAAACCAGATTTCGTTATTACCCACGCACCTGGTCACATGCTGGTAACTGACATCAAAGATACCGATTTGAAGTATCAACTGTAAGAGTGCTTCAAAAAGCGTTTAGATTCTGAGCATTAGCCTAAATTGACGAATTATTTGCGAAGCAAATGATTCGGCGATTGTAGCTAAGCGCAGGAATCTGCTTTTTTAAGCACGTTTAAGCAAGCTTCAAAAAGCGCTTAGATTCTGCTTCTTTAGGCACATTTCAAAATAGGTTTAGATGCTGAAATTAGTCCTTAGAAAACTTAGGAGGTTTTTAACGTGGCAAAAATAGATTTAAATTGTGATCTTGGTGAGAGTTTTGGTCGTTATACCTTAGGTTTGGACGCTGAGGTTTTGCCCTACGTCACTTCGGCCAATATTGCTTGTGGTTTTCACGCCGGCGATCCAACCGTGATGGCTAGTACCGTTGCGTTAGCCGAAAAAAATCACGTGGCCTTAGGTGCTCATCCTGGTCTGCCGGACTTAATGGGCTTTGGTCGCCGCAAAATGCAAATAACACCTGCTGAGGCCAAAGACTACGTTCAGTATCAGGTTGGCGCCTTGGCTGCTTTTAGCCAAACGGGAAAGTTACACCACGTTAAGCCGCACGGTGCGCTATACAACATGGCGGCTAAGGATTACGATTTGGCCCGGGGAATTTGTTTAGGCATCAAGGCAGTTGATCCAACGCTGATTTTATTCGGCTTGGCTAACAGTCAGCTGATTAAAGCGGCCCAGGACGTTAATTTACCTTACGCCCAGGAAATTTTTGCCGACCGAAATTATTTAGCTGATGGCTCATTAGTTCCACGTTCACAGCCCAACGCGATGGTAACCGATGAAGAAACGGCCGTTAAACGGACGATTGCGATGATTGAATCGCAAAGTGTCACTGCGGTTGATGGCCAAAAAATTGCTTTAAAGCCAGATTCGGTTTGTGTCCACGGTGACGGCGCAAAGGCAGTTGCTTTCGTTCAAAAAATTCACGCAGCGTTGTTGGCTGCTGGAATTGACGTAAAGGCAGTTTAGCGAGTGTTTAAAAAGGGCATTCAGGTTCCAAGCATTACTGATGATGTCGACCGTATCAGGATGAATCGAAGTCCGAAGCGCAGTACATGCTAATAATCTTGATTGGCCATCTGCTGTTGGTTCAACTATGGCAAGTGTAGAAATCTGCCTTTTTAAACACGCTCGAGCATGAAGGGAGAGAATTGAATGAAAGAGAATCAAACAGCAAAGAAACGTTCACCACTTAGTGTTGCCATGGGGGCAGCCTTTATGATGGCAATGGCCGCAGTTGGGCCAGGTTTTCTAACGCAAACGGCAACTTTCACGGGGAAGATGGGCGCCGATTTTGGATTTGCAATTTTAATTTGTATCATTGTTGATGTTATTGTTCAATTGAATATTTGGCGCATTATCGTGGTCTCAGGAAAAAGGGCACAGGTTTTGGCCAACGAAGTGGTTCCTGGACTGGGGTATTTGCTGACGGCCCTCATTGTTATTGGTGGTTTTTTCTTTAACATCGGGAACGTTGGTGGTGCAGGCCTTGGGCTAAACGTCCTCTTTGGTATTTCACCGGAAAATGGTGCCCTGATTGCCGCCGCCGCAGCAATCGTTATCTTTTTAGTTAAGAATGCCATGTTAGTTGTTGATCGTTCGGTTCAATTTTTGGCCGTTATTAAGGTTTGTATTTTGATTTACATTTTGGCAGTATCGACAGTTCCGATTCAGCCAGCGATCGTGCATACATTTATGCCGACGCACGTTAATTTCTATTCCATCGTGACCATCGTTGGTGGGACAGTTGGTGGCTATATTTCTTTCTCTGGTGGTCATCGTTTGTTAGAAGGCGGCGTTCACGGTCAAGAAAACATCAAGTACGTTAAGGAAGGCGCATTAACCGGGATTACCATTGCCTCCATTATTCGGGTGATGTTGTTCTTAGCCGGTTTAGCCGTTGTTATGGCCGGCCATAAATTGGATCCAGCTAATCCAGCCGCTTCAATCTTTAAAGATGCCGCAGGCCAGTTTGGTTATAAATTCTTTGGCCTGTTGCTATTAGCGGCCGGGATGACTTCAACTTTAGGGTCGACCTTCACCTCCGTTTCTTTCTTAGATTACACAGTCAATCAAAGTAGTGAAAATAAGTATATGCGTTTCCGTTCTTGGTTGATTGTTGCTTTTATTGTTGCTTCAACCGCAATTTTCTACTTTATTGGTAATCCAGCCAAAGTGCTCGTTTTTGTAGGGGCACTTAATGGGCTAATTTTACCAATTGCGTTGGCGATTCTGCTGGTCGCTGCAACGAAAGAGAAGATCATGGGGGCAACTTACCGCCATCCCCGGTGGTTGCTGATCACTGGTTGGATTGTCATTGCGTTTATGGCTTATGCAGGCGTGCGCGCGCTTTTGACAATGCAATTTTAGAAATAAGAAATTTTAAGAACGTTTAGATTCAGTTCTGTGATTTAGAATTACTGCAGTCGGTCAGCGGATACACATTGCTACAAAAATAAGATGAGGCTAGGGCTTTTGTCCCAACCCCATCTTATTTTTGTAGCAGTGCTACTGGTCAGTGTGTCTTTTCGACACTACTTATCGGTTAAATATCAAACCAGTCAGTTTTTAAATTAAACTACCAGCAGGCTAGTATTTTTTTCTGAGCGGTTGGGACAAAAGTTCTAGCCCCCTGACTTATTCCTGAGCATTACGCTAGAACGTGTGCCAAAAGTCTGAGTTCACGTGCCTAACGGAAGTATTTGAAAAAGTGATTAGATTCTGAGGATTAGCCTAAACAGACGAATTACCTTTGAAAAAGGTGATTTGGCTGTTGTAGCTAACCGCAGGAATCTGCTTTTTCAAACACGACTGCAGCTAATCTAATAACCACAGTGCGGTTATTAGATTAGCTTACGTTACGCAGTAAACCCAAAACCAACTTTTGGCACACTTCTTTAATTTATCGACGGATAAGAAAAATAATTCAAAAAAATGAAGCGCTTTCCTAAAATTAAAGTATAATGAAAAATGTAAACAAAATTTTCACTTTAAATTAAGAAAGAAGGATTTTAAATGGCCAAAATCTTATGTGTTTTATACCCAGATCCAATTAATGGTTACCCAACCGACTACGCCCGGGATTCAATTCCGCAAATCACGCAGTATCCTGATGGTAGTAGTGTGCCAACGCCTAAGGCAATCGACTTCACCCCAGGACAATTACTGGGTAGTGTTTCCGGTGAGCTTGGCTTACGAAAATTTCTTGAGGCCCAAGGTCATGAATTAGTTGTCACTTCTGATAAAGAGGGGCCTAATTCGGTTTTTGATCGTGAATTACCAGATGCAGATGTGGTGATTTCGCAACCATTCTGGCCGGCTTATTTAACAGCTGAACGGCTTGCAAAGGCCAAAAAATTAAAATTGGCGATTACGGCCGGAATTGGGTCTGATCACGTTGATCTTAACGCCGCTAATCAGCATAATATTACTGTGGCCGAAGTCACATATAGCAATAGTGTTAGTGTCGCCGAACATGATGTGATGCAGGTCCTTGCCTTGGTCCGCAACTTTGTGCCCGCCCACGATGTTGTTCGTTCCGGCGGTTGGAATATTGCTGACATCGTGGAACATGCCTATGATTTAGAGGGCATGACAGTTGGCGTGGTTGGTGCCGGTCGAATTGGCCAGGCAGTGCTGAAGCGCCTCAAACCATTTGATGTTAATTTGTTTTACAATAAGCGCCATCAATTATCCACCGAGTTAGAACAAGAACTTGGTACGACTTACATTAAAGACGTTCACGAGTTGGCGGCAAAAATGGACGTAGTTGTTTTATGCCCACCTTTGCACAGCGAAACCTATCATTTATTTGATACGGAAATGATCAATTCAATGAAGCGCGGTGCTTACATTGTTAACGATAGTCGCGGTGAATTAGTTGATCGTGATGCCATCGTTACCGCTCTGAAATCTGGTCAGTTGGCCGGGTATGCTGGGGACGTTTGGTACCCACAGCCTGCGCCCGCCGATCATCCATGGCGATCAATGCCTCATGAGGCCATGACGCCACATATGTCAGGCACAACGCTTTCGGCCCAGGCACGCTATGCTGCCGGAACGCGGGAGATTTTGGAGGCCTTTTTGGCGAACAAACCAATTCGCCCAGAATATTTGATCGCTGAAGGGGGTCAGCTTGCAGGGACTGGCGCCAAATCTTATACAGTTAAAAAAGGCCAAGATAGCCCGGGCAGCGGGCATAAAGAATAGTAATAAGAACTTTTTAACTGCAATTAGTTGCACATGACACACAAAAACGGCTACGACAAAATTTTATTTTTGCCGTAGCCGTTTTAGGTTATAAAATCAATTTTTTAACATTATTTAGGTCAAATCTTCAAATTGAAAATTGTTCGTTATTTGTAAGAATTCAACTATTTTCAAAGCAAGTGTTCGACTTTTTCTAAATTACCTTACTAAATAGCCGCAAAATTTCAGTAACGGAATAGGTTCATTGATTTTGAAGATACGCCCTAATCCTTTTAAATCAAAATTCACTGTTCCCAGCTGCAAATTCAGCTAACTTCGATTAAAACGTTAACGTCTCTGTTTGATTATCAGCGGTAACGTCAACTGAATTAAAGTCAACCGTAAAGAAATCATTATGTGCAGCATAAGCGGCACTATTTGGGAATTTATCAAAGTAAGCCTGCTTCATTGAGTCAGTTAACGTTACTTTTTGAATCTTAGCCTGCTTGGCGCGGGCGTACTTTTGTTCACTAACTGCTTGCGTGGTAAAGGCTGCAACGGAATGGGCGGTGATTTCCGCGACTTTCGGTGAATCGGCACCGGACATGAACAATAGTTGATGTGTTTCTGGTAGATAAACAAATAAAACGATTCTAACATCTGGCGCCTGACCATCAATCGTTAACGTTGCAATGGCTACTTGAGCGGCTTCTTGCATAATTTGGTCAAATTTATCCTGTACGTTCATAAATAATGCATCTCCTTGATAACAAAAATTAACACTGTTCATTATTTGGACAAAATCAGCAATTTTGTTGGTCATGCTTTATCCAACTTTATTATAAGGTTTTAAAAATCACTGTCCATTAAATCGCTGTTCAAATTAAAGCAAAATTACGCACATAATGAGTTGTAGTTACGGTGGTTATCCGACTTATTTGGAAAGGAACGCAGGCTCTGAGTATTACTGCCGTTGTCGCGTGGACTAAGTCAGCGTAGCGCAAAAGTCAGATTTAGCAACGTACTTTAATAGCGTCCAAAAGCCTGATCAATCACCGTAAAAGCTTGATCCAATTGTGCGCGGGTGATTACTAGTGGTGGTTGGAACCGTAAAATATGATCCAGACCAGTAATCATTAAAACGCCGTGTTCAAAGCAGTCGCGGATAATTGTTTGGGCAGCGTCAACTGCTGGCTGTTTTGTTTGTCGATCAGTAACTAGCTCAATTCCAGCATTCAGGCCAATGCAGCGCACGTCGCCAATTAAGGTGTATTTTTGTTGTAGTGCGCGCCACTTGTCGGCGGCATACTGACCATCAATTTTTGATTTAGTAACTAATTTTTCTTGATCAATCACATCCAAAGTGGCTAGGGCAGCTGCACAACAAATTGGATTGGCTGCAGTTGTTGTTGCGTTGGCCGGTGCCGGCAAACTGTCCATGATTTCAGAACGACCAATCACTGCCGACAAAGGCATGCCTGACGCCAGCGATTTACCCGTGGCCAATAAATCAGGGACGATACCGTAGTGATCAATCGACCAGTAAGTACCGCTACGACCTAATCCTTGGTTAATTTCGTCAACGGCAAACAGAACTCCATTTTGCCGACAAAAGTTAGCCAAAGACTGTAGGTAGGTCTTTGGCGGTGCAATAATTCCAGCGTCACCTTGAATCGGTTCAATGATAATTGCGGCTACCTCTTCAACGGGTAGGTCACGCTCAAATAATTGTTTGAATTCGTAAAAGCTACGGTTGGCAAAGGCCGCCGTCGTTTCGTTGGGTAATTGATCACGATAAGCGTTTGGAAAATGAACGTGGTAGACGTCAGGTAGTAAAGGGCCCATTTTTCGGTGCATGTTTGGGCTAATTGCGGACAAAGTTGCGGCACCCAAAGTCGTACCGTGCCAGCTGTTACTGAAAGAAAGGATGATTGGCCGTTTGGTATAGGCGCGGGCAAATTTAATTAAGCCCTCGGCGGCCTCGGAGCCAGAAGTACTAAAAGAGACCTTCTTCGGCGCAGTACCAGGGGCTAATTTAGCCAAACGCTCAGCCAATTCGATTTCAGGTTGGTGGTAAAAGTAGCCCGAAATATAGTGAACAAGCTGATCAGCCTGTTGTTTGATGGCCTGGACCACTTCCGGCCTGCTGTGCCCGACATTAACGGCCGATGCGCTGGCCAGCAAATCAATGTAGTGATTGCCATCAACGTCCCACAACTCGGCCCCTAAACCATGATCAACGACTAAATTAAAAAAAGGTAAACGCCCTGCGCCAGCAAAATAGCGCTGATCTAGGGCAACTAATTGTTCATCCCGTTGATGCTGTCTTGTCATAACTGCTACCTCCAAGGTTCTCTTATTACTTTTTAAGCCAAGTCATGTTTGATAAATATGCTCATTAGTATTCTCCTGACTAAGTTGGCGGAAACGTGTTTGAAAAAGCAGGTTCCTGCGTATAGCTATGCTAGTCGAACGATCCGCTGCGCGTCTCTTTTCGCCCGTCTAGGCTATATGCCATAATCTAAGCGCTTTTTCAAACACTCTTTAAGTATAGCAAAAATAAATGTGAAAACAGAAGTTACATTTCTAACGCAACTTTATTCATGCTTTACTAGGATATAAGTTTTAAAAATTTAAGCAGGTAAGGTCGATATTATTTGTAAAATGGTTGTGCTAAGAGTGAACATCGACTTCAATAACAGCTTTTTGCAATAATTTAAAAACTTTATTTTCTGAAAACGCTGCATAAGGCTTTTCCCACCGCGCATTTATCTGTATGATAAAAGTGATAACGGAGGTGCGCAATGCAAAAAATTTTGATTTTAAATGCAGGAAGTTCGTCACTTAAGTGGCAGCTATTTGAAATGCCCAGTGAAACGGTGATCGCCAAAGGTGCAGTTGATCGTTTGGCGATGGCTGATTCGATTTTTACCATTAAATATGCGGGCAATAAGAAATATACGAAAACAATTGATCATTTAGATCACGAAGACGCCGCACAATTATTGCTAGCCAAATTACAAGAGCTCAACATTATCACAAGCTTAAGTGATTTAAGTGGTGTGGGCCACCGCGTCGTTGCTGGTGGGGAAGTCTTCAAACACGCGGTAAAAGTAACGCCAGAGCGTCTAAAGCAAATTGATTCAATGAAGGCTTTTGCGCCCTTACACAACCCAATGGAAGTTAACTATATTAAAATTATGCAGCACGTCTTACCCCAAGTTGCGCAATATGCGGTTTTTGACAGTCAATTTTTTACTGATTTACCAGAAGAAAACGCGATTTACAGTATTCCCTACGAAGATACGCAGAAATTTAATATTCGGCGTTACGGCGAACACGGAATTAGCCATCAATACTTGGCCAATCGCGCCGCCGAGCTACTTGGTAAACCATTAGCCGATTTAAAAATGATCACTTTACATTTAGGCAGTGGTTCATCAGTGGCTGCCGAAAAAAACGGTAAGGCCTATGATACCTCGATGGGCTTTACGCCGCTGACTGGCTTGACGATGGGAACACGCGCGGGCGATGTTGATCCGGCGGTTGTGCCTTATTTAATGGAGAAGCTGCATCTAGACTCAGCAACGGATGTCATTAAACGTTTAAATCAGCAGTCGGGCTTACTTGGCATTTCGGGAATCTCTTCTGATATGCGTGATTTAAAGGCGGCCACCGATAATCCCCGGGCGCAGTTAGCAATTGAAATTTTTATCAACCGCGTAGTTAAATACGTTGGAGGCTACTTTGCCGAATTAGGCGGTTTGGACGTCCTTGTTTTTGCGGGTGGTATTGGTGAACATAATGCCGAACTACGGTCCGAGATTGGTAAACGGCTGGCAGCACTAGGTGTAACGATTGATTCAAAATTAAACGCGACTGGCAAGGAAGGCCTACTGTCAATGCCAGAAGCCAAGCTGCAAGTGATGCTAGTACCAACCAATGAAGAATTGGCGATGGTTCGCCAGGTGGGACAATTGCTAGAGAGTGTTTGAAAAAGCGGTTAGGTTCTGAGGATTAGCCTAGATTGACGAATTATCTGTGAAACAGATGATTTGGCGATCGTAGCTAACCGCAGGAACCTGCTTTTTCAAACACGTTTCCGCAAAACTAAACATAGAAGTGAGGGCATATTTCCAAACACACTTAGCTAGGCGAAAAGAGACGCGCAGCGGATCGTTCGACCGGCGTAGCTAACCGCAGGAATCTGCTTTTTCAAACACGTTTCCGCTAGGGGGATACTGTTAAAAACATTTTCAAAACACGATCTAAATCAATGTACGGTAAGCTGGATTTCTTTAAAATGGGCCCTAATTAACTTAATTTTAAATACCGCCAAACCATCTTTTGCTTCAAATGGCCTGACCTAAACTATAAGTGTCACATTGACCCATTAACTTAAACAGAGTCGCACGTAATCCAGATTTCTTTTCTAGATTACGTGAGGCCTCTTTTTTGCTAGAAAAGTGTTTCTATGTTAGAGTGGTCCTTTGGGTCAATTTGAAATTTTTAATGAAAAGATTGTTATAATAGTACTTTTAGTGTTGATCGTAATTGAAATTTTAATAAAATTATAAAAATGTTGTTCTAATGTAGAAACACGAATTAAGGAGGTTCATTCATTGATTACTGTTAGTAATATGAGTTTAAGTTTTTCCGACCGTAAGCTGTATGATGACGTCAATTTGAAATTTACGCCAGGTAATTGTTACGGCATTATTGGGGCCAATGGTGCTGGCAAATCGACTTTTTTGAAGATATTGGAAGGTAAAATCAAGCCGACTACGGGAACGGTATCGATTTCACCAAATGAACGGATGGCAAGTCTGAACCAGGATCACTATGCTTTTGAAGATGAAACGGTGCTAAATACGGTTATCCAGGGGCATAAGCGGTTATACGAAATCATGCAGGAAAAGGATGCCTTGTACGCTAAGGCTGATTTTAGTGACGCCGATGGGATGAAGGCTGCCGAACTAGAGGGCGAGTTTGCTGAATTAGACGGTTGGAGCGCCGAAACTGAAGCTGATCAATTACTGCAGCAATTAGGCATTGATGAAAAAATGCAGCAGTTAAAAATGAGTGAACTAACTGAAAACGATAAAGTTAAGGTTTTGCTGGGGCAAGCCTTATTTGGCAAACCTGATATTTTGTTATTGGACGAACCAACAAATGGGTTGGACACACAGACAATTCAATGGTTGGAAAACTTCTTGGGCGATTTTCCCAATACAGTCATCGTTGTCTCACATGATCGCCATTTTCTGAACACGGTTTGTACGCAAATGTGTGATGTTGATTTCGGTAAAATCCAACTATTCGTTGGTAATTACGATTTCTGGTTGGAATCTAGTCAATTAGCTGCAAAGTTGAAATCCGATGCTAATGCCAAAAAAGAAGATCAAATCAAGGAATTACAGGCATTCGTGGCTCGGTTTAGTGCCAACGCCTCAAAATCGAAACAGGCAACGTCACGGAAAAAGCAATTAGAGAAAATTACCTTAGATGATATTAAGCCATCAAGTCGCCGCTACCCATACATTAAATTTGAAAGCGAACGACCTCTGGGCAATGACTTATTACGTGTGGAAAACATCTCTAAAACCGTCGATGGCGTTAAGATTTTGGATAATATCACCTTCACCATTAAGCCAGGGGAAAAGGCGGCCTTGATCAGCCGGAGTGATTTGGCAACGACAACTTTAATGCAAATTTTGGCTGGTAAATTGCAGCCAGATCACGGCACGGTTACTTGGGGAATTACGACGCAACGTAGCTATTTGGCTAAGGATATTAACGCTGAATTTGATAATAGTGAACTTTCCATTTTGGACTGGTTACGCCAGTTTGCATCCAAGGAACAAAGCGATAATACTTTTTTACGTGGTTTCTTAGGCCAAATGCTATTTTCAAATGATGATGTGTTGAAAAAATTAAATGTACTATCTGGTGGCGAGAAAGTTCGCTGCATGTTAGCGAAGTTGATGCTAACCAAGGCCAACGTGCTCTTATTAGATGATCCAACTAATCATTTGGATCTTGAATCAATTACGGCATTAAATAATGCTTTAGTTGATTATAAGGATTCCATTATTTTAACTTCCCACGATTACGAATTTATCCAAACCATCGCTGACCATATTGTTGAAGTAACGCCAAATGGTGCGATTGATCGTGCCGAAACGACTTATACGGAGTTCTTAGATCACCAAGACGTTCAAAAAAAGGTTGCGGCACTTTACGCCGAAGCCAAATGATTGAGCTAGCGTATGATAAATGGTAAAGTGCTTCTGGAACTTGATTTTATTAGTTGAAGGGAAGTTTTAGTATGGCCGTTTTTCGTGCGTACAGTGATGAACAAAAAATTGAATATTTAAAACAAGCAGCGCCTAACGCTGATGTTTATACAGATGATGCAACCTTAGCGAAACATTTAAATGCAGCGCAGGGGATGCAAGTTGCAACTGGTAAATTATTTGCTTATGTAGCGGTCAGTGATGTCGCGGATATTCAGGGCGTTTTACAAGCTGCCCGGAAATTCCACATTGCGGTTGTTCCACAAACAACGGCAACGAGTACCGTTTCCGGCTCTGATGGCATTGATGGTGCAATTATCTTGTCGACTGCCAAAATGGCCAAGATTTTAGAGGTCAACCGTGAAGACCAAGTTGCCATTGTTCAACCTGGTGTTATTAATAAGGATTTGGACACTGCTGCTAGAAAAATTGGTATGTTTTACGCACCAGATCCAGGTTCTAAACCAATTTCCGCAGTTGGCGGCAACGTTGCGACTAACGCAGGTGGGATGAGTACTGTGAAATACGGTGCAACCAAGGATTCAGTCTTAGGGATGAAGGTCGTCTTGGCGGATGGCCGCGAGATCTCACTTGGCCACCGCACTTTAAAGCAGGCCTTTGGTTACAATTTAACCCAATTATTTGTTGGGTCAGAAGGAACTTTAGGCATCATTACTGAAATTACCGTTAAGTTGTTCCCAATTCCTTTGGGCACATCCGTTACCGGGGTTGCTTTTTTCAAGGATATGACCGAGTTATCTAAAGCAGTTACTGAAATTCGCGCCTCTGGTGTTTACCCAGCAATGCTTGAAGCTTTGGACGCGCACACGGTTGAAGCAATTGATAAGTATGAGGGAACCCACTATTCTGACAATAGTGGCGCCATGCTGATTTTACGCCTTGATACTGGTGGCGATGCGGCCTTGAAGGCTACTGAAAAAATTCTGGATCAGTTTAACGCCCAGAACTTGCAGGTTACTTCTGATCCAAAGAAAGCAGCTGCAATCGAAAAATTGCGCCAAGATATGTTACCAGCGGTTTTTGCCAATGGTAACCACGTGATGGAGGATATGGCAGTTCCCATGTCTAAGCTAGCGCCAATGATGGATTACATCAGTGAAGTTGGCAAAAAATTAGACGTTGATATTTACACGGCTGGTCACGCCGGCGATGGCAATATTCATCCAAGTTTAATTTGGCCAAAAGAAGAAAAGGAAGTCCCTGAAAAAGTTATTCAGGCCTTACAACTAATGTTCCACGAAACTTTACGCCTAGGCGGCACAATTTCCGGTGAACACGCAGTTGGCATGCTGAAAAATCAGTGGGTAAATGAAGAATTAGGTGACGATGTTGATATGCTTCAACACCAGATCAAAGATTTATTTGACCCAATGAATTTGTTGAATCCAAAACGGAAGATTGACTAGCAAGAGGTACTTAAGAATGATAGCTAGTGTTTGGTACGTTTAAACTTAATTAATCTTTTTATACGCTAATAACTAGGAGAAGCTAATCAATTTGTCATCGCTTAGTAGGTCAAGGAGTGCTTTCCTGATTAGTTTGATGGAAACGTGTTTGAAAAAGCAGATTATTACGTATAGCTACGACGGTCGAACGATCCGCTGCGCGTCTCTTTTCGCCCGCCTAGGCTATACTCCATAATCTAACCGCTTTTTCAAACACTCTCCTAGTTATTAGCGTATTTTTGTGCGCCTAAAACAATTTTCGCAAGCAAATTGATGTATAAATATTAGGCCGCTTCTGCTAAAATAGAGCTATTTAATTGAAAACGTTTCTCAATTATGAATATGAGCCAAAGGTGGATTAGCATGGCAAAATTAGTTGGAAAAGATCTGGTTATTGGTTACCGCCAGCAGGTTATTATTAAGCAGTTGAACGTTGTTTTTCCTGAACATGAGATCATTGGCCTAATTGGACCTAATGGCAGCGGCAAGTCGACCCTTTTAAATGTGCTATCTGGATTTCGGCAACCTAAAGCTGGCGTTGTGGAGCTTGATGGTCAAAAGCTTAGTGATCTAGCGCCAAAACAACGCGCGCAAAAAATTGCTAGTTTACCGCAAAATCCTAGCGCACCAATGGATACTTTAGTGCGTGACCTAGTCAGTTATGGTCGTTACGCGTACCAAAAGCCACTTCAAGGATTGCAGGAAACTGATCAAGTAGCAATAAACACAGCGCTAGAACAGGCTGGAATGGTTGGCCTGGAACAGCGAACAATTAAGAATTTATCAGGGGGTCAACGGCAGCGCGCCTTTATTGCCATGGTTTTGGCGCAAAATAGTGATATTTTATTGCTTGATGAACCGACTAGCTCACTGGATTTAATGCACCAGTTAGAAATTTTGAAATTATTACGTCAATTAAATCAGAAATTACACAAGACAATTATTTTAGTTATTCATGACCTTAATCAGGCCGCGCGTTTTTGCGATACGTTACTGTGTTTACGTGCTGGCAAGGTTCGCTATCAGGGTGCGCCGAGTAAAGTCTTTACTGAACAAATGTTGGCCGAAGTTTTTCAAATTAACGCCAAAATGGGTATTGATCCGTTAACTAACCAGCCCATGATTTTGAGTTATGATATCTAATTGCCTGCTTGTAAATTAAAGGTTATTCCGCTAATCTTAAGAAGATTGGATTACGTTTATAGGAGGATGACTATGGCTATTGAGTTAATAGCAATTGATATTGATGGGACCTTATTAAATGAGAGAAATGAGCTGGCACCGGCTACGACACAAGCGATAAAGGCTGCAACGGAAAAAGGAATCAAGGTTGTTTTATGTACCGGCCGACCAATGACTGGGGTTACTGCTTACCTTGATACATTAGGCATAAATGCCGCCACTGATCAGTACGTGGTGACGTTTAATGGTGCCTTGGCCCAGACAACTAGCGGAAAAATTATAAGCGCAAACGCGTTAAGCTACGACGATTACCTTGATCTAGAGGCGCTGGCCCAGAAGCTTTCGATTCATTTTCACGTTGAAACTAGTGATCGAATGTACACCGCCAATCGCGATATGAGTGAATACACTGTTCACGAGGCTAAATTAGTTTCACTGCCACTTTCATACCGAACAACTGGGGAAATGCGTGGTATTACAATTTCGAAGGGAATGTATATCGATCAACCTAAAGTGCTTGATGCAGCAATTGCGCACCAGGATGTTTGGCGTCCTTTTGAAGAACAATTTACCTTTGTTAAAAGCGCTCCGTTTTACCTTGAGGCCACTAAAAAGGGGACGAATAAGGGGAGTGCGTTGTCGATGTTGGCCCAAACGCTTAACTTAACGGCGGATAACGTGATGGCGATTGGTGATCAGCAAAATGATCTGAGCATGATTGAATATGCCGGTCTTGGGGTAGCTATGGGAAACGCTATTCCTAGCGTTAAGCAGGCAGCGCAAGCAGTTACTTTAGATAACGTGCACGATGGCGTTGCGGCGACAATTAATCAAATGCTAAATTAGAGCGCTGGGTTCACGATGAATTCTACTAGCTGAATTCCAGTTTAGCCTGTTTTTTACAGGTTGCTTTTGACCGTCAAATTACTGGACATTTTAGTGGTTTGCGTTATTCTTTAAGCTAGAAAGTTAAGCTATAGCAATGGACAAAATTGAGCATTTGACCAAAATTTTGTTTCATAGTGCCTGAAGATAGATTAATAAGAGGTTACAATTATCGCAACCCGAGGAGGTTCTTCCATGGAAGCTTTACCAAAAGTTACGCGAGCAGAATTATTAGAACAAATTAAGTCTGGTAAGTACATGTTATTCTTTTCCGCGGATTGGTGCCCAGATTGCCGCTTTATTAAGCCAGCAATGCCAGAAATCGAAGCTGAATATTCGGACTTCACCTTTTTGGCTGTCGATCGTGATGAAAACATTGATTTGGCGGCTGAACTAAATATTTTTGGTATCCCAAGTTTTATCGCTTACCAGGATGGCAAGGAACTCGGCCGCTTTGTTAACAAGGACCGCAAGACGAAAGTTGAAGTTGAAAAGTTTATTAACGAATTACCGGTAACCACGAAATAATATTTATTATGTGTCAAAAAAGCTAAAGATGGTTATACTGAAGTCAGAGGGTTTGGTAATCAACAATGTTGCTAACTCTGGTTCACTATAAAAGAGGCGAGACAGCATGGCAGAAAAACTCAGTAAAGCACAAAAACTGACTAACATTAGTGGTGAATCATAATTCGACGGAATTATGATTCACCACTTTTATATTCTGTTAAAGT